>JBCLRG010000047.1:0-21154 GCA_041223955.1 Oscillospiraceae bacterium 38-13 | reverse complement strand
CGCCCGAGGTATAATATAATTGTAGGTTGGCTCCCGTTTAACGGAAGGGAGCTAATTATGGATAGTAGAATAGATGCAATTTATGGGCGGCAGTCGATTGACAAAAAGGACAGCATCAGCATTGAAAGTCAATTTGAATTTTGCTGTTACGAGCTAAAAGGCGGTGAGGCAAAAGAATACAAGGACAAAGGGTACTCCGGCAAAAACATTGAACGGCCCGATTTCCAGCGGCTCTTGAAAGACATCAAAACCGGGCTTATCCGGCGGGTGATTGTCTACCGTCTGGACAGGATCAGCCGCTCCATTGTGGATTTCGCAAAGCTGATGGAGCTGTTTAAGAAGTTCAACGTGGAATTTGTTTCCTGCACCGAAAAATTTGATACGTCAACCCCGATGGGCCGGGCGATGCTCAATATCTGCATCGTGTTTGCCCAACTGGAATGGGAAAGCATCCAGATGCGTGTGACGGACGCTTTTTATTCCCGGTGTGCCAAGGGCTACTATATGCGGGGCCGCGCTCCATACGGTTTTGACACGGAGCCCATCGTGATGGACGGTATCAAAACAAAACGGCTGATTGAAACCGCCGAGATGGAATACGCCGAATTGATGTATGAAATGTATGCGGAGCCCAAAACCTCCTGCGGCGATATTACCCGGTATTTCACCGAGAATGAAATTCAAGTGTACGGGAAAACGCTGAAACGGGGATTTTTGGCGCAGCTCCTGCGGAACCCGGTTTACGTCCAGGCCGATGTGGATATTTACGAACACTTCAAGGCCCAGGGCGCGAAAATCAAAAGCCCCCCAGAATTGTTCACGGGCGATTATAGCTGTTACTTATACCAGGGCCGGGAGGGGGAGGAAAATATTCTTGTTATCGCTCCCCACAAGGGCCGTATCCCCTCGGCGCTTTGGCTGAACGTCCAGCACAAGCTATCTCAAAACACCACGTTCCAGAATGGCCGGAAATGTCACAATACATGGCTGGCCGGGAAAATCAAGTGTGGCTGTTGTGGATATGCGTTAGTAAGTCTGAACGCGCCAAACGGGGTAACGTACATGAGATGCAAACAGCGGATTGAAAACAAAAGCTGTGCGGGCCCCGGAACACTGACCCGGCACGAGCTGGAAAAATCGGTGTATGATGAAATGGTAAAGAAGATGCGGGAATTTCAGACGTTGAGGGGCGGCAAGGTGGAGGGCTACAATCCAAAGCTCACCGCCGCCCGTGCCAAACTCGCCAAAATTGAAACCGAGATTGAAAAGCTGATTGATACGCTAACCGGAGCAAACCCTCTCTTGTTGCAATATGCCAATAACCGCATTGAAGAATTGGACGCGGAGCGGCAAAAGCAATTAAAGCTGGTGGCCGGCCTCACCGCTAATTCTGTTTCAAGTTCTCAGATTGAAAGCATATCGGGCTATCTGCAAAATTGGGATGAGGTTAGTTTTGACAACAAGCGGCGTGTGGTGGATGCGCTGATTTTCCAAATTGGAGCTACCAGAACTGAGCTTGTTATACACTGGAAAATCTAAAAATTTTTACCTCGCATTATACCATTACCAAAGATGTTTTGGAGGGTTTGTGTATCATTGAACAAACCTAAAAAGGGGTAGCAGTCTTAATGACTGCTACCCTTTTTGTCATGCTCCGAACGATTGCTTTTTATTGTCCTTGTACGGAGCGGTCCTCCGCTCCTCTTTCCATTCATGCCGCGCTCAGCCGATATAAGAGCTGACGTTATCCTCGGTAATCCAGATGCACTCGGTATACACCACCGGCTCAATCTCCTGACCATTCAGGAAATCCACCATAGCCTGCACACCCAGGCCGCCCTGGCCCGGCGCGTCCTGAGAGATGGTGCCGGTAAGACGCCCATCCGCGATGGCCTGGAGGGCATCGTCCACGGCGTCCACGCCCACAACGATGATCTGATCCTGAAGCCCCGCGTCCTCCACGGCCTTCAGCGCGCCCATGGCCATGCCGTCATTCTGGGCCACAATGGCGTTGATCTCCGTACCGGTGGACAGCCAGTTCTCCACCAGGGACAGGGCCTCTTCCGTGACCCAGTTGGCGGTCTCGGCGAACTCCACCTTCACATCGGGGTAGTTCTCCAGAACCTTGTCATAGCCGCCCTTCCGGGCCAGCTGGCCGTCGGAACCCATGGGGCCGTACAGCACGGCGATGTTGCCCTTGCCGCCCAGCAGGTCCACCACGGACTGCATCTGGAGCTCACCGGCGTTGGTGTCGTTGCCGCCGCGGTAAGCCTTGGCATGCTCCTCCTGGCCGGACATGGTCTGCACCACGGTGATCACAGGCACACCGGCTTCATTGGCGGCCTTCACGGCGGGGACGATGCCGTCTACAGACACGGGCTCCACCAGAATGCCGTCATAGCCGGAGCTGATGCACTGCTCAATCTGGCTGGTCTGAGTGGCCTGGTCCTGCTTACCGTCGAAGATGTCCAGGGTCACGCCCAGCTCGCTGGCCTTCTCCTGCGCACCCTTGCCCACGGCGATGGTGAAGGCGTTGGTCTGGTGGCTCATGCACAGGGCGATCTTGTAGGCGCCGCCTTCCGCGGGAGTATTCTCCGAAGAGCCGGTTTCGGGAGCGCTGCCGCCGTCGTTGGCGGGGGCGTCCTTTCCGCCGCAGGCCGCCAGAGACAGAACCAGCACGACAGCCAGAAGCGTTGCGAAGAGCTTTTTCATCTTTTCATTTCCTCCTGAGAATTGATTTATATCAAAGGGCGGCTCAGTGATTCTTCGCCTTGCCCTTGATATCCATGAGAACCGCCAGAATGATAATAATTCCCTTGATAATCAGCTGATAGTTGGAGTTGACCCGGAGGATATCCAGGCCGTTGGAAATCACCGACAGCATCAGGGACCCGATTACCACGCCGTACCACTTGCCGGAGCCTCCGGACATGGACACGCCGCCGATGACGCAGGCCGCGATGGCGTCCATCTCATAGCTCTTTCCGGCGGTGGGAGACCCGGTAATGGTCCGGGAGGCCACCAGCAGACCCGCCAGCCCCGCTAGAAGTCCGGAAATCGTATACACAATCACCCGGATGCGCCGGACGCTGATGCCGGACACGGAGGCCGCCACCTCGTTGCCGCCGATGGCGTACACCCGGCGGCCAAAGACCGTCTTATTCAGCACAAAGGCGCACACCGCCACCACCAGCACCATATAAATCGCCAGATAGGGGATGGAGAGGAAGCCCGTCTTCCCGGAGGCGATGGCCTCATAGGCGTCGGTGACGCCGTAGATGGGAGAGCCGCCGGAGACGATCAGCGCCAGCCCGCTGACGATGGTCATGGAGCCCAGGGTGACAATGAAGGGGGGGATGTCGCCGTAGGCGATGAGGGACCCGTTGAACAGGCCCACCAGTGCCCCCACCAGCAGGGCCATGAGAATGGGAACCAGGAAGGGATACTCCCCTCCGGCCCCCTCCGCCGCCGGATGGGCGAACATGCAGGAGACCACGCCGGACAGGGCCACGATGGACCCCACAGACAGGTCAATGCCGTCGGAAATGATGACAAAGGCCATGCCCATGGCCAGGATGCCGTTGACGGAGGTCTGCTTCAGAATATTGATGAAGTTGCGGGAGGTGGAGAAGGTGCCCCCGGAAATAATGGACAGGGCGATCACCAGCACCACAAAGACAATCAGGATGCCGAAATCCTTTAACTGGAAGCTGCGGTTCATATTTTTCTTCATACGTTTCACTCTCCAAACTGCGCGGCGTAAGTCATAATCGCCTCCTGTGAGAAGGCGGAGCGCTCCAGCTCGCCGGTAAGACGGCCCTCGGCCATGACGATGATCCGGTCCGCCAGACCCATGACCTCCGGAATCTCGGAGGAGATGACAATCACGGCCTTGCCCGCCTTGACCAGCTCCCCGATCAGCAGGTAAATGTCCCGCTTGGCTCCCACGTCGATGCCCCGGGTGGGCTCATCCAGAATGATGACCTCCGGCTCCGTCAGCAGCCATTTCGCCAGAACAACCTTCTGCTGGTTTCCGCCGGAGAGGTTCCCCACCGTCTGGGCAGCGGATGGCGTCTTGATTTTCAGCTGTTCGATGTACTCCCCGGAGACCCGGGCCTCCACCTTCCGGTCGATGAGGCGGTTGGGGAAAAGGCGGGAGAGATGGGCCAGGGTGATGTTCTCGGAGACCTTGCCGGTGAGGTTCAGCCCCGTCAGCTTCCGGTCCTCCGTCACCAGGGCGATTTTGTGGGCGATGGCGTCCCGGGGATGCCGGATTTCCACGGGCTGACCGTTGATCAGGACCTGCCCGCCAGTTTTGCGGCGGACGCCAAAGAGGGTTTCCACCAACTCGCTGCGCCCCGCGCCCACCAGGCCCGCGACTCCCAGCACCTCCCCCCGCCGGAGGGTGAAGCTGACATTCCGCACCCGGCTTCCATAGGAGAGGTCCCGGACCTCCAGGACCACGTCCCCGATGGGGGCCTCGGTCTTGGGGCACACGTCATGGATATCCCGGCCCACCATCATGCGGATGAGGGTCTCCCGGTCCAGGCCGGCGGCGGCGTCGGTGCCGATGAACTGGCCGTCCCGCAGGACGGTGATGGTGTCGCAGATCTGGAAAATCTCGTCCATCTTGTGGGAGATGTAGATAATCGCCACGCCCTGCTCCCGGAGGCGGTGAATCTGCTTGAAGAGGGTGGCGACCTCCCGGTCCGTAATGGCGGAGGTGGGCTCGTCCATCACCACCACCTTGGCCGAGAGGGAAATGGCCTTCACGATCTCGATCAGCTGGCACTGGGCCACGCTCAGGTCCCGCATATAGGCGGTGGCGGGGATGTCAATCTCCAGCTCCCGCAGGAGCTCCCGGGTCTGGGCAATCATGGCCCGCTTGTCCACCAGGCCCCATTTCGCGATCTCCCGGCCGATGTAGATGTTTTCAAACACCTGCATGTCCATGACGGGGTTCAGCTCCTGGTGAATCATCGCCACGCCCCGGGCCATGGCCTCCTGGGGATTGCGGACCGTCATCGGCGCGCCGTCCAGGGTCACGCTGCCGCCGTCGGCGGTGTAGATGCCCATGAGAATCTTCATCAGCGTGGACTTGCCCGCGCCGTTCTCCCCCATCAGGGCGTGGACCTCGCCGGGGCGCACCCGGAGGGTCACGCCGTCCAGCACCTTCACGCCGGGGAAGCTCTTGGAAATGTTCGTCATTTCCAATATGTATTCCGCCATCCTGTCACACCCTTCCGGTCGTTTCGTTCTCAAAATCCCGCCCCGCGGCTTCCAACGGATACGGGACGCTTGATTCTTAGCCTACAGAAAAAACGCCCTCTCCGCAATAGGGCGTTTTTTATATGAGGGGGGACAATTTTAAGATTTCCGCATTTTTGTTAAAGCCGCAACAAAAAGAATGGACCCCTTTATGCAATTTTGATAATACGGCGGAACCCGCAGCACAATGAAAATCGACGTCAGGGCGCTGAGGAACAGCGCGCCGCAGAAAACCGGCAAAACCTTCCCCTTTCCGCCGGAAAAGGACACCCCGCCCAGGGCGGCGATGGTCAGCACGGAGATGTGGGCCCCCCTTCCCGCGTTCAGGGGGGCCAGCCCGATCTGGGCAATATAGACGATGCCGCTCACGGCGCACAGCAGGCTGTTGAGGGCGAAGGCCACGGTTTTGGTACCGGCTATCGGAACCCCGGCCCGCCGGGCGGCGTCCCGGTTGCTGCCCACGGCGTAGAAAAAGCGGCCCCAGTAGGTCTGACGCAGGAACAGCGCCGTCAGTCCGGTGAGGAGAAACCAGACCAGCGTGGGCTGGGAGAGGCCGAGGAATTTATGGACGGCCCCCTCCACAAAGGCATCCGGCAGGTTGTACACCGGGATGCCCCGGGTGATAATCTGGCTGACGCCCTCCAAGGTAATGGTCATGGCGATGGTGGCGATGACGGAGTTGACCCGGAAGCGGCCCACCGCCGTCCCCAGAAAGCAGCCGGTGCCCAGGGCGGCGATCAGGGTCAGCAGGATGGACAGGGAGATGGGGATGCCCCGCTTCATGGCCAGCGCGCAGAGGACGCCGTAAAAGGACATCTGGGCCCCGATGGACAGGTCGATGTCCCCGCAGATCAGCACCATCAGCAGCCCCAGCGCCAGGATCCCGTTCCACGCCCCATTTTTCAGTATCGTCAGATAGATGCGGGGCTGCTGAAAGCCGGGAATCCCCAGATACGCCGCCGCGAACAGCGCCGCCAGCATCAGCACGGGAACCCACGCCTGGTATTTTTTTAGGTTCATGGCATCTCCTCCCGCAGGCGTCCCTCATCCAGGGTAAGCACCCGTTTCTCAAAGGCCTCCAGCTCCCCATAGTCCCCCGCGATGTAAAGCACGACGCCGGGCATGGTCCCCGCCAGCCGCCGCATCTCCTCCCGGTCCTGAAAGTCGGCCCCAGCGGTGACGTGGTCAAAGACCCAGAGCTCCGGGCTGTTCAGCCCCTCCCGGTACAGCAGGAGGCGGAACCGCTCCAGCCGCCCCAGGCGGGCAAAGGGCTCGTCCATCTGCGCGGCCCGGAGGCCTGTGCGCTCCATGCACTCCATGCGCAGCACCCGGCGAAGGGCCCCGCTCACCCGGCCCGCCGGTCCCCCCAGCCGCCGGGAGACCGGCAGCAGCAGGTTGTCCATCACGGTCATGGAGGGAATCCAGCGGTCCGACAGGGCCTCCGCCGGAAGCACGGCGGTTTTGGGAAAGCTCCGCAGCCGCCGGAGGAAGAGCTCCGCGCCGCCGCCGCTGTCCAGAACCGGCGTCACGGTTCCCGCCCGGATGGGAAGGCCGTCCAGCGTGAAGGCCACGTCCCCCTCCGGCGCACCGCCGCCCTCCGCCTCCGGCGGGGAGCGGTAGCCGTTGATATAGGTCCCCAGCGCCGCCTCGGAGAATTCCCCCCGGCGGAGCACCTTGACCCTCCGGCCATCCCGGACCACGGTAATCCGGTCCAGGCTCCACAGCACCGGGTCGATGCGGCCGGTGAGATACAGCACCGCCGCCCCCCGGCGGCAGACGTCCCGGACACAGTCCGCCAGCAGGGTTTGCTCCCGGGCCGTATACATATCGGACACGTGGTCCAGCACGATCAGCCGCTTTTTCCGCACCAGAGCCGCCGCAAGCAGCAGCCGGTGCTGCACCGCCGCTGGAATCCGCTCCGGCAGGACGTCCGTCCACTCCTCCAGGCCGAAATCCCGGAGAAATTCCCGGCAAAGGCGGGTCAGGGCCCGCTCTGTGTAAAAGAACCGCCGGTCCCCCACCGGACGGCCCAGCACCATCAAATTCTCCGCCACCGTCAGCTGCTGTACCAGCGTGCTGTCCCGGCCAATCCGCAGCCCCGTCCGGGCCAGGAGCTCCCGCCCCGCCGGGCGGCCCCCCAGCCGGACCCGGCCCCGGTCCGCCTCCCGCTCGCCGCAGAGGACCTCGGCCAGGGCGGTCTTCCCTCCACCGGAAAGGCCCACCACACCGGCGGCCTCCCCGGCGGCGACGGCGAAATCCATGTGGTCCAGCCGCCCCACGCCCTCCCGCTCCAGCTGGAGGTCCTCGGCCCGGAGAAGTTCACGCGCCATGGTCCACCTCCCCGCAGGGGGGCAGCCAGATTTCCACATCCGTCCCCAGTCCCAGGGTGCTCATCACCCGGAGGCCGCAGTCCTCGCCAAAGAGCAGCTTGATCCGGCGGCTCACATTGGGCAGGGCAATGCCGGAGCCCCGGGTCCGGCGGAGCTCCGCCGGTTCCTCTCCCCGGAGCCGGGCCTGGAGGCGGAGCAGCGTCCCCTCGCTCATGCCCGCCCCATCGTCGGAGATGGTGAGCACCGTCCGGCTCTCCGTGACCTCCGCCCGAATGGCGATGGTCCCCGGGCCGATTTTCCCCTCCATGCCGTGGAGGATGGCGTTCTCCAGCACCGGCTGGAGGGTCAGCTTCGGCAGGCGGCAGGATTCCAGCAGCTCCCGGGAGAAGGGCTGAAGCTGGAGGCGGAAGCGGTTGTTGAACCGGAACTGCTGGATGAGGAAGTAGTTCCGGACATTCTCCAGCTCCTCCTCCAGGGTCACCACGTGGCTCCGGTTGCTGATGGAGTAGCGGAAGAAGGTGGACAGGGCCTCCGTCATGCCCGCGATGTCCTCCGCCCCCTCCGCCAGGGCCTGTCCCCGGATGGAGTCCAGGGTATTGTAAAGGAAGTGGGGATTGATCTGGCTTTGCAGGGCGTCCAGCTCCGCCTGCTTTTTGAGGATATCCCCGGCGTACTCCTTTTCCATCTCCTCATTCCGGCTGCTCTCCAAGGGAATCAGCACCCGGAGGTACACCGTCCCGGCGAAGGCCGCCGCCAGCATCGCCGCCGCCAGAGCCGTCCCCCAGGAAGGAACTTCCAGCCAAACGGAGAGGCCCGTCAGCACCGCCAAGGCCCCCAGAAGGCCCGCCAGCGTCCGCCAGAACAAGCGGAACAGGGGATCGGGATGCGTCTTCACCGGCAGTTCCTCCTCACTGATAGAGTTTCTTGTACTGGGTGGGATTCACCCCCACCACCCGGGCGAACAGGCGGCTGAAATACTTGGTATCCTGATAGCCCACCAGCTCCGACACCCGGTTGATGCTCTCTCCCGCCCGGAGGAGGGCCTTGGCCTTGTCCATGCGGACGTTGACCACATAGTCCTTGAAGTTGATGCCGGTCTCCTTTTTAAAGAGGACGGAGAGATACACCGGATTCAGCCCCGTGGCCTCCGCCGCGTCGTTCAGGCTGATGTGCTCCATATAACGCCGGGCCACCAGCTCCCGGACGATGCGGACGGGCTTGTTTTCCATTTGCTCGATCAGCCCCCGGGTGCTCCGGATTTTCTCCTCCAGAATCCCGCAGAGCTCCGCCGCCAGGGAAACCAGAGAGGGACTGTGGTACAGCCGCTCCAGAATCTCATTCCGGTGGAGGTATTGCAGCTCCTCCAGCCCTGCCTGGACGGCGGCGAAGGCGCTGAGGGCCTGGTTCATCGTGTCCACCACCCATCCGGCGTAGCGGTAAAGCTCCTGAAACGAAGCGCCCTCCAGAGAGCGGAAGCCGCTCTGCACCAGTTCCCGGACGCCCTTCTCGTCCAGCACCTGCATGGCGTCCGGCAGGGCGGCCCAGCCCTCCGCCGCGTCCTCGAACCGGACGGAAGGCGGCGGCGTCTCCTCCGCGGTGAAGGCCGCCTCCCCCGGGCGGAAGCAGTGCCGCTCGGCGGCCTGCCGGGCCCGGAGGACGCTGTCCCGGAAGGGCTCCCCCGCCAGGGGCTCGCTCATCCCCAGCACCACAATCCAGTGGGCGAACACAGAGAGCTCCGCCTGTAATTTCCTCTGCAAAAAGGAAACCCCGGGAAGCTGCCGCCGGGAGGACCCCGCCAGCAGAAAGCCCCCGCCGTACCGGGCGAAGAGCGCCGCGTCAAACCACTCCCCCCGCTGAACGGCGGCCCGCACCCGCCCGAACAGCAGCTCCTGGGTCTCCGGGGAGAACTCCGCCCCACAGATAAACTTGCCGTACACGACGCAGGCGCCGCCGGGGAGCTCCGCACCATGCCGCTCCGCCAGGGCGGCCAGCGTGGCCTGGCCAAAGTCGGAGCCCCCGTTCTCAATGGCCCTCGCCAGCTCTTCCAGGCCCCTCCCCGCCGGAGGGGAAACGGGCTCCGGGGACGCGGCCCGCCCGCTGCTTCCGGGGTGGAGGGCGGCGATGCCCTTTTGGATGGCGGCGTTCAGCTCCTGCTTTTTGATGGGCTTCACCAGATAGTCCGTCACGCCCAGCTGAATGGCCTTCTGGGCGTAGTCAAACTGACGGTAGCCGCTGACCAGGATAAACGCGCACTCCAGCCCGGCCCTCCGAATCTGCTCCAGAAGGCTGATTCCGTCCATGCCGGACATCCGGATGTCGGAGACCACCACGTCGGGGCGCAGCTTCCGGGCCAGCTCGAGGGCCTCCACCCCGTCGTGGGCCACGCCGCACAGCTCCGCCTCCAGCGCGTCCCAGTCCACCAGATGCCGGATCAGCTGGCAGATGTGGATTTCATCGTCCACCAGTAATACCTGATACATGGCCTGCCTCCTCTCGCCTCTCCCGGTTCAAAACAGGGACAGTGTATCACAATTTCCCGCTGTTTACAACGGCTTGCGTAACATTTCCCATAAATCGCCAAGCCGGAAAAGCGCCTCCCGCCCGGCGGCTTCCCGGTCCGCCCCGGTATTTTTCTTCTTGACATATATAGATTGCCGATATATAATGCAGATCATGATGTATCGGCAATCTATATACAAGGAGGCTGTCTATGGAACTGGAAAAAAGTCTGGTCAGCGGGAGCATGTCCCTGCTGGTGCTGAAGCTGCTGGAGGAGACCGACCTCTACGGCTATCAGATGATCGACGAGCTCCGGCGGCGGAGCGACGATACCTTCCGCCTCAAGGCCGGGACCCTCTACCCCCTTCTCCACGGGCTGGAGGAAAAGGGGTTTGTCACCGCCTATGAACAGACGGCGGAGTCCGGCAAGACCCGGCGCTACTACCACCTGACCCGGCAGGGCCGGGACGCCCTCCGGGAGAAGGAGGACGCCTGGAACACTTACGCCCGGGCCGTAGGCCGGGTGCTGAAGGGAGGTGCGTGCCTTGCCTGAGACCATAACGGCCTGGCTGGAGACGGTACAGGAGCAGATTCGCTGGAAGCGGGCCCGTCCCGTGCTGATTCAGGAGCTGGCGCGGCACCTGGAGGACCAGCGGGAAGAATTCCTGAAAGAGGGAAAATCCCCGGAGGAGGCGGAACGGCTGGCGGTCCGGGACATGGGGGACCCGGTAAGCGCCGGCACGGAGCTGGACGCCGTCCACCGGCCCCGGCCTCAATGGGGACTGCTGGCGCTGACCCTCGCCCTGGCGGCGGCAGGGGCGGTTCTGCGGGCGGTTTTCCACGACCAGCCTGGCAGCCCGGCCATTCTCACGGGAAAAATTTTAGTTTCTCTGGGTCTGGGCACGGCGGCCCTGCTGGGCATGTACTTTCTCGACGTCTCCCGGCTGGTCCGGCACGCCCGGGCCGTGTACATCGCCGTGCTGGCGGCAGGGGTGCTCGGGCTGAGGGCCTTCCCCCACGCGACTCACCCCGCCTATTACGCCGGATACGCGGCCCTGCTCTTTCCCGTCGCGTATACCCTCTGGTTCTACAGCTTCCGGGGTAAAGGCTGGACAGGGCTTTTCCATTCCATCGCCGGCGGCGTTCCCCTGGCGCTGATCTGCGCCCAGACCCCCTCGGCGGCGGCGCTGCTCACGCTCCTGTCCGCCGGTCTGATCATGACCCTCTGGGCCGCGTGGCGGGACTGGTTCGGCACAGGCCGGGGCAGGGCCCTCTGCGCCGTTCTGGGAATCACATCTGGTATTCTTATTCGTCTATTCTACCGTGGGTACTTCTCCGCCATCCGGGTCCGCCTGCAAACCGCCCTCCATCCGGAACTGGACCGGCAGGGCCGGGGCTTCACGGGCTGGATGCTCCGGACATTCTGGGAGGACGTCCTCCCTCTGGGCCAGCTGGGCAGCGAGGCCTCCGCCGGGGTCAACGCGGGAATCCGGGTGGGCTGGCGGACGCGGCCGGTGGACTTCTCCAGCGACTTCCTCCCCGCCTCCATGGCGGTGGCCTGGGGCTGGATTCCCCTCCTGCTGCTGGTGGCGGCGCTGACGGTTCTGCTCCTCTGGCTGCTGGTGAAGGGTCTGCGGCAGAGCTACCTGCCGGGCCGCCTGACCGTGGTAGCGGTGGTGCTGACGCTGGGATTCCAGACCCTGCTCAGCACGGCGCTGAATTTCGGCTTTGTTCTCTTCGCCGCCAGCCTCCCGCTGGTGGTGGGGAATCTCCAGACGGTGATGGATATGGCCCTCATCGGACTGGCCCTGTCGGTGTTCCGGGGGGACTCCGCCGCCCGCGAAAAGCCGCCCCTTCAGCAAAGGAAGCGTCTGCGGATACGCTTCGAGTATCAATGAAGGCAGCCTCCCCGGCACATGACGGGGAGGCTGCTCAGAGTGTCGAAAAACCGTAAAAACCATCCTCGACGGGAAGGAGGAGACTGACGAGAGGAACCCAGGAAGGGTTCCTTTCGTTTTCAATCATAAGTTTTCAAAACGTTTTTTAACGTTTTGAAAACTTGCTCAGGCTGGCGAAAATCCTTTTTCGACAGCCTGGGCAGCCTCCCCGGCATATGACGGGGAGGCTGCTTTTACATCTTTCTGATTGGGTGCCGGATAACGGTCTTCCACTTCTCCGGCGGAACCCGCCGGGCGTCGGTGAGGTAGATTTCATGGTGCCGCCGGGCCTCGCTCAGGTCGTTGACACAGCCCTGCTCCTGTAAAAACGCGTCCATCTTCGCCACCGATTCCGGCTCGGAGTCGAAGGAACCCACATGCATAATCTGGACGCAAAGCCCCTCCTCCACCGTCCAGAACTTCGCGGCGGAGCAGTCCAGCTTCTTTTTCCGGGAGGCGGTCTCCACCGCCCAGGCGAAGTCCGCCGGAGTCACGAAATCCGGCAGGCGAATCACGGAGGTCCAGAGGAACGAGTCCTTGCCGCCGCAGTCAAAGCCCTCCTCCCCCTCCTGCCGCCAGAAGCCCTCCAGGGGCGGGACCACGTACTCGAAAAAGCCTTTGATACGGTAGTCGCTCTTATAGCTCATTTTAAGGGTATAGGCCACGGCGTACAGCACGGCCATGGCCCGCTGGTACTCCCCGCCCTCCTGATTGGGGTCTCCCTTCCCGTCCACGGCGATGTAGTTCATTTTGGGGACGGTTATGATCTCCGGTTTTCCCTTGGGCAGATAAAACTCCTTGAACTCCTTCTTGAAATCAAAAGCCATGTCCATCCTCCTCTTATAACAGTCTACCAGATTCCGCGGAAAACGCAAGCATGTGTTATTTCTGGAAATCCGCCCCAAAATATTGACCGGGGGACAAATTTCCTATATAATAGGCAATTGTCAGCGAGGACCCTTTTCCGCGGCCCGACGGGCGGCGGACCTTTTTTACATGCCCAACCGACAAAAAGCGACGAAAGGAAACTGCCATGCGTCAAATTCGACTGCCCAAGCGTCTTCTCTCCGGACTTCTGGCCGGGGCGCTGCTTCTCACTCCCGCCATGGCCTTCACCGACACCGGCGGCCACTGGGCCGAGTCCGCCGTCAACAAATGGAGTCAGGAATACGGCGTCCTTCAGGGCTATGACGACGGGTCCTTCCGGCCCGACGATTCCATCACCCGGGGGGCCTTCGCCGGGATTCTGGACCGCTTTCTCCAGTTCCAGTCCGCCGCCCCCGCCGAAACCTTCTCCGATACCCAGGGAAGCCGCTGGGCGGACTCCATCCTGAAGCTCAACGCCGCCGGGGTGTATCTGGGCAGCGAGGGCAAGGCCCTTCCGGGGGAGAGCATCACCCGCCAGCAGGCCATGACCATGGTGGCCCGGGCCTTCCAGCTGGGGGGAACCGGGGATGCCCTCTCCTATCACGACGAGGCCCAGGTTGCCAATTACGCCCGGCCCTATATCGCGGAGCTCACCGCCCGGGGCTGGATTACCGACGCGCTGGACAACAGCTTCCGCCCCACCGAGCCCCTGACCCGGGCGGAGCTGGTCAATCTGCTGAACAATATGATTCAGGTGCTGATTCAGACCAGCAGCCCATACTCCAGCCCCGTGGACGGCACGGTGCTGATCAACGCCGCCGGAGGCGCGTCCCTGTCCGACATGACCATCTCCGGAGACCTGATCATCGCCCCCGGCGTCTCGGGGGAAGTCCTTCTCTCCAACGTGACCATTCAGGGAGCGCTGCGTAACTTCAGCGCCGTCACGCCGCAGATCACCAATACCTCCTCCCCGGAACAGCCGCCGGAGCAGACGCCGCCCCCGCCGCCCGCCGAGCTGGGTACTCCGGGCTCCGGAGAGGACTTTGACTGGGGCATCGTCGTGGTGACGCCCACGCCGGACCCCGGGACGCCGGTAAATCCCACCGGCCCCGGAACGGCCTATCCCGGCATCCAGCCCAGCGAGGTCTATACCCCCGGCATCACCACCGGCCAGACCATCGAGTACGGAGAGCACCGGGTTCCCGTCTACGCGGACGGCCAGCGAAATCAGTTGTCCCACGGTGATTTCGCCTGGTCCGGGGACCGGCTGGTCTATACCGGCAATCAGTTCCAGACCCGGTTTGGCATCGACGTCTCCGCCTATCAGAACCGGGCCAGCGAAAACCAGACCATCGACTGGCAGGCCGTCCGGAACGACGGGGTGGACTTTGCCATGATCCGCGTGGGACTCCGGGGCTATTCCACCGGCAAGATCGCCGAGGACGCCTTCTACCGCCAGAATATCGAGGGGGCCATGGCCGCCGGAATCGAGGCGGGCGTCTACTTCTTCGCCCAGGCCATCACCGTAGAGGAGGCCATTGAGGAGGCGGACTTCGTCATCGAGCGCCTTCGGGGCCTGAATATCAACGGCCCTGTGGCCTATGACTGGGAGATGCACGATTCCAGCTACCGGGTCTACGGCACCGCTCCGGAAATGGCTACCGCCTGTGCCGTGGCCTTCTGCAAGCGGATACAGGAGGCGGGCTATACGCCCATGATCTACGCCGGGTCCTATGTCAGTTATATCAAGTACGACCAAGGGGCCATCGCTCCGTACCTGTGCTGGTATCCCGAGTATAAGTCCGAAAAATCGGAGCTTCTCTGCCCGACGCTGTACTATCAGCCGGACTACTGGCAGTTCTCCGACAGCTGCGCCATCGCCGGAATCGGCGGGCGGGTGGATGCCAATATTCAGTTTATTCGATAAGCGGAACGGCGGCGCGTGGGG
This sequence comes from Oscillospiraceae bacterium 38-13, assembly GCA_041223955.1. Classification (GTDB taxonomy): domain Bacteria; phylum Bacillota; class Clostridia; order Oscillospirales; family Oscillospiraceae; genus Oscillibacter. Next base: position 6,305 of record JBCLRG010000047.1, on the reverse strand, counting down.
TATTCCATGCGCCGCCGCTGTTTACCGGCAGTATGAAGGGAGCGGTATTGTGAAACGGCACAATGAGGCTGAACCGAAGCGCCGGTTCAGGAACTTACCTATGATCATGGCCATTTTCTTTTACGGTGGGTTTCTTCCCCTGTCGATTCTTCTTTCCGCCGTACCGGACGCGTGGTTTACCGCCGGAGGATACGAGGACTTGGGTGAGCGGGAGTTCGTGGCCAGTCAGGTGTCCTTGCGGGTCTCGCGAAGCGCACGCCGGCATGGGACAACAAAAGAACGAACCGTGATCTACCGCGCCACAGACGGCAGCGGCCTGGAATTTAAAATGCAATATTCTGCCCAGGTGTTTGCGGAGCGTGATGTTGAAAACCGGGTAACGGTTCAGCGCCATGTTTACGCCGTGCTGGAAAAGTCCAGCTATCCGGACTTCTTCTTCCATCAATTCAAAACGCAGTTCGTCCCTCCCGACACGGATTTTCAAAGCTACCTGGACACCCAGCACACCCAGGTTCTGATTGCCCGCCGTCTCTCCCTAACTTACTCCGTCGTGTATGTGACGACGGTCCTGTTCCGCCGCCGCGCACGAAAGAAGCAGGCCGTTATTTCCGCTTCACCGGATAGCACACTTCCGTAACAAACTCCTCGGGATTCCGCGTCTCATGAGGACTGACGTGGTAGATGTTGAAAAACGGACCGTCAAAAGTCCATCCATTGTCCTCCACCCAGGTGGCCACGGCCTCGTTCACGGCGCCGAACTGGCTGTAGCTTCCCCGGAAGGTGGCGGAGGCCACCCGCACCGCCGGGACGGTCTTGAACTTCACATGCTCCGTGCCGGCATAGGTCCCCGTCACCGTCTTCTGGATTTCCATATCCACGTCCCGCTCTTTGTATTCACCGTCGTGATAAACGGCGGCACAGAGGTCCGGGCTGCCGTCCTGAAGGTTCATCCGGGCGGTCTCCTGGCAGTAGATGGACCACAAGTCTCCCTCCCGGTCATAGCTGGGGATGATCTGCCGGACGCTGGCAACATAGCGCTCCGGAATCGTTTTAATGGTAACATCGTATTTCATCATGGTTTCGTCCTTTCTCAGCCGTTCCAAGGCTGTGTCCAATAGGCGAAGCCGCTTCCGTGCCTCGTCCATCTCCTCCCAAGCCGCCGCCCGCTGAAGCAGCAGGCACCGTTCCAGCGCCCCGGGGTCGTCGTAGCAGCCCAGCACCTCCCGGACGGCGGCCAGGGGAAAGCCCATGTCCCGAAGGGCACGGATGCGGTTGGCGATAGGGAGTTGTCGTTCGCTGTAATAGCGGTAGCCTGTAAAGGGGTCCGTGGATACCGGAGTGAGGAGCCCGGCCTCATCATAGCGGCGCAGGGCGCGGATGCTGACTCTGGAGAGTTTTGAAAATTCGCCGATTTTCAGCATAGGGAAGACCTCCACAACGTTGTGAAATTTGAGCTCAGGTACAGGATAAGCCCTCCCCCCGGGGGAGAGTCAAGGGGCGGAATCAAAAAATCCGCCGATGTATTTCGATTTATGCAGACACGGAATTCTCCCACAAAATCCGCCCATAAGGAAGCCGTCGAATCCGAGAAAAAATTTTTCAGAAAAGTCAAAGAAAGGCTTGACAAAACGGGGCAGCTTCTGCTATAGTATCATTTGTCCGTTACAGGTGGCAGACATGGCGGCATAGCTCAGTTGGCTAGAGCATGCGGTTCATACCCGCAGTGTCCCCGGTTCAAATCCAGGTGCCGCTACCAAAATTTCCATGAAGCGCCAGCGGCGCTTCATGGAAACCCCCGTCCCTCGTCCCCGCAGCTCCTCAAAAATCGGCAGATTTTTGAGGAAGAGGAGGGGCAAAGGAGTGGAGCACAGTTTTCGCCGCAGGCGGAAACGGAGCGGAACGGATTTCGCCCCGACGACGGCCCGTTGGTCAAGTGGTTAAGACACGGCCCTTTCACGGCTGTAACATGGGTTCGAATCCCGTACGGGTCACCACCCCATAAGACGTCGTGAGGCGCGGCGTCTTATGGGCCGAAAAAAAGAATAGGTATCTGGAGGCTTAGCTCAGCTGGTTAGAGCGCATGCTTCACACGCATGAGGCCACTGGTTCGAGTCCAGTAGTCTCCACCAAGTTGCATTGACAAAAAAGATGCAGGTAAAAATCCCGCACTTCGGTGCGGGATTTTTGCATTAAAACAGCGATAGCACAGAAAAGAAGAAATAATTTTCGGACATTTCGAAATTTTGGGTGCGTAAAATAACGCACCGGAGATGCAAATTCCTTGGATTTGGAGTTTTTTGGAAACACACATGACTCGCCCCCCATCATTCAAAAAGGAAGAAATCCACCGTCCATTGTTTGCCGCTTACTCAGGCAACCGTGGGCGGCATTTTATTCTCTGGCGTGTTCACATTGTTACATTTGCTTCGTTTGTCTCTCACTCTTTGTTGGTAGTGGTAATAGCTTTCGCCATGCCTTTCGAGTATACTTGCGTTGCAATCAGCGGAAAGGAGAGAACACCATGCCAGAGACAAGAAACTTGTGTGCCCAGCTTCCCTTAGACCTGCACCAGCGTGTCTGCATGGCCAGAGAACAGTCGGGCCTGACCACCGCACAGTACATTACTAACCTGTTACTCGAATACTACGAAATGAAAGAAAACGGAGGAAAAACGACTATGGCTAACAACAGCAGAACGATGGCCTTCCAGATCCCGGAAACCCTTTTCCAGCGGATCAAAGCCCACCTGGAGCGCGAGACCCAGCGCACTGGCCGGAAGCTGACCCAGCGGGAGTTCGTGCTGAACCTGATCGAGGAAGCGCTGATCGAAGCTGAGGAGGATGCCGCTGAGGAAGCCGAGCGGGTCAACGCCTCCATGGTCAGCGCCAGCCCCACCGGGACCACCACCGAGGAGGATGATTCCGAGGAGGACCTGCCTCCCGAGAAGCCCTGAATCACCACATCGCCGCCGCGTCCCCGCCCTGCGGGGGCGCGGTACTTTTCTTTGATGGCAGTAGAGAAGATTCCACCGTCCATCGGCTTTCCTAATTAGTCAAAAATGGTACAAGTTTTCGCTACTCTTGATGAATGGAATGGCAAAGGAAACCAGAGAGAGGGGGCACCATTCCGTGTTAGTCTCTTTTATACCGGAAAATGCCGCCAAAAAAGAGACTAACACGGTGCCGCTTTATCGTTCTCTTTCACACAGCTTGTACGTTCCCTTTCCCATTTTTTTAACTAAGCCAGCATGTTCACTCTGATTCAAAATCCTTTGAAGCTGCCTTGCGCTGCAATGAAGGCGAAAAGCTGCCTGCTCAATTCCTTTCAAAGTTCCATGGTCGCACTTATACTTCATATACGACATAACCCGCTCTGTAAGAGAGGCAGGGATGGCCTCCATGGTGGTCATCGTTCCGATTTTAGCGGAAAGGCTGCTGCAAATCAGTGCCAGAAATCCGTTATTCGAGAGCAGCGTTTCCCGGTTCTGTTCAATGGAAAATGCGATACAAGTCAAACGTTCAGCCGCCTCAGCGTAAACATCGCCGCTTCTGGGATAAAAGATGTCCATGTCTCCGAGAAAGTAGTCGGTTGTCCCATTTGACAGGGCATAGCGTGTGCCGTCATCTCGGATGGTGTAAATGTTGATAGAACCCTGCTCAACAATTTGGAATAGGGATTCGTTTTGAATGGGAGAACTCACAAATTCGCCCTTTTCATAGTTTATCAGATAAAAGTCTATATCCATTGTATCAAGGATGGAATGATATTTACTTTTAGCGATACAGGCCGCAACCTTTTTCTTATCAAAAATTCTCTCCATGAAATCCTCCAAACAGGACATATGTCTTATTTTTTGAATAGATTATACGGTATCGTAAAAGAAATTTCAAGGGAGGAACGTTAACGTATGCCATCCATTTTTGAAGAAAAGAACAGTTCCAAAGCAATTATGCGGGTTGGACTGCCCGCTATGCTGGGGCAGCTTACCACGCTGATCTATAATCTTGCCGACACATTTTTTGTCTCTTTGACCAGGGAACCCGCAATGATCGCCGCCGTGACACTGTGCGCCCCTATATTGCTTATCATCATGTCGATTGCCTGTGTTTTTGGGATGGGCGGCAGCAGCGTAATTGCCAGATTATTAGGGGAAGAAAAGAAAGAGGAATCCGGCACGACCATGAATTTTTGCGTATATGCCATGGCCATTGCGGGCATTGCTGTCCTGGCTTTGGGGCTGGTGTTTTTGCAGCCATTGGCCAAAATCTCCGGCGCAGACGCAGATAATATTGCTTATACCTGCGATTATTTGAAATGGATTTTTCTCGGCGCCCCCTTTATCATGATGGCAAATGGATTTGTTCACTTGTTCCGCTCGGTGGGCCTGATTAAGGAAGGCACGATTGGATTGGTACTTGGAAATGCAATCAATATGGTGCTGGATTATGTTTTCATCGCAATCTTCCGGTGGGGAACAGCGGGCGCCGCGCTTGCCACATCGTTAGGATTTGCATGTGCGACGGTTTACTACATGTTCTGCATGATTTGCGAAGGCCGCAAGGGCAATCAGCTGGTTCCATTGACGCCAAAACGGTTTTCACTGAATGGAGCTATGATCCGAAATGTAGTCAGCATCGGCATCCCGGGTGCGCTCATTACGGTGCTTATGAGCGTATCCAACATTGTGCTGAACAACTATATCGGTATTTATGGCTCTGACGCGGTGGCCTCTTATGGGATTGCTTATAAACTTGATATGATTCCCATTTTGCTGTCAGTGGGATTATCCCAGGGCGTTGCTCCTTTGGTGGGCTATTGCTATGGAGGAAATGAGAACAGGCGAATGTCCGATATTGTGAAGCTGACAACACTATATGGCGTTCTCATGGGTGGGATGTTTACCGCTGTCTTTGTACTGTTTGGAAAACCGCTTGCCTCCATATTCCTGGAAGATTCTGTCTTAATTGAGCAAACAGGGTACTTTTTAAAAATCCTGTGCCTGTCGGCTCCGATGCTTGGGATTAACAATATGATGACCAGCTATTTTCAAGCGCTGGGTAGGGCGGTAAAATCGCTGACCATTACACTTCTGAGAAATGCGGTGCTGTTTATTCCGGGCGTCATGATTCTGAACCATTTCTGGAAATTGAACGGCGTTATTGCGGCACAGCCGGTCGTTGAAACAGCTTTGGCAATTATTTGCATACTGATGTATGTGCTCGATGTAAAATCATCCCGCCGATAATCAACGCATACCCGACTCAAGGCGGAAAAGCCAAAATCTATAAACCAAATGTTTCCGATAGCCCTTAGCGAAGGGCTGGAGCAAGGCTGTCTACAGATAACAGCAAAAGAGGCGGAGCATCCCTGACTTGGGATGCTCCGCCTCTTCTGCATTTCAGAAGGAGGTAATCAACATTATGAAACCGCATGCGGACGGCTTCGCTTCGTCCTCTAAAAGTCCCCCAAAGGAAACCTGCGAGATGAGCAGCCAGGAATTTATCGCTCGTATAAATGCGCTCATCCCCTCCCCAAATGAAGAAGCCAGCAGAAATCTGCTGGACTTTGGCAACAGCCTCTGGCTCCGACTGAAAGAGAACCTGTACAATACGTTTTCCTTCATTTCCCGCCACTTTGGACGGTTCGCCCCCTGGAGCTGCTGTATTACGCAACAGCCCTCTCCGTATACAACGGCGTTACGATAACGGAGGCTATCCAAAACAGTTCGATTGCAATATGGAAATACGCCATCCATGGGAAACTGCTGTTATTCTTGACCCAGAGCCTAAAATGGTGGAAAAGCTGACCCAGCTGATGCCGGACAGTCCCATTATTGCCGCCCATATCAACTTAGGCGCGGACAGCGGGACCGTTGCCACGGAGATAAACCCCCTGTGGGAGAAGCTGCGGGATGAGTTAGATGAGTTAAGTCACGGCCCATCCAGACAGCAGCAGAAAACCTCCGAAAAAAAGCGCTCTTCCAAGCGCAGCCACCAAATGGAAAGATAAAGGTGAACACCCTCCGACAACGCTCCCGGCATCCCAAAACCAAAGGGATGCCGGGGTCTTTTTTTCGTTCCCAGCAGGGTGAGTCAGACGCTGAAGTTCAACTGGCGATAGTAGCCGTCATAGACGCGGGAAATGGGCTTGTCCGCCACGGCGGGGCGGTTCGGGCCATAGAGCAAACTGCCCAGCTTATAGCTCACGCCATTGACACAGACATTCTCCCTAGAGTCTGTTTGAAAACCGTCAAAGTAACCAGAGAAGGATACAGGCAAGGCAGACCACAGCCCGGAAATAAAGGG
>JBCLRG010000046.1:0-22770 GCA_041223955.1 Oscillospiraceae bacterium 38-13 | reverse complement strand
GTCAGGGTGTACTTGCCCGTCTCGGTCAGAGCCAGTGTGCCGCCGTCCTTGGTGAAGCTGGCGAGGGGCTGGTTTGCGCCGTCCTTCGTCAGCGTCCAGACCACGGAGCCGTCCAGGTCATTTTTCAGCAGCAGCTTCACATCCTCCGTCCGGTCGGTGTAGCCATACTCCGGCAGAGAAAAGGCAATGTCACCGATGGGCAGGACCTCCACAGTTTTCTCGCAGTAGGCTTTGCCGCCGCTGTTCTCCACGGTGCCGCGCAGCACATACCGCCCAGCCTCCATGAAGTAGCAGATGCCGCCGTCTTTGGTGAAGCCCTCCGGCATGGCGGCAGGTTTTCCGTCACGGGTCAGCTCCCATGTGACGGCCTCCGCGCCGGTGAGCGTGGTTTTCACGGAGACGGAATCCCCCACATACCGATACGCCGGGAGGTCAAAGTCGATGGTGGGCTTGTCGGCCTTGTCGGTGAACAGGACCTTGTTGCCCTTGTCCATGCCGCTGGGGTAGACGATGGAGCAGCCCTTCTCGGACAGCTCCGCCGCCGCAGCGTCAAAGACCACCTGCACCGGGCCGTCATTCCGGGGCGTGACCACGCCCGTCACGGTAGATTTGCCGCTGATGTTGACGGCAGAGCCGCCCCACACCACCAGCCGTCCCTTGACGGTGATGTTATTGAGGTCCAGGGCTTTCTCTCCCAGGCCGTTGGCGAGGATCAGGTCGCTCTCAAACACAGCGTCCTGGATGTTCACCGCGCCCCGCACCAGAACCGTGTCCCGGTATGTCCCGGTGATCTCGCCGGAATCATGGACGCTCTGGAAGATGTTGCACATGATCTGCGCCATCTCCGCCCTGGTAATCTGCCCCTTGGGGTTCAGACGGCCATCGTTGTAGCCGCTGACGTAGCCACGCTCCACCATGGCGGAGACGCTGTCCGCCGCCCACGCGCCTACCTGGTTCCGGTCCGGGAACCGGGTCAGAACGGAATTACCGGCAGAGGACAGGCAGACCGTCCGGGCCAGCACCACCATGGCCTGTTCGCGGGTGATATTCTCATTCGGCCCCATGCGGCTGCTGGAATACCCGGCGAAGGTCCCCATGTGGACCGCCTGGGCGATGTAGTCATGGTGCCAGCTCCCACGGGGCACGTCCGTGAAGCGGGAAATGTCGGCGCTCTTGTAGGTGCCGAAAAGCCGGTCGATCATAGCGGCCATCTGTGCGCGGGTGAGATAGCCGTCCGGGTTCAGCTTGTCCTCGGACGTACCCACCAGCACACCATTGTTCACCGCCCACGCCAGGGCTTCATAGGCCCAATGGCCGTAGGCGTCGCCGTAGTCGGTGATCTTGTTGGCATTGGCGGCATGGGCGTTGACTGCTAAAAGGCTAACCATCATCACTGCCGCCAGGAACAGAGAAAAGAATCGCTTTAGATTGGGAAATTTGATGCTCATGCGTCCTCCTTTCAGATTTTGGATTTTCCGGGGTGTGCTATGTACTAGGGCGGGACCAGCAGGCGGCGGAGCAGATGGCGGTGGGTCAATCCTTATCGCCTCCCTCCGGGCCGGACGTGGCGAAGTAGGCTTCAAATTCCCGCTGCTGGGCGGAGGTCAGGGAGGTAAAGTGTTCCCCCTCGAAGCCGCACAGCAGGAAAGTTCCGGCGATGAAGTCCCCGCTGTCCGTGGGATTCTCCCGGTTGGGCATGAGTTTCATGTTCTTGCCCTCACCGTTGCAGATCAGCATGACCCGCTGGGGCAGATAGCACCCGGCCTCAATGGGTCCGCCCACAATCTGCTGAAAGGCTTCCAGCGTATCCTCCACCTGGATGGGGCGAGGAGCCTCGCAGGGTTCTACCACCAGAATGTCGATTTTGTTTGCCATACAGAAAATCCTCCTTCGTTTGTCCAGTTGTTATATTCCAGCGGCGTCCTGGGCCAGATCGTGACTGACCAGGGATGTGTAATACTGGCTGATGGTTGTGGGCGCGTTGTAGAGCGCCGCCAGGGTGTATGCCTTGATGTTCTTTACCAGCGTGGTATTCTGGCTCAGACTGTCCAGAACATAGGCGATATGCTCATGGTTCAGCTTCAGGAACCGGCTCTTGACCACGCCGGTGGACATTTCCTCACCAGCAATGCGGATGAAGTCCCGCCGGGAACAGCAGACCTCCACCATAAGCTCCACATAGCCCTCCAGCGTTTCCTCATCGTAGGGATGCTCTTGGAGCAGGAGGTCAAAGTCGATATTTTCTTTTATCAGCTCTCGGTATCTATCCATCTCATCTATCCTCATCCGGCTCTTGGGCCGACCGGCAGGGGGAGAAGCAGGAGGCGCGGGGGTAGGGGGAAAGATGGATGGATCAGTATCGTTCAGATCAGTATTTTTCTTTTCAGTCTTATTAGGGGCGGAAAAGCCGCCGTCAAGACCGCGCGTTTCCAGCGGTGCAGACTGCGGTTTTTCCGCAGTCAAGAGTGCGGCACGGTCCAGCGGTCTTGACTGCTGATTTTCCGCAGTCTGAGAAGCCGGGGGCGGCGGTGCCTGTTCCGGCTGCTGGGGCTGGCCCGGTTCCGGGGGCAGGATGAAGTTTTTGACGTAAATCCGCGTGGGCCGTCCCTGGCCCTGCTTCTTCCGCTCGATCAGGCCGATGCCGTCCTTGTCCAGCTCCCGGAACAGCTTCGTGGCCTTGTCCTTCCCGCAGCTCATAAGGGTCATGGCGTCCTCCTGGGTGAAGTAGATGTAGACGCGCTTATCGCTGTCCATCCAGCCGTTTTTCACTGACAGTCCCATCCGGTCCAGCAGAAGGCCGTAGAGGACCTTGGCCTCAATGGAAACGCTCTTATACCGGGGGTCGGTCAGCAGGGTCTTGGGGATACGGTAAAAGCTGTATTGGTCCGCTTCGGTCCCGTAGTAGTAGTCCAGATTCAGATTTGACGGCATGGTGATTGCCTCCTTTGCAATGTGCGGAGAAACAAAAAAGCGCCCCGGCGACCATAATAGTCACCGGGGCGCTCATGCTCCTGCCGCTTGTTTTGTTCGTAAACGCAAAAAAGCCCGTCCGCAACTGATTTTAGTCAGTCACAGACGGGAGATGTTGCTATGTATTTTGAACGCGCCATGTTTCCAGCAGCGATACAATCACTTCCTCCATCTGTTGGACAGTGTAAGACTGCGGAAAGTATTGATGTAGCCGTGCTTGTTTGAAAACTACTTGTGCATGAGCGGAGTGTTCTGCGGAAAGCAGCTTCTCCATGACTTTGACCGTCAACGTCCCATCTTTGCTATGTTTTTTGATTTGTACCACTTGACTTTTGGCTGGAATCACTTTCAACTTATCCATCACCGCTAAGAGGTCGGTCTGTTCTTGTTGCGACAGACAGGCAATGTGGTCCGCAGCAGTGGTAAAGGCCATCTTGTTCTCGTCTACTAATGCCAGTAGAGGCGGAATCAGCTTGGTTAAAGCGATGTAACGGGTGACGTTCAAGCCGCAACTCTCCCCAGCTTCCTGTGCAATCCTATCTCGACTTTTCAACTTGTGAACGCCGCGTTCACAAGTGAGGTCCTGCCGCTTTCCTTGATGTTTCAATGCCTCCATCTTCATTTTATAAGCAAAGGCTTTCTCGCTGGGAAGGATTTTCTCTCTCTGAAGGTTAGAATCAACCATGATTATGGTGGCTTCATCATCATCCAGGGACCGAATGAGCACCGGCATCGTTTCCCGGCCTGCCAGTTCGCTCCCCCGTTTGCGCCGGTGGCCCGCTATGATCTCATAGCCGCCCCCTGGCCGGGGACGGACGATGCCGGGGGACAGAACGCCACTTCGAGCGATACTCGCCACGGTTTTCTGCATCGCTTCATCGTCCCGAACCTGGAAGGGATGATCTTTGAAAGGAAACAGCTCTGTCAGTGGAACCTCCCGCACCTGTTCGCCGTTGGCCTCCGCCTCGCTGCTCGTTTGAAACAGATCGTCAAACCCGGCCAACTGTATCTTACTGGCGCTGCTTTTCATGACAAAACCTCCTGTGTCAACGCGGTGTAGGCGGCGGAGACTTTACCCGCAGGGTCATGGAGATAGATGCTCCGGCCCTCTGCGCTGGTTTCTGCCGCCCGGATGGACAGGGGAATAATGCTATCAAATATCCGCAGCTTGCTTCCGTAGGTGTTGCGGAGCAGCTCAATAATCTCCCGCGAGTAGTTGGTCCGCATATCCGCCATGGTGATGAGGATACCCGCGATCTCCAAAGCAGGATTGATTTTCCGTTTCACATTTGATATGGTACGGATAAGCTGCTCCATGCCGCGAAGGGAGAGGTAATGCGCCTGTGCGGGAATGATCACTTCATCCGCAGCAGCCAGGGCATTGATGGTCAGCATACCCAAGGAAGGGCAGCAGTCCAGCAAAATCACATCGTAGCGGTCACGGACGCTGTTCAGATAGTCCCGCAGGATCGTCTCCCGGCTCATGGTATTTACCAGCGTGACCTCCAGGCCCGACAACTCGATGTTAGCGGGGAGAAGGTCAACGCCCTCCGCATGATGAATAATGCCCTCGTCGGGGGCTTGCGGCTCATCCGAAATGACACGCCCCAGGATTTCAGCCATCGTATTCTCCATCTGGTCAGGACGCTGATAGCCCAAGCTGGCGGTCAACGAACCCTGGGGATCTATATCAGCCAGGAGAACGCGTTTACCCTCACGCGCAAGACCAATTCCCAGATTGACCGCCGTTACGGTTTTGCCTACGCCGCCCTTTTGGTTGCAGAGGGCCGTGATTTTTGCTCTGTTTTTCATGTGCGATTCCTCCATAAAATATCTGGTGTGTCTTTCTTCGCTTTTTCGACACTATTCTACTGGATTTTGACAGTCGCACATTGTTTTTTCCCGTTGTTTCGACAGATTTCCCTTTACCAATTTGACTTGTCATCAGACGATGAACGTGATGGGGAATCGGTCAGCATTGAGAACCAAGAGAACATTTGTCAAGGGGGATTTCACCCAAAAGATGAAATCCCCCCATAAACTGGAAATTATATTTTTATAATCCTGATATGACAATATAGATATTCTTAACAGGGTATATATTCGTTCTCCAAATCTCATCAAATTCCTCTGTGCTGAGTTTTCTGTTATACCAGCCGCCATTTGCATTGACGTTATCAGAGATTGAATCTACCAGATATATGAAATTCTCATCATATCCAACAACTACAACATAGTGCGTATCATCAGGCGTGCGTATAAATGCGATAATAGGCACTCCTGAAATTAAACGTTGCTTTAGAGTGTTATTATCTCCATGATAGGCTTTTGCTGTATATCCATAACTTTGAAACAGGCTAACAACAGAATTGACAGAAACGAAGCCGAATACACGGTGAATATCATTATACAATTCAGAACCTGCAACCTGTCTACCTAAGTGCCGCATAACGTAGGCGGCGGCATATGCTGAACACTCGTTTTCCATCTGAAAATCAATATGATTATTGCCCACATCAATGTTAAATTCCTTCGGAAGATTTCCAATCTGTATGCTATCTTTTGATGGAAGACTACCATAGAAAAGTAGCAGCCCGATTGCTCCTAACGCCGAGAGAACACAGGTCAAAATATTGACTACATTTTTTCTCTTTTTTTCGCGCACCTTCATCACTGTCCTTAAAATAGAGTATACCATGACAGCAAACGACTTTCAACACTCTTTTATAGGCGCTGATAGTAGTAGCAAGCAATGCCCCGGTATATACCCGGCGCAGCTTATTGGTGGCCGATGGCCCCCAAGCCCCCAGTGCATCGGCGCAGCTCCGCCCGATGCACAAGCCGCCGGTGGCGTCTGCTGGCCTGTCCATACTGGGCAGGGAAGGGCCGCCCGGCGGGCCGCCCCTCGGAGAGCGCACGACTGCCGCAGGCAGTACCACCGCCCGCTTGCGGGTGGTGAGTAAGTGCGCTCTTCGCAGAGGGCTGGCAAAGAGAATGGAGCGCCCAGGCCATCCCCGGACGCTCCCGCTCGGTTTTCTCCTGCTGGTCGATCACCGCCTTTTCAGCCTCTGTCATTCTGCCACAAATGAACCGCCAGCCAATGTGTATTTGGGTGGTGAAACCACCCAAATACACAATACATCTCAGAAGCTGCTGCTTCAGAACTATGTCAGGCAGCGCGGCTGGAATGAGGTCGATGTCTATATCGACGACGGATACTCCGGCACGAACTTCAACCGCCCAGGCGTCAGGCGGTTAATCGAGGACGCAAAGGCAAAGCGGATCAATGTGATTCTGGTCAAGGACCTTTCCCGTTTTGGCCGCAACTACATCGAATTTGGGCAATATACAGATTACCTGTTCCCCTCTCTTGGGTGCCGGTTCATCGCGCTGAACAGCGGCATTGACACCATGAGCGACAACGGAAGCACCGATGTCATGTGCTTTTTGAACTTATTTAATGAGTTTTACAGCCGGGACACCAGCAAGAAGGTCAAGGCGGTCAAGAGGGCCTGTGCCGAAAACGGAAAATTCATGGGAACCTACCCCGCCTATGGCTACCGGCGCGACCCGCTGGATAAGCACCATCTGGTGATTGACGAGGAAACCGCGCCGGTTGTGCGCCGTATCTTTGAAATGCGGGCATCAGGCATGGGCTTCCACGCCATCGCGGTGGCGCTCAATGAAGAAGGGATTCAGCCGCCCGGTGTGCTGTATTACCAGCGCAAGGGCCAGAGCGACCCCCGCAGGGTCAACCACAAATGGGCCGACCAGACGGTTAAAAACATGGTCCGCAACGAGGTCTACATCGGGAACATGGTACAGGGCAAAAGCGGCACACTCTCCTATAAATCCCGCAAGCTCGTCAATAAATCGGAGGACGAGTGGATTCGGGTGGAGGGGACCCACGAAGCCATTATTTCGCGGGAACTGTGGGATACCGTAGCCAGCATTGGCAAAAAGAAGGTGCGGAAAAGCGCCCCGTCCGATGGCTGCAAGAGCATCTTCACCGGCCTTGTGTACTGCGCTGACTGCGGTTTCAAAATGCGGAACCATATCGAAAAATTCACCTATAAGGATGGCAGGCCGGGACGGTACAGTTCTTTCATCTGCGGCAACTACTCCCGCAGCGGGAGGGGCGCGTGTACCATCCACACCATATATGAAACGGTGCTGACCCAGCTGGTATTGGAGGACATCCGGGAAAAGGCCCGCTTTGCGGAATATGACCCGGACCGGCTGATGGGCGAGATTCTCCGGCTGAAGGAGAAGGAATCCCACACCCGGCTTTTCTCCTATGAGCAGGAATTAAAATCCTCCTTAGCCCGTATTTCCGATTTGGAGCGCCTGATGCAGAATCTCTACGAGGACAAATGCACCGGCTCCATCCCGCAGACGGTATTTCAGACCCTGATGCAGAAATATGAAGCGGAACGGGCAGAAAAGGCGGAGGCAGTCCCGGAACTGGAAAGGAAAGTCCGGGCGCACCTGGAAAACCAGGTGGATACCGACCGCTGGCTGGAAATTATCCGGTGCTATACGGAAATCTCGGAACTGGACGAAACCATTCTCTTTGAACTGGTAGACCGGATCGAGGTTGGCAATACCCAGAAGGTCAACGGGCAGCGGATTTGTGAGGTCAAGGTCTACTACCGCTATGTCGGGAATGTGGACGGGGCGCTGGCACAGGAAAGGGGGCAGGATTATGGCGAAGCAATATAAAGTCGGTATCTACTGCCGCCTGAGTGTGGATGACGCCTCCAATTCCGCAAAAGCGAAGGGCTATATCCCCAGCGATGAATCGGTGAGCATTGAGAACCAAGAGAACATTTGTCAAGGGGGATTTCACCCAAAAGATGAAATCCCCCCGACAAGTTGGAAATCGTGTTATTATTACATGGTATTGATTTGAGATTGCAGCTCATTTATAAAGCGGCAGACATGAAATCCATCACAGACGGCATGATGCACTTGAACTGCTAACGGCAGATAAAAATGCTCATTATCTTCAACATATTTGCCGATTGTAAAAATTGGGGCTAAATATTTGAAATTAGAAACATTTAGGTTAAAAGCGTCAAATGTTGTCCACGGAACCATAGAAACCGTGAAGTTGTTTTCTGGTAAGTTCGGTTTTGCCATAAATCGTTTAATGCTTCCGTAGCGTTCAATATCTTCTTCATAACGATGGCAAAAAGTTTCATAATTCTTTGAATAGCTTGTCCAGATGTTAGAAAATGTTTCTGTTTCTTTATGGAACACTGTATAACACGGCTCCATATCAGCATAGAGAATCAATTCGTCACGATCATTCAAGGCCATTCGAAACTGCTCGTGTTGATTTACCACCGTTGTCAACAAATACAACATTGTCGGATATAATTTCAATCCTTTTTGCTGGATGTTTGTAATGTCAAGTTTTGCCGTCATACTGTATGTACAGGGGACTGTGGAAAGGTAATGTTCAAAATATTCCTTCCGCCCCCATGTATCTCGATTGATGATCGTATAATCCACCATAATATCGTTCCATCGCTCCTACAATCGCAGTTTGTCGATTTATCACAAGCCAAGTATACCACCAATACAAATGACATTCAACCCTCATTTATAGGCGCTGATAGTAGTAGCAAGCAATGCGCCGGTATATACCCGGCGCAGCTTGTTGGTGGCCGATGGCCCCCAAGCCCCCAGTGCATCGGCGCAGCTCCGTCCGATGCACAAGCCGCCGTTGGCGTCTGCTGGTATATACCGGCAGGGCAGGACACCTCGGCAGAGCCCCCGGAGGGCGCACGGCTGTCGTCAGGCAGTACCACCATCGGCCTCTGGCCGGTGGTGAGTAAGTGCGCTCTTCGCAGAGGGCCGACAAAGAGAACGGAGCGCCCAGGCCATCCCCGGACGCTCCCCCTTCGGTTCCCCCCTGCTGGTCGATCACCGCCTTTCCAGCCTCTGTCATTCTGCCACAAATGAACCGTCAGCCAATGTGTATTTGGGTGGTGAAACCACCCTTTACACAATACATCTCAATATGAAATCCTCTCCAAATTCGTCATGCTCAACGGCTGGATCGAGGTCAAGACCTATCAGGACGATGGGTACAGCGGCGGCAATTTTCAGCGGCCCGGATTTTTGGAAATGCTGGAGGACGCAAGGCATGGCCTGATTAACCTGATTCTGGTAAAGGACCTTTCCCGCTTGGGTAGGGATTTTGTGGAGGTGGGCCGTTATACGGATGTCATTTTCCCCTCCCTCGGATGCCGGTTCGTATCGGTTCTGGACTGCCTGGACAGCGAGGGGGACAACACCGATATGCTGCACTTCCGCAGTCTGATGAATGACTACCATCTCAAGGACCTGTCCAGCAAGGTCAAGTCGGTGCTTCATGCAAAGAAGAAAAGCGGCCAGTATCTTGCCGCCTACGCTCCCTATGGATACCGCAAAAGTGAGGAGGACAGACACAAGCTGGTCATACACTATTAACTCGCCTGCATCTATCTTCAAATACCAACACAGTTTGCAGATAAGTCCGGTATCCATCCTTTGAAAGTTATTTCGACAATATCGGTTGAAATTGGCACGAGGGATGTCCAAATCCTTGCAAATTTGGTTTTTTGAAATCCCACGCGCTTTCAGGATACGCTCAATATTCAGCGTCAGTGTCCCGTAGTCCATAATAAGTCCCTCTTTACTTCGTTGGGCTTATTATATAATGGGGGCACGTTTAATAACTCACTATATAGCAAGTCCCTATATAGCTATCTCTAGTAAACAGAACTGCACCATAGTACACCAACTTACGGGACTTATGCAAAGCAGGGAGTGATCTACATTGAAAAATTGGCCGAGAAAACACAACCAAGTGTTCCACGAGTATCATATTATTGAAGTTTCTGTGATCTGTATGGCCTTTGTGGCTTGTTTTGCTTTCGGTATATTCCTGCGCGGGATCATTGCGGAGCGTGATATGGAATTTTGGAAATCCCTTGTTCTGACGCCGGATCCGGAAACTTGCGCCCTGTGTGGAAGCGGTATCCTGTATCATCCCCCTGTCCTCGTGAACCTCTCAACCGGCGAGGCGGGAGAACTGCGCGTGTACGACCCAGACCCCCGGCATCCCTATGAGCCCGCGGAGGAACAATCTACGGGCACCTTCTCATTCCTGCATATTGCCGGTCTTACTGGTTATCGCAATACCTGCAATCATTCCTGTTGCGTTACCCTGCCGGAAACGGATGCCCCGATAGCGCCCGCTTTCTTTTGCCGCGCCTGCCGGGCGATGCTGGCAGACACGGCTACCGAGGGCTTTATTTTAGCAGACCTTTACAATTTGAGCGATATAACAGCCTATGCCATAAAAGACGGCGCAAAGCATACGATCCGGGACTATGACATTTCTATATCCGCCCAGGCGGAACTGGGCGGCCTTTCCATCCATGTGGCCGGCCTGCTGACTGCAAACGAAGGGTAAAACTATGCGTGAGAAAACCTGCTGCTTTACCGGCCATCGGGAAATACCGCCGGAGGAACGGGCGGGGATTGCTGACAGGCTGGAACATATCATCATCAGTCTGTATCAACAGGGCATCCAGACTTACGAGGCCGGGGGCGCCCTGGGGTTCGACACCCTTGCCTCTCAGGTGGTGCTTCGTCTCCGGGAGAGCTGTCCCGGCATGAAGCTGATTCTTGTTCTGCCATGCCTGACGCAGACAAGGGGGTGGAGACCGGAGGACGTGACGGAGTATGAACGCATCAAGGCCCAGGCGGATCATGTCATCTATACGGCCCAGCAGTACACCAGGGGCTGTATGCACAGGCGCAACCGGCATTTGGTAGATCACAGCGGGGTATGCGTCTGCTACCTAACAAGGGACAGCGGCGGAACAGCCTATACTGTCCAATATGCGGAAAAGCAGGGACTTGAAATAATCAATATCGCCTGAATGGAAGGTACAGCATTTGTTCCTGATATAAACTTTTTGCACAATTTGCCGATATACAGAGTAAACATTAAGTACCAATACCATATTCAACGTCCTGGAATGGGAGGTAGATTCGATGCTTGCTCTCTATCTGCAAATGCTTGATACGCCGGAGGAGAAAATCCGGTTTGAGCAAATCTATCAGAAATATCGCGGACTTATGTACCATGTGGCAGATGGTATTCTGCACAACCGCCAGGATGCGGAGGACGCAGTACACAACGCTTTTTTGCAAATCATCAAACATTTCAGAAAGTTTCAAAAATTCCCTCTCAACGAATTAACTCCGCAGATTGTGGTCGTTGCCAAAAACGAGGCCATTTCCCTGCGGCGGAAAAAGAGAGACGATGCCCCGTTGGAGGAAGGGGAAAATCTTGTTATAGAATCCGAGGCAATCACAGATTACCATGCTCTCGTGGACAGCTTTACCCGCCTGCCTCAAACATATCGGGCCGTTATGGAAATGAAACTGCTACTGGGATACTCTGATGGAGAGATTACCGCCAAGCTGGGACTGACAAAAACAGCGGTCAGCAGCCGGATCAACAGGGGCCGCCAGCTTCTGCGAAACATCGTAGAACAGGAGGGCTTTCTGCGGGACGCATGAAGGGTTCCCTATAAATTGCTTGAATTTTCAGACCTTTTTGATTCTCTTTGATAATCCACCCCCTCACTATGTGAATGATTGTGAGGGGGTGGATTGCTGTCTATATGGTAATCCAAGCGCCGTTCAAAGCCAAACGGTATCTTGAATATTTGACAAAATTTGAAATGTCTGTGAGAATCATGTTCTCTGATGCGTTAAATATAGTAGAGGGTATTTTATGCCGCGTTTTATGCTTGCCGCTGTTTGCGGCGGTGAACAAACCGGCTGAAATAATACAACCGGACTAGGAAGGAGTAACCCGCTATGCAAATTCAGAACTATTTCCGCAGTTATGTGAGCAGTGTGATCGCGCGGGACCAGGCGAAGTTTGAAAAATCTCCAGCAGTGAAAAAGGCCGCCAAAAAGGAAGCACAAGCCGCCTTGACGGACGATGTTGTGGCCCAGATCAAGAAGCACGCAAAAAAAGACGCCCAGGTAAATGTCTATATGCAGAAGGACTACATTCAGATGATTAACGCCCACAAGCAGCAGCGCGTATCGCCGGACCGCCAGGAGGCAATTTCCCGGGCGACCTTGGCAATCAACAGCGCACCCAAGGGAAAGGGTAGCGCCGACCTTCTCTCCATGCTGCTGGGGAAGTATTCCATGAAGGCGTGGGTAGGAGGACTGGTGGACACTGCCGAGATCTATGCTCCTAATGGAGAGATGATTGCCGGTTATAACAGCAACAGCGGCTGGACAGAGGTTTCTACGGAGGCTGAATATCAGTTCTTAAACCAAGCAGATCAAATTTACTATGATGCGTTTAAGGAAGCCCGTGCGGTAATCAACGCTGCGGCAGAAAACCCCGCGCCGGAACCGGCAAGCGAAGCAGCCTTTGACGCTCGCGTGTGATAAGGAGGGAGTAATATGGTCAGTCCGCTGTCAAGCAGAACCGGCACTTCGGTAAAATGGGAGCAGGGAACTAAAGTCCAAAAGGCGGAAAAAAAGACGGCCGAAAGCGCCATGACCGATGGCTTTATTGAGCGGATCAAAGCATATGCAAAGGAAGATGCCAAGAAGCGCCGTCTGGAAATCAAGCTCATTCAGGCCATCGTCACCACGAGCTGACGAGGCAGGCCAGCCGGAACGGCTTACCCTTTCCCCGTTCTGACTGCTGAACTTGCTGAACCTTGACAAAGAAAGCCCGCAAGATAACGGCGGCGCAGCATGGGGCAACGGATACATTCTGTTCGCGCCGAGCCGGACGGCGGATGCGCCATAACACTTTTCCCCTACGGGGAAAAGCCGAGCGAACCACATCACGCCGGAGAGCAAGGGCGGCACCTTGCGGGCAACGACACGCGAACAGGGCAGATACTCCCTTACAGCCACAGTCAGAGCGTTGAAAGCGTCGCAGGCAATGGGTAGGGCCGCGTGAGAACCACGCGGGGGTGAAAGTCCCGTGGAACTGGTGAGCCGCCAGTCGTCCGATTCATGCCCGTGAAAAAGCCGCACGCCGTTCGTGTGGCCGTCCCTATCAACAATAAATCCCACCGTGAGACGCAAATCCAAAGGAAATGGAGGTTCCTGCAAATAAATCTCACCGTGGAACACAAACGTGAAAATAAGTCATCTCCAGAAAAGGCTTGTTTTTAGCTATTGTTGGGCCGTTCGGTGATATGGCCTAACTTTCGCACATAAAATCAGGAGGAGGTGCTTTGCATGATTGATAAAAACCTTCTGGAAGATATGTCGCATATTCGCGTCAATGATATTGCCCCTGCTCTTTTGCAAGATATTCTCGAAGTAGAAATCAGCGGAGAAACCGCCATCCAGCGGCTTGAAAACTATGTGGCCCAGATTGGCAATCCGTACTGCTTTCGGGTAGGTAAAACTCCTGTGAAAATTTCATTCAAATCTTGTGAAGAAACACTTGACAAGAAGATAAAAGCCTACTTTTCGGGTTTGAAAATTTGATATTTTCCCTCATATATGGTATGATTATATTGTTATAGAGGGGAGAAAAGGAGGCTCCCCGGCATGGCAAGGATTAGAAAATCAGAAGCCAGCAAAACAGCGTCCAGGCAAATCATCTGGAAAATAGGAAAATATATCCGACTGTCTCGTGATGATGGAAACGTTGTCTCGGAATCCGTAGTCAATCAGGACAAAATACTGAACGATGAAATTCCCGGCTTCTTTGAAGATGGCCTTTATGAAGTTGTTGATACCTACATTGACGATGGGACCAGCGGCACGACAGACCTAGAACGGCAAGACTTTCAACGCATGGTCCAGGATATGAAATGCGGACGGATCAACTGCATCATTGTAAAAAACCTCTCCAGGGCATTTCGCAACAGTGCAAATCAGGGCCACTTTTTGGAGGAGTTTATACCTCTTTACAACACCCGGTTTATCTCCCTCTATCAGCCTAGAATCGACACGTTTTTAGACCCGGAAATCGTACACAGTCTGGAAGTTAGCATTACAGGCTTTATGAATGAGCAGTACGCCTACAAGACATCCGCTGATGTGCGCCGGACATTTAAGCACAAGCGGGAAAACGGGGAATTTATTGGTGCTTTTGCGCCTTACGGCTATGCTAAGGACCCCGATGACAAAAACGCGCTGATTGTTGACGAGGAGGCGGCACAGGTAGTCCGAAACATCTTCAACTGGTTTATCTTAGAGGGAATGAGTAAGGCCGGGATTCCTTGGCCGTCTCAATCAGGCTGTAAATCACCGCACTGACCTGGGTGCCAACAGGCAGTTTGCGTTGGACATTCCCTTTGCAAAATTCGGAAAAGTGTCCGCGTCTATAGTCAAAATTGGGATTGCGCCCTTTGGACTTGCCATGTCGCCTAATATATCCCTGATTATTATAAACCGCTTTTCTATGTTTTATGGGGGCGAGTCTGCCATCGCCGCCTACACTTCTCATGAAGGATGCGGCCTCCGCTCGGTTGGGTTAAGTGTGACACTCAACTTTAACCGATTAACTCTCATTTTTCTACTATTTTCTTCCTCTGCATCCGGCATGCATTGTGCTCCTACAACACCCAACCCTCAAAATCAAAATTCCCCTTGACTCTATGGCAGCCATAGAGTATATGATGTCCTTGGGAGCTCCCAGTATCCACCATAACAAAATCGATCAAGTAGAAAGGGAGAGATTCTGTTGGACATCATCAAGGACGTTCTATCCGTGCTGGGAAACATTATCAACGGCCTCTCGGGAATGATCATGGGCATTGGCTTCGGATTCCTGTCCGCGCCTACGGCCCTGGGTTATTGCGCCGGTATCGCTGGTATGCTCATGTTCAAAACCGTCATTCCCATCAACATCCAGGGTGAAACCATCGTCCTGGCGGGAAGCGTTGGTAAAAACTTCCGCGAACGCATCAGCATTGTCTTCTACAGCGGCATTATCATGGTCGCCCTTGGCGCACTCGGCCTCCTCCAGAATATCGTGGATTTTGCCGGCCCCTTTATCATCTCCGGCATGGAAGCCGGTGTCGGCATCATCGTCGTCAAGGTCGCAATTGACCTTATCAAGGAGAGCAAAGTGACCGGCGCGGTCTCCATCGCCTCGGCGTTCGTCGTCTACTTCATCACAAAAGACCTGAACTGGACTCTGGTAGTCAGCATGCTCGCCAGTATCATCTGCTTCCTCATCCTGAACAAGGGTCCCATGGAAGAAGTGAAAGAGGACGGCAAATTCCAGTTCTTCAAGCCTGTCACAAACTTCAATGTCATCCGGGGTGCGCTTGCCCTGGCCTGCCTGTCCATCGGTACCAACATCGCCTACAGCGGCATTGTCTCCGGCATGGCCGGACTTGAAAATCCCAATGTCGACGGCCTGACCATCTACTCCGGCGCCGCCGATATCCTGACGGGCCTTTTCGGCGGCACACCGGTTGAGATCACCCTGTCCTCTACAGCGGCGGCGCCCCATCCGGTTGCCTCCGGCATTCTCCTCATGGCGGCCATGGCGATTATCCTCTTTGCCCGCCTCGTTCCCAAGATGGCCAGATTTATTCCGGCGGTTTCCATCTCCGGCTTCCTGTTTGTCCTCGGCTCCATGGTCAGCGTGCCGCAGTACGCCGCCGCTACCTTCAACGGCGCGGGCTCCGCAGATATGCTGGCGGGCGGCATGACGATTGCGGTTACGGCTCTGATTGACCCCTTTGTCGGCCTGATTGCGGGAATCGCGGTCCGCTTCCTGTCCGTGATGGCCGGTCTCGCCGTTTAAGTGCAGAAAGGAACGGACAATGAACATTCTTCATGGAAACATCCTGTTTTCCAAGTCCCGCGAGGAGCTGGCTGTTCACGAAGACAGCTATCTTGCCGTAGACAATGGAACGGTTGAGGGCATCTATCCGGTTCTCCCCGAGCAGTACCGGGGCGCGGAAATCACCGATTACGGCAGCGGCGTCATCATTCCGGCCTTTTCCGACCTTCATGTGCACGCCTCTCAGTATGTAGAGCGCGGCCTGGGAATGGATATGCTCCTTTCCGACTGGCTCAATCAGTACACCTTCCCCCAGGAATCCCGTTTCGCGGATATGGAATACGCCCGTCCGATCTATGACGCCTTTATTGACGAGATGATCCGGCACGGCACCTTTCATGCCTGCATTTTCGCCACCATTCACCGGGAGGCCACGTCCTACCTGATTCGCCGCATGGAAGAGCGGGGCCTGTACGCCTTTGTGGGTAAAGTCAACATGAACATGGCCTCTCCGGATTACCTCTGCGAAACGGTGGAGGAATCCCTCCTGGAGACGGAGCGGTTCCTGGACGAGTGCAAGGACCATAAGACGGCGAAGCCCATCCTCACGCCCCGCTTTGCTCCGACGTGCAGCGAGGAGCTGATGAAGGGCCTGGGTGAACTCGGCAGAAAATACCATGTGGGCCTGCAAACGCATGTGGTGGAATCCCGCTGGGAGGCCCAGGAGGCTTTGCGGGTTTTCCCCGGCTACGCCTGTGATACGGAGATCTATGAGAGAGCCGGACTGATGGACAACGGTCCTGTTGTCGCCGCGCATTTCATTTTCCCGTCGGAGGAAGATATCCGTATCTTGAACCGGCATGGCGGCACGGCGGTGCATTGTCCCGACGCAACAACGAATATTATTGCCGGAATCATGGGCGTTGCGGCGCTTCAGCGTCAGGATGTCGGGATTACCCTGGGAACCGATATCGGCGGCGGACATTCCCCCGGCATTTATACCCAGATTGCCCGGGCGGTGCAGCTGTCGAAGCTCAAGTGGTTTTATGAACCGGAGGACAATCAGCCGATACCCTTTACGAACGCGTTCTACCTGGCTACCAAGGCGGGCGGGAGTACGTTCGGCAAAGTGGGTTCCTTTGAGAAGGGCTATGTGTTCAACGCGCTGGTTATAGACGGCATGGCGGACAAGAATATTCCCCTGACTCCCGCCCAGACGGTTGAACGCTTTTGTTATATCGGCGGTCCCGATAACATTCGGGCGCGGTATCTCAACGGCATCCTGATTGGCTGAAAGCGGGACATCCGGACACCTAGATATTGACAGAATTAAAAACTGGATTTAAGATAACATCCGTCGGAAACGGCGGCTGTTATCTTATATAGCGGCAATACAACAGCGTGGGGGACTGCGTGATGAAGGACCATTTGAGGATAGGAGAACTGGCCAGGCTGTTTCATCTGGATGTGCAGACGCTGCGGCTGTATGAAGAGATTGGGCTGCTGCTTCCGGCGGGCAGAGAGCCGGAGAGCAACTATCGCTTTTATCACTTTGATCAGGTCTATCCGCTGGCGCTGATCCGCTATCTGCGGCGGCTGGAGTGTCCGCTGGCGGAAATTGGGAATTTCATGAGTGAGCGCAGCTTTACGGAAACCTGTTCATATCTTCGTCACCAGTCCCAAATCCTGCGGGCGCGGCACCAGGAGCTTCTGCGGCTGGATGCGGTGATTCAGCTGAAGATTACGTTTGTCGAAAGGGAATTGCAGGAGCTCAATGTGGACAGGATCCAGGCGGAGCGGCTGGATACGATGCGCTATTTTCCGCTGGGGGATCTCAGCGAGGTGTTTTCCAACGAGCTGTTTTATCTTTATCCGACGCTGGCCTTTTACCGGGGCGGCAAGCAGGATTTCGGGGCATATTTGATCGGCGGGGAGCCGGAGGATTGTGAGCAGCCAATCCGGACGATGCCCGCCGGGGAGTATCTGACTGGTTATCACAGGGGAGCTTATCAGAATATACGGGAAACTTTTGCCCGGATGCGCGGCTCTACAGGTTTGAGGCTGTCGGATGAAATTGTCTGTATCAACATCATTGACCAGTTTGTGGAAGTGAATGAGGAGAATTATATTACGAAGGTGATGATGAAGATTGAGGATACCAGCGGTATAGTGTGAAATCAGTGTATGATTAGAGACAGCGCGAATGAAAGCGTCTCTGGCCCGGCAGGTGTTGCCGGGCCAGAGACGTTTTTGAGATTTTGGACGGTATTATTGTGATGCTCTGAGGGCAAAATGATGCGGCGCCCTGAAGCTTTTAACTCCTCTGGCCTCTGTTTACCCTGGGCCGGAACGCAGTCCACACCACAGGGCAGTTCAAGGCCAGCCCTGGAAGCGTCCTGCTGGCCACCGGGGCCACCTGGGAGGACTTCGATTTCCCTGGCGACTACGTGTCCCTGCTGGTGATTCCCCGCCTGCCCTTCGCCCGCTCGGACGCTCTGAAGGAAAAGGAGCGGGATGCCTTCCTGAACCTGCATTCTTTTATCCAGGCCATTGTCGTACCGGAGATGTAGATCAAGCTGAAGCAGGGCTTCGTCAGGACTATCCGCACCGAAACCGATACCTGTGTCGTCGCCATTCTGGATGAGCGGTCTGTCCCTGGACAGCGTTACTTCGAGGACGTGAAAACCGCCCTTTGCAGCTTCCCTCTGCTTATCCTTGACGATTTCGGCATGGAGCGTGGCACGGAATACGGCTTAGAGCAAGTCTATAACGTGATTGACAGCTGATACCGAAGCGGCAAGCCCTTAATCGTGACAACAAACTTGACGCTGGAGGAATTGCAGAACCCGGAGGACACCGCCCATGCCCGGATATATGACCGTCTTACGGAAATGTGTACCCCCGTCCGCATTACTGGGGAGAATTTCAGAAAAGCCAAAGCAAGGAAAAATGGAACAGCTTAAAACGCTGCTGAACAGAAAGGAGAGCCTATGACCGACACTCCCAACGGAAGCACCGCCACTACCGCCCGCCGCCCGGATTGTGTGACAGAAGTACGCCGGGGGAACACCGTCCTTGTGGTTTCCGGCTATTTCAAACAGGACACTACCGCCACCGCCGCCGACAAGATGATGAAAGTGCTGGAAGCCGAAAGCGCAGCCGGGGAGCGAGCCGCCCACGCCATGTAAAGTGACATTCCCTATTGAAAATCTACCGATATTATGTGCCATAAAGTAGCAAAAAGGACTGTACAGCCAGCCCCGCCCTATGGTATAATAAACATATTTAGATTATACTCCCTTTAGCTCCTGCGCTGCAAGGATGCAAACCGACAAACCAGCGAAGTATTCTGTACTCATCAAAATGAAAGCGAAAGAGCAAGGCTCGGGCCTTGCCCTTTCGCTTACTGCCTGGACAATCATTCTTTCTTTAGTTTCTTTAAGGATTTTTACCATTTACTGAAGTTTATTGAGTTTGTTATCAACCAGCCATTGAATATCATCGTCAAAAATGGTTTCGTATTTTAATGCAAATTCCATCTCTGATAAATCGGTTCCGTTGGTAGTATATGCAAAAGCGATTTTGTACCGCCATTCTCCCGGATATACGACTAATTCTGTATCTATATCAACCGTGTTTTGTATTTCTGTTCCCTCTTTATAAAAAGAATAGGCGACTTTCCCGGATGGGTCATATACTTCAAAACTTACAAAGGAATCCGGCGTCCATCTACCACGGCCAGTTCCGTCTATAAGATTTTTTAGTGTGATAGAAATATCTATACTGTTATCATGGTTCACGTAGAAGCTGGTTCCTCCCCCGCCAGTGACCGTAGGCATAGCACGTTCAGAAAAAGAAGTTCCCGTATTCACTATATAACCGTTTTGAATATCCACCTTCGTTTGCTCGTAAGTCCTATAATAATCATACATCTGAGCAAACAATGGGGAATCATCTGTGATTTGCTCATCCTCAATTTCATCAGAGGATATATCTGTATCAGAAGCAAAGCCCCATATAAATGGATCAATCAGTTTGGCGGTTACAGATGTTTTTTCGGCTGGCGTTTGATTTGTGCTTAATCGCACATACCAAGTACCAGGGTACACATTATCTGTCACCATAATCATATCGCTTCCATAGAGGTACTCTTGATTTCCTGATATAAACCCATCTTGATTAAAGGTATATGTGCGTACCACTTCGCCATCGGGATTAATTACTTCAAGCGTTCTATGGCTATCCCCATCGGCAACCGCATTAAGCTGGATTTTAACATCATCTTCTGTGATATTGAGTGCAACATCTTTGGCGGCTGTCTGTTCGCCTGGTTGAAATCCGACAATTTCTTCCGAATTTGTGTGCAAAGAAATAGTGTTTGCCTCGCTATTAGGCTTTGCTTGATTATGCCTATTCGTTGCGTATGCTCCCGAAAAAGCAAATCCACAAATGAGTACAACCGTAAGCAGCAGGGATATAACAATCCCCCATTTCGTCCTTTTCTTAAAATTCATAATTGCATCCA
Organism: Oscillospiraceae bacterium 38-13; assembly: GCA_041223955.1. Lineage (GTDB taxonomy): Bacteria > Bacillota > Clostridia > Oscillospirales > Oscillospiraceae > Oscillibacter. Next base: position 2,473 of record JBCLRG010000046.1, on the reverse strand, counting down.
ACCTCTCTTTCAATAGCTCCTTGCTTTCGTTCAATGTGAGAGAAGCAAGTGCATCCTTGTAATTTCCGCTAAACCCTATGGCATTTATCAAGGTATCTCCATAGGCCATCCGCCCCTGCACATCAAGTTCCCGAATGACGGCTTCATCACAGGAGAGTTCACAGGCCCTGCCTATTTCACGGCTCATTAAATAGACAAACGGGTTAAACCAATGTATGCAAACGGTGAATTGCACCAGCCATTTATAAAACATATCCCGCCGTTTGAAGTGCATCAGTTCGTGCAGGAGCGTATAGTCAAAATCCGTAGGGGGCAGACCGGCGGTAGGGAGTACAACACAGGGGCGGAAAAAACCAATCAGCAGTGGCGAGGAAATCAGATTATTTGTATATAGCTCCACTGTGGTTTTTATATGGTTTCGCTCCACCAGCTTTCCAAACCGTTCCAACAAGTCAATATCCGCCACTTCCACGCAACCGGCCCGAATATATTTAACAAAGTCTTGATAAATCGTGATTTTCCGAATAAACAGGGTGAGCGCCACCACCAGCCAAATAATCCAGAGATTTTGCCATACCACCGTTAATATGCTGACGGGCCTGTTGGTCGATTCCGCTGGCTCTGTTTGTTCACTATGCAGATTACCTTGCCCATCTATCACATCATCAATTTGGGGGCTATCAATGATACCGCCCTGTTGCGAGTAAGGTGAAACGATCACCGCCTGTTCCGTTGCTCTGTCAATCCCTTGAAAAAGTGTTGTCATCAAGTTTGTTTCCGGCGCAAATGGAAAAAGCAGACGAGCGACCGCCACAAGCCAAATATAATACTGCCATCGTTTACTCAACCGATCTTTGAATAGGGGGCGGAGCGAGAAAAGCAAGAGGATTAAAAGAGTGCCAGAGAGGGAAAGCGATAAAACGACTTTCAGTGGTTCATTCATTTATCGCATTCAACGCCTTTCCAATATTTTCTCAAATCCTCATAATCATCAGAAGAAAGCAAGTCCTTTTGAATAAGTGTGGAGACAAGCCCCTTCGCGCTGCCCTCATAAAGTTTATCAAGCAGAGTTTTAGTCTGCGCCTCTTGATAGTCCGCTTCTAAAACAATCGCAGTATATTGATTGCGAAAACCTGTTTTGTTTGCTTTCACAAAACCTTTATTAGACAGGCGCGAAAGCAAAGTTATGATTGTATTTTTTGTCCAAGGAGTTCCTTTATCCTCTAACGCCTGGACAATTTCCGCATATAAAGCTGTGCCGCCGTTAGTCCATATGATTTTCATGAGTTCCAATTCATAATCTGATATTTGTTGCATTTTTATCCCCCTTGGTAGATTACATTCTGTACTCCACCAACAGGATAACACTTTGTACTCCGGATGTCAACCCCTAATATAGTAGAAGGACAAGGCACAGCTTGATGTGCCAATAGCGGATTTTTTATTGACCCCATATCGCGGGGAGCATAATGCTGTTTGTTCCTCTTTAGATACAAAAAGACCTGACGGACTTTGATTGTCCGCCAAGTCTTTGATTCAATTTGTCGTATGCCGGGATGCAGCACAGTTGTTCTATTGACGCAAAATCTAATCCAGATATTATTGTTTCTGGAGAGAACCGTCCTCAGAGTAGGAATAGACCGTTTTGTAGGAACCCAGCGCATCGTGGGATTCCTCAATTAACTGCCTGTTCTGCGGGTCAATTTCCAATGCGCCGCTACCAAACAGGGTAAACCCGTACACAAAGTGATCTGTTGTCTGATCCCACAGGAAATAGCTATATGGTACGTTGTTTGGATAGGAGCTAACTGCCAGCAGCCCGAAATCCTCCACACCATCAAAGTTCAGATCACGGACATCCGGCTCTCCGACTGCACCACCTTGGGCTACATACAAACCATCCCAGGCATAATCCTCTACTGCCGGAACATCCTCTGGAAGAATGGTCTGAATTAGTTCTTCTCCCTCATAGATCAAAACTTTGTCCACAGCGAAATACTCATCCTGGGGGTCGGTTGAATCCAGCACTACCGTCAATTCTCTACCCTCTGCAACCCGAACAGAAAAGGTATACACTCCCTCAAAGTGTTCCGTGGTTGAGGGAGACACCGTGACGCGCTGGCCCTCCTGGTCTGTCTCGTTGCCAAGGGGTGGCTCAACAGTTCCTGACGGGGATGGCGGAGGATCTGGCTACTTTGGCGTTGAAGTGAGAAAATACATCGCAAGCCCAATAAGCAATATTACTGCCGCAAGTATTGCGACAATCAACGCTTTTTTGATTTTCATATTGGAGAGAATCCTTTCGTCTAAAATGTAGCTTCATAGCGATTGATGATATATAGTTGTTTTGGCACCAAATCGGCAGTATTGTATCACGATTTTACCGTTGATTCTTTACTGTAAATAGTAAGATAAAGTGTACCAATATCCGCCACTGAAAGGATACCAATCCTCGCCACAAAAGGGGCCAAAT
>JBCLRG010000045.1:0-22844 GCA_041223955.1 Oscillospiraceae bacterium 38-13 | reverse complement strand
GAATAAAAAGAGAAAATGGGGGGTGCATTGGACCAGCCCCCAAAGGGCTGATGACCTCCCCCGCCCGCAAGGGCGAGTAAAAGCCCCGTCCCCCCGCCGGGGACCCCCCTTCCCCCTGTCGGGGGAACCCCCCCGTCCCCCCGGAGGGGGAAAATCCCCCAGCCATCTTTATGGCTGAATTCCCCCATAAACCTTGACAACTCCCCCAAAACATGATACAGTGACGAAAGTTCAAAAGCTCAGAGGGGAGGAGACTCCCCCTCCCGGCAAAGAGAGAGGGCGCCTTGGTGAAAGCCCTCCCGGGAGGGCAGCCCTTGGCGCCCCTCTTCGCTGCGGGGAGGAAATGCCCCGCCGGGCCCCCGCCGTTATCGGGCAGAGTGTCCCCCCATGGGGAAATTCAGGTGGAACCACGGACTTTTTTAAGTTCGCCCTGAGCTTCGGCTTGGGGCATTTTTCTTTTCAAGGGGGTGAAAGGGCTTGACAGAGCAGCACAAAAAAGAGGCCGTCGAGACGGTGAAACACATCCTCCATGTCCTCCACGAGAAGCGCTGGGAGGATCTGCCCTCCTGCGTGGACGAGATGGAGTGGGCCGGCACGGAGGAAATCCGGGAGTGCATTCAAGGGACCTTGGAACTCAACGAACTGGAGGCCTTCGACGAATACGAGGCGCCCAGCAAATTTCATCCGCAGTACGAGTATCATCAGCTCAGCTTCTACCAGCGGGGAGAACAGGACCCCTTTGAAGTGGAGTACGATTTGACCGCCGATGGCGGAGAACAGACGGACCTGTGCCTGCAATTGGGCTTCATTCCCCAGGAGGACGGCGGGCTGAGGCGCGTCTTCCGCACCATCGACCCCCAGTAAAGAGCTTCCAAATAATTTTAAATAAGGAGAACCAAAATGGACAACACGCAGAAGACTATGGAAAAAATCGTCGCCCTGTGCAAGGGCCGGGGCTTCGTCTTCCCCGGCAGCGAAATCTACGGCGGCCTCGCCAACAGCTGGGACTACGGCCCCCTGGGCGTGGAGCTCAAAAACAACGTCAAGCGGGCCTGGTGGAAAAAGTTCGTCCAGGAAAACCCCTACAACGTCGGCCTGGACGCCGCCATCCTCATGAACCCCCAGGTCTGGGCCGCCTCCGGCCATGTGTCCACCTTCAACGACCCCCTGATCGACTGCAAGTCCTGCAAAATGCGCCACCGGGCCGATAAGCTGGTGGAGGGCTACGTCCAGGAGAACGGACTGGACGTCAACGTGGAGGCCATGACCCAGGAAGACCTGGTGGCCTTTATCCGGGAGAAGCAGGTCCCCTGCCCCGGCTGCGGCAAGCACGACTTCACCGATATCCGCAAGTTCAACCTCATGTTCAAAACCCATCAGGGCGTCACCGAGGACTCCGCCAACGAGGTCTACCTCCGGCCCGAGACCGCCCAGGGCATCTTCGTCAACTTCTCCGCCATCCAGCGGACCACCCGGCGGAAGCTCCCCTTCGGCGTGTGCCAGGTGGGCAAGAGCTTCCGCAACGAAATCACCCCCGGCAACTTCATCTTCCGCATCCGGGAGTTCGAGCAGATGGAGCTGGAGTTCTTCTGCAAGCCCGGCACCGACCTGGAGTGGTTCCAGTACTGGCGGACCTATTGCCACGACTGGCTCACCGGCCTGAACGTCAAGGAGGAAAACCTCCGCCTCCGGGACCACGAGCCCGAGGAGCTGGCCTTCTACTCCAAGGCCACCACGGACTTTGAATACCGCTTCCCCTTCGGCTGGGGCGAGCTGTGGGGCGTGGCGGACCGCACCGACTACGACCTGAGCCAGCATCAGAAGCACTCCGGTCAGGACCTCACCTACTTCGACCAGGAGAAGAACGAGCACTATGTCCCCTACGTCATCGAGCCCTCCCTGGGGGCGGACCGGATGACCCTGGCCCTCCTGGTGGAAGCCTATGACGAGGAAGTGGTGGGCGAGGCGAAAAACGGCATCTGCGACGTCCGCACCGTCATGCGCTTCCATCCCGCCATCGCTCCCTTTAAGGCCGCCGTCCTGCCCCTGTCCAAGAAGCTCAGCGGCAAGGCCCGGGAAATCCAGCAGGAGCTCAGCAGGGACTGGATGGTGGACTTCGACGATACCGGGTCCATCGGCAAGCGCTACCGCCGGGAGGACGAGACCGGCACCCCCTACTGCATTACCGTGGACTTCGACACCGTGGGCGACGGCGAAAAGGCCGGGGACCAGTGCGTCACCGTCCGGGAACGGGACTCCATGGCTCAGGTCCGCATTCCCATCAGCCAGCTGAAGAGCTACCTTTCCGAGAAGCTGGCCTATTGATCAAACCATCCGGGCCGTGGAAACCCCACGGCCCCCGCCCTTTTTTTGCTGAAATGAAGAAACTGATTCAAAAAACGCCCATAGGCCCCCAGGGGCTCCGGTGGGCCCTTTTCTCCGCCGCCGCCCTGTGCATGGGGCTGGCCGTCACCGGGGCCATGCAGTGGATTTCCATCGGGACCCTCCCCGGCGTGCTGGAGTGGGTCCGGGAGTACCCCGGCCACATGCTGATGACCGCCCTGCTCTGGGCCGTGCCGGTGTATGTGCTGGGTACCATAACGGGGCGGCTGTGGATTGCCGCCCTGCCCGTGGGGGCCGTTGGGCTGGCGCTGGCGCTGGTGGACTACTTCAAAAACGCCATCAACGGCACGCCGCTGGAGCTGGCGGACTTCGGCCTGGCCCGGCAGGCGGGCAACGTGGCGGGCCTGGCCGGGGACCTGACGCCGCCGGAGGATGCCTGGCTGGCGGCGGCGGGGCTGGCGTTCTGCGTCCTCGTGCTGTTCCTCACCCGGAGGCTCACCGCCCTGGAGGGCGCGGCCCGGGGGCGGTCCTGCCTGTTCTCCCTGACGCTGGCGGGCATCCTTCTCACCGGTTCCGGCGCCCGGGCCGTGGGAGCGGGGCTGGGAGTGGATTTTTACACCCGCATGGACCCCGCCGAAAACCACAGCCTTCACGGCCTCACCCTCAGCCTCTGGCGGGACGCCTTCCCCCAACCCAAGACCCCGCCGGAGGGCTATGACGGGGCGTATATGGAAGAGGTCCTGAACCGCATTGACCAGCTGCTGGAGGCGGAGGAGGAACCGGCGGCCCGGCCCAACATCCTCTTTATTCTCTCCGAGTCCTTCTTCGACCTGAACCGCCTGCCGGTGCTCCGGTACGAGGGGGACCCCCTGGAGAACTTCCACGCCCTGGCGGCCGAGGGGATCAGCGGGACCTTTCACAGCCACTATCTGGGGTATGGAACCGGGTATTTGGAAATCCCTCTGCTCTATGGGCTGAACAGCCTGGACCTTCCGCCGGGGACCAACATCTGCTTTCAGGACCCGGCGGTCTATGAGCGCTTTGACGCCCTGGCGGAGCAGTATACCCGGTCCGGTGATTACACCGCCGAAATGCTCCACGCTTATGATAACACATTGTATAACCGCGTGGTGAATTATCCCCTGCTGGGATTTGACGAACTGTATTTTTCCGACGATATTCAACAAATGGGAATCGAGCGGGCCGACGGGGCCTACGGCGGGTTCTACATGCGGGACGGCTATTTCTTTCAGGGCATGCTGGAGCGGATGGAGGCGGTGAACCGGGCCGGAAAGCGGGCCTTCCTCTTCGGCATCACCATGGAGAACCACCAGCCCTTCGAGCCCCAGAAATTCAACTACGCCTGTCAGATTCCCCTCATCGCCCCGGACTTCACCCCCGCCCAGCGGGACATCATCCGGGTGATGCTGGAGGGCGTTACCAGGGCGGACCAGGCCCTGGGGGAGCTGACGGAGGCCCTGCGGGATTCCCCGGAGCCCACCGTTGTGGTCTTCTTCGGGGACCACCGGCCCAATCTCTTCATGCCCGGCGGGGACACCGTATACACCCTCCTGGGCCTCTGCCCGGAGAATGACACGCTGCGCTGGACGCCGGAACAGGTGAACGATCTCTATTCCACGGACTATCTCATTTGGGCCAACGACGCCGCCCTGTTAGGGGACCGGGCCGGGACCCGGCGGGACAGCAGCATCACCGCCCTGGGCCCCCAGCTGCTGGAGCTGACGGGGCAGCCGGTGTCCCGGTATTGGGGCCTGCTGGAGAAGGTGAGCCGGGTTTGCCTGACCCAGACGGATTTGTATTTCGTGGACGGAGAGGGCCGGGCCGCATTCTCCCGGGAGGAGGCGGGCCTGAGCCCCGAGGCGCTGGAGATTCTGGAGCTTCGGGACGCGGTGGTGTATGACGCCGTGTATGGGAAGCGGTATATTACCGAGGAGATGAACCGGCCCAAGGGGGCGTGAGGTTAACGGAAAAGGGCGGACACATAGGTCCGCCCCTACGGGGTGTTCTATCGATAGAAAGACCGTAGGGGCGGACCGTGTGTCCGCCCGTCTTCTTCGGCCTTGGCATTTCCCGGAGACCGATGGGTACATGGGTCCGTTTACCGGGGCATCAGGGTTCCAAGAGGTCTAAGGGGAGATGGGTGGAAACCCTAGAGAAATGGCCTGACCAGGGGGTCAGGCCCCGCAATGATGGTGCGGGGTTCTGCCAGAAGAGATTGCATGAATGAGAACCGTTTACCGGCAGACCGGTGAAAACCCTAGAGACGGGCGGACCGTGTGTCCGCCCGTCTCCTTCTACCTCCGCACCATCAAAACACGCTCAAAAAAACATCCCCATAAACCCGTCCGGCCGCTCCTGGGCCTGGTTCCATATCTCATAGAACAACCCCGGCGATATCTCCCGGATGGTTTGCTCTCCTTCCTCCGGCTTCGGGGGGTTTTCCGGCATGACCGTCAGCGCCCCCTCGTTCCCCCGCTCCGCGCCGCAGGAAAACGTTACGCCGCTGCGGTAGAATTCCACCCGGCGGGTCTCCCGGCGGTCTCCGTCCAGCTCGGAATAGATCTGATAGGGCTCGTCTTCCAGCTCATGCTCCCATTCCACAAGGATATAGTTCATACGCCTTCCCTCTCGAAAAATTCCGCGATCTCCTCCCGGCCCGCCTGGACACTGCCCTGGGCAAAGCCGTTCCGCCCTCCCCCCCGGCCATGGAGGGCCTGATTCAGCTCCTTCACCGGGAATTCCCCGATCAGGGCATAGCTCCACCGCTCCCCCTCGCCGGAGAACACCGCCGCCGTGCCGCCGCAGCGCTTCCCCACCAGGTCCGCCAGGCGGCGGAGGCTGTCCGGCTTCATGGGAGGCTGGAAGAGGAGGACGTCCCCCTTCCCCGCCTGCTCCTCCGCTATCGCGGCAAAGGCGGTCTGCTCCAGTCCCGCAATGCGCTCCTTCCCGGCGGAGAGCTCCGCCTCCAGCCGCTCCACCGCCGCCAAAGTCTCCAGGGGCTTCACGCTCAGGCGGCGGCCAATGGCCCTGGCCTGTTCATAGACCCCGGAGAAATACCGCAGGGCCCGCCCGCCGCAGAGGATTTCCATCCGGACGCCCTCCCGGAACTTCTGGCACGAGAGCACCTTCACCATCCCCACCTGCCCCGCCGAGGCCACATGGGTGCCGCAGCACGCGCAGCGGTCCGCCTCCGGGAATTCCACAATCCGGACCCGGCCCGTCAGCTCCTTCTTGCTCCGGTACTCCAGCGCCGCCAGCTCCTCCGGCGCGGGGTATGTAATCTCAGTCTCCCGGTCCGCCCAGACGGCCCGGTTGGCCTCCTCCTCCGCCGCCAGGGCCTGTTCCCAGGTGATGTCCGCGTTGTAGTCGATGGTGACGGTCTCCGCCCCCAGGTGGAAGCCCACGTTATCGCACCGGTACAGCCGGCAGAGGATGCCGCTGATGATATGCTCCCCGGAGTGCTGCTGCATGTGGTCGAAGCGGCGGGCCCAGTCTAAAACGCCGGTGACGATGGTTCCCGTTTCCACAAAACCGTCACAGGTGTGGAAAATCTCCCCGCCCTTCTCATGGACGTCCGTCACCCGGATTTCCCTTCCGCCGGTCCGGAGAACCCCCTGGTCGGCGGGCTGGCCTCCCCCCTCGGGGTAGAAGGCCGTGTGGTCCAGGACCACCTTCCAGGCCTCCCCGGCGGGCTCGCAGCGGAGCACTTCGGCGGGGAATTCCCGGAGATAGGGGTCCTGTTCATAGAGCTTTCCTGTTTCCATACGCATCCTTTCTCACCGGGGAACCAGTTCCCCGTCCTCTGATACCTCCAGCAGGCCCAGGGCCATTTTCCACCGCAGCACCCGGAGGCACGCCGCGTCCAGCACCGCCTCCTCCAGGGTCCCGTTTTCCACCGCCTCGATCACCAGGGGAATCTGGGTCCGGTAGTCCGCGGCAATCACCAAATCATTCCCCGCCTGAAGGGCCGCCACCGCCCCGTCCGCCGCGTAGGCCTTTACCGCGTCCATAGCCAGGTCGTCCGTCATCACCACGCCGTCAAAGCCCAGCTCCTCCCGGAGGACCCGGTGGACCTCCGGGGACAGGGAGGCGGGGAGCTCCGGGTCCATGCAGTTCACGATGGTATGGCTCACCAGGATGGCGGGGGGATTCTCCAGGGCGGCAAAGCGCTGGAAGGGCAGGAAATCCCGCTGGCGGAACTCCTCCATGGGCCGGTTGTCCACGGCAATGCCGTTGTGGGTGTCCCGGTTGTTCCCGTAGCCGGGGAAGTGCTTCAGCACGCTGCCGAGGCCGTATTCCGAGTGGATGCCGACCACCCGGGAGGCGTACTGAAAAACGGCCTCCGGGTCGCCTCCGGCGGAGCGGTCGTAGATGAAGTCCCCGGGGTCCTCCGACAGGTCCGCCACCGGGGCCAGGTTCACGTTGATTCCCAGGGCCTTGAGGAGCATGGCCTTCTCCCGGGTCTCCTCCTCCAGGGCCGTCCAGCCGTCTTCGGCGTTTTTCAGCAGCTTCCGGGGGCTGGAGAACTTTTTGCTCCGCAGGTGGGGATTGGAGCTGACCCGGACCACCGTGCCCCCCTCCTCGTCCACGCCGATGAGAAGGGGGATGTTCATATTCTCCACCGCGGCGGCCTGATAGGAGTCCAGCATCTGGATAAGGGCGCTGGCGGTCTTCTCCCGGGTGTGCTGGCCGAAGAGGAGATAGCCCCCCAGATGGTATAAGGCGATATCCTCCGCCGCCCCCTCTCCCGGGGCCCGGACGAAAAAGACCTGCCCCGCCTTTTCCTCCAGGGTCATGCTCCGGAGCAGGGCTTCCTCCGGGCTGAGCACCTCTTCCGGCTCCGGGGGCGGCGCGGGAATCTCCGGCTCCTCCGGCGGGGGCGGAATCACGTCCCTCCCGCAGGCGGTGAGGAGGAGGGCCGCGCACAGCGCCGCCAGCAAAATTCTGATCAGCCGGATTCTCACAGCGCGTCTACCTCCGATAACCAGGCGGAGGCCTGGGCGTCGCTGGGCATCCGCCAATCCCCCCGGGGCGACAGGGCCACCGTGCCGATCTTGGGGCCGTCGGGGAGGCAGTTCCGCTTGAACTGCTGGCTGAAAAACCGGCTGTAAAAGACCTTCATCCATTTCACCAGGACTTCCCAGCTGTATTTCCACCGGAAGGCATGCTGGGCCAGGCGGAGGATTTTGGCGGGGGAAAAGCCCCAGCGGACCACATAGTAGAGGAAGAAGTCATGGAGCTCATAGGGGCCCACCAGGTCCTCCGTCCGCTGGCTGATCTCCCCCTGCACGGCGGGCAGCAGCTCCGGGGACACCGGGGTGTCCAGGATGTCCTCCAGGACGTCGTGAAGCTTTTCCTCCTCCCCGTCCCGGGAGAGGTAGCCCACCAGGTGCCGCACCAGGGTCTTGGGAATGGAGGCGTTGACGCCGTACATGCTCATGTGGTCCCCGTTATAGGTGCACCAGCCCAGGGCCAGCTCGCTCAGGTCCCCGGTGCCGATAACCAGCCCGCCCCCGGCGTTGGCGATGTCCATCAGAACCTGCATCCGCTCCCGGGCCTGGGCGTTTTCATAGGTGACGGAATGGTCCTCTGGGTCGTGGCCGATGTCCCGGAAGTGGCTGCGGACGGACTGGGCAATGTCCACGGTCCGGAGGGTGGCCCCCATTTTCTCCGCCAGGAGAACCGCGTTGTTCTTCGTCCGGTCCGTGGTGCCGAAGCAGGGCATGGTGACGGCGGCGATGTCCGTCATAGGCCGGTCCAGGAGCTTCATGGCGAGGCCGGTGATCAGCACCGCCAGGGTGGAATCCAGGCCGCCGGAGAGGCCCACCACGGCGGTTTTCGCCCCGGTGTGCTCCAGGCGCTGCTTCAGGCCCAGGGAGGCCAGCAGCAAGACCTCCCGGCACCGGGCGTCCCGGTCCTCCTTTCCCTCGGGAACGAAGGGGGTGGGCGAGATATAGCGGGTGAGCTTGGTCCTGCCCGGCGTGAGGGAAAAGCCGTTAAAATTCCGGGAATCGGGCTCGGAGCCCAGGCCTTGTGTACGGCGGCGCTCGGCGGCAAGGCGCTGGACATCAATCTCCGAGACCAGCAAGCCGCCGTCAAAGCGGCGCTCCGCCAAAAGGGTTCCGTTTTCGGCAATCATCTGGTGGGCCCCGAAGACCAAATCGGAGGTGGACTCCCCGGCCCCGGCGCTGGCGTAAATATAACCGCAGAGGAGCTTAGCGCTCTGCATGGTCACCAGCTGGCGGCGGTAGGCGTCCTTGCCCACCACATCGTTGCTGGCGGAGAGGTTGCCGATGATGGTGGCGCCGTCCCTGACCATCTGGATGGAGGGGGAATTGGGGGACCAGAGATCTTCGCAGATTTCAAAGCCCAGGGTCAGGCCGGGGATATTTTTGCAGGGGAAAATCTGTTCGGAGAAGAAGACAATGCCCTCCTGCCCGCAGAGGTCCACCAGTTCCATTTCCTTTGGAGCCGGGGAGAACCAGCGTTTTTCGTAAAATTCGCCGTAATTGGGCAGATGGGTTTTGGGAACCAGGCCGAGAATAAATCCCCTTTGTATAATTGCGGCGCAGTTATACAAGTTGTTTTTAACCCGGACAGGCAAACCCACAGCGGTGACGACCTCCAGGTTCCGAGTTGCCTCCAGAACGGTTTTCAGGGCATCCTCGGCCTCCCGGAGGAGGGTGTCCTGAAGGAAGAGATCGGCGCAGGAATAGCCGGTCAAGCCCAGCTCCGGCAGGACGAGGACGCGGACGCCGGCCTTTTCAGCGGAGCGCATCATCTGAAAGGATTGTTCCGCGTTCCAGGCGCAGTCGGCGAGGCGAAGGCGGGGAGTGCCGCAGGCTACGGAAATGAATCCATCTCTCATATTTCAAACCTCCTGTGCAGACATGTTGGATGTGTCTATTTTATACCGTTTTTTCCGGTTTTACAAGGGTTCCGTTTTTGAGGGGAAGGTCTAGGGGGAGATGGGTGGAAACCCTAAAGAAATGGCCCGGTCAGGGGACCGGGCCCCGCAAAGATGGTGCGGGGTTCTACCAGAAGAGATTGCATAAATTAGAACCGTCTACCGAAAGACCGGTGGAAACCCTAAAGACAGGCGGACACATAGGTCCGCCCCTACGGGTTCGTTTACCGGAGCACCAGCGGCAGCGAAAAGAGAAGCTGGTCAATTCGACAACCACCAAAACCCCCGCCCGCACCGCGCCGCGGGCAGGGACATGCCTGTCTTATACCAGACTCCCCACCGCGCCCCCGTAAACCGCATCCCCTTGTTTTTCTCTTTTGGACCGTGCACGGCCCGTTTTCTCTTTTTATTCCGGGAATAAAAAGAGAAAATGGGGGGTACATTGGACCAGCCCTCAAAGGGCTGATGACCTCCCCCGCCCGCCAGGGCGAGAACAGGCCCCGTCCCCCGCCGGGGGACCCCCCTTCCCCCTGCCGGGGGACCCCCCCATCCCCCCTGGAGGGGGGAAAAACGGAAAACGGACCGCGCAGCGCAGTCCGTTCCCCGTGTGTGTTTATTTTAGGAGGGAGAAACGCATCGGGCTGGGAGTACCCTTTGCTGATTCTTACTGTACCCGAAAGATTTTGCAAAATTATGATATGCCTGTAAACAGTTTATGAATGCTGAGGAAATTTACAAATCCCGCGCCTTCCGGCTCTCGGCTACCGCCATCTCGTCGCAGCGGTTATTGAATTCATTCTCCGCGTGGCCCTTCACCCAGTGGTAACGAAGCTCATGAATCTCCGCCAGGTTCAGCAGCGTTTCCCAGAGGTCCGGATTCAGGGCGGGCTTTTTGTCCGCCTTCACCCAGCCCCGCTTCCGCCAGCCTATGGCCCAGCCCTTCTCCAGGGCGTCGATGACGTACTTGGAATCGGACCAGAGCTCTACGGCGCAGGGTTCCTTCAGGCAGCGGAGGGCCTCGATGACGGCGGTGAGCTCCATGCGGTTGTTGGTCGTCTTGGCCTCGCCGCCGGAGAGCTCCTTTTTGTGCTCCCCGTACATCAGAATGGCCCCCCAGCCCCCCGGGCCCGGGTTGCCGGAGCAGGCTCCGTCGGTGTAGATGGTAACGGTTTTCATCTTCTTCTCCTTTGTTATGAAAAGAGATCGCTATGGGTCCCGGTTCTGGTGAGAATCAGGATGAGTTCATCGGTGCAAATTTTATAAACCAGAAGCCAGTCCGGGGTGATGTGGCACTCCCGGCAGCCCTTGTAATTTCCGCTCAGGGCGTGGTCCCTGTGCCTGGGAGGCAGCGGTTCCTCCAGCGCCAGCCGCTCAATGACCTGCTCCAGCAGACGCATGTCAAGGTTTCTCTTTACAACCCGCTTATAATCCCTTTTGAATTCCGCTCCGTACTTAATCGTCAGCATTCAAGTCCTCCATCAGTTCCTTGACCGAAGAAAACCCCCTGCTGAGCCCAATTCCCTTCTGCACGTTCTCAATCGCCCTCCGGGTCTCCTCATTGGGAACATCCCCGCTCACCTCAAAGGGAATCCGGTTCTCCCGGACGGCCTTTTTCGCGAAGACGCAGAAGGCCGTTGTCATGCTCATGCCGATGTCCGCGCAGAAGGCCTCGAATTGCTTTTTCAGCTCTGCGTCCATGCGGATGTTGATATTCGTTTGTGCCACGCTGATCCCCCCTTTCTATTGACGTTATATATACATATTATAGAATATGATATACATTGTCAATCTATTTTTTTAAAATTCCGCCCTATACACCGCGTCCGGAAAAGGGGATTTCGATCGTGCGGAGGCCGAAGGAGACGGGCGGACACGCGGTCCGCCCCTACGGTCCCTCTACCGGTAGAACACCCCCCTGCGGTCCCTCTATCGATAGAACACCTTGTAGGGGCGGACCTATGTGTCCGCCCGTCCTCCAGGTTTTCACCGGTCTGCCGGTAGGCGGCTCTTATTCATGCAATCTCTTCCGATAGGACCCCATACCATCTTTGCGGGGCCTGACCCCCTGGTCAGGCCATTTCTTTAGGGTTTCCACCCATCTCCCCTTAGACCTTTTGGAACCCTGATGCCCCGGTAAACGGACCTATATGTCCGCCCTTTTCCGTTAACCTCACGCCCCCGCAGGACGCTCCATCTCATTTTTCCTGTTTCCCCAAACCCACCCCCGCGAGACCGGCGCCTGGTCGTAATAAAAAGGCGTAACCGTACCATTGTCCTTGATACCGGGCCTCATTCCAATTCCGGGGTTCGAACCCGGGGACAGGGCCCCGCCTGCCGCCCATAAATCTGCCCAAACGGACATTTTCGCCTGATCGCTCCGGCGCGGAGCCGGCGCCCGCTTCCCGCGTTTCCAAATGCTTACAGCAGCTCCGTTGTCCAATTCTTCTCCTGAATGACCTCCTCCAGCTCCCGGAGCTCCTTGGACAGCCCGTCCACCTTCTTCTGCATCTCCCGGACGTTCACCGTGCTCTTCACCTTGATCTCCCCCGCGGTGCGGCGGCGGACCAGGGCGCTGGCGTTATCCAGGAAATTCCGCAATATCCCCAGCCTTCCCTTCAGGCACTCCCGCCGGGCCAGCAGGTCCGACAGGGTCCTTCCGTCCTCCGTCCGGGCGGCGGAGTTGGTGCGGTTGACGGCGGAGATCAATTCCTCCAGCCGGGCATAATCCTCCTCCAGCTCCTTCAGCAGCTCCTCCGGGTCCTCGGCGGGCCGCTCCCCCTCCTGGACCTGGGCGTTGTTATACAGCCGGGCCTCCAGCTGGCGGATGCGGGTTTGCAGCTCGGCCCGCTGGGACAGGGCGTTTGCCAGTTTCATTTCAGGGCTCCTTTCCTTCCTCCCGGTCCGCCAGGGCCATGGAGATCACCCGGTCCCCCTCTTCCTTGAACCGCATGACAATCACCCCCTGGGTGGACCGGCCGCACTGCTTGATGGCCTCCACCGGCGTGCGGATCAAAATTCCCGCCTCCGTCACGAGAAGCAGGTCCTCGGACCCGTCCACCACCTTGATGCCGACCACCTGCCCGGTTTTCTCCGTCAGCATATAATTCTTAATGCCATAGGCGTTCCGCTTCGTAATCCGGTATTCCTCCACCGGCGTCCGCTTGCCGTAGCCCTTCTCCGTAATGGTCAGCACGTCCTTTCCGGGACGGGCCCGGGCCGCGCCTACCACGTAATCCCCCTCCCGGAGGCGGATGCCCATCACGCCCACCGCTGCGCGGCCCATGGGCCGGACCTCCTCCTCGGGGAAGCACACGGCCATTCCCTCGTGGGTGGCAATCAGGATATTCTGCTCCCCATCGGTCTCCCGGACGGTAATCAGCTGGTCGTCCTCCGTCATGTTCAGGGCCCGGATGCCGTTGTTCCGGAGATTCTTCAGGCTGTCCGCCGGGAGGCGCTTTACCACGCCCTTCCGCGTCACCATGAAGAGGAAGCGGTCCGGGTCCTCCAGGGAGCGGGTGTGAATCATGGCCTGAACCCGTTCCCCCTGCTCCACCTGGAGAATGTTGACAATGTTGGTGCCCTTGGCGGTCTTGCCGGAGAGGGGAATCTGATAGCCCTTCTTCCGGTAGACCTTCCCGGTGTCGGTGAAGAAGAGGATATAGTCGTGGGTGGAGGCGGTGAACACGTCCGCCACCGCGTCCTCCTCCCGGGTGGTGATGCCCTTCTTCCCCATGCCGCCCTTGGACTGGGCGGCGTACTCGCTGACGGGGGTCCGCTTGATATACCCCGCCTGGGTCAGGGTGAAGACGCACTGCTCCTCCTCAATCAGGTCCTCAATGTCAATCTCGTCCTCCACGTCCTGGATTTCCGTCACCCGCTCATCCCCGTACTTCTCCGCGATGACGGTGAGCTCTTCCTTGAGAATCTGGCGGACCAGGGTCTCGTCAGAGAGGATTTTCTGGTAATACGCAATCCGCTCCTCCAGCTCCTTGTACTCGTTTTCCAGCTTCTCCCGGTTCAGGCCCTGGAGGGCAATCAGCCGCATGTCGCAGATGGCGGCGGCCTGCACGTCGTCCAGGCCGAAGCGGCTCATCAGGTTTTCCTTGGCGTTGTCATAGCTGGACCGGATGATTTTGATAACCTCGTCAATATGGTCCTGGGCAATCAGCAGGCCCTCCAGCAGGTGGGCCCGCTCCTGGGCCTTCTTCAGGTCGAACCGGGTCCGGCGGACAATGACCTGCTCCTGGTGGGCAATGTACTCGTCCAGGATGTGCCGCAGGGACAGGATCTTGGGCTGGAGCTTTCCGTTGACCTCCACCAGGGCCAGCATGTTGATGGCGAAGGTGGTTTGCAGCTGGGTCTGGGCAAAGAGGCGGTTCAGCACCACCTGGGGATTGGCGTCCCGCTTCAGCTCGATGACGATGCGCATGCCGTTGCGGTCGGACTCGTCCTGGATATTGGAAATGCCCTCCAGGCGCTTGTCCTCCACCTGGTCCGCCATATTCTTGATGAGCATCCGCTTGTTGACCTGATAGGGAATCTCCGTGATGATAATCCGGGTCCGGTTCTGGCCGAACTCCTCGAACTCATGCCTTGCCCGGATGGTCACCCGCCCCCGGCCGGTGGAATAGGCCGCCCGGATGCCGGACCGGCCCATGATGATGCCCCGGGTGGGGAAATCCGGCCCCTCCATGTGCTGCATCAGGTCCGTCAGGGTGGCGTTGGGGTCGTCCAGCACGCAGGTCACGGCCCCGATGACCTCCCGGAGGTTGTGGGGCGGGATGTTGGTGGCCATGCCCACGGCGATGCCGCTGGACCCGTTCACCAGCAGGTTGGGGAACCGGGAGGGCAGGACCTTGGGCTCCTTCCTCGTCTCGTCGAAGTTGGGGTCCCAGTCCACGGTGTCCTTTTCGATCTCCCGGAGCATCTCCTCGGAAATCCGGGCCAGCCGGGCCTCGGTGTACCGGTAGGCCGCCGGGGGGTCGCCGTCCACGGAGCCGAAGTTGCCGTGGCCGTCGATGAGCATATAGCGCATGGAGAAATCCTGGGCCAGGCGGACCAGGGCGTCGTACACGGACTGGTCTCCGTGGGGGTGGTAGCGGCCCAGGACGTCGCCCACGGCGGTGGCGCACTTGCGGAAGGGCTTGTCGTGGGTCAGGTTGTCCTCGTACATGGCGTAGAGGATGCGGCGGTGGACGGGCTTGAGGCCGTCCCGCACGTCGGGCAGGGCCCGGCCCACAATGACGCTCATGGCGTAGTCGATATAGGATTTCTCCATCTCCGGGACCAGGGGGGACTCCACAATCTTCTGGTCCGGGAAGCGGATTTCCTCGGGGTCGTATTGGGGTTTCTTACTCATGTTCTCCTCCTTGTTAGAGGTTTGTTCTTAGAGCCTGTTTAAAATCTCCCGGCACACCGTCTGAACCGGTCTTTTTCCGTCCAGCTGCGTCAAAAATGCTCGGAATACATTCAGTATTCCTGCGCTTTTTTCCTTGCCGGGCGAAAAATTCCCGGCCCATCCGGCGCACCTGGAGATATGAAACAGGCTCTTACCATTTATCTTTCAGCCAGTCCATGCCCGGATAGGGCTCCAGCGTGTGGGCGTACCACTCCACGCACGCCGCCGCCAGTTCCCGGTCCTTCATGGTGCATTTCATGGGAAATACGGACTGGCCGCCGCTGGCCTCAATGGGGGCCTCCTCGTCGGAGTCCAGATAGTCCGGGTCAAAACAGGCCCACGCGGTTCCGGTTTCTCCATGCCAGATTTGCAGAAAAATCCGGTCCGGAGAGGATTCCAGAAGCAGATAGTTTTCTTCGTTATATTCATCCGCCGCCAGTTCCAGACTGGAGCACTCCCCGGCGCGGAACCACCGGACCAGCTCCCGGATATCCGCCTCCCCGCGGCAGGCCCGCCGGTCCGAATCCCCCTCCGTGAGGTAACGGACCCGGATGCCCTCCGGCAGGGGCGGGACGTCCCGTTTCCTGACAATCTCTTCCATGGCCGCTCCTCTCAGTAGTCCAGGTTCACCACATACTGGGC
This sequence comes from Oscillospiraceae bacterium 38-13, assembly GCA_041223955.1. Lineage (GTDB taxonomy): Bacteria > Bacillota > Clostridia > Oscillospirales > Oscillospiraceae > Oscillibacter. The sequence continues at coordinate 7,533 of JBCLRG010000045.1, read as the reverse complement.
GTTCTTCTCGATGAACTCCTTCCGGGGCTCCACCTTCTCCCCCATGAGAATCGTGAAGGTCTCGTCCGCCTTCACCGCGTCGTCCAGGGTAATCCGCCGGAGGGTCCGGGTGGCGGGGTCCATGGTGGTCTCCCACAGCTCCTGGGGGTTCATCTCGCCCAGGCCCTTGAAGCGGCTGATATCCACCTTGGCGTTGGGATTGTCCCCCCGCAGCTCGGCGGCAATCCGCTCCCGCTCCGGGTCGTCGTAGGCCACCCGGGTGGTCTTCCCCCGGGTGAGCTTGAACAGCGGCGGCACGGCGGAGTACACATAGCCCTGCTCGATCAGGGGCCGCATGAAGCGGAAAAAGAAGGTCAAGAGCAGCGTGCGGATGTGGGCGCCGTCCACGTCGGCATCCGCCATGATGATGACCTTATGATACCGGAGCTTGTTGGCGTCGAACTCCTCCCCGATGCCCGCCCCCAGGGCGGTGATCACCGGCTGGAGCTTGTCATTGCCATAGACCTTGTCCGCCCGGGCCTTCTCCACATTCAGCATCTTGCCCCACAGGGGGAGGATGGCCTGGAACCGGGAGTCCCGTCCCTGGGTGGCGGAGCCTCCGGCGGAGTCGCCCTCGACGATATAGAGCTCGGTGAGCTCGGGGTTGTTCTCGTTGCAGTCCCGGAGCTTGTCCGGCATGGCCGCGCCCCCCAGGGCCGTCTTGCGGCGGATGGACTCCCGGGCCTTCTTGGCGGCCTCCCGGGCCCGGGAGGCGGTGAGGGCCTTGTCCAGAATCATCCGGCCCACCTGGGGGTTCTCCTCCAGGAAGGTGTCCAGCTTCTCCGCCACGATGGTGTTTACCAGGGTGCGGATCTCGGAATTTCCCAGCTTGGCCTTGGTCTGGCCCTCGAACTGGGCGTCGGTGAGCTTCACGGAAATCACGCAGGTCAGGCCCTCCCGGCAGTCCTCGCCGGAGACCTTTTCGTCGTCCTTCAGCATCTTGACCTTCCGGCCATAGCTGTTCAGCACCGCCGTCAGGGCCCGCTTGAACCCCTCCTCGTGCATGCCCCCTTCCGGGGTGTGGACGTTGTTGGCAAAAGACAGAATCGTCTCGCTGTAGCCGTCGTTATACTGCAGGGCCACCTCCGCCACGGAGTCCTCCCGCTGGCCGGACATGTAGATCACGCCGGGGTGGAGGGCGTCCTTGCTCTTGTTCAGCCACGTGACGAACTCCCGGATGCCCCCCTCGTAGCACATGGAATCCTCCCGCTCCTTCCCGGGGCGGAGGTCCGCGGTCCGGATGCGGAGGCCCGCGTTCAGGAAGGCCTCCTCCCGCATGCGGGTGTGCAGGGTGTCATAGTTATAGACCGTGTCCTCGAACATCTCCGGGTCCGGCTTGAAGGTGACGGTAGTGCCGGTATGGTCCGTCTTCCCCACCACGGTCATCTCCTGGGTGATCTGCCCCCGGGAAAACTTCATCTCGTAAATCTCGCCGTTCTTATGAACCTGAACCGTCAGCCACTCGCTCAGGGCGTTGACCACCGACGCGCCCACGCCGTGGAGGCCGCCGGAGACCTTATAGCCCCCGCCGCCGAACTTGCCCCCGGCGTGGAGGATGGTGTAGACCACCTCCAGGGCGGGCTTGCCGGTCTGGGCCTGGATGTCCACGGGGATGCCCCGGCCGTTGTCCACCACCGTGACGGTGTCCCCCTCGTTGATCTGGACCAGGATTTCCGTGCAGAACCCCGCCAGCGCCTCGTCAATGGCGTTGTCCACGATCTCATAGACCAGGTGGTGCAGCCCCGAGGCGGAGGTGGACCCGATATACATGCCGGGGCGCTTCCGCACGGCCTCCAGGCCCTCCAGGACCTGGATTTCCGACGCGTCGTACTCGTTCCCCGCGTCCACGGCGGTGGAAGTCAGAATTTCGTTTTCACTCATATGCTTCTCCTTTATTCTCAGAGCGGTAAAAGCCGGGCCGGCCTGGATATCCGTCCGGCCCATCTTTCCCCGCTCCGTTCGATGCGCTCAGGCCCGCCGCAGCAGCCGGAGCAGGAGGCCGATGCCCGCCCCGATCAGGGCGGAGAGGAGGCAGCTTTCCGCGATCAGGAACACCGTCTCCAATTTAAGGGCCAGGCCTCCGGGAAGAAAATGCCGCCCCGCCGCCGCCGCCAGCTCGCACAGCACGGAGCCCACGGCGATGCGCAGCACATACCGGCCCGACTCCTTCTTATCCTCCTTATAAATTCCCCAGCCGCCCAGAAGAAACACGGCGGCAAGAAGAATATACGGCATGCGCAGCCGCATAAGATTGGGAAGAACCGTTCTTCCGTACTCCAGAATCAGAAGGTCCATGCGTTCTCCTTCCACTCCGCGCCGCCTTCCGCCCGCCGCCGCAGGGCGGAGGGGCTCAGGGGGCTGAGGTATACAATCTGATCGTGATAGGGATGGTCGCAGACCACGAAGGACCGGGGCAGGTCCCCGGAGACGTCCAGCACCACCCCTTCCCGCTCGGCGGCGGCCAGGTAGTCCCGGGTCCGCTTCTCATAGCTGCATTTGTCCAGGTCGAAGATGCCGATCACCCGGCGCTGGGGGATGATCTCGTTCTGCCCGATGTGCAGGTACATGGCTACTCCTCCCGCCACAGGCCGTCCCGGAGCCAGGCGAACCAGCGGCGGCGAACCTCGCCCTTCTGGGCCCGCTGGTTGTCCCAGTTCTCATAGGTCCTTCCCCTCTTGGGGGAATAGAGCTTGTAATACGCCCCCGCCTCCGGGCCCTCCTGGAGGCAATAGATTTCCTCCCCCGGACCCATCCAGCTCAGGTACACCACCTGTCTGCCCTCGGAAAACATGGCGCCGGCGTTCAGGTCCCCCGCGCCCTCTTCGCCGAGGAATCCCGCCGCGGCGCTCCGTACCTCCGGGTCCTCCGAGGCGGAGACATAGCCGTCCTCCCCGCTCTCCACAAGCGCCCGGACGGAGGGGACCGCCAGCAGCTCCGCCATGAAGGCCCGGTCCTCTTCGGTGATGGAGACCTCCGGCGTCCGGCGGAGTATCTTCTCCGTGTCCCTGGAGGTAAACACCAGCTCGTCACAGGGATAGCGAAGCTCCATGAAAATCCCCAGCAGAACCAGGACCAGGGCCGCTCTCCCGCCTATTCGCTTCCAATCCATACGCGCCTCCCTTCCGTCACGCAATCCTTCCCTGTTCCACGTGAAACACCTTTCCCCCCAGGAGGCTGGGCAGCCGGTCCTCCTCGCAGCACGTGATGAACACCTGTCCCCCGGCGATGCGGTTCAGGACAAACTCCTGCCGCCGGGGGTCCAGCTCCGAGAGGACGTCGTCCAGCAGCAGCACCGGGTACTCCCCCGCCGCGTTCTGATAAATCTCCCGCTCCGCCAGCTTCAGGGCCAGGGCCGCCGTCCGGGTCTGGCCCTGGGAGGAGAAGGTCCGGGCGTCCCGCCCGTCGATGGAGACGCACAGGTCGTCCTTATGGGGCCCGGAGAGGCACAGCCGGGCGGCCAGCTCCGCCTCCCGGTGGCTCTCCATATGCCGCCGGAGCTGCCGGGTCAGGGTCTCCAGGTCCGCCCCCGGGTCCTCCACAGCGGAGACGGTTTGATACGCCAGGGCCAGATTTTCCCGCCCGCCGGAGCACTCCCGGTGGTGGACGGCGGCGTACTCCCCCAGCCGGAGGCAGAAGCGGCTGCGGTACTGAACCAGCACCGCCCCCAGGCGGACCATCTGCTCACTGAACTCCGGCAGGGCCCCCAGCAGGTCCGCCCGCCCGTCCCGGAGGATGCGGGTCTTGTGCTCCCTGGCCCGCTCGTACCCCGCCAGGGCGGCGGCGTACCGGGGCCGGAGCTGGCTGAGGGCGGCGTCCAGGAAGCGCCGCCGGGCGGCGGCCCCCTCCCGGATGAGGTACAGGTCCTCGGGCCGGAAGAGCACCGTATGGTACACGTCCCCCAGGGCGGCGGCGGTCTTCACCGGCACCTGGTTCACGGACAGGCGGCGGCGCCGTCCCCGGAGGAGGTCCGCCTGGACCCGGAAGTCCCGGCCCCGGGACTCCACCTCCGCCAGCATCCGGGCGGACTCCGCCTGAAAGCCGATCATCTCCCGGTCCGTCCGGGCCCGGGGGGACCGGCCGCAGGAGAGGTAGACGACCGCCTCCAGGAGGTTCGTTTTCCCCTGGGCGTTCTCGCCGCAGATCACGTTGCACCGGGGGTCGAAGTCCGCCCCCTGGCGGAGGTAGTTCCGGAAGCCGTCCAGCTCCAGCCGCTTAATCCGCATAGGCCACGGCGTAGCGCTCCCCGGCGAAGTCCGCGGTATCCCCGGGGCGGAGCTTCCTTCCCCGCTGGAGGCAGACTTCCCCGTTCACCCGGGCCTCGCCGCCCTGGATGCGCTCCTTGGCCTCGCCGCCGGTCTCCACCGCCCCGGCCAGCTTTAAGAGGTCCTGGAGCTTGATAGATTCCGTGGCAATGATGATGGTCCTCATGGCTCACTCCGCGCCTTTCAGGCGGACGGGGAGCACCATATAAAGGAAGTGGTCCTTCCCGTCCGCCGGGACGATGATGGCGGGGGACACGCCGGTGTTCAGCTCGATGCGCACGGTGTCCGCCGGGGCGTAGCGCAGGGCCTCCATGAGGTAGCGGTTGTTGAAGCCGATCTCCAGCTCCCCGCCGTCCCCCTCCACGGGGCAGATGTCCTTGGCCTCGCCGTTCCCCGTCCGGGCGAAGAGGAGGACTTTCCCGTCGGAGAAACGGCACCGGACGGGGCTCTTGAGCTTGTCGGAGATCACCACGGACACCCGGCTGATGCCCTCGATGAGGGCCTTGGCGCTGGCGGTCACGTGGATGGGGTTCTGCCGGGGGATGGCGTTGCGGTAGTCCAGGAACTCCCCCTCCAGGCGGCGGCAGATGAGCTCCACGCCGCCGATGGTGAAGAGGATGTGCCGCCGCCCCAGGGTGATCTCCACCAGCTCCTCGGAGTCTCCGCAGATGCTCCGGACCTCGGTGAGGGCGGAGCCGGGGGCCACGAAGGAGAACGCGCCGCCCTCCAGCTTCTCCAGGGGCTCTTTCCGCACCGCCAGGCGGAAGCCGTCCACGGCGGCCATGGTGAGGAAGCCGCCGTCGATTTCGAAGAGCGCGCCGGTGTGGACCGGGCGGCTCTCGTTGGTGGACACGGCGAAGGCCACCTCCTCGATCATGGCCCGGAGGACCCGCCGCTGGATGGACACGGCGTAATCGTCCTCCACCTCCGGCAGGTCGGGGTAATCCGCGGCGGAGAGGCCGGGGATCTTGTCGAAGTCCGCGTCGCCGCAGTCAATGCGGACCTGCATCTTTTCGTTGGCGGTGAAGAAGATGCGGTCGTCGGGCATCTGGCGGATGATGTCCCCGAAGAAGCGGGCGTTGAGGACGATGTCCCCGGGCTCCTCCACATCGGCGGAGACGGCGGCGCGGATGCCGGTCTGCATGTTGTAGCCGGAGACGGTGATGCCCTCCTCCCCGGCGTGGAGGAGCAGGCCCTCCAGGGCGGGGATGGCGCTCTTCTGGGCTACGGCCCGGCTGGTAACGCTGATGGCCGCCTGGAGAAGGGCTTTTTCACAGCTGAATTTCATGTTGATAAACCTCCTTGCGCCGAGAGGCGCGGATTGGGTGGGGTTTTGAACGCGAAACCGGCCGAAGGTGGAGAACCGCTGCCGGACCCCGTTCTTTAAAAAAGAAAAAAGAAAGAATTTAGTGGAAGAAGCCGTAGGGGGAAAAATTGTGGAAAAGCAGGGGAAGTCCTAGGGAGGCAAGGCTTTGGGCGTCCACAGGGGGATGTGGGGGAGTGAGACCGTTTTCCACGGCTTTTGGCGAAGGGAAGGTTGTCCACAGGGAAGGTTTTCCCTGTCCACCAAAAATGTGGAAAACTTGGACGCGAAAAAAGGGCCTCCGAGGGGGGGTCAGTGCCGGGAATTGATGTTGGTTTTCAGCTCCTTGACCATCTCGGCGAAGGAGGGGTCTTTTTTCATTTTCTGCTCCACCTGGCGGATGGAGTGGATGACGGTGGAGTGGTCCCGGTTGTTGAAGAGCTGGCCGATGTTGTCCTGGGAGAGGTTGGTCATGCTGCGGATGAGGTACATGGCGATCTGCCGGGCGGCCACGGCGTCCCGTATCCGCTGCTGGCCCCGGACCACGGACTCCTCCAGCTGGTAGTACCGGCTGACGTAGGAGAGGATGGCCTCGGGGGTGGGGATGTACTCGTTGCTGCCCTTGAGGATATCCTGCATGGCCCGGGCCACGGTGGCCTCGTCGGTCTCCGTGTCCAGGAGCTCCTTATAGGCCAGGACCTTGTTGACGGTGCCCTCCAGCTGGCGGACGTTGGCGGTGACGTTCTGGGCGATCATGACGGCGATTTTATCCGGCAGGTCCATGCCCAGGAGGGCCGCCTTGTTTTTCACGATGGCCAGGCGGGTTTCAAAGTCCGGGGGGGTGACGTCGGCCAGGAGGCCCCATTCGAAGCGGGTGCGGAGCCGGTCGTCCAGCAGGGTCATTTCAGAGGGGGGACGGTCCGAGGTCAGGACGATCTGGCGGCCGGACTCGTAGAGGGTGTTGAAGGTGTGGAAGAATTCGTTCTGGACCTGCTCCTTTCCCGCGACGAACTGGACATCGTCCACCAGGAGGAGGTCCGCTTCCCGGTACTTGGCCCGGAACTCGCTGCCCCGGCCGGCCCGGATGAGCTCCACGAATTCGTTGATGAAGTCGTCGCCCTTGATGTAGACGATTTTGGAGACGGGGTCGTTCCGGCGGATGACGTTGGCGATGGCGTAGAGGAGGTGGGTTTTGCCCAGGCCGGAGTCGCCGTAGATGAGGAGGGGGTTGTAGTTCTGGGCGGGGTGCTCGGCCACGGCCATGGAGGCGGCGTGGGCCAGCTTGTTGGACGGGCCCACCACAAAGGTCTCGAAGGTGAATTCGGCGTAGGTAAAGCGCTCCGAGGGCTTTTTGGGGGCGGAGATTCCCTGGAACTCCAGGAGGCCCGTATCGTCCAGGATGCGGATCTCGAAGTCGGTGGAAAAGATGTCGTGGAGGGCGGCGCGGATGTTCTGGAGGAAGAGGGATTCCAGGTAGCCCCGCTTGAAATCGCTGGAGCAGTGGAGGTAGCAGGTGCCCTCCCGGATGTCGATGATTTTCAGCTCGTCGAACCAGGTGGCGATGGTGGTTTCGGAGAGGGTCCCCCGGAGCTGGCGCAGGACATTCTCCCAGATATCGGTGACGGAATTCAAAAAGGAAACACCTCTCTTTTCTGTATTTTGCCGGAGGGTAGGAAAACATTTCTTTATTATAGCAGAAAGGTTCGGAAATAGCAATACTTATTCTAAATTAAAGGAACTGGTTTTAAACAGTTTCCTGCCAGAAAATGGGGGTGTCCCCCTTCCAGGGGGACGGGGGGCTTTTCCCCGGCAGGGGAAAGGGGTGTCCCCCGGCGGGGGACGGGGCTGGTGTTCGCCCTTGCGGGCGGGGAGGTCATCAGCCCTTTGAGGGCTGGTGCAATGCACCCCCCATTTTCTCTTTTTATTCCC
>JBCLRG010000044.1:0-24421 GCA_041223955.1 Oscillospiraceae bacterium 38-13 | reverse complement strand
TCGGCGGCGGAAGCGCAGTGCGCGGAGTTTCTTCCGACGAGGTCCCCTGACCGGGCCATTTCTTTAGGGTTTCCACCAATCTCCCCTTAGACCTTCTTGGCGCTGAAAGAGGGGCCGGGCTTTGCCCGGCCCCTGTATTGTGGTTTGAAGGGGTAAACTGGAGGGTGTTTTCCGGCTTAAAAAACCGCTTCTCAATCCTCGGGCTTCACCAGGGCGATGTGCAGTTCATCCAGCTGCTTCTGTGTCACTTCGCTGGGAGCGCTCATCATGACATCCATCGCGTTTTTATTCATGGGGAAGGGAATGATCTCCCGAATGGATTCTTCACCCGCCAGGAGCATGACCATCCGGTCCACGCCGGGAGCAATGCCCGCGTGAGGCGGCGCGCCGTAGGTAAAGGCATTGTACATCGCGGGGAATTTCGCCTTCACATCCTCCTCGCCAAGCCCCACCATCCAGAAGGCCTTGATCATAATCTCCGGATCGTGGTTCCGCACCGCGCCGGAGCTCAATTCCACGCCGTTGCACACCAGATCATACTGGTCGGCCGTAATGCTCAGGGGGTCCACTTCGCCCCGAATCGCCTTTTCCACCGTCTCCAGCCCGCCGGAGGGCATGGAGAAAGGATTATGGCAGAACTCCAGTTCTCCGGACTCCTCGCCGATTTCATACATGGGGAAATCCACAATCCAGCAGAAAGCATACTGCTCCTTCTGGAAGTGGTTGGGGCAGAACGCACCCAGCATCTTCACCAGCACGCCCGCCGTCTTCTGGGCCGCGCCCTTGGTCCCGGCGGAGAGCCCCACGAAACATCCGGGCGTAAGCCCCAGCGCTTCCACCACCCGCTCTTTCAGGGGCTGAACAAACTTGGCAATGCCGCCCACGATCTCCTGATTCTCATCATAGCGGAACCAATACGCCTTATTCCCGGCCTGGACCTCCGCGCCGGCGCAGAGCGTGTCAATCTGCTTGCGGGTACCCTCGAACCCGGACACCACCACGGCTTTCACCGTCTGATTCTCAAAAGGACCGAACCCGCAGTTCCCCAACAGCTCCGTAGCGTCCTGCACAGTCAGATCAATGCGCAGGTCCGGCTTATCGGTGCCATAGGTCTCCAGGGCCTCCAGATAGGGAATCCGCCGGAAGGGCGCTTCAGAGGCGGTATGATACTTCCCGTACTGAGCGAAAATCGGAGGGAGCACGTCTTCAATCACGGCGAAGACATCCTCCTGAGAAGCAAAGGCCATCTCCATATCCAGCTGATAAAACTCACCGGGAGAACGGTCCGCCCGGGCGTCCTCATCCCGGAAGCAGGGAGCAATCTGAAAATACCGGTCAAACCCGGAAGTCATAAGCAGCTGCTTAAACTGCTGAGGAGCCTGGGGGAGGGCATAAAACTTCCCGGGGTGATTCCGGGCGGGGACGAGATAATCCCGGGCGCCCTCGGGGGAGGAGGCGGTAAGAATCGGGGTGGTAATTTCCAAGAAATTGTGCTCGTTCATAGCCTTCCGGATAGCGGAGACCACCTGACAGCGCAGAACAATATTATCCTTCACAGCGGGATTCCGAAGATCAAGGTAACGATATTTAAGCCTTTGCGCCTCATCGGCATCCCGGCTGCGATTAATCTGGAAGGGCAGCTCATTGTGCTGGCAGCGGCCCAGAACCGTCACCTTGGCGGGAAGGATTTCGATCTCACCGGTAGGGAGTTTTGGATTTTTGCTATCCCGCTCACGAACAACGCCGTCAACAGAGATGGTAGATTCTTTGTTAATAGCCTTAAAGGTGTTGACCATATCCTCGGTCTCGGCAACGACTTGGGTAGTACCGTAAAAATCACGGAGGACAATAAAGGCGAGGCCAGCGCTGACAACGCGGACATTTTCCATCCAACCGGAAAGCCGGACTTCCTTTCCGGCGTCAGCGAGGCGGAGTTCGCCACAGGTGTGGGTACGGTTTTGAGTCATAAAACATCCTCTTTTCAATTACGATTTGTAATATATAAAATGAGTTATACAAATAGAAAACAATTTCAGGCCACAAGCAGAAGGTCTCAGGAGAGATTGGTGGAAACCCTGGGGACGGGCGGACACACAGGTCCGCCCCTACGGAAGCGCCTCCGGGAGGAGGGTGGAAGCCCTGGAGAAATGGCCCGGTCAGGGGACCGGGCCCCACAAAGATGGTGCGGGGTCCTACCGGAAGAGGTTGCATGAATAAAAGCCGTTTACCGTTAGTAGGGAGGTTCCGGAAAAAATGCGGACACAGCGCCGCACCAAAATTGCCGCTTGTCAATTCGACGACCACCAAAACCCCCGCTTGCACTGCGCCGCGGGCAGGGACATGCCTGTCTTATTCCAGACTTCTCACCGCGCCCCCGTAAACCGCATCCCCTTGTTTTTCTCTTTTGGACCGTGCACGGCCCGTTTTCTCTTTTTATTCCGGGAATAAAAAGAGAAAATGGGGGGTGCAAAGCACCAGCCATCTTCATGGCTGAAATCCTCCCCGCCCGTCAGGGCGAGCAACCCCCCCCCGCTATCCGCGGATAACAACCCCCCGCCCCCGGGCATCCAGCCCCGCCTTAATGCGGAAGACCGTAGCCTTAACATCCATCTTCGTCTGCTCCCCAGACGCCATATCCTTGCACGCAACCACGCCCTCGCGGACCTCATCCTCCCCAAGAAAAATCACATAGGGAATCCCCAGCTTGTCCGCATAACTAATCTTCTGCTTAAACTTTTTCTCCTCGCAGTGCAGCTGCGCCCGAATTCCATTCTCCCGGAGCTCCGTAGCCAGGGCAATCGCGGGGGCCAAATCCTCCGTCATGGGCAGAATCAGCACATCCGCAGGCGCGGTATTCACCTCCGGATTCAGCATCCCCTGTTCCCCCAGCACATAAAACAACCGGGTCAGCCCAATGGAAATCCCCACTCCAGGGAGTTGTTTATCCGTATAATATTCCGCTAAGTTATCATACCGCCCGCCGGAACACACGGAACCAATCTCCGGATGGTCCAGCAAAACCGTCTCATACACCGTCCCGGTATAGTAATCCAAACCACGGGCAATCGTCAAATCCACGGCGAAGTTCTCCGCAGGAACCCCAAAGCCCCCCAGATGCCTCACCACCGTCCTCAGCTCCTCCAACCCCTGGTCGAAGGTCTCATTCCGGCCCCGCCATTTCTCCAGCCCGTCCAGGACCTCCTGATTCTCCCCATGAATCGCGATCAAATCCAGAATCTCCCGGGCGTGCTCCGGCGAAACCCCGAGCTCTCCCGTGAGAATCGCCTCCACCTTCTCCGGCCCGATCTTCTCCAGCTTGTCCACCGTCCGCATGATCTCCCCGGCCTGCTCCGAAAGCCCCAGCAGGGCATAAAACCCATTGAGAATCTTCCGGTTATTCACCCGAATCCGGAACCGCTTCAGCCCCAGCGCGGAGAACGTCTTGTAAATAATCGCCGGGATTTCCGCCTCATTCAAAATGGACAGCTTCCCATCCCCGATGACATCAATATCCGCCTGATAAAACTCCCGGAACCGGCCCCGCTGGGCCCGCTCACCCCGGTAAACCTTCCCGATCTGAAACCTCCGGAAGGGGAAGGTCAGCTCATTATAATGCAGGGCCACATACTTCGCCAGGGGCACCGTCAAATCAAAGCGAAGGGACAGGTCCGCGTCCCCCTTCCGGAAGCGGTAAATCTGCTTCTCGGTCTCGCCGCCGCCCTTGGCCAGGAGGACGTCGCTGGACTCAATCACCGGGGTATCCAGGGGGGTGAAGCCGTAGAGTGCGTAGGTCTTCCGCAGGGTCTCCATAATGCGCTCCATCTGCTGCTGCGGGGCCGGGAGGAGCTCCATGAATCCGGACAGGGTCCGGGGGGTCATTTTTGCCATAACCAGTCTCCTTTATCGTGTAGGGTTTCTTTTCCGCGCCGCCGGAAGGGAAGTTCCAATTGTGAAAAGGCGCCCCCGCCCCATAAAGCCTTGGGACGAGAGCGAACCCGCTTCGTGGCGCTGTCACGGTGAAATCCCTGTGATTATATGCGTTTTTTCACCAAATGTCAAGCCGGAACTTCCGCCCAGATGTACCCGATCACGCGTTTTTAAACGAGGAAGCGCCCGCCCTTCGCCCCTAGCGCTTCCGATAAACGGTACAGGTCCGCCCCTGTCCCTGGGACAGGCCATTTTGAGCGCACAAAACCAAGGCCCCTTAAAAGGACAGATTTTCCGGCTCTGCCGTTTTCGCGCTGATCAACCCTTAGTTCCCCCATTGGAACCCCTGCCTTCCGCCTGAGCGCCCACGGGACCCCCAAAGCGAGCGAAAGCTCATTTGGTTACGTTCACCCTTCGGGCATACGGGGACCCGGCAGAGCCGCTCCCCAAATCTCTCGGGAAAAGCAGCTAGGCCAGGGGGCGGGAGGAGGAGGGGTTGACGATGAGACGCCAGTCAAGGTCGCCCCGGGAGAGGCCGAGGACGAGCATTTCGGCGGTGGCGATGTTGCTGGCGAAGGGGACGCGGTTCTGGTCGCAGAGGCGGGAGATATAGGACATGTCGTCCGCACGGTCTTCGTTGGCCGGGTCGTTGAAGAACAGTACCATATCAAACTCGTTGTAGGAAATCCGGGCGCCGATCTGCTGGCTTCCGCCGTGAGCGTAGGTAAGGAAGCAGTGAACGTCCAGGCCGGTGGCGTCGGCAATCATGTGGCCGGTGGTGTTGGTGGCGTACAGGCTGTGCTGCGCCAGTATCCCGGCGTAGGCAGTGCAGAACTGGACCATGAGCTCCTTCTTGTTGTCATGGGCCATCAAAGCGATATTCATGTCGTACTCCTTTCGAAAGGGCTTAGTGCCTGTTTCCTATCTCCCCGCACCCGTCTTGGCGGCGTATTTTCCGCCTTGACTTCGTTAAAAATCCTTGCCATCCGTCAGGATGCCTGGGGATGTTTGCCTTGCAAGGCAAAAAATCCGCTCATCAATCCGCACACGGTGAGCCAGGAAACAGGCTCTTAGCGAATCCGGAGCAGGGGGACCTTCTGGCCCTCCAGCCTCCGGGCGATGTTCCGATAGGCCTGAGCCGCGCCCCGGCGGCTGTTCAGCAGCAGCGGCGCGCCCCGGTTGAGGGAAAGGGGCAGGGCGTCGTCCTCCGGAATGACGCCGATGAGAGGCAGGCCCGCCCGGTCGATGGCATCGTCAATGGTAGTGTGCATGGTGCGGAGCATCTTCTTCCGCACCCGGTTCACGGTCAGGTGGAGGCGGCCGGTGGGGAAGCGCTGGAGCTCCATCACGGTGTGCTGGGCGTCCCGCAGGGAGGAGGCGTCCGCCGTGGCCACCACCACCACCCGGTCTGCGGCGCAGGTGGAGAGCTCGAAGCCCTCGCCCAGGCCCGCCGGAGCGTCGAGGAAGCAGTAGTCAAAGCCCTGCCTGGCCTGGTCCAGAAGGGCGGCCATCTGTTCATCGGTGACAGGCCGTCCCCGGCTGCGGACGGGGGCGGTGAGGAGATAGAGCCCCGGGATCTCCGGGTGCTCCACGGCGGCACTCTCCAGGGAGCAGCGGCCCTGGGCGACGTCGGTGAAGTCCATGAGGGCCCTGTCGGTGAGTCCCAGGGCCAGGTCCAGGTTCCGGAGGGCGACGTCGCAGTCCAGACACAGCACCCGCCTTCCGGAGAGGGCCAGGGCGGACCCCACTCCGGCGGTAAAAGAGGTTTTTCCCGTGCCTCCCTTGCCGGAGACCACAGCGACGCATTGGCCCGGCATAAAAACGCGCCTCCTTCCGTTCAGCCGCGGCGATAACGGTTCTGTTTTCTATTATAGCGGATTCTTTTTGATTTTTGCAAATGATCTTGGGTATTTTTTCAAAGTTTTTTCAATTTTTGTTATAATCACCAGCCGGTGGCGTATATTTGTGCCGGAAATGCCATAATCCAGCGGTTTTTCCAGCCTTCCGCCCAGGATTTGGACGGCTCTTCCGGCGGCGTTCAGCTCCTCCTGGGTGTCGACGGACTTCATGGCGAGGAATTTGCCTCCCACCCGCACCAGGGGCAGGCACAGCTCCGCCAGCACCGGCAGGGAGGCCACGGCCCGGCTCACGGCCAGGTCGAAGTGTTCCCGGCGGTCCCGGGCGAGGTCCTCGGCTCGTTCGTGGAGGCACCGGACGTCCTCCATGTCCAGCTCCCGGCAGACCTCCCGCAGGAAGTCTACCCGTTTTCTCTGGGCGTCCAGGAGGGTGAGGTCGATGGAGGGCTCGAGAATCCGGAGGGGCAGGCCGGGGAAGCCCGCCCCGGTGCCCACGTCCACCACGCGTTTTCCCTGGAAGGGGACCAGGGTCAGCAGGGCGGCGCAGTCCAGGAAGTGGAGCCGGGCCACGCCGGCGGGGTCGGTGATGGCGGTGAGGTTCATGACTTTGTTTTTCTCCGCCAGGAGCTCCGCATAGCGGAGCAGCGCCGGGATGTTATCGGTGGGGAGGGAGAGCTCCGACAGGCCCTGCCGCAGGATGGCCTCCATCATTGGTTTTTCAGGAGGTCCCGGATTTCCGCCAGCAGCGTTTCCTCAGCGGAGGGCGCGGGAGGGGGAGGGGGTGCGGTTTCTTTTTTTTGGTGGAAGCGGTTCAGGGCTTTCACGAGGCAGAAGACCACGAAGGCCATGATGAGGAAGTTCAGGACGGCCTGGAGGAAGCTGCCGTAAGCGATGACGGCGGGCCCGACGGTAACGGAGAGGTCGGCGAAGGAGACGGAGCTGGTAAAGATACCCAGGACGGGCATAACGATGTCGTTGATCAAGGAGGTGGTGATGTTGGAGAAGGCGCCGCCGATGATGACGCCGACGGCCAGGTCCATCACGTTTCCCCGGGCGATGAAGGCTTTGAATTCGGAAAAGAAGCCGGTCGTTTTTTCGGCCATAGAGAATGATTTCCTTTCGTATAGTGTAGCGGTGTCATTACGGAGAGGAGGAAGGGCCCGCCCAGGCTATCCCGTATCCCTTGTGCCGCAAGGGATACAGCGCCCAGACCGGAATACAGCCGATAGCAGGGCTCCCGCAAGACATTTCCTCACAAACAGCCCTCCCATCCTTTGTTACTTTTTCTCGAGAGATTTGGGGAGTCTTAGCGGCTTTGCCGCTTAGAGTCCCCGTATGCCCGAAGGGTGAAAAGTAACCAAAAAGAGCTTTATTCCGCTCTAAACCCTGGTATTTGCGTCAGATTTGTGCACGGCAACCAAGTCTCATTTCGCCAGAGGCGTCAGTTTTTCCGCCCCGCCCATATAAGGCCGCAGAACCTGGGGAATCAGCACGCTTCCATCTGCCTGGAGATTGTTTTCCAGGAACGCAATCAGCATCCGGGGCGGCGCGACGCAGGTATTGTTGAGGGTATGGCAGAGCTGGGTTTTCCCGGCCTCGTCCCGGTAGCGAATCCGCAGCCGCCGGGCCTGGGCATCTCCCAGGTTGGAGCAGGAGCAAACCTCGAAGTACTTCTGCTGCCGGGGAGACCAGGCCTCGATATCGCAGCTCTTGACCTTCAGGTCCGCCAGGTCGCCGGAGCAGCATTCCAGCTGCCGCACGGGGATATCCAGGGACTGGAAGAGCTCCACGGAGAACCGCCAGAGCTTTTCATACCACATGGGGGACTCCTCGGGCTTGCATACCACAATCATTTCCTGCTTCTCGAACTGGTGAATGCGGTATACGCCCCGCTCCTCGATGCCGTGGGCGCCCTTCTCCTTCCGGAAGCAGGGGGAGTAGGAGGTCAGCGTCTGGGGCAGGGACTCGTTGGAGACGATCTGGTCGATGAACCGGCCGATCATGGAGTGCTCGCTGGTGCCGATGAGGTAGAGGTCTTCGCCCTCGATTTTGTACATCATGCCGTCCATGTCGGTCTGGCTCATCACGCCCTCCACCACGTTGCCGTGAATCATGAAGGGGGGAATGCAGTAGGTGAAGCCCTTGCCGATCATGAAGTCCCGGCCATAGGCCAGCACCGCCTCATGAAGCCGGGCGATGTCCCCCAGGAGGTAGTAGAACCCGTTGCCGGAGACCCGCCCGGCGGCGTCCAGGTCAATGCCCCCGAAGGATTCCATGATCTCCGTGTGATAGGGGATAGGGAAGGCGGGAGTTTTGGCCTCGCCGAAGCGCTGGACCTCCACGTTTTCGCTGTCGTCCTTGCCGGTGGGGACGGAGGGGTCGATGATCTGGGGGATGAGCAGCATCCGCTTGTGGAGTTCGGCTTCCAGCTCGGCCTCCAGCTTCTCCAGCTCCGCCAGGCGGTCCGCCTGTTCTTTGACCTGGGCCTTGACGGCCTCGGCCTCCTGGAGCTTGGAGGGGTCTTTTTTGGATTGTCCCATCAGCATGCCGATTTGCTTGGAGAGGCTGTTCCGGTTGGAGCGCAGCTGATCGGCCTCCATGATAGCGGCCCTGCGCCGGGCGTCCAGGCCGATGACCTCATCGACCAGGGGGAGCTTGCCGTCCTGAAATTTCTTTTTGATGTTCTCCTTCACAACCTCGGGATTCTCCCGGATAAAACGAATGTCAAGCATATGTGCATCCTTCTTTCTGATTAGAATAACTGGCCTCCGCCAGATGTTTCACGTGAAACACCAAATTGTCCATCATCGGAAAACTCCGCTTTTGCCGCCGAAGGCGGCAACGGTTCTCATTCATGCAATCTCTTCTGGCAGGACCCCGCACCATCCTTGTGGGGCCCGGTCTCCTGACCGGGCCATTTCTTTAGGGTTTCCACCAATCTTTCCTTAGACCTTTTGGGACTCTGATGCCCCGGTAAACGGACCTATGTGCCCATCCGTCTCTGGGGAATGCCAAGGTCGCGGAAGACGGGCGGACACGCAGGTCCGCCCCTACGGTCCCTCTACCGATAGAACACCCTCTACGGTCCTTCTACCGATGGAACATCCCCTATGGTCCCTCTACCGATAGAACACCCCGTAGGGGCGGACCTATGTGTCCGCCCGTCTCTAGGGTTTCCACCGGCCTGCCGGTAAACGGTTCTCATTCATGCAATCTCTTCTGGCAGGACCCCGCACCATCCTTGTGGGGCCTGACCCCCTGGTCAGGCCATTTCTTTAGGGTTTCCACCTCTCTGCCATCAGGGCTGCTCTTCATCCTCACCGGCCTCAAAGGCCTCCACGGCCTCTTTCAGCTGCTGATACCGCTCCCGGTCGGAAACCGCAAGCCCCAGCTCCTGCTCCAAAGGCGCGAGATGATCGCTGAGGCAGACCACCAGCTCCTCCTCCTCGATACGGTCAATAATCTCCCGGCAGCTCTCCATATCCTCCTGCCGGTAAAGCCGCTCCAGGGCGTAGAGGCACGACAGCGCCTCATACTGCCTCCCGTACGCGTCAAGCTCGCTGTCCCGCAGGACGGCCCCCCGCTCCAGCTCCTGAATGGCCTTCTGGGCCTCCTCCAGCTCCTTTTGCAGGCTGAGAACCCGGTCCTGCGCCCCCTCCATCGCCGTCACGGAGCTCTGGAGCCGCCCAATGGCCTCCGTGTTGCTCCGCTGGTGGGTGGCGAAGGACCACGCCATCAGCAGGAAGGCCGCGATGAACATCACCATGATATAAACGACCACCGGCTTCTTCTCCATGGGCCCGGCGCTGTTCCCGGGCTCCTCGGGGCCGCTGCTGTTCCGTCTTTCCAGCTTCATTCCTCCGGTCCTTTCCGCGTGGCCTTCAAGGTCTCCAGAGCCTCCAGCAGGTCGTTCAGATCATCCACGCCGTAGTATTCCAGCTCAATCCGTCCCTTTTTCTTTCCCATGACAATCCGCACGCCCCGGCCCAGCTTGGAGGAGAGGGACACCTGTGCCTCCAGGCGGTAGTCCACCTCCCGGGGGACCTCCCGCAGATCGTCCTCCTCATCCTCCTCCGCGGCGGAAATCTTCTTCACCAGGGCCTCCGTCTGCCGGACGGACAGCTGTCCCTGGACCACCGCCTCCGCCGCCTTCTCCTGCATGGCGGGGGAGAGGGGCAGCAGAGTCCGGGCGTGCCCGGCGGAGAGGGTTCCTTCCTCCACCAGCCTCCTCACCGAGGGCTGAAGCCCCAGGAGGCGCAGGGCGTTGGCCACGGCGCTGCGGGATTTCCCCACCCGCTGGGCGGCCTCCTCCTGGGTCATGTGGTAGGTTTGTATCAGGGATTGGAATCCGGCGGCCTCCTCCATGGGGTTCAGGTCCTCCCGCTGGAGGTTCTCCACCAGCGCCAGCTCCGCCGCCTTCTGGTCGTCGGCCTCAATCACCACGGCGGGGACCTCATGCAGGCCCGCCAGCCTGGCGGCCCGCCAGCGGCGCTCCCCGGCGATGATTTGATAATAGCCCGAGGCCAGCTTCCGCACGGTAAGCGGCTGAATGACGCCGTGCTCCCGGATGGAATCCGCCAGCTCCGCCAGCGCCGCCTCGTCGAACAGCTTCCGGGGCTGGGCGGAGCAGCTTTCCACCTGTGAGATAGGGAGGTAGAGGCTTCCGGCGGCCTCGGGCTTCAGGACATCGTCGCCCAGCAGGGCGCCCAGGCCCCGGCCAAGTCCGGAGGTTTTTTTGTTTGCCACGATATTCGCTCCTTTCGTAGTGGGAATCGGTTTCCGTTCCAGGGGGCAGGGCCCCGAGGAAACAGTTCTTATATAATAAGGAATGGGGGGGGGGAGGCCCGGCGTGCTCCCGATAGAGTAAGCATACCCAACTCTCCGGGGGAATAAAAGTCCTTGCCGGAAAAGGGGTCCGGAAACAGCGGCCCCGGATAGAAGCTCTGCTTCATGCAGCTCCTGCCGGCAGGACCCTGCACCCCCTCTGCGGGGCCTGGTCCCCTGACCAGGCCATTTCTCCAGGGTTTCCGCCTCTCTGCCATCAGGGGCCCCCAATGCCCATACCCCGGCAATGCTGCCCAGGGGCTCCTATTCCTTAGTGCCCAGGAACTCCGCCGCGAAGGCCACATAGGCATCAGCCCCCCGGGAGGTCCGGTCATAAGCGGTAATGGGCTTCCCATGGCTGGGGGCCTCGGAGAGGCGGATATTCCGGGGAATCACCGTGGCATACACCTTCCCGGGGAAGTAGTGCTTAACCTCCTCCGCCACCTGCATAGCCAGGTTGGTCCGGCCGTCGTACATGGTCAGCAGCACGCCCTCCAGCTCCAGGGAGGGATTCAGGGACCGGCGGACCAGCCGCACGGTGTTCATCAGGTCGGACAAGCCCTCCAGGGCGAAATACTCGCACTGGACGGGGACCAGGATGGAATCCGCGGCGCACAGGGCGTTTAGGGTCAGCAGCTCCAGGGAGGGCGGGCAGTCGATGAGGATGCAGTCATAGACCTCCCGCAGGGGGGCCAGGGCGTCCTTGAGAAGGTACTCCCGCCGCTCCATGCCGATGAGCTCCACCCCGGCTCCGGCCAGGGCCTTGTTGGAGGGCAGCACATCGCCGTAGCGGGTATGGGCCACCGTTTCGGCGGCGGGCAGCTCCCCGATGAGGGCGGAATACACCCCCTTGGAGACCGATTTGTCCACCCCCATGCCGGAGGTGGCGTTGGCCTGGGGATCAAAGTCGCAGAGGAGGACTTTTTTTCCCGCCTCTGTCAGGGCGGCGGCGAGATTGACACAGGTGGTTGTCTTTCCTACGCCGCCCTTCTGGTTGACGATCGCAATTATTTTTGCCACAAAAGCACCTACTTTACCGAGTTTAGGCCCTGTATAGTCAACGCAGCTGAAAAGAAGTCAGAACCCCTTTTCAACCGGCAGGCCATGGGACCGCCGGTATGCGGAGCGCATTTGCGTTTCCTATGAAGCCATGCGCAGGCAGCCGCTTTGCGGTTCATTGAACAGAATTCCATGGGATTCTGTTCAGCTGCGCTGGCCATATCCACAGCCGGGAGAACGCTGGACAGGCGGCAAACCATCCGCCCGGGGCGCGCGCGGCGGCTGTGCATGCAGGTTCTGAGCCCGCCGGGGCCGTACATACCTGCCATTATAACAAGGGTGCTCCGGCCTTGCAAGGTCAAATGCCATAAATTTTCAAAAAACTGTCGAACCGCATAAAAAAGTTTCACGTGAAACACTCCGCCGCCTCCGGCGAATGTTTCACGTGAAACAATCCGTGCCTTAGAACCTGTATTCATAGCCGGGGGATGCCGGATGGGCGAGGTTTTTTCTCGTCAGACGAGGAGATTTCCCTTGCCATATTGACGTATGGCAAGGGAAATCGACGCAGTATAGTGGGAAAAAGACCGGCCAGAGGGTGTGCAGAGGTTGTGAATTCAGGTTCTTATCCCCGCCCCAGGAGGCGGACGCTGTAGGGGGGAACCCCCGCCGTTCCGCCGGGGACGGCCTCCCCGGTGAGCAGGTCCCGGCAGCCCTCCCCGGGCAGGGGGGCCTCCCAGTGATCGGGACCGGCGTTCACCAGGGTGATGGTGTCCTCCCCGGGGACCTCCCGGATATAGGCCAGCAGGGGACCCTGGGCCGCCAGCCAGCGGATGTCCCCCCGGCGGAGGGAGGCCCGGTTCTTCCGGAGCTGCCCCAGCCGGGTGAACCAGCTCAGCAGCGCCTGGTCCTCATGGCCCCAGGGGTAGGTCCCCCGGTTGAAGGGGTCCGCCGCCCCCTCCATCCCCGCCTCGTCGCCGTAGTAGATCATGGGGGAGCCGGGGAAGGTGAAGAGAATCGCCGCCGCCACGTGGAGCCGGGCCAGGCCCACCTCCCGCTGCTGGGGGGTGAGGCGGAAGACGGACTGGGCGTCCCGCCCCTCGGGGAGGGGACAGCCGGAGAAGACCGTCAGGATCCGGGGTGTGTCGTGGGTGCCCAGGAAGTTCAGGGCGGAGCGGAAGGCGGCGGGGGGATAGTTCTCCCGCAGGGTCTCCATGGACTCCTGAAAGTCCTCCGCGCCGCCCCCCATCAGGTAGGCCAGCAGCGCCGTGCGGAAGGGGTAGTTCATCACGCCGTGGAGCTCCTTCCCCAGGAGGTATTTCCGCCGCCGGGAGTAGGAAATCTTGTTGCTGGCGTCCTCCCAAACCTCCCCCAGGACCAGGGCGCCGGGGTCTGTCTCCTCGACGGCGGCGCGGAGCTTTTCGATGAAGCGGTCCGGCAGCTCGTCCGCCACGTCCAGCCGCCAGCCTGACGCCCCGGCCCTCAGCCAGCGCTTTACGATGGAGTTTTCGCCCTCAATAATATAGTCCACGTAGCTGGGGCAGTCCTCCCGAACGTTGGGCAGGGTGCTGATGCCCCACCAGGCGTCATAGGACCCCGGCCAGTCGCTGAACTGGAACCAGTCGTAATAGGGGCTCTCCCGGCTCTGGGCCGCGCCCAGGGTGGGGTAGAAGCCGTCGGCGTTGAAATAGATGCTCTGGGAGCCGGTGTGGTTGAACACGCCGTCCAGCACCACCCGGATGCCCCGGGCCCTGGCCTGGGCGCAGAAGTCCCGGAAGTCCCGCTCCGTGCCCAGCATGGGGTCGATCTTCGTGTAGTCCGCCGTGTTGTACCGGTGGTTGGAGGCGGATTCGAAAATGGGGCAGAGGTACAGCGTGGAGACCCCCAGGGCCGCCAGGTCCTCCAGGTGGGCGGCAATGCCCGCCAGGGACCCGCCGAAAAAGTCCCGGTTTTTTACCTCGCCCCCCTCGGGCATCCAGGCGGGGGCCTCGTCCCAGTTTTCATGGACCCAGCGGTTCCCCGGAAGGCCCTCCGGGTCCGGCATGGAGAGGCGGCAGTAGCGGTCCGGGAAGATTTGGTAGGTGACGCCCTCGCCGAACCAGGCGGGGGTATGGCTCTCCTCGTAGACGGTGAGCTGCCAGGGCTGAGGGTCCCCCAGGCCCCGGAAGCCGGTCCGGTCCAGCACGCAGCCGCTGCCGTCGTCCCGCCAGAAGCGGAACCAGTACCAGACCAGCTCCGGCGTCTGGAAGGCCTGGAAGGTGAGGGAGAAGCAGGCCCGGTCCTCCCAGAAGCCGGAGAAGGGGAGCTCGACTTCGATCTGGTGCCCGGCGAATTCGCGATGGAGGATTACGGAGCAGTGGGTGAAGCCGTCGCTGGATAGGGGACGGGTGGTGAGGGTCCAGGTTTCTCCGCAGCGGAGGGCGCCATAGGGCTTTTTGCAGAAGGGGTCGCGGGAATCGTATACGGCGGGTGTGTTCATGGGATAAACTCCTTGTTCATTGAAATAAGGGGTTCTGGATGACAGATGTTTACTTTCCGGGCCGGGAAAAGAGGCCGGGGGGCGGCCCGGCCGGGGGGGTCCCCCTTCCAGGGGGACGGGGCGGGTGCTCGCCCTGGCGGGCGGGGAGGTCATCAGCCCTTTGAGGGCTGGTCCAATGCACCCCCCATTTTCTCTTTTTATTCCCGGAATAAAAAGAGAAAACGGGCCGTGCACGGTCCAAAAGAGAAAAACAAGGGGATGCGGTTACGGGGGCGCGCCTGGGGCCATGGAATAAGACAGGCATGTCCCTGCCCGCGGCGCGGTGCAAGCGGGGGTTTTGGTGGTTGCCGAATTGACAAGCGCCAATTTTGGTGCGGTGCTGTGTCCGCCTTTTTTCCGGAACCTCCCTTCTACCGGAGGTGCTGCCGTAGGGGCGGACCTATGTGTCCGCCCTTCTTCCAGGTTTCCTCCGGTCTGCCGGTAGACGGTTCTCATTCATGCAACCTCTTCCGGTAGGACCTTGCACCATCTTTGTGGGGCCTGACCCCCTGGTCAGGCCATTTCTTTAGGGTTTCCACCTTTCTTCCGGTAGACCGTTTCCTCTGGAACCACCTACTATCGATGGCCCGACCCTAAACCGGGGCCCCCGCCGCAAACCAGCGAAGCGTTTGCGGTGGGGAGAGGAGGAAGGAACGCAGCGGAGCGGAGCTTTCGCCGCCTTCGGCGGCGGTAGCGGAGTGCGCGGAGTTTCTTCCGACGAGTCCGCCCGTCTCTAGGGTTTCCACCTATCTCTAGGGTTTCCACCCATCTCTCCTGAGACCTTTCCTGGATTTTCTCAAGGGAGAAGCTGATTCTCCCCGGTGATGGAGGATGTATCCTCGCTGGGGGTGAAATAGGCGTTGAGAATATTCACCGCTGTAGAGGCCAGCGCCGCACCGGCATCCGCCCGCTCAATAGCGATCGCTACAGCTATCTGGGGGTCGTCATAAGGTGCAAAGCACACAAACACACCGTGGTTCTTGGTGTCCGAAGTCACCTGAGAGGTGCCGGTTTTAGCCCCGGCGGTGACAACACAGTTCCGGAAATAGGGGGACAGGGTGCCCTCCGCCAGGCCCTTCATGCCCAGCTTCACGGCATTGAGGTTTTCTTCGCTGATATCAATGGTGTTGATAGGGTCGGTGTTCCCGGTGGCTACCACGGCGGAGTTGTCATAGGTTTTTGCCGCCTTCAGCAGGTGCGCCTGGCAATGCTTCCCGCCGGAAACCAGCGTGGCGATGTAATTGGCCAGCTGGAGGGGAGAATAGAGCTGCGTGGACTGGCCAAAGGCCGCCCAGGGAGCCTGGTTCTGCCCTTGAGGGTTCTCCGGCAGAAGCCCGGCAGTTTCGGGAATCTCGATGCCCGTCTTTTCGCCCAGGCCGAATTTCAGCAGGTACTCCCGCAGCAGGTCCATACCCATGCGGAAGCCCATTTCGGCGAAGAAGTAGTTACAGGAATTGGTAATGGCGCCGGTGACGTTCAGGTTTCCGTGGCCGGAGAGCTTCCAGCAGTTGGCGTAGCTGTTGGCCTCGTCGCCGGGGTAGCGCCAGGAGCCGGTGTCTTTGATTTTTTCTTTCAGGTCCGTGTTCCCGGTGAGCAGCGCCGCCATGGCGGTGAAGGGTTTCAATGTGGAGCCCGGGGGATAGCTGCCTACGGTGGCCCGGTTGAACAGGGGGGCCTGGGGGTCCTGGCTGACGGCGGCGTAATTCCCGCTCTGGCGGAACGTCGCCAGGTCATAGGAGGGATAGGAGGCCAGGGCCAGCACCTCGCCGGTGCCTACCTGGATGACCGCCGCCCCCGCGCCCCGCTTCTCGTCGCCGTCGGCGTTGAGGCGGGTGACGGTCTCGGCAAGGAAGTCTTCCACCTGAGACTGGAAGTTTAAGTCGATGGTCAGTTCTACGATGTTCCCCGGCTCGGGGGTGGTGGAATAATATTCTCCGGTGACTTTGCCCTCGCTGTTGGTGGCCACCATGCGGCGGCCGTCCTCGCCTTTAAGATAATCGTCAAAGGCCAGCTCCGCGCCCTCCTTGCCCACGAGGTCGTCGTATTCATAGCCCTTTTCCTTCATGCGGTCGAATTCCTCCGGGCTGGCGATTTTGCCCACGTAGCCCAGGATATGGGCGGCGTAGGTGGTTTCGTATTCCCGGACGGAGGAGTGGGTGACTTTGGCCCCGGCGTAGCTGCCGTCGCTGAGAAGGGAGATGAACGGCGTGCCGATGTCCTCCGCCAGGACGTAGGCCTCGTAGTTGTCCAGCTTCCGGACGGAGAGCTCGTATTGGACGCCTAGAACCATGCGGGCTTGGGTCATGGTGTAGTTCTCGGGGATGCGGAGCTCCTTGCGCATGGCGTTTATCAGCTGGGCCGGGGTGACGCCGGAGACCACCAGCAGTTCTGATGTCAGGTCGGCGGCGGTGAGGCGGTCCAGCAGGATCTTGGCTTTTTTTTCGGGGCTGAGTTCTTCGGTGGGTTCCGCGTCCTCCGGTTCCGGGGTGGAGACCGCTTCCGGGTGGCGGAGGAGGTACTGGCCCAAGGCGTCGGCGCAGGGGTCCAGGCTTTTTAAATAAGTGAGGAAGCGTTTTTTCTGGGTATTATCCATCTGGTCCACGGTGTAGTGATAGGGGGCCCGGCGGGAGATGGGGAGGCCGTCGCTCCAGGCCACCCCTTCTTCCTGGCAGAGCTGGACCAGGCGGAGGATGGCCTCGTTGCTGTCGCTGCCCGGGGGGAGGAGGGCGGCGTCGAAGGTTAGATCATAGGTGGAGCGGTTGCCGACCAGGGGCTTGCCGTTGCGGTCGGTGATGATCCCCCGGGAGGCCTCCACCTTCTCCGACCGGACGATGGAGCGGACGGCCCGGGCGGCGTATTCGTCGTGGTGGATGACCTGCACGTCGTAGAGGACGAAGAGGTAGCACACCAGCGCCAGGACGAGGGCGGCGGCCAGGAGGTAGAGGCGGGTATTCTGCATTTCCTTGCGGTCCATGGGGAGGTCCTTTCTGTCAGTCGTCCAGGTGGGTCCGCCGGAAGACCGAGCGGTAGAGGAGGGTTAGGGGGAAGGTTAGGGGGAGGGTGACGCAGAACTCCCGGAAGGCCACCAGGGCCCCGGCCTCCCACGCGGCGGCCCCCCGCATCCAGAGGAGGAGGCAGTGGAACGCCCCCGTGAGGAGGAAGGCGGCGGCGGCGGAGACCAGGGAGCACAGGAACCCGGCAGGCAGCCAGCTCTGGGACAGCAGTCCCCCGCACAGGCCCGCCAGGGGGAAGGTCATGGTGTAAAAGCAGGGGATGGGGCTGGGGAGGAGCAGGTCACACAGGATGCCGAGGGAGAGGGAGAAGATGGACCCCGGGAGGGGCCCTTCGTAGGTGGCGGGTATCGCCGCCAGAAGGGGGTAGATGAAGGGGAGGACGCCCCACAGCGTCAGGCGCTGGAGGAGGCTTCCTTGCAGGAAAAGGCATAGGGCCGTCGCGGCGGCGTAGAGGAGCCATTTGAAGATGGTTTCGTTTCTTGCGATCATGGGGGCCTCCTATAAGAGGGTGGGGGGTGTCCCCCCTCCGGGGGGACGGGGGGTTCTCCCCGGCAGGGGGAAGGGGGGGCCCCCGGCGGGGGACGGGGCCTGTTCTCGCCCTGACGGGCGGGGAGGTCATCAGCCCTTTGAGGGCTGGTCCAATGCACCCCCCATTTTCTCTTTTTATTCCCGGAATAAAAAGAGAAAACGGGCCGTGCACGGTCCAAAAGAGAAAAACAAGGGGATGCGGTTTACGGGGGCGCGGTGGGAAGTCTGGAATAAGACAGGCATGTCCCTGCCCGCGGCGCAGTGCAAGCGGGGGTTTTGGTGGTCGTCGAATTGACAAGCGCCAATTTGGGTGTGGTGCTGTGTCCGCCTTTTTCCCGGAACCTCCCTTCTCCCGGAGGTGCTGCCGTAGGGGCGGACCTATGTGTCCGCCCATCTTTAGGGTTTCCACCGGTCTGCCGGTAGACGGCTCTAATTTATGCAATCACTTCTGGCAGAACCCTGCACCATCTTTGCGGGGCCCGGTCCCCTGACCGGGCCATTTCTTTAGGGTTTCCTCCGGTCTGCCGGTAGACGGCTGAAGGCTAGGTGACAATCTCGAAAGACTTAATGACGAAAACCTCCGTCAAATCATCGAACTCCACAGCCGGAGTGAGAATCGCATAGGAGGCCGCCCCGGAATCATCCAGCTGTACCTCCTCCACAGAGCCAATGACCAGCCCCGAGGGATAGTACCCGTTCAATCCGGAGGTCACAACCAAATCCCCGCTGAGCAGCTGGCAATCCGCCGGAAGGTAATCCAGCCGGAGACGCTGCTCCCGCATCAGCGAGAAATCCCCTTGGGCAACGCCTAAATCCTTGGTACGGAAGATTTGCGCGCCCAGAGACGTGTCCGTATCCACCAGGGTCAGGACGGTGGACCAGTTGGTCCCCGCTTCGTTGATGACCCCCACCAGATAGCCCCGCTCGTCTATGACGCAGTCGCCGACCTTGACGCCCAGGGACGTGCCCTTGTTCAGCGTGAGGGAAGAGGTCCAGTTGGTTACGGCGTGCTCCGTTATCAGCGCCGCCTCCAGGTCCGACAGGTCCCGGCGCTGTTCCGTCAGCCCCAGGAGCTCCCGTAAGCGCCGGTTCTCTTCGCGGTCCGCTTCCGCCAGACGGATTTCTTCCTCCATCTCGGCGATCCTCCGGCGCATGGCCGCGTTCTCCGCTTCCATGTCCGTAGTGTTTTTATAGTAGTTTTGAAAGTCGTTGAACCGGGTCGCAATGGCCGTATAGGCCGCCCGGAAGGGGGACACCACCACCCCCGCCAGGTTGACCAGCGGGGAGGCGTTCGCGCTGAATACCGACATCGCCGCCAGCGCTACCGACAGGACGGCGGCGGCAAAGAGTACCCAGAGCCCATGCTGCTTCAGGAAATTTTTCAAACCAATCACCTTTTACGGAAGGGCTCGCTTACAGAAGCCTGATGTGGAAGTTTTCCAGCATTCTGGACAGACGCAGGACCGGAAGCCCCATTACGTTGAAAAAGTCTCCGTCCAGACGCTCCACCAGCAACGCCCCCAAGCCCTGGACGCCATAGGCCCCGGCTTTGTCCATGGGTTCCCCCGTGGCAATATAACGCCGCAGCTCCGCCTCCGTGGCGGGACGGAAATACACGTCCGTGGACTCCGCCTCCGTGAGCCGGGTTTCCCCCCGGCAGACCGAAACCCCCGTGCAAACCGTATGCTTCCGCCCCTGAAGGGCCAGCAGCATCTCCAGGGCATGGGCCTCGTCCCGGGGCTTCCCAAGGCGGGCGTGGTCCAGGAAGACCATGGTATCCGCCGTGATCACAATGTCCTCCGGGCCGCAGAGCTTCCGGGCCGCTTCCGCTTTTTGGCGGGAAATGTGCGCCACGATCTCCGGCGGCGTCAGGCCCTCGGGATAGCTCTCCTCCGCCTCCGGCGCCCGGACCGCGAAGTCCCGGATGCCAATGCGCTCCAACAGCTCCCGCCGCCGGGGCGACCCGGAGGCTAGTACGATTTGTGCCATGTCTGCATGTACCTCGAATGTTCGGATTCCCGCCCGTCAGGTCCCCGTGGAGCCGAAGCCCCCACGGTCCGGGCCCCCCAGGTGCTCGACCCGGGTGAAGAGGAGGGGGGGCTGGTTCTCCACAATGCGGAACTGGCAGATGCGGGTGTTTTTTTGTATCAATACGTCCCGGGTGGCGTACGCGGGCCAGCGCCACTGGTCCCCGTCTCCCCGGTAGGACCCGTCTACCACGCCCATGGAGTTGGCCTGGAGCAGGCCGTAGTTTTTGAAGGTGGAGCTCCGGGGCACGACGTGGGCTTCATAGCCCTCCGGCAGCCCCACGGCGATGCCCAGGGGGATGAGGCGGAATTCCCCCGCCTTCAGCTCCACGTCCTCCGCCGCCCGGAGGTCCACCCAGTCCGAGCCCGGAACACACCGGAGCTCTTCCAGCCCATCCGTCAGGTATTTGACCTTGATTTCTTTCATTGTATCGCTCCTGTGCAATCCTATATTGTATAATTCTGTCGAAATATTACGGGCGGTATTGGAGTTTTTGAAAAAGAACTCACTCCACGCCCCGCTGGTAGAGGCCCCGGGTGAACATGCCCTCCGCCGGTGTGCCGTCCCGATAGGCCTGGAAAACCTGAACGCAGGTCTCCGGGGTCTCCGTTGTGAAGCGGAGCCGGGCGTAGGCCAGGCCCAGGCGGCGGTACTCCGGCCGGTCCGCCAGGTAGAGGCTGCGGCTGTTCTCCACCTCCGTCCGGTGGCCGAAGGCCGGGAGCAGCGGGAAGGACGCGCCGGTGCGGTCGTTGAGGAAGTTGGGCCGGTCACAGCGGCACCCCGCGCTGTTTTGAATCAGGCAGTTCTCCGTAATCATCAGGGGGAGGCGGCCATAGACCAGCGCCTCGGCGGGGAGGACCTTCCGGAGGTCCCGGATCTGGGCGAACCGCAGCTCGAAGGACACGCACGCGGACGCCAGCCCCTTTTGCCGGAGCCAGTCCAGGGAACGGCTGTTGAACACGTTCAGGCCGTAATCCCCGTAGAGGTTCCAGCCGCCCCCCCGGGCCAGGGGGAAGTGCCCCAGGTTCCCCAACAGCAGGCCGGAGACCCCCAGGGTACGGGCCCGGTCCAGCCAGCGGCGGAGCAGGTCCTCGTCCCGGTCCCGCCAGACCCGGGGCAGAACGGCGCAGTACTCCGTCTCCGCCTCCGGCAGGGAGGGGACCTCCGCCAGAAGCTCCAGCGGCACATAGGCCCGGGCGGGCCGGAAGTCCAGAAGGCCGCCGGTCAGCTGGGCGGCGGTGGCGACGGAAACCGTAAAGCGGGGCTCCGCTTCCGAATGGTCCTCCTCCGGCAAGGGGGAGGGGGGAAGGCATTCCCGCCGGTCCGGCGGCGCGGAACGGAGGGCGCTCAGGGCCTCCAGCGCCTCCCGGCGGAGGCCGTTGACGGCGGCGGCGGAGAGGTACAGCCCCGGTTCCGCCTCCGCCTCCGTATGGACGCAGCGGTAGGGCGTCCCGCCGGTCTTGGACAGGCGGGCGGCAAGGTCCTCCGCCGTCAGGCCCCGGCGTCCGGCTGGCTCCGGGACGGGCCCGAAGGCCGCGGCGGTATGGCCGCAGCCGTCCTCCGCCTTCAGAAGGGCCGGGGTACCGGCTTTGACGGTGCAGGTGAAGGTCACGGGGACCCGCCGGTCCGTCTCCGGAAGGACGGGTTCCTCCGCCGGGGCGGCGTTCTCCGGGCGATAGCCCAGCATCTCCGGGCCCTTGCGGCCGTGCCAGTAGGCGTCGGTGAAGCCGGAGCGGGAAAAGGCCCGTTCCAGCGTCTCCCGCTCGGCGGGAGTGGGGCCCCGCCCCTCCGCCAGCAGGCGGGCGTAGATGTCCGTGACGGCGGCCACGTAGCCGGGGCGGCGCATCCGGCCCTCCAGCTTCAGGCAGGAGACCCCCTGTTCCGCCAGCTCCGCCAGATGGTCCGCCATGCAGGAGTCCTTGAGGCTCAGGGGCCGGAGGTCCCTGGCCCCCTCGTTGACCCCGTAGGGCAGGCGGCAGGGCTGGGCGCACCGCCCCCGGTTGCCGGAGCGGCCCCCTACGGCGGCGCTCAGGGCGCACTGGCCGGAATAGCACATGCAGAGGGCCCCGTGGGCGAAGACCTCGATCTCCGCCGGGCAGTTTTGGCAGATGGCCGCCGTCTCCTCCCCGGAGCACTCCCGGGCCAATACCACCCGCTCGCAGCCCTCCGCCGCGATCTCACAGGCCCCGCCGGTGGTGAAGAGGCTCATTTGGGTGCTGGCGTGGAGGGGCAGGTCCGGCAGGGCCTGCCGGAGCAGGGCGAGAAGGCCCCAGTCCTGGACCAGCACCGCGTCCGCCCCCAGGCGGGAGGCGGTCCGGGCGGTCTCCAGGGCCTCGGGCAGCTCCCGGTCCGAGAGGAGGATGTTCAGGGCAAGGAAGACCCGGACGCCCCGGATGCGGCAGTAGGCCAGGGATTGGGCGAACTCCTCCTCGGAGAAATTCCGGGCCCCCCGGCGGGCGTTGAAGGTCCCCCAGCCCAGGTACACCGCGTCCGCCCCGTGGTCCACGGCGGCGCGGAGGGCCTCCGGCGAACCGGCGGGGGCCAGCAGCTCCGGGGCCTTCGGCGGCGGGCGGCGGCTCATGTGGACGAGCCCCGGCTGTCCAGCCGCTGCTTCAGGCGGACCACCTCCCGCTTCAGCTCGCTCACCTGGGTCTGGGCCTTCCCGGCCTCGTCCAGATAGCCCTTGATCTGGCGGCGGAGCTGTTCCGCGGCGGCCTGGGCCTTGAAAAGCTCGTCGGCGATGTTGGCGGCGGTGAGGACGGCGGCGTCCGTCCGGCCCACGTGGGTGGTGGACAGGACCTCGTCCATCCGGTCCCCCACGTAAGCGCCCACCTTTTGCATGTAGGATTCGGACTCCTCCGCCACGAAGGTGTAGTCCTCTCCGCAGATGGTGACTATCACGCGGTTTGCCATGAAAAAAACCTCCCTCATCCCGGAGAAAGGAGCTCCGGACTGCGTAATTTTACAGCGTACAGTATAGCATACGCGGAGCGGCCGCGCCAGAAAAAATTATGAAAAAACAAAAAAATTTACAAAGGAGCCTCCGGGCCCTCTTCCGGGGGACTGCCCCGGGCAAAAATCCCCGGGCCCGCCCGAAAAAAAGACCCCGGCCCGAAAAGGGCCGGAGTCCCAGAGTGTCGAAAAACCGTAAAAACCATCCTCGACGGGAAGGAGGAGAGTTACGAGAGGAACCCAGGAAGGGTTCCTTTCGTTTTCAATCATAAGTTTTCAAAACGTTTTTTAACGTTTTGAAAACTTGCTCAGGCTGGCGAAAATCCCTTTTCGACAGCCTGAGACCCCGGCCCGAAAAGGGCCGGAGTCCTGGGGAGGCTGGGATTAATAGCTGATGATGAGACCCTTTTCCATGGCGTAAAAGGTGGTCAGGCCCCGGCAGGGCACCAGCTCCACCCCCTTTACCGGCAGGTCCGTCAGGATCCGGTCCCGGAGCAGCATGGCTCCCCCCGGATTCTCGCAGTGGCAGATGATCACCTCCGCGCCGGTGCAGTCCTTGCTGTCCCGCATCAGCGCGGTGATGGCCTGGTAGGTCTTCGTCTCCCCCCGGGCCTTGCCCGCCACGTGGATGGTCCCCTGGGGGGTGGCGTCGGCGATGACGTGGATGCCCAGGGAGTGGAGCAGGGTGCCCACCAGCGGGCGCATGCGGCCGTTTTTGATGAGGTTGTCGAAGTTCTCCAGCGTGAAGCAGGTCCGCAGCGCCGCCTGATACAGCCGGAGCTGGGAGCAGATGTCCTCGAAACCGCCTCCCGCCGTCAGGAGCTCCCTGGCCCGGCGGATGAGGAGAATCATCGCTCCGGCGGTGGCCTTGGAGTCGATGACGCAGATTTCCTTTTCCGGGTGGTCTCCCAGGACGATGTCCCGGCCCATGAGGGCGGCGTTGTAGGTGCCGGAGAGGTTGGCGGAGATGGTGAAGCACACCGTGCGGTCCGCCTTTTCAAAGGCCTGGGCAAAGGCCCCGGGGGAGGGGCAGGCGGTGGAGGCGGCGCTTTTCTCCAGGGACATGGCCCCCAGGAGCTCGCGGATATCCAGGCTGTCGTTGTCGGCGAACTCCCGCTCGCCCACCAGGAGGCGCAGGGGCACGGTCTGGAAGAGGATGTCCTCCCCGGCAAAGTCCCGCATGCGCAGGTCACAGCTGCTGTCACTCACAATACTACAAATCATGCATAACACCCCATAATATGGTTTTGAATATCACGTCTAACGTTATCATACAGGATTCCCGCCGGATTGTCAACCGGTAAACGCCAGGATCGGGGAATTTTTTTGGGATTCGGGGGCCCGGAGGGCGGCGGGGGAGGCGGAAGGCCGCCGGGGGAATTTTTTTCGAAATCCACGGTTGACATAACCGTGTGGATAACTCTGTGGATAATGTGCAAAACCGTTGATTCCGGAAGGCCTTTCCCAGGTGGCGCGGAGTTTATGCCCCGGCGGAGAACGCAACCTTTTTTCGAAAAAACGGCGGCGGGGACGGGAAAGGGCGGGAAATGGGGGCGGGATTCTCTTTCCATCAAGGCCGCGCCCCCGTTCCGCGCACCCGTAGGGGCGGACCTGTGTGTCCGCCCGTCTCCTTCAACCTTGGCATTTCCCGGAGACCGATGGGTACATGGGCGGGATATTAGGGTTCCAAAAGGTCTAAGAGCCTGTTTAAAATCTTCTAATAAGGATGGCGATGAGAGCAAAAGTAAGCATCTGAGCAGAAATAAGGAGTTTGC
>JBCLRG010000043.1:0-25881 GCA_041223955.1 Oscillospiraceae bacterium 38-13 | reverse complement strand
TTCATGTCTTTTCATGTGCTTTATTTTACCATCTCAGCACTTTACACACAATATTTAAGTTTTCAAACAGACTCTAGGCTTCATGAACTCCGGACTGATTGGCGGAAAGATCAACATCGGCAAAGGATGTGATGGCGCTGCGGTAAGCTAATCAAGTTACGTTCCTGCTTTCCGCTATGAGCTGGAGACTATAGGAGTTACTTATGCCATGTGTGGACATCACCATGGAAATTTAAAGAGCTGGAAAGTAAGCTTCAGCACCCTGGCTTTGGGCCGATTCAGCGTGGTAGGAATTGTATTGAGGGTATTGTTGATGGTCTACTGTACCAACATTTGATTAAAGTGCCCTTGGAAATATGATAACCATGTCTCTGGAGTACTTGTAGCTTTCTTCAGCCTTGTCTGGCATGGTGTTGCACGAAATTAGCCTGGCTTATGCACTTATACAACCAGTGTGCAGTGTGATAGAAGAACGTGAGAAAATCCACTCGCTTTCGTATCCCGCCCTCTCGCATAGGGCTATCAAATAAGACATTCATACCAGAATATGTCTAATCCAGAAGAGAGTTGAGGTTATTCCTCATCATTGTCTTGGTATACAGTGCACGACAAGTTCAATGTTTTTAGTTGGAAAGTACATATCTGTGGGTGTATGCTGACACAATTCGGCCCTCATATCAAAGGTATACCCCCGAATTTTATTGTTGTTGGACATGTGGGGGCTTCGCATGGCGCAGATTATTCTCTCTGCCGTAGTCCTTGATGAGATTCGGGATTATCACACTGACGTAAAGCCCCGTGTTATGGAGTTACTGCGAAATTTGTTTGTAAAGCCCCTCGGTTTGTTCCATCACCACCTGTGATTCACGATCTAGACTTTTTAAGTAGTCTGCCAGTTGCTTGAGTTTACTGCAGAAGTGACACATTTCAAAAGGTTCTGTCACGATTTCATTAAAAGGAGCGGCGCACAGCCTAACGACAGAACGATGATATTCCAGATCCCAGTAGACATATTGAAACAATCTGATTTGTCTTCATATCAGTGCCCTGTGTTAAATACATTGTAGATTTGCACTGCTGGAAATAATCTTCTTCAACGCAGCTATATCCCGTGGATGAAAACCCGCTGGCGTTCAGTAAGGCTGTAATCACACTGGTCAGCACAGATTCGACCAGCACTACTGACAACATACTGATTTGAATTTGACTTTATACAAGGCTTTCCTTTTGCATGTTATATTTAGGGTAAGAGAGTACGCTTCTCCACAATATATTCGATTTTTAATTGCGCCCAGAGTTTTTGGTGTTTTAGCATGTAGCCACAAAATATTCAATATAGATTTTTCCCTCAGAAGTTTTTCTTCTCCGCTGTAACCTACCAAAACAACAATTGTATTGTCATCAGCATCATGCATGTTTTCATAAATTGTTCATTCGCCATATCGTACTAATTGAACGGTGGTAACTTCGATTTTTCAACCATCTGACAAATGGCAATCTGGCACAGGCCATACCCTTTCATAGTCATATCAGAAATCCGGCACCACGGCGGCAGTATGCTCGTCAATCCTCTAATTTTCTCAGCTTTCATCCCTATAGATAGCCATAAATCGCTGCCTTCGTGATATGGGGGAACGTACAACCATGGCCCGGATTCCTGGGGCCTTCAGGATAGCTTCTGCGTGAGCCAGCCAGTAAAGTCCGCACCGATAATACCGCACAGTCGCTTTCCTTTTTTCTTAAAGCTTCATAATCACCTTCACCGCCTCGGCAGTGGTGGTTTTCAGTATCAGTTCAAAGCCCACCAGTCCGGTATAGCCCGTTTCCTCCAGGCAGGACAGCACCCGGGTATACTGAATTTCGCCGGTGCCTGGCTCATGGCGTCCTGGCGCGTCGGCTATATGAATATGGCCGAACTGATCCCCATAGGCCCGGATATTATCACAGAGACTGCCTTCATTCAGCTGCATGTGATACACGTCGTACAGTACCCGAAGTTTAGGGGAGCCGGGGAGCCGATGAGCCGGGTCATCTCCACCGCCATACGGGTGGTTCGGAGGAAATTGCCCGCGTGGTCCGTAGTGACGTTCAAGGGCTCCAGATTCATCAGGATGCCGCTTTCCTCCGCCAGCTTTGCGCATTCCTTCAAAGTGTCGAACATGGCACAGAGCTTTACAGTATCGCTGAGACGGTCATAGGCGTCGATAACCGCGCCGCCCTCCCCCAGGCCATTGGAGTGGATGGTGAGAGACCGGGCTCCCACCTTCAGCGCCGCCTCCACGGACCGGCGGAGAAAAGCCAGATACGCTTCTCGCTGGACGGGATCGATCAAGGAGAGCTCCGCGTCGCCGCTGAAACCGGCGATGCCGATTCCGGCGGCCTCCGCCTCCGCCTTCACGGCGTCCAGGTCCTTGTCCCTCCAGCTCCAGAATTCCACAAACGCAAATCCGTCCTCCTTCGCCGCCCGGAAGCGGTCCAAAAAGGGAAGCTCCCTGTACAGCGGCTCAATGCAGGCCGATTTTTGAAAGGTCATTTTCCCGGTCCTCCTTTTTTCTATGAAATAACCCCGAATTGTGCTATGTACAATTTAAGTCTATACGCATAATAGCACATGCACGGGGTTTTTCAACATAAATTTTCATGCTGATGCATTATTCGGAGGAGCGGTACATCATAGATTCGACCTTGGGCAGCACACAACTTTACAAGATCAGAAGCAGGCCCAGGGCTACCAGCAGCTCCTCATCCGCGTCCTCCCGAAACAGGAAGAACAGCAGGGCCAGCAGAAGCAAATCCCCGGTATCTACATGATCGAGATGGAGTTGGTCCAGCAGATGCTGAAGGAACCCGGTCAGCCCATCCGCCGGACGCCTGCCATTCGGAGGCCGGCCTCCGCCGTTTGGCGGCGGTGGGCCCCCATGGGCGGAACCCGGCGGCGGGCCGCTCCGGGGAAATCCGCCGGGGGGAGGGCCGCCCTGCGGGGGGCTGCCGGTCGGGCCGCCGGGGAATGGACCTCCGGGCGGGGGGCCTCCGAGCGGAGTACCGCTGGGAGACGGGCCGTTCTGAGACGCCTCGCCGGGCGGAGGACCGCCGGAAGACGGGCTGCCATGCGAGGGACCGCCGGGAGGCGGAGCGGGCGGTCCGCCTTCCTCCGGAATGCGGCGGTAGGAACCGTTATCGTTGCGGATATACCGGTTATACATACCTCAGCCCTCCCATTTCGAGAGGAATTTCCGCCCCAGATGGAACAGCCGCGCCAGCTGAAGGGCCCGCTCGATTTTCTCCTGCCGGTCGCTGCGAAGATAGGGCCGCAGGGCATAGAGCAGATTCCGGGCGTTGGAGTCCCGCTGGCCTCCCAGCTCCTGAATCAGGGGCAGCAAACGGGTGAGAAGCCCCGCATCCAGCCCCCCGCCGCCCATCAGGGAGGACAGCAGGTCTCCTCCTGCCGGAGACGGGCCGGACTGAGAGGGCGGCGGACCCGGCGGCGGGCCCCAGGTGGGGGGCTGCTGAGGCGGCGGAGCCGAAGGCTGGGGCTCCGGGCCTCCCCCGCCCAGGGACTGCGCCAGCTGCATGATCTGGCTCATGGCGTCCGGGTTGGACAGTATGCTGTTCAGCTTTTCATCGAATTCCGCCATACGGACCAACCCTCCTGTGGTGTTAGAAATCAGAAACGCCCCGGACTCCGGCTGGAAAGCCGCTCCTCCGGACTAGGCCTTGTTTGAAAAATGGCTAAACGCCGTCTCAGGGCATCTTTTTCCGCCGGGACTGCCTTGATTTGACTTGAAATCCGTCAGGATTCCCCTGACAAATCGCCTTGCCTAGCGAAAAATCTGCCCCAATCCGGCATTCCGCCAATTTTCAAACAAGGCCTACTTTTTCTGGACGGCCTGGTTAATCCGGTCCACCAGCGCCGCGCCCTCCGGGCTCTGCATGATCTGGTTCACCATCTGTGTCACGGCTCCGGCGTCGCCCTTGGCGGCGGACTGGACCGCCTTCCGCAGGCCCGCTCCGCCGTCCTCCTGGGTCAGCATGCGCATCAGCGTCTGACCGTCCTGCGACTGCATCAGGGATTTCAGCATCGCCGGATTTTTCCGGAGCTGTTCGGCCATCTGAGCCGATTTCTCATCCATACTCTCTGCCTCCTTCCGCCCTTTCCCCGGAACGGGTAAGGGCCCAAAAGAACCTGGGCGCGCTCCGGGGAACAGAAAAGCACGCCGCCGGTCTTCATGGTCAGTATATGACGCCGGAAGCAAAAAAGTGCCTGTGCGATTCGCACAGGCACTTTTTTCGGCGTTTCATTTGGACAGCTCGCAGTCCCGGGCCAGGGGACAGCCCTCGCATTTCGGACTCCGGGCGGTGCAGGTGTCCCGGCCAAAGAGAACCATCCGGTGGCAGAAATTATTGGACTCCTTTGGGGGCAGGACCTCCCGGAGCTGCTTTTCCACCTGGAGGGGGTCCTTGGAGCCGTCGGTGAGGCCCAGACGGCCCGTGATGCGGATGCAGTGGGTGTCGCAGACGTAGGCGGGCTGGCCGTAGATATCCCCCAGAATCAGATTGGCCGTCTTCCGCCCCACCCCGGGAAGGCTGGTCAGCGCCTCCATGGTGCCGGGGACCCGGCCGCCGAACTCCGCCAGCAGCTTCTGGGCGCAGAGGACCATGTCCTTGGCCTTGCCGTTATAGAAGCCGCAGGAGTGTATGTACTCCCCCACCTCTTTGGGGTCCGCCTCCGCAAAACTCTCCAGCGTGGGAAAGCGGGCGTAAAGGGCGGGCGTCACCTGATTCACCCGGGCGTCGGTGCACTGGGCGGAGAGGCGCACGGCAAAGAGGAGCTCATAGTCCTTCTCGTATCGCAGCGAACAGAGCCCCTCCGGGTAGATCTCCTTCAGCGTCTCAATGATGCGCTTGACGGCGGCTTTCGATTTCATGGCGGTCCCTCCCGGTCTCTTTATTTATAAGGTCTTTCGGTATGTCTCCGCAGCGTCCAGCAGCTCCCCGGCGCTCTCCAGCAGCGCCTCCGTCACCTTGGACCCGCCGGTAATCCGCGCCAGCTCCGCCTTCCGGCGCTCCCGGTCCAGAAGGACCACCTGGGTGAAGGTCCGGCCCTTGGACTCGCCCTTTTCCACAGAGAAATGGGTGTCCGCCATGGCCGCCAGCTGGGGCAGGTGGGTAACGCAGAGAACCTGTTTCCTCCGGCTGACCTGGGCCAGCTTCTCCGCCACCTTCTGGGCCGCGCGGCCCGAGACCCCGGTGTCGACCTCGTCAAAGACCAGGGTGCCGATGGCCTCCTGCTCCGCCAGAACGTTTTTCAGCGCCAGCATAATCCGGGCCAGCTCGCCGCCGGAGGCGATTTTCGCGATGGGCTTCAGGTCCTCGCCCGCGTTGGCGGACATCAGGAAGCGCACCACGTCGCAGCCGTCGGGCCCCGGCTCCTTCTCCGCGAAGTCGATGGAAAACCGGACCCGGTTCATGTCCAGGTCCCGGAGCTCCTTCTGAATCCGGGCCTCCAGCGCCGCCGCCGCCGTTTTCCGGGCCTTGGTCAGGGCCTGTCCCGCCGTCCGGACGGCGGCTTCCGCCTTGCCCAGCTTTTTCTCCAGGAGGAGGAGGGTGTCCTCCGCCGTCTCGATGGCGTCCAGCTCCCCCCGGCGCTGGTCCAGATAGGACAGCATCTCCTCCACCGTTGCGCCGTACTTTTTTTTCAGGCGGTAGAGCTGGTCCGCGCGGCTCTCCGCCGCGTCCAGCTCCTCCGGCGAGAAGTCAAAGCCCCCCCGCATGTCCCGGATAGTCTCCGCCAGGTCATAGGCCTCGCTCCGCAGGGCCTCCAGGCGCTGGCAGGCCTCCGCCAGCTCGCCGCCCAGGTTCCGCACGCCGGACAGGGAGGCCTCCGCGTCCCGGAGCTGGCTCACCGCTCCGGCGCTCTCGTCGTCGCCGGAGAGGCAGTAGTCCGCGCCGGTGAGAGCGGAAATGTATTTCTCGCCGTTGCGCAGGAGGTTCCGCCGCTGTTCCAGCTCCTCCTCCTCCCCGGGACGGAGCTCCGCCCGTTCCAGCTCGTCAATCTGAAAGCGGAGGCTGTCCATCCTCCGGGCCTTCTCCGCCTCGTCCATCTGGAGGGCCCGAATCTGGTCCCGGAGGTCCGCCAGGACGGCGTAGGCCTTCTGATAGGCCCCCAAGGGCTCCTCGGTTCTGCCGAACCGGTCCAGATAGGCCCCGTGGAGCTCCTCGTCCAGGAGCTGGGCCCCGTCGTGCTGGCCGTGGATGTTCAGCAGCTCCCCGCCGATCTGCCGGAGCTGGGCCACGGTAATGGGACGGCCGTTGACCCGGCAGGCATTCTTCCCCTCGCCGGAGATTTCCCGCTGGAGGAGGAGGTTTCCGTCCTCGTCGGGGGCCAGCCCGTTCTCCCGCAGCCCCGGCAGGTCCGCCGGGACGGCGGAGAACTCCGCGCTGACGAAGGCCTTGGAAGCCCCGGTGCGGATGAGGTCCCGGGAGGTCCGGCCCCCCAGAACGGCCCCCATGGCGTCAATGACAATGGACTTGCCCGCGCCAGTCTCGCCGGTGAGGGCGTTGAAGCCCGAGCGGAACTGGATGTCCGCCTCCTCAATGACCGCGATATTCTCAATGTGCAGAAGCTCCAGCATGGGGACTCTCCTTTACAGCATATCTTTTATTTCCTGGCAGAGCAGCTCCGCCGCCTCGGTGTTCCGCATCACCAGCAGGGCCGTGTCGTC
Source organism: Oscillospiraceae bacterium 38-13 (assembly GCA_041223955.1). Lineage (GTDB taxonomy): Bacteria > Bacillota > Clostridia > Oscillospirales > Oscillospiraceae > Oscillibacter. The sequence continues at coordinate 19,159 of JBCLRG010000043.1, read as the reverse complement.
CCCCGCCAGAGAACCCACGATATCGTTCATCTCCATATTGTCCAGAGCGGAGCAGGCTCCGTTGGCCAGACCTGGCATGGTCTTCACCACCACGATGTTCTGCGCGCAGTCAATGCTGACGATGCACTCCCGGAAGATGGTCCGCAGCTTCGCCGCCACGTTCAGCTTCGTCCGGTTGCCGGATACAGCGTACTTATACACCCCCTGGCCCACCGGCTCCTTCACCAGGTGTAGCTGCTTGATGTCCCGGGAAATGGTCGCCTGGGTGCACTGGACGCCCCGCTCGGACAACCGCTTCAACAGCTGCTCCTGGGTCTCGATGTTTTCCTGGGAAATGATCTCCAGCACCATGGCCTGTCGGTTGTTCTTCATCCTTCCAGCCCTCCCGGCAGCATTTTACGCGCGAAAATCTCGCAGAAGCTCCGCTCCGTCAGCCGCACCAGCCGGGTCACGTACCGGGAGCGGCGAACCTGCACCTGATCGTCGGCCTTCAGGGCGAAGGCCCGGCTCTCGTCCACAAACAGGTACACCGGCTTGCGGCCGTTCCGCTCCAGCTCCACCGTCAGCGTGTGCTCCGGCGAGAGAACGTAGGAGGAAAACCGCATGTTGTGAATACAGATGGGACAGACCACCATGGTCTGAGCCACCGGCTCCACCACCGGCCCGCCGGCGGAGAGGGAGTAGGCCGTGGACCCGGTGGGTGTGGCGATGATGACGCCGTCCCCGGCGATGTTCGCCAGATGCCGCCCGTCGGAGGAGATCTTCAGGTGAATCACGTGGGAGATGGGACCCTCCCGGATCACCGCCTCGTTCAGGCCCAGATTCGTGTAAATCTGCCGCCCGTCCCGGAAGACGGAGACGTCCAGCATCATCCGCTGTTCCAGCTCAAACTGCCAGTCCTTCAGTTTCCGGAGCTGTTCCAGCTCCCCGGCCTCCAGCTCGGCCACAAAGCCCAGGCCCCCCATGTTCACGCCCAGCACCGGCATCTTGTGCAGCGCCGCCAGCTTCGCCAGGTGGAGGATAGTCCCGTCCCCGCCGAAGGTAATCAGCAGGTCCGCCCCCCGGAGCTCCTGGGGCAGGGGCTTCACGTCATAGTCGGCAAAGGCCCCCTCCTTCCGGTCCCGGAAGGGGGAACAGACCACCGTCTGAAAGCCCAGGCCCCGGAGGATGGACTCCGCGGCGCGGGTGGTCTTCATGCCCTGGTCCCGGTTGGGGTTGGGGCACAGGATGATTTTCTTGGGGTTCATGGGTGGTTCTCCCCCTCTCCGTGTTCCTTCAAAACCTGGTGGGATTCCTCCACCAGCGCCTTCAGGTCAAAGGCTGCCGCCGGGTCTCCGCCCTTTTGCAGGAAGCCCAGATACTCAATGTTCCCCTCCGGGCCCCGGATGGGGGAATAGGTCAGGCCCCGCACGGTCAGACCTGCCTCTCCGGCGTGGTCCAGCCAATGCTCCAGAACTTCCCGATGGACGGCGGGGTCCCGGACCACGCCCTTTTTCCCCACCTTCTCCCGGCCCGCCTCAAACTGGGGCTTCACCAGGGAGACGATCTGGCCGCCCTCCCTCAGCAGGGCTGCCAGGGGGGACAGAATCAGCTTCAGGGAAATAAAGCTCACGTCCACCGAGGCAAAGGCCAGCTCCTCCGGAACCTGTTCCCGGCTGAGATACCGGGCGTTGGTCCGCTCCAGGCAGACCACCCGGGGGTCCGTCCGCAGCTTCCAGGCCAGCTGGCCCCGGCCCACGTCCACGGCGTACACCCGGGCCGCGCCGTTTTGCAGCATGCAGTCGGTAAACCCGCCGGTGGAGGCGCCGATGTCGGCGCAGACGGCCCCCTCCAGCCGGAGGGGAAAGGCCGCCATCGCCTTCTCCAGCTTCAGCCCGCCCCGGCTGACATAGGGGAGCCGGTCCCCCCGGATTTCAACCTGGGCCTCCGCCGCCACCGCCATGCCGGGCTTGTCCGCCCGGCGGCCGTCTACAAAAACCGCGCCGCTCATGATAACGGCCTGGGCCCGCTGGCGGCTCTCCTCCAGGCCCCGGTCCACCAACAGCACGTCCAACCGCGTCTTACCGCTCATGCGCCACCGCCTCTCCCACCGCCGCGGCAATCGCGGCCGCGTCCAGACCGAACCGGGCCTCCAGCTGGGATACGCCGCCCTCCGGGGCGAAGGTCTTGCCCAGGTTCTTTAATATCAAGGTTTGGGGAGAACGGCCCGCCTCCGCCAGAATGGCGGCGACCCGCTGGCCCACACAGCCCGCGCCGAAGCAGTCCTCCACGACCAGCAGTATGTTCGTCTCCGCGAAAAAATCTCCCAGCGCCTCCCGGTCCAGGGGGGCAATCCGGTTCAGCTTCAGAACCTCCGCCCGGATTCCCCGCGCCTCCAGCAGCTCCGCCGCCGCCAGCGCTTGATTCACCAGCACGCCGTAGGTCAGGAGGGTAACGTCCCGTCCCTCCCGCAGGCGGACCAGGGGCCGGTCCGCCCTATCGTCCCGGTAGGCCCCCTCGCCCCCCCGGGGATAGCGGACCGCCGCCGGTCCGTCACAGGCGAAGAGGGCGTCCCGGAGCATGTGGCGCAGCTCCGCGAAGCTGGCGGGGCACAGCACCGTAAAACCCGGGAGCTCCGAGAGAAACAGGGCGTCGAAACAGCCGTGGTGGGTCTCGCCGTCGGCCCCCACCAGGCCCGCCCGGTCCACCCCCAGCACCACATGAAGCCGCTCCAGGGCCACGTCGTGAATCAGCATGTCATAGCCCCGCTGGAGGAAGGTGGAATACACGGCGAACACCGGCAGCAGCCCCTGCGCCGCCATACCGGCGGCCATGGAGACCCCGTGGCCCTCGGCGATGCCCACATCGAAAAACCGCTCCGGGAAGGCCTTGGCAAAGCCGGAAAGGCCCGTGCCGTCCGCCATGGCGGCGGTAATGGCGCAGACCCTGGGGTCCTCCCGGGCGCAGTCCGCCAGCGCCTTGCCGAAGACGGAGGAAAAGCTCTCCTCTCCCGCCGCTTTCAGCCGTCCGGTCTCCGGGTCGAAGGGGCCCACGCCGTGGTACATGTCCGGGTTCCGCTCCGCGAAGGGGCAGCCCCGGCCCTTGACGGTGTTCACGTGGACGATCACCGGGCAGTTCAGCTCCCGGGCCCATTCCAGTACGTCGCAGAGCCGGGACAGGTCGTGCCCGTCCACCGGCCCTAAATAGGTGAAGCCCATGTCCTCGAACAGGGTGCTCCCCGGCCAGAGGGTCTTCTTCAGGGAGGTCTTGACCTGGTGGCTGAAGCGGTACAGGGGATTCCTCATGGGCCGGGAACCGAAGAGGCTCCGGTACCACTTTTTAAAATGGTAGTAGGCGGGCTTGGACCGCAGCCGGGCCAGATGCGAGGGCAGCGCCCCCACGTTGGGATTGATGGACATGCCGTTGTCATTCAGGATGACGATCAGCGGCTCCCCGGAGGCCCCGGCGTTGTTCAGGCCCTCGTAGGCCAGCCCCCCCGTCAGAGCGCCGTCGCCGATCAGGGCCAGGACCCGGTAGTCCTCCCCCCGGAGCGTCCGGGCCCGGGCCATTCCCAAGGCCACGGAAACGGAGTTGGAGGCGTGCCCGGCAATGAAGGCGTCGTGGACGCTCTCCCGAGGCTTGGGGAAGCCGGAGAGGCCGTCCAGACGGCGGAGGGTGGGGAAGCGCTCCATCCGGCCGGTCAGCATTTTGTGAATATAGCACTGGTGGCCCACGTCGAAGACCAGCCGGTCCCGCTCCGTGTCGAAGACCCGGTGAATCGCCACGGTCAGCTCCACCGCCCCCAGGTTGGAGGCCAGATGTCCCCCGGTTTCGGAGACGCTTTTTACAAGAAACTCCCTCAGCTCCTGACAGAGCTGGGGGAGCTGTCCGTCCGGCAGCGCTCTGACGTCGGCGGGGGAATGGATGGATTCCAGCAGCATAGATCCTCCTTACGAGACAAGGGGCGGCGCGGTTTTTTCAGGGTGAGGCCTTACCGGCGGAACAGGTGCAGGAACCGGCCGGACCAGTAGACCACCTGGGTGCTCTTCTTGATGGCCACGGTTTTCCCAAGGGCCTTGCCCCCGATGGTCAGGCCGGAGACCAGGGCCGTGACGGCCACGGAGATCAGCACCGTCCGCATATTCAGGGCATGCTGGAGCTGGGTGACGATCACCGCTCCCGTCGCGCCGCTGACGATGCCGCAGATATCCCCCACCACGTCGTTGCACACGCTGGAGACTCTTCCCGCGTTCCGCAGCAGCATCAGGGATTCCCGGGCCCCCTTCTCCTTGTGGGAGGCCATGGCGTGAAAAGGCCGCGGGTCCGCCGCCGTCACGGCAACGCCCACGATGTCAAACAGAATGCCCAGGCCGATGAACAGCGCCAACATCAAAAGGGCGGCGGTCACGCCCGCGCCCTCCAGCATCGACTCCGACGCCAGACTCAGCACGGCGGATAGGACCACCGCCATCAAAAAGACCGTAAGGGCCCAACGATATGGGGAAGGGGCCTTCCCCTTCTGCTGTTTCTTCAAAGGAACCTCCTGGAAGACCGCCGGGAGGCGGCCTCTTCATTCTTCAAACTTCAAACTTGCTAAGCCGGCGGCGGCAGGGACAGTAAATCTTACGGCTTAGGTACGGGTTGGATTTCCCCGGAGCACACCCCTCGTTGCCGATGGGGGCGGTTTCCCTTTCAGCCCTCCGGCGCGGCGTTGCCCGTCCGCGCTACCCGATTGCCACTTAGTCCGCACTGCAATCCTGTTCCCGCCCGGTTAAGACAGCCTAGGTGATTTCCACCACAGTCCGTCCGCTTCTTTAGCCTCTTTTGCAGACCGGGTTTCAAAGGGCGATCACGCAGCCGCCCTGGCCGGGGCCGCTCCGTGTAGTTCCCAAATCCACCCACCCCACGCAAGGCAGGCTACGGCTGCACACAGCGTTACGGCCCCGAATGAGACCGATGCACCGCATTACAGGTTCCCAATCTGCTTCGTACGCGGGCCGGAATTACCACAATGGGAGTACGTCCGCGCACAAGAACAGGTCTCCACGGAAACAGGGTCGGATAAACCATGCCATTGGAAAACGCCCTGAGTCCGCAAGCGCGCCGAGCGCGCTTCCCCCCAGCACCCACCCAAAACTGGGCGTATCAAGCAGGCACCACGGGTTTCATCGATGTGCCCTTCAGAGGATTTTTAGGCCCTCCCTAGGAAACGGCAGATCTGACTAGAATACTGCGCCGCCGCTTAGCGGGAAATAGTATAGCACACTTTCCGCCGGGATGCAAGGGCGGCGGAAAATTTTCTCACGAATCTCCGGAAATCCCCGATTCCTCCGGCGGCTCCCCCCGGAGGGCCCCGATCTCCGCCTCCGTCAGGCAGCGCCACTTCCCCGGGGGCAGCCCGCCCAGCTCCAGCGTGTGCTCCCGGACCCGGCGGAGGCGCTCCACCGTCCAGCCGCAGGCGGCGCACATCCGCCGGACCTGCCGGTTCTTCCCCTCATGGATGGTGACGGCCAGTACCGCCCTGTCCTTCCCCTGCCGGAGGGTCTCCACTCCGGCGGGGCGGATGGGCTCCCCCTCCAGATCCGTGACCCGGGAGAGGCGGTCCGCCGCGCCCTCCACCATGCCCCGGACCCAGACGTGGTAGGTCTTCTCCACCTCTCCGCCGGGATGGGTCAGCCGCTGGGCAAGGGCCCCGTCGTTGGTCATCAGCAGCAGGCCCTCGGAGTCCAGGTCCAGACGGCCAACGGGATAAACCCGGAGGCCGCAGCTCCGGGTCAGGTCCGCCACGGTCCTCCGGCCCCGCTCGTCGGAGAGGGTGGTCACATAGCCTCTGGGCTTGTTCAGCAGGATGCACACCGTTTTCTCCTGGGGGAGAAGGGGCTGTCCGTCCAGGCGCACGTCGTCCCGGTCCGGGTCCGCCTTATCCCCCAGGCGGGCGGCTGCGCCGTTCACCGTCACCCGTCCGGCCTCTATGTACGCCTCCGCCCGCCGCCGGGAACAGACCCCGGCGGCGGAGAGAAGCTTTTGCAGCCGCTCTTCCATACAAGCCTCCTAATACCGGCCCCGATGGAAGGCCGTCATCCTCTGGCGCTCCGCAGTACGCTCATGGCGGATTCCACCCGGGGCGGAACCGTCTCCCCGCAGAGGAGGCGCACCCGGCCCACTTCCTTGCCGTTCAGACGGAACACGGCCTCTCCCGCCGGAGTCCCGGCCCGGAGGGGAGCCTCCAGCTCCGCGTTCAGGACCAGCTCCGTCTCCAGCCGTTCCCCCTCCGCCAACGGCCAGGAAAAGCTGTCCGCCGCGATGAGGGAAACGCGGTCCCGCAGTCCGCCCTTCACCTCCGCCGCAGCCACGGGGGAGCCCAGCCGGGCCCCGCAGCAGGCGGGATAGGCGGAAAAGCCGTAGTCAAACAGGCTCTGGTGGTCCGCCCAGTCGTTGCCGTCCTGAAGCGTCACCGCCACCAGCCGCTGTCCGTTCCGCTCCGCGCAGCTCACCAGCGTCCGGCCCGCCGCCCGGGTATAGCCGGTCTTCAGGCCCAGGCAGCCGTCCACATAGCTCAGCAGCTTGTTATGGTTGGTCATGGTCCGCCCGCCCGCCGTCACCGTCCGGGTGGAGGCGATGCGGATCAGCGTCTCGTTCCGGAGGGCCGCGCAGGCCAGTACCGCCATGTCTCTGGCGGTGGAATAGTGGTCCTCGTCGTCCAGGCCGTTGGGGTTGGCGAAGGAGGAGGATTCCATCCCCAGCTCCCGGGCCGTCTCGTTCATCCGCTTCACGAAGCGCTCCACACTTCCGGACACGTGCTCCGCCACCGCCACGGCGGCGTCGTTTCCCGAGCAGAGCAGAAGCCCGTAGAGCAGCGTCTCCAGGCTCAGCTCCTCGCCCTCCTTCAGGTACATGGAGGAGCCCTCGGTATAGGCGGCCTCCCGGCTCACCGTCACGGTGTCCGAGAGGTTCCCCTCCCGGATGGCTACCAGCGCCGTCAGAATTTTCGTGGTGCTGGCAATCCGCATGCGGGCCCCGGCGTTCTGCTCATAGAGCACCCGGCCGCTGTCCGCGTCCATCAGAATGGCGGAGGTGGCGGAGGTGCCCACCGCCCCGGCCCGGCCCGCCAGCAAAAGGGCCGCCGCCAGCAGCAGCGCCCCTGTCCGCCGGATTTGTTTCAGCAAGCAACATCACCTCGATTGGTCCATGGTGATGTCCAGTATGTCCAGAAAAGCGGAAAAGTATTTTCGGTCTCCCGGAGAACTTAGAACCTGGATTCATAACTGGGGGATGCCGGATGGACGGTGTTCAACGGTTGTGAATCCAGGTTTTTACAGCGTTTCCTCCGCCTTCTCCGCCTGACGCTTTTCCAGGAAGCGCTCCACCTTGTCCAGAATGTCCGGAGCCATATCCACCACCCGGTCCACCGTGGACACCGGGGGAACCGCCACGGGCAGCACCCGCGTCACGCCGTCCCGGATGACCAGAAAGGCCACGGGGTCAATCTTCACGCCCGCGCCGCCTCCGCCGCCGAAGTTCTCGCCCTTCATGGATTTGCCGTAGTCCACGCCGCCGCTGCCGAAGCCGAAATTGACCCTGGAAATGGGAATCAGGGTCACGCCGTCGGGGGTGTGAATGGGCTGGCCCACAATGGCGTTAGTGTCCACCAGCTCATGGATTTTGTCAATTGTGGAGCGCATCAGCTCGCCGACCGGGTGCTTCTTGTCCATCGTGTTGTCCATCTTATACTTCCTTTCTGCATATCCGTAAACGGTTCCATTATTCGCAGCCGCCCGCTCCGGCGGCGGTCCGGTTTTCTTCCGGAGAATCCTCCGGCCCCTTGTCCGGAGGCTCTGCCCGGCGGCGGGAACGCTTCCGCCAGCGGAGCAGCCATCCCAGGGCCGGGAAGGCCAGGCCGAAGCCCGCCGCCAGTAGCGTTCCAATCCGGAGGGTGACGCCCGCCTCCCCCTCTGCCGCCGTGCCGGACGCGCTGAAATCCACATCCGTGTGTATCCGGATGTCCCGAATGTCCATCAGCCTCTCCAGCTGGGGCATCCCCGCCTGCACGGCGGCCTGAATCTCTCCATACAGCTGTGCGGAGGCGGCGGGGTCCTCCGCGCCCCCCAGAACCACGGACAGCCGCAGCGGCTTTATCCGGATGCCCCGGCCCGTTCGGGTCAGGGCCCGCTTCAGGGGCGGGAGCAGGGTGCGGAGGGCGTCCTTTCCATCCTCCAGCGTAAAGGAGGGCTTGGTTTTCTCCGGTTTCTCCTTCGGTTTCTTCGCCGGTTTTTTCTTCTTCTCAGGTTTCCCCGGCTTCCGGGGTTTGGCGGGGAGAACGGAAATCCGCAGCAGGCCGAATTTCACATCCAGACGAAGCGCCTCCCCGCCAAAGGCAGCCCAGACGCCCACGCGGGTCCAGCAAAGCAGAACGGCCAGCAAAACCACCGCCGCCAATATCCACAGCCACACTCCGGACGCGCCTCCCTTCCGCCGGATGAAACCATCCCGTCAATCAACCGGAGGCAGGGCCCTTCCGCCGCTCCGGTTCCACTTGTTATTCGGACCCCTCCGGCTTCTCCGGGGGCGCGTCCACAATCTCCCCGTTTTCCCCCAGGCGCATCTGCCCGGCAGACTCCGGCGGCGGAGCCTCTTCCTCTCCGGAGGGCTCCAGCGGGTCCTCGCCTCCGCCGGGCTCCGTCAGTTCCGGAAGCTCCTCCAGGCTGTTCAGGTGAAAGGCCCGAAGGAACTGCTTGGTGGTCCGGTACAGCCGGGGGCGGCCCGGAGCCTGAAGGCGTCCGCACTCCTCAATCAGCTCCCGGTTCAGCAGCAGGCTCATTGTATAGGAGCTGTCCACCCCCCGAATCTGGTCTACGTAGGCCCGGGTGGTGGGCTGATAGTAGGCGATGATGGTCAGCGCCTCCAGGGCAGGCTGGCTCAGCCGGGCGGGCTTGCGGACCTCCAGGGCCCGGCGGACGGCGTCGCCGTGCTCCGGGGCGGAGCAGAGCTGCCAGTCGTCGTCCATCTGGGCCAGGCGGAGGCCCCGGCGCTCAAAGGCGTAGTAATCCCGCAGATCCCGGAGGGCCCGTTCCACCGCCGGACGGGCCAGTCCCAGGGCGCCGCAGAGGCGCTTTACCGGTACCGGATCGCCGGAGGCGAAGAGAATCGCCTCTACTGCGGATTCAATTTCCTTTCTCTCCATGGGGTTCTCCTTTGCGATACAGCCGGCGCTGTTTGATCTGTCTGTGACCGCGGTCTCAGCGCCGGGTTACGGCGCGCTCCCGCCGTCCGCCGCTCCGGCGGTCAGGTCCTCCGGAGGCTCCCCCACCTGACGGACGGTGCACTCCGCTTCCGAGCCGGTCAGGTGCAGCACGTGGGACCGGCAGAGCTCCAGAACGGCCAGGAATGTGGCCACGATTTCACTGCGGCTCCGGCTCCCCTGAAAGAGCTGGCGGAACCGGGTAAGGCCCTGCTCCTTCAGGCGGCGCAGAATGTCCAGGGCCTTGCGCTCCACGGGGTAGGGCTCGTGCCGCGCGATTTCCTGAAAGGCCGTCCTCGGCGGCGGCAGCTTCCGCTCCGCCCGGCTCTGAAGCTCCGCCATGGCCCGGAGCAGGTCCCGGGGGGTGTGGCTGTAGAGCACCTCCCCGGGCTCCAGGGCCTCCGGCCCCCGGACCAGGATGCTCCGGCCATACTCCCCCAGGGGGGCCAGCTGTTCCGTTATGGCCTTGACATAGGCGTAGCTCTCTCCCCGGCGGCGTTCCTCCAGGGATTGAATCAGGGCTTCCATCTCACTTTTGGCCTCCTCGTCCTCTATGAAGAGGAGCATCCTGGTCTTCAGGTACACCAGATGGGAGGCCATGGCGGCGAACTCGCTGGCGACCTCCAGATCCAGCTGCTGGTGGCGGTCCAGCCAGCGCAGGTACTGGTCGCAGATCAGGGAGATGGAAATGTCCTGAATTGCCATCTTATTCTTGCTCAGCAAAAAGAGGATCAGGTCCAGGGGGCCCTCAAAGTCCTGCAATTCCTCGGACCGGGAGTGCACCACCTTTTCCAGCTTGAATACGGGACTGTCCAAAGAAACCTCCTACCGCTCCGGAAGGCGCTCCGGGCGGATTTGATAGAACGGCGGGCCGGGGGCTAAAAAAACAGCCCCGTCATTCCCTGCCAGAGGGCGAGAATTGCCCCGGAGACCAAGTTCCCGGTGACACCGAGCCAGCTCAGGGCCAAAAGCAGGAACATACCGTAGCGCTCATAGCGCATCAGGCCGAAATAGGTCCGATCCGGCAGGAAGGCCCCCAGAACTTTGGCTCCGTCCAGCGGCGGGATGGGCAGCAGATTAAACAGGCCCAGTCCAATGGACAGCGGGGCCAGGGTATAGAGCAGGAAATCAAAGACCAAAGCCCAGCTCCAGCTGTAGGGCAGAAAGGCGGAAATCCCCCAGCCCAGGGCCACGGCCAGAAGGGCCAGCAGAAGGTTGGAAACCGGCCCGGCCAGGGCGGTGAGGGCCATGCCTCGTTTCGGGTTTCTGAAATACCGGGGGTCTACCGGCACCGGCTTCGCCCAGCCGAAGCCCACGGCCAGCATCATCGCCAGTCCCAGCCAGTCGATATGGCGGAGGGGGTTCAGGCTCAGGCGGTGCCGGGACCGCGCGGTAGGGTCCCCCAGGCCCCAGGCCGCCAGACCATGGCAGGTCTCATGGACCGTCAGGCAGAGAAGCACGGCGGTCAGGCGCAGCAGGGCGCTTTTCAGCGCGTTCAGATCGATGGAGTGAATGAGGTCCCGCAGCCCGTAATCCATGGCGCTCCCTTTCCGGCTATGTACCGTCTTTTGTCAGTGAAGGGTATTATACCATTATCCGGAAAGAAATACAAGGGAAAAGGTTTGGGTTTGCTGGTTTGCGCAGGTTGTAACATTAAATGCGAAAGAACACGAACCCACCCGATAAGGTGCGGAACAGTTCTATCGCATTTATTTCACGGCAGGCCGGGAAAGTCAAGAGAAACGGGGTGAAAGATGGTACGACGCTACAAATATATAACTTTTGCGGACCGGCGGGAGATTGCCGCGCTGTATCAGGCGAACACCCGCCCGGCGGATATTGCGGACCGGCTGGGAGTTACCACGGCGACAATCTATCGGGAGTTGAAGCGCGGGGAAACCGTCGGAGAGGACGGCGCGCCGGTTCTGGACCGGAACCGGCGGCGGGCTTACAACCCGGTTATCGCCCAGCAGACAGTACAGGCGAATTTCAGGCGGCGGGGGCGGACCCCGGCGGACGATATGCAAGGAGGTTTCGACGGTGACAGTGTTTGAAAGAATCACGGAAAGCCCGGAAGTGCTGGGGAAGTTTCTTGCGTGCTTGTCAGTGGTTGAGGGGCCATGGGACGACAAATTTCACAAGCAGTTTTGCACGACCTGTCCGGCGAAAAATTGCAGCGCTTGCCAACACGCGGCAGAGCGAAACAATCCCCGCTGGTGGCTGACTCTTGAAGCCGGGGAAAATCAGGCCGCGGCGGAGCCGCCGGAAATCAAGATCATTCGTCCGCGGGGTGAAAGCGGGTGGGTTTCCCGGACAATCGGGGACTTTCAATTTTGTGCAAAAGTTTACGGTGCGCCGTCAAACTACGAAATCGACAGGGGACGCGTAAGCAAGCTGGAGATCAAGAAAGGGACAATACCAGGCGTCAACTATCAAAGGGGCTGGGACATTCAACCAGGAAGCGACGAAGTACGTGAAATCTTCCAGGCTGTCCTTGAATATCCGGAAGCCTTGCCCGCGGCGGAAGAAAGGGACGAAGAATGAATGTTGTTTCTTTCGGCGGCGGGACGAACAGCACCGCAATGATCGTAGGAATGTATCTGCATAAAATTCCGGTTGACCTGATCTTGTTTTCGGACCCCGGCGCGGAACAGCCGCACGCTTACGAATGTATCGAAGTGTTCGACGAATGGCTGGTGAAACATGGATTGCCGAAAATTACGCCGGTTCATTGCGTGGACAAAGACGGAAACAGGCTAACCCTTGAACAAGGGTGTTTGCGTTCTGGAGCCTTGCCGTCGATTGCATACGGTTTCAAAAAGTGTTCCTTAAAGCACAAGATCGGCCCGCAAGAAAAATTCTGCAACATTCATCCAGATTGCCGGGTGGAATGGGCCGCAGGGCGGCGGGTACATAAATTCATCGGGTACGACGCAGGCGAAGCGCGACGCGTCCAACACGCGGCCCCGGCGGATAAAGCAAATAAAAAGCACGAAAATCATTATCCGCTTTACGAATGGGGCTGGAACCGGGCTGAATGTGTCCGCGTGATCGAGCGGGCCGGACTTCCGCGACCGAGAAAATCAAGTTGTTTTTTCTGACCGTCAATGAAGAAAGCTGAAATTCTGGAACCTTGGGAGAAATACCCCGATTTGTTCCGGCGTGCGGTAGACATTGAACACGGGGCCGCGCCGACGCTTCAAACGGTAAAGGGGCTGGGCCGTCGATGGTCATGGGAAAGCTACATTGCAGAGGTTCAGCGGCAATGAGAGTTTGAAGCCGCGCAAATAACTTTTGATGATCTTTTCCCGGAATTCCCCGGCGTGTGCATTTGTGGCGCGCCTTGCGGGTGCTATGACGGATAGAAAGGAGCGGGACACATGAAAAAGAAGAGATTGATTTTTCCCCGGAATATTGCGGATAAAAAGAAGTAACAGCACGGAGCTGTTACACCGTGCTGTTACTTCCCCGCAGATTTACAAAACATTCTTTATGCGTGTAAACCCTTGATTTACAAGGCTTTCTGGTGCCTACCCTAAATTCCGTTGACCAGGAAAACAGGGCGGAACATCAAACGCAGGCGTTCAACGGCTAATTTCGCCGGTATAGACATTTTGCTTCCGGGGCAGAGTACGTCTAATACATAACAGAAAGAGGTGACAAATATGGCAGGGGTGCAGCTTATTGCTGCACCCCCGCAAGTAATGAAAATCAGGCCCCGATAGATTTTATCAAGCAAGTTACTGCAAGGAGAATTGTATATGTCAGACTATCAACTTGAAATCAAACAAGTCGTGGACTATCCACGCTGCCGCATTTACCGAGAATTTGTTCAAACCCTGATCGCAGACCGGAGCTTCCGAACCAACGGAGGCTCCGGTCTTTTTTATTATACCGTCCTCTGCTCCTACGCCAACTTCCGAACCTCGTACCGCCGTCTGGACGGCATCACCTACACTGTCTACCCTGGCGAGTGGGTCTGCCGGGTCAGTGAGCTGGCGGCTTGCTTGCGATGTCTCTGAATATCAAACTCCAGCTCCCAGATAGCACGGACACAGCAGACAATATCCTGGATGATCCCAAAGTCTGCGTTTCAGACCAGCTCATTAGCGTTTCAAAATCGCAGGTGGAGCGCATTGTCCAAAAAGTGACGCAAGTCCTTGAGACGCAAGGGATTTCCTGCTTTCACTGCCCCAAATCCACTGTTAAGTTATATCCCTTATCCGGTGACTGCACGGAAGCAGTGAAGGGGGACAGCGGACAAACGAGTGTTCTCAGGATTGGTATGGCGATCCAATGTGGAAACAATCATCCGATTTACAGCTTTGAACTTACCATGACCCCAATATCAACAAACTTTTGAAAGGAGTATTCCACAATGGCAAGGAAAAAGGTTGAGCGCAAGGTGACGGAGGACCCTCGTTACCACAACACCTGGAAGCTGCTGAAGAAGTACCAGGATGTGGTCTGGAGCTTGGAGCTGTTCGTCCAGCAGGTCAGGACGCAGTTTCAGATTGAATATGATACCAGCATTGAGGATTTTCTGGAGTCCATCTACCTGGCTGGCGCGGACCTGGGCGGGACGGACATTGAGCACCAGACCCAGTGCATTGAGCGCAGCAACAAAATGCTCACGCTGGTACAGAACGCGGTCGATCTGCTCCGTACCCGGCACAAAAACGGAGAAGCATACTGCTGGCTTCTGCATTACACGTATCTGTCCCCTCAACAGCTTAAAAATGTGGAGGAAATCATCGAGCAGTTGCGTCCCCACATCCACGACATCAGCTTCCGTACCTACTACCGCCGCCGGAAGGAGGCGATTGAGGCGTTAAGCTCTGTCCTGTGGGGATACACGGCGCAGGACAGCTTGCAGGTTTTGGAGCAGTTTTTCCCCGCAGAGGCGGATGACAGGTAATTGGCACGGTTTTGGCGCAGCATTGGCAGGGTTTTGCTATTGAAGCGTAAATCCTTGTATGTTAAAATTAAGTATGCTCAAAACTGTAAGCAAAACTGAAAACAGCCGCAGAAGGACGCTGGGAGCGTCTTTTTCTTTGCCCTTCTGCAGCAACTGAGGCAGCGTCCAAATTTCCGGGTGCTGCCTTTTTTCAGGACAGAAGCCAAAGAAAAAAGAGGTTTTTCATTGAAACAAGACAAAACGTCATCTCCGCGCACTCCCCGGCGCAGGTTTGACCCCGAACGCGGCGTGTTCATGGTCTATCTGGGCGTCTGCACGTCCACGCTGCTCTGTCAGCCGGCTTTTGCGGCTGACACGATTTGGACGAAGGCCAGCGACATCATGAAGGACGTCTACACCCAGATTCTCGCCATCTCCACCATTGCCGCTATCGTAACGGCCGCCGTGGCCCTGCTGATGATGAACTTTTCCCGCTCTGGCCGGACGGTGGATGAATCTCGGGCGTGGCTGAAGCGCATCGTCATCACCTGGATCATCCTGAACTCTCTGGGGTTCATCATGAGCTATGTCACGCCCTTCTTCTCCGGCGGACAGTGGACAGCGCCGTAATCACCTATGGGCATTTTAGACGGCATTGTAGCATGGATTGCGGAACAAGTCATGCACGGCCTGGATTTGATAAACACATCAGTTTTGGGCGCCCTGGGCTGTGATATGGCCGTGTTTCTGCGCTACTTCCCGGCGGCAGAGACGATGTATAATGTCTTTGTGGCTCTGGCAATCGGGCTGATTCTGCTGCTTTGGGTATGGAACCTGTTCAAGAACTATGGTCTGGGCGTGGGAGCAGGGACGGAAGATCCTGTTAAACTGACCATCCAGGCCATCTTGTTCATTGGTCTGGCCTACTATGCGGACTCCATCGTTGATACGGTGCTGACTATCTGTGGTACACCCTATGATTGGATATTGACATCACTTCCAAGTCTGGATTTTGCCAGCTTCAACTTGGTCCTGCTCACCATCCTCGGCGTCTGTGCTAACGGGGCGGTGACATTGATCGTCCTGATTCTGGTGCTGGTCCTGGCCTGGAACTATCTGAAGCTGTTGTTCGAGGCGGCGGAGCGGTATGTGCTGCTGGGTGTCCTGGTCTACACAGCGCCAGTGGCCTTTGCCATGGGTGCGTCCCAGGCCACGTCCAGCATCTTCAAAAGCTGGTGCCGGATGTTCGGCGGCCAGGTATTCCTGCTCTTGATGGAGAACTGATTTTGCAGCTGCTCTGTGACGCCGAACAGCAGGCGGTTTTGGATGCTATTCTCTCCCAGGACTTATCTCCCTGCCGCTCCGATTGGGTGGTGGAAAACGACGCGATGGACGGCGATTCCCCGGTGCTGTTCGTCTACACCTGTGATATGCACCGCATAAAACGGTTTGACACCGCGCTGGAGCTGCATGGGAAAGCGGGGACGTTGTTTTGCTTCGATTTCCAGGAGGACGCACTGCAGCAGGTCTGTGGTCAGAGGGTAAAAATAGAGAGCCTTGACTTTGAAAAGGTCAAGGCTCTGCTGTTTGACGGAGATTCTTGATCCGATGGTGGATTACACATTTTCAAAATCAGTTTCTTCCATCAGTCGCGAGATATCACGTCCAGCATAGAAAACTCTGGCGATTTGAACCAGCTGTTGCTCAGAGTCTACAAAGTAAAGTACCTTATAGTTTTTTACCGGCAACTTCCGAATCCCAAGAGCACGAAGCCGTTCGTCATCCTCATACGGATAACGCTCTGGCATCTGCTTTAAGCTGAGGATTTCTTCTTTCAGGAGGCGGTATAGATTTCCTGCTGTCCGGGGTTCTAAAAGGACTTGTCCGATATAGCGTACGATGTCAGTAATGTCTGCCTGTGCCTGTATACCAATTTCGACCCGGTATTTTATCATAGGCCGAACTCAGCCTCAATATCCCGGAACACATCTTCTGCCGGACGTGTACGGCCAGCAGCACAGTCATCATAACCACGCTTTATTTCGGCATAAAACTCGTCGCTTGTCAGACTTCCTGCGACAACCGGCGTCTTGACGGGCAGCGTTACCTCAAAGGGAAGGCCGCGCCGAAGTACGATCTGGTTCAGGAAAATATTGATTGCGCTGGACATTGGCATTCCAAGCTGGGTCAAAATGCTCTCCGCTTGCTCTTTAAGCGAGGCATCTACTCTCGCAAAAACATTGGCATCTTTCGCCATAGCCATCACACCCTTTCACCGCTATTATACGCTGTTGTCTATACAATAGCAAGCATTTTCGGAGGGATTTCAAATATCAAAGAAAACGATCCTAAAGCTGCTGCTCATTTTGCCGGTCGCTCTGAGCGCTCTGCTCTACGGAAGCGGCTATATCGTCCAGTTCCTCTACAACTACGACGTGTGGCAGGCGACGGGCGGAGTTTTCGGTACTGCCCCGGAATTTCCAGACGGTAACTTCTTTATCTGTATCGCCGCTGTGTTCCGCTGGCCCTACGGTCTGTACGGCGTGGGCGGCTGTGTGGCGGCCCTGGGCGTACTGGTGTTCATGGTTATGCGGATGGGCTACAGTGAAACCGGCGCGTATGACCGGAAGCGCAACCTGATTTATTCCAACAAAGGAACTTACGGCACAGCGGGTTTCATGACTAAGAAAGAGCTGAAAGGCGTGCTGGACCCAGTGCCCAACATCCACAAGCACCACGGCATCGTCCTGGGTGAGATAGACGGCGAAGTGATCTGCGTCCCGGAGAAGACCCGCTTCAACGGCAATCTGGCAGTATATGGGGCCAGCGACTCCAAAAAGACCCGGGCCTTCTGCATGAACATGATCCTGCAAAGCGCCGCCCGAAAATCCTCTCTGGTCATCTGTGACCCCAAGAGCGAGCTTTACGAAAAAAGCAGCGCCTGCCTGCGGGACCAGGGCTACACCGTGAAGGTGTTCAACCTCGTCACGCCCGCCGCCTCCGACTCCTGGAACTGTCTTTCAGAGATTGAGGGCCAGGAGCTGATGGCCCAGCTGTTTTGCGACGTTATCATCAAAAACACTGGCAGCGAGCGGGGCGACCACTTCTGGGACTCCGCCGAACTGAATCTGCTGAAAGCCCTGGTGCTCTATGTGGATCGGGGGTATCCACCGGAGAAGCGCAATATTGGCGAGGTGTACCAGCTTCTTGCCATGAGCAGTGAAAAGGAACTGAACGCTATTTTTGATGTGCTGGACATTTCCCATCCGGCCAAAACCCCCTACAGCATTTTCAAGCAGTTTGTAGAGAGCGTCCGGAGCGGCGTCATTATTGACCTTGGTTCCCGGCTTCAGGTATTTCAGAACCAGGACATCCGCAATATCACCGGTCACGACGAAATTGACCTGGCGTTCTCCTCCGGATAAGCTCTTGACGGGTGATCCCGCTTTATCCCCAATCCCAAACTGTTCACACAGCCCTCTCCAATCGGCGGGGGGCTTGTAAAGACAGGCAGTTTCCTCGCACAATTCGGAAACCTTAATTTCCGGCTGATAGTCGCACTCTTGGAATTGAACGCCTACCTGCTGGAACAAGCGGCGGCGGTCTTTCCTGGGGTCGAGGGAGAGGACAGAAACATTCCCGCTGTCCGCCCGTTTCGTTCCCAAGATGCACTCAATAATCGTGCTTTTCCCGGCTCCGTTGGCCTCCAGCAGACCAAAGGCCATACCGCGTTTGACCGATAGGCTTACATGGTCTACCGCAAGGAGCGCCCCATACGCCTTGGTCAAACTTTCAACTCTTACAACTTCTTCCACATTGATACCTCCTTTTTTCGATGGTATAAGAATACCACTAGAGAAAACTCTGGTGGTAAAATGGAGGGTTTCAAAAAATTTTCTTCATCCTTTACCCGCCCGCTTCGCTTTTTCAGAGCTTTCGGGCGCTCCCGGATGGTCCGGCGGCCTTCGGCATCGCTCTGGGAAACTGCCGGACAGCTGGTTTCCGCGGACTCGGTTTTATCAAAAACCTGCCTACCGTTTTCATTCTTTTCAAAGCCCGTCGCGCCTTGCGTCATCTCGCCGGAGTAGAGAAAGCACCTTTCGAGGCCCAGGTCTACCATGAACGAGGCAATTTCCGGCCCGCACTTCTTCAGCACAGTTTCAAGGCCCGAATAGAGCACATCCAGCCAGCGTTCAACCGCCGCAGCTTTATCTGCCGGTGAATTGAAGCGGACACACTGCATCAAGTCCACAGATTCCGCCGCGAAGTCCCGCCAACGGGAAATAGCCTCCGTCCTGCAGTTGGGGCCAGTTCCTTGACACGGGCGAAAAAGTTTCCATAGGTCATAGATTCTTCTCACTTTCCAGGCTCATCCCGTAATCAAAGTGAGAATTTCCTTCGTGAACGTTATGACAATGCCGCCCGCGATGGTGTGGATGCCGTTGGAGCGCTGGGAAGGATCGTGAGACTGGAAGGACAGACCCACCTGGAGGTTGCCATAGCCCAGCAGGAGCAGGCCCACGGGGCGGATCAGGGAAAAAATGAAGTCGGACATATTTTGCACAACGGCCAGGGGATCATCGGCGGCAAAGGCGGGGACGGCCAGGGCGGTCACGGCCAGAAGAAAGCAGGCGGTGAGGGCATAGAGTTGCTTGGCCCGGCGTTCAAGTTTCGTCTGCCGTCTCGTCAGGGAAGACTTGAGGGTTTTGGGATTCTTCATAGTCAGAGTTCTCCTTTTCTTCTTCAAAAGTAATGGCCCCCAGGTCAAACAACGGTTTGCCTGGGAGCCAGTTTTGGGGCTTCTTTTGATGATGGATATAAGGCGGCCCGCCTCCGTCGATGGTATGGTGGATGGCGGGGTGCTGGGTCAGCTCATACTTCAGGTCCATGACTGGCTTCGCGCCCCGGATGAAGAGAATGGCGTAGCGGTTATCCAGCATTCGCACTTCATCCGGCGTTAAAAGCTCACTAGAGTCTGTTTGAAAACCGTCAAAGTAACCAGACAAGGATACAGGCAAGGCAGACCACAGCCCGGAAATAAAGGG
>JBCLRG010000042.1:0-26321 GCA_041223955.1 Oscillospiraceae bacterium 38-13 | reverse complement strand
TTAATGGTCAGACTGCAAAGCGGCTCATTAAGAAACACAAGGGTCTGTGTATCCTCCGGGTTGACGGTGACGGTCTGTGTCTGGGTGGACTGGTCGATCACATAGCCGGGAGCCGCCTTGACCTCCTTGGCAACGATAGTCCCGGTCACGCCGGAAACGCGGATTTCTCCCTTATCGTCCGTGGTGTACAGGCCATTGGAGGACAGATGCCCGTTGTCATTGTCCACATAGCCGCCGGATGCGTAAGTGAGCTGGAACTGTGCCCCGGTGATCAGATTGCCGGAAACACTGTCCTTTTTCTGGATGACCAGCGTACCGGCCTTTTTATTCCAAAACGTCAACTGCTGGACTTCCCCGGCCTTAATCAAAATGTCCTGGGGAGTGCCGTCGAGGACATAGCCCTCCACGGTCTTGATCTCGCGGGCAATCACGGTGGTTCCCGGCTCAATCCCATCCAGAACGATTTCTCCGGCCTTGTCGGTGTAATAGGTTCCATCGTCCGGGCCGACTGCGGCCCCGGAGCCGTCCACCACCTTAAAGCACACGCCGCTCAAAGGCTCGTTCTCCGTACCCTCAATGAACATGCGGATAATCAGGGTGGTGGCAGGCTCGTTGTCAAAAATCAGGCTATTGGCAACGCCGGTTCGGACAACGATATTTTTCGGAGTTTCGTCCTTGATATAGTCGGTGGGGGCCTTGCTCTCGGACACTACGACGGTGGCGTTGGGGGCCAGCCCGGAAAGCTTCGCTCAGTACCCGTACCGCTTCCGGTATTTCACCAGCAGAGCCACCGCCATAACCGTCCCCAGCAGCTCGGCCACCGGCGTCGCCAGCCACACACCGGTGACGCCCCCCAGCAGGATGGGCATGATTTGAATGCTGGCAACCGTGAACAGGAAGGACCGGGAGAAGGCCAGCACAGCGGATACCACGCCGTTGGACAGGGCGGTAAACATCCCGCTGGCAAAGACATTCAGCCCCACGAACAGCAGGGCCAGGGAGCACAGCCGGTTGCCCGTGACGGCCAGCGCATAGACCGGGCTGTCCGGCCTGGTGAAAATGCTCACCAGAGGGACGGTCGCCAGAACGGAGACTACCGTGCACAGGACGGAGGCCCCAACAATAAACCGGACGCTGAATCCCACCAGCTTTTTCAGCTTCTCGTGGTTCTGTTCCCCGTGATAATAGCTGATCATGGGGGCCACGCCGTAGGAGTAGCCGATGAACAGGGCGCTGACAAACATGAGGACATACATGATGATGGTGATGGCCGCCACGCCGTCCTCCCCTATGTATTTTAGCATAGCCAAATTAAACAGCAAAGTAGTGATGCCGGACACCAGGGAGGTTGCCAGCTCCGACATGCCGTTGGTGGAGGCGTGGAACAGCACCCCGCCCCGGAAGACCGGCTTTTCAAAGTGGAGCAGATTGTCCTTTTTCCGAAACACCAGGAAGCCCACCACGGCGGTGATGGAGTAGCCCAGGCCGGTGGCGATGGCCGCACCTTGGATGCCCAGATCGAACAGGGAGATCAGCGCGTAATCCAGGACGATATTGGCCACGCCCCCCGCCACGGTGCAGATCAGGGACAGCTTGGACTTGTCGGCGGCAATCAGGTAGAGGGAGAAGTTATACATCAGCAGAATGGGGGTGGTGAACAGCAGGTAATTGCTCAGGTAGGTGTGGCAGTAGCCGAACACCGCCGGGGAGAGGCCCATGGTCCCCAGCAGGGTGTCCATGAGCGTATAACCCAGCACCATCATCAGCGCGCCCACCACCGCGTTGGTGAGAATCAGCAGGGTAAAGTCCTGCCGGGCCTCCTGTTCTTTGTGTTCCCCCATTTTCTTCATCACCACGGCACTGCCGCCGGTGGCCAGCATCCCGGACACCGCTGTAATCAGGGCAATGGCCGGGGCGGTGAGGTTGATGGCGGACAGGGCGTCTACCCCGATCAGGTTGGAGACGAACAGCCCGTCCACCATGGTGTAGAAGGTGTTGA
Organism: Oscillospiraceae bacterium 38-13; assembly: GCA_041223955.1. Classification (GTDB taxonomy): domain Bacteria; phylum Bacillota; class Clostridia; order Oscillospirales; family Oscillospiraceae; genus Oscillibacter. The sequence goes on along the minus strand of JBCLRG010000042.1, from coordinate 24,322 downwards.
ACACCGTCATAACAATGGTTGGGAAGGCGAAGCGCAGAATGTTTCTGCCTGTGACAGGCAGGTGGTAAGAGTCCATTTTTTCCATGACGTTCTAATTCCTCCAGTCTATGTCCTGACCGTCTCCCAGGTCGAAATACTGCATCTCATTCCCCTGTACCGGAAGCCGGACGGCGGAGATGCGCCGGTTTTGGGCAGGGGTGAAGTAGTAGACACCGCTCTCAGCGCACATGACGCTGGTGCAGAGGGTCTGCTCATACACGTCGTAATTTGGGTCTGCCTTCGCAAGCCCCTCGGGGATGTCCACCGGGGCAAAGGCCCGGAACATCCGGGAGACTCCCTCCGGCTCGTCCTTCCCCGGGACGGCGAACTCCTTTAAAGGCCAGCCGCACAAAGCGGGAGGGGGAGGAGTAGTCTCCCGGCAGGCCGGAGCCGCCTCCCAGCCGCTCGCCAAACTCCCGAAGCTCGTGGCCCGCGATGGTCTGAGGGGCCTTGGGCAGATTGGTGACCCCCACGAAGTTGCGCAGATTGGTCCGGTGCCACAGGTAGTCGGGGCTGTTGGCCAGCACGCCGATGGTGTTCCGGTGGATGGACAGACCGCCCCCGTCCGGCTCGATGATGACGGCCTCGCCCGTTTTATCACTGAGGATATAGTGGGCGGGCAGGGGCTTACCCTGGATGGGCTCGTCCACCAAGGTGAGGCGGGACAGCTCTTCCACCGCCTCCTCCACTCCGGCGCACCGGCCCAGCAGCCAGGCCAGCAGACGGCCGGGGTGGACTGCCGTAGTCCCCTTCTCCGGCCCCTCCTGGTAGACCGCGTACCCCGGGTAGTGGAGAAGCGCCCCCATCAACCCGGCGGAGTTCACCCCGTCCACCAGGATGGGCTCCCCAAAACCCAGCACCGCCATACCGGTATAGCCATACGCGCCGGGGATAGCCCCCTCCCCGTGAAGCGCCGGGGAACAGGGATGCCCCTGGGGAACGCTGATAACTCGGTTGGCCGCCAGGTCCCCAAATTGATCGTAGGTCCGGCCTAATAGGTGAAGGCCGTCTTTTGTCTCCCAGGAAAAGCTGCTGCATCCAAAATCCATATCAAAAACCTCCTTGTTTTCTCTTATTGTTGTCCTGTGGACTTGCAATTATTTCTGACAGGGGGTATCATAAACCGTGTGGCCGCCACGCAGTCAAGAGCTATTTTCACTTTTTGGAGGAAATTTTTATGGATCGGAAAAAGGGCTGGCTGACCTCCGGGGGCTTCGCCGCCTTGTGCGGCACTACAAAGGAAACCCTGCGGCACTATAAGGACATGGGCCTCCTCTCCCCGGCCCACCAAGGGGACAATCGCTATTTTTATTATGATGTGGAGCAGTTCTACGATTTTTACGCCATCTCCATCTTCCGCCAGACGGGTACGCCCCTGGAGGAGCTCCGCCGCTGCCTCCAGGGACAGGATACCGCCAAAACGCTGGTGCTGCTGCGGGAGCAGCGCACCCGTCTGGAGTCAGAGCGGCAGAAGCTGGAGCACATGGACTTCGTGCTGTCCAGTGCTCTGCATAATCTGGAGTTCGGATCGGTTTTGGACATGGTTCCACAGACCGCCTGGTTTGAGGCGGAGCACATGCTGGCCCTCCCAGTGGAGGAGCTGGAGGGCCTGATGACTCCGGCGGCCAGCGAGGACGAAATGCTGATCGTGGTGCTGGAGCGGTGCCAGAGGCTGTGTGAGCAGTACGGGATTCAGACAGATTTTCAGCTGGGAGCCATCCATCAGCCGGGGAAAGAGGGTGAGCCGGGGGCCATCAGCCACCTCTACACCCGAATCAAAGAAAAGGCGGACTTCCCCTATTACATGGAGAAGCCCGCCGGGCACTATTTATATCTCTGCTGCCGGGGCCGCTGGGACATTTCCGCAGGTTACACCGCCTTCAACCGCTATATCCTTGAGCAAGGACTGGAAACGACAGGAGATTTTTACGCCTGCGATCTGGCCGGGTTTATTCTCAATTCGGTGGAGAAAAACGCGGCGTCCATGATTTCGGTGCAGTTGTTGGAACGACATTGATTGTCCGTCAGATTTGCGGTAAAGCCGGTGTGAGTTTATCATGAGAGACAGAGTGAGTGATAGGGTCAATTACGATGATCTTCCGTCCCATCTTTTGGGCGTAACGTATCGTTGCCACCGTTCCGCCGCGACTTTCTCCATTATAGACGGCCAGCAGGGTGGCGGCGTGGTCTACCAGAAAGCGGTTGCGGTCCAGCATACAGCCCTTGTAATAGGTTCGGCTGACATAGAAAATAGAATCCGCCTGATCCAGAATCGAATCATAAAGGCCCCGCGATGAAGCCGACCACTTGTCCGCCTGCTCCTTGCAGGGGAGAATGCAGTGGAGCTTGATCGCGGGATTCTTCTCTCAGGGCAAGGACGGAGAGAGAAGACCATGTATCGGCGGCCTCCGCCATCCCGGACAGGAATTACGTGAAACCCACGTTGACCAGAGCGGTGATCTGCTCCGCCAGCACCACTTTCAGCTCCACACACCAGCTGTCCGTTTCATCATACTTCCAGGGGAACTTATGCGGGCGATGGCCCGTGAACGCGCAGCAATTCTCCAACACAACTCACCATCCCCGGCATAGCGTTCCTGATAGTCCCAGATATACTCGTCCAGATATTCCAGGTACTCGGCTCCGCCGCCCTCGACCTGTTCCAGGATAGGGGGTGATTCTGCGGCGGCTTTCCGCTTCCTCCCACTCCGTCAGAGTACGAGATTCAGGGATATGGGTTTTGTTCTCCGGGGAGTTGATCACATCGTTGATCATCTCGTTGAACAGGAGGTCCAGCAGTTCCTCCGGCATATGGATTAATTCCGGTCCTGCCTCGTCAGGCGTGGCTACTACAAAATAAAGATAACCCACCTTTTCAAAAAGTCTCGAGTTGAACAGTATCGCGGACAACTTTAACGGTCAGTATAGCATATTCTAAAAATGCTTGAAACCAATACTGGTCAAAAATGTGTAGGGAATCGTATGGAGCAAAAAACAGGCGCGATTGGAATATGGGCGACAATTTGAAGCGACTCCGCATAGACAAACACATATTGCAGGAAAAGTTATGTGCAGAGTTGCAGCGGCGTGGGTGTGATATCGGCAGGACAACCTATGCCAAGTATGAGTCTAGCGAATTGAATATCCGCGCCAGTGTTTTGGTTGAATTGAAGAAGATTTATGGGTGTTCCTACGATGAATTTTTTCGGGGACTTGATCTCACTGGGGAAGATTCAAAATGATAGTTCTCCTGTGCCAAGCGGCACGGGAGGATATTTTGCTGTTTCTGCATGTAATATTCCGTCTGCATCGTCATTCGTTTTACACAGAGATTATGGCAGACCTGAGCGGCGTAGTAGCTCTCCATGGTGGCTGGCGCGTTATACAGCACCGTCAACAGGTATTGTTTCATGTTTCGCACCTGGGTAGTGTTCTCCCGGAGGCAGTCAAACACGAAGCGGACATGTTCAGAGTCCAGCTTCAGCAGCCGGGATTTTACCGCCGCCTGTGGAAAGTCGTTCCCCACCACCCGAATATTTTTCTTTTTGGAGCGGACCGCCTCCACCATCAGCTCCACCATCTCGTCCAACTGCGCGGTGTCATAGGGATGCTCCCGCACATAATCGTCATAGCGGATGTTCTCACGGATCAGTTCCCGATAGGCATCCATCTCGTTCTGACTCATCCCACTGCTTCGCTTCTTTCCTTTCGCTTCAGGCAGCTTCCGGACGCACATATATTTCATCGACGTAGACCCAGGTGTTCCTCCCCATTTTCCGGTTATGGATGATCCGGTTGAACATGCTGTCCAGCACCACCAGCATTCCAACAGGCAAAAGCTGCTTGCCCAGGTCCCGGATATCGTAGCATAGAATCCGGGAATTGGTATCCACGTTGGAGGGCTTGGCGAAAGTGTTGAGGCTGCCCGCGGTGAACAGCTCGATTGCCAGGGCCACGTCACGGGCCTCCGCCTCCGTCTGGCGGAGGAGCTCGGCGTGGAAGTCCTGGAGAGTAGGGGCGGTGCCCTGGTAGCCGTTTCGGATGTAGTCGTGATAGACCCCAGCGGTGCAGCGGTCAATGATGGATTTTTCTTTGGCGGAGAGCTTCCCGGAGCCGACCAGCTGCTCACAGAGGGACAGCAGGAACTCGGATTTCAGCACCACCGGGTTTTCTCCGTCGCCATAGCCCTGCTCCATGTCCATGGCGTTGATGTGGTTCCGAGAGGTTGCGGAGATATTGACCACCTCGCCGCCCAGGCCCTCGATCAACGGGCCATATTCGGACTCGGGGTCTATGACGATGATGTTGTCCTCCGTGGAGAGGGCGACCCCGGCAATCTCCTCCTTGGCGGTGAAGGACTTGCCGGAGCCGGAGACACCCAGGACGAAGCCGTTGCCGTTCAGCAACTCCTTCCGGTTGGCGACGATCAGGTTTTTGCTGATGACGTTCTGTCCGTAATACACACCGCCCTGGTCCCGGATCTCCTGGGCCTTGAAGGGCATGAGGACCGCCAGGGCCTCGGTGGTGAGGGTCCGCAGGGCATCGATCCGCCGTAGGCCCAGGGGCAAGGCGGTGGTGAGGCCATCCGCCTGCTGCCAGTTCAAGGTGGCAAGCTGGCACAGGTGTTTCCGAGCGGCGGACTGTAAAGTTTCCGTGTCGCTGTCCAGCTCCTCCTTGCTGTCCGCCAGATGCACCAGCGTCACCACGGCGAACATCATCCGCTGGTCGCGGGTGGTGAGATCATCCAGCATTTCACGGGTTTCCTTCCGCTGCTGTTCCAGGTCGTAGGGCACCACGGCGGAGAAATTGTTGTTGTTATTCTGCCGCCGCTGCCAGTTGGTAACGTTGGTTTCTACCCCGAGGAGCCGGTTCTGCATCTCCCGGACGGCCTCGTCCGTGGGGACGGGGATCACGTCGATGGAGAGCATCATCGTCCGGTTCAGGGCCGTCAGCTCGGAGATCATGCTGTCTTTGATGTAGCTGGCATACTCCTTGAGGAACAGGACCCGCCCGAACTTGCCTCCCATGATGAAGTGGTCCTTTTTAAATTCCAGGCTGTCGGGACAGATGGAGTCCTTGAAGCTGTGGCCCTTCCGCATCAGGTCGTGGAGGTCCAGATGATATTCTGCCTCCTCTCCGGTGCGGTAGAAGTCATGGAGGACCCGCAGCCGTTCCATGGCGTCCAGCTCCTCGCTGTGAGTGTCCAGGTGGCTGAGGCGGGTGGTGACATCCGCCGCCACCCGGTCGAAGAAGGCACGGGCCTCCTCAATGTTTTTCCGGTGGACGGAGAGGGTGACGTACCGCTCCTGCACCATGCTGTTGGAGCTGTCAGTAACCTTGTCCATCAGCATGGAATTGTACTCCGCCCGGTCGCCGTCCAGGTAGTCATCCCGCCTGGGGATGAGGATTTCCTGTTCAAAGTTCTGGCGGTTCAGTCGCTTATTGTTGATGGTGATCTTGGTGGTGGACCCCGTATCCAGGGCGTTCAGAAGCTCCGAATAGCCCAGGAACATGGAGGTCTTATCCTCCTTCGAGGCAATTGCGTAGTTGATATCCGTGAAGCGGATGGTCTTGGAGAACTTGCTTCCGAACTGAAAAATCCCATCCGGCCAGAGGCGGCGGATGGGAATGGCGTCCTGCACGGACTTGGGGAGGACAAAGCCCTCCTTGCACCCGCAAGGGGTATGCGGCATCCGTAAGGCAGCAAAGCCGCCAACGGCTGCCCTATCCTGCTTCAGGGTGTTTTGTAAGGTTTTAATCAAGCCGTAAAGCCTCCTTGATGGTAGAATTTTCGAGGGCCTTTGCGTAGAGGTTTTCCGATTTGAAAACGAGCCGTCTGGGGTATAAAAATTCCGAGCGGATAAAAGCGAGGATGAAGCGTTCCAGAGTCATGCCGTTGTAGGTAACAAAGCCGCCGAGGGCGAAGGGGAACGCCGCCAGAACACAGATCCAGCCGATTTCGCCACTTCCAACGGTGTTCCGCAGGCCGAAATAGACGGCCACGGCCACGATCACGGCCAGCAGGGCGAACAGGAGCTGGCGCAGGGACAGCCCGAAGAATAGGCTTTCCTGATAGTTCCGGACTTCTTTGTTGATGCGGACTTCCATGGTGTATCACCTTCTTCATTTGAAAATAAGTTGATTTGTATGATTTTTATGGTAAGATTAAGATACCTTAAAAAATGCGAGGGATGATCATGGAAAGCGGATTAACATTCAGATATGCAGAGCGAAAGGATACAGCGTTAATTTTGAAATTCATCAAGGCTCTCGCTGAATATGAAAAAATGCTTGATGAAGTTATCGCTGACGAAGCGACACTTGAAGAATGGATATTCAACCAACAGAGGGCAGAGGTAATTTTCGCTATGGCAGACGGCAAAGAAGTGGGATTCGCATTGTTCTTTCATAATTTCTCCACTTTTTTGGGCAGAGCGGGTATTTATTTGGAAGACCTGTTTGTTGCCCCAGAATATCGCGGTAAAGGATATGGTAAGGCGCTTTTGAAAAAATTGGCTAGCATTGTGGTAGAGCGAAAATGTGGCCGATTGGAATGGTGCTGTCTCGACTGGAATCAGCCGAGTATTGATTTTTACCTGTCACTTGGGGCAAAGCCAATGTCTGACTGGACAGTTTATCGGATTTCAGGCGACACTCTGCTGGAACTTGGACAATAAATTTATTTTAGGCTACTTATTCCCACGATCATATTTGCCGCGCAAAGTATGTCCTCCAAAATGAAAGAATCAGTGGACAGACTCTTGTAAAGTCTGCTCACCGATGGTAAGATACCGCAAACCAATGAAGAATGAAGGAGGGCTTTCTTTATCATATTCTTCAAATTCCTCGTCAAGATCGCAGAGAGTGGCCTCATCCTCTTCTGGAATTGATTCTTTCCAGGCGTACAGCGCATTGGAGCGTCCTTTCTGCAAATCCCCCATACAAAGTCAGCCTCCGGCGAATTGAAAAAGCATAAGTAGTCCTATTGCCAATGAAGCAATTCTGAGGGACGCAGATAAGCCATATCCAGCAGTATATCCGTTGCACCTCGATAGAGTTCTTGGGTAGGAAGCGGAAGTTTATAATGGAGTCGTTTTTCCACCGCAGAAATATTCTTTTCGGAATAGCAACGCCGACTTCCGTCGTATTCCGTGTCAATAGACGGGCGAAGAATATTAAGCTCTCTTTTTATTGAATACATTTGACTGTTCATTAAGTTCAATTCTCCTTATTATCAATGTAAGTTTATTGGCCTAAGTATAACATGCCTCTCCGCTGAAAACAATTCCCATCCTATGTTCGTTCCACCCGCCCAGACGTTCAAGGGGCAAGTAATATTTTTTCGCACAAGGCGCGAAAAAAACTTCACTCTTAGACCTTTGACCATCTAGATTTTTGCCGTTGCCATTTTGCCGCCAAAAACGGGGGACAGGATTTGACAACCCTGCCTCCCGCTTTCGCTTGCTCTATATCTAACGGCAAAACTGTCTACACTACTTCGGCGGCTGACGGTAGGTTTTGTGGTGGCTCTGTCCCCGCGCTCCGACCACTCCCAAAGAACAGGATAAAGGCAGGAGCATCTCCAGCGGGCGCAGGATATGAAGCGGTAACGGACAGGGCGGCGGGAATAGATTGCCGCCGCCCTGTTTCGAGTTAGCACAGTAAACCGACTACTTCATAGCCTCCCATTCCGCTCTCCAGACATTTTTGAATGTTCCTTCATTCCATCTAAAACGTGGGTCACCGTTGTCGAAGATAAGATGTTTTTTGACACCCCATATGTCTGGCCCCAAATAATAGGTTCCATAGTGCTTAACAGAAACGGAGTTAAACGACATTTCAAACAGTTTATTCAGCTTTCGCAGCAGTGTGCCTCCGTATTTGGGACAACCTCTCATATAGGTAATCATTCCTGGAACAACAACATTTTTCATGTCCACTCTGAATCCACCCAAGGTGACATCAATCGTGTTGTGCGTATCCATATCAATCGCATGAAATGCTTTTGGGAGACTGCCTTCATAAAATCTCTCAGAAAATAATTGCTGAAAGCGTTCAAATCGAAAGTTCTCTTTTCCGCACCAATACTGCATGGAAGCCTGTGTCTCCAACTGTTGGAAAAATATCAACACATCGCGTGAAGATGCATAAAAATGTATTTCCGACTCCGGGGGAGAGCATAAAAACGGCACATTTTTAATTTTTTGGGGAAGTGAATTACACCACGTTTCCAATGTTGTAGAGTATCTCTCGTGCCCAGAAAAGGAAAAAGGCTCGTCTCCTAAAAAAACTAAATGCTCCCGCTCATGGAAAACCTCTGGACTGTATAGAATGCCATCAATTTTTTCCCATTCCCTCTGCATGGCCTTTTTGATATTTAGGAAAAGTTCTTTGTTTCGTTTTTCCGCCCTCGGCGGGCAATATAATTCATTCATAATCAGTGCGTGGTCAGGGAGTGCTTTTGTGGCAGTATTGCAAATATGCAGTTGAACTCTCTCGTTGGAATAATAATAACCATTGGCATTTTGAACAAAATTAAGTGTTGTATCTCGGTAGTGTATGTCTATCCAATATACGGAGTCAACGGCGTACCCAAAGCAATCAATTTCATCACACGAATTGAATACATTTAACGCATCAGGACACGGGACACTCAATCCCCATATATAGCATATATCAATCCTTTGCTCTATCTCCTGAAAAAGAGACTTAATATCTGTTGGCGTTGCAAAAAAATATAATTTCACATTATTTTCCTCTAACCGCTTGATTTTTTGAGCTAAAAAGAATCACGGTTTGTTGGCTAGTTTGCTGAACCAAGTATAACACATTTCCCACTGAAAACAATTCCCGTCCTATGTCCGTTCCGCCTGCCCAGACGTTCAAGGGCCAAGTAGTATTTTTTCACAAAGGGCGCAAAAAAACTCCACGCTTACCCTAGTTTTACGTTGATAAGGAAGTATTCACAACAACTATCATTAACGCTGACAAACAGGGTGCAAACAAAAGCAGAGAGTACATCACTTTCAAGTGGTCGGTTCTCTGCTTTTTGTTACGCAGTAGAACGCCATTTTTGAGGGTAGGAATATAAAATATCGTCTAAGTGTTTTCTATGCTCTGAAAGCCGCATAAATCAAGGACTTTTTAACCTCTACTGCGTAACATACCTACCCCAAAAAGCAGCGGTTTTATAAAGCGATTGGATTAGACGGATTTTGAACACCGTAACAACTCCCGGTGTTGGATTATCCGATATTGGATTTTCCGACACCGGGTTATCCGACATCGGAAAATCCAACGCAATTAAATTAAGATATAGCTAACTAAAGAAAAACCAAATACGGATTTAATCAAATATCTATTCCTTTCCTATCCTTTCCCCTAACCCCTCTCCTTTGAAGCACGATATAGCGGCAGAATCGCAGGAATGGAAAAGAATGGAATGGAAACAGCAGTACAAAGAAATATTGTTTACTATGTTACGCAATAGAACACCGTTTTTAAGGGTAGGAGTATAAAACCCTTACAATATGTCGAAAAACGCGTCTCAAATTGAGACGCGTTTCTGGAGGTGAATCCTGTTTGAGTGATAATTGGATCGTAGGAAACTTGCAATCCGCTTTCAATAGCTGGAACGGCAGGTTAGATGAGATATGGTCCTTGGTTACGGTATTCCCCCAAGACTTCCGGGGCGGGACGGTATGGAGTACCATTGTCAGAATCAATGACGGTTTGACGGCCGTGGGCTACGCCTTCTGGTCCTGTTCTTCGCTATGAGCGTTTTCCAAAGCGCCGCCAGCTTCCGGGACTTCCAGCGCCCGGAGTTTGCCCTGCGGCATTTCATCCGGTTTGTTCTGGCCAAGGTAGCCGTGGGCAGCGCCATGGAGATCATGACCGCCGTTTTCACCGTCTGCGGCAGCATTGTACAATCCGTCATGGGCACCATCGGAGGTATGAGCGCCGCCAGCGTCAGTGTCCCGCAGGAAATGATCGACACCATTGAAAGTGTCGGCTTCATGGCGAGCATCCCCCTTTGGTTGGTGACTCTGCTGGGAAGCCTGTTCATTACGATTTTGTCCTTCATTTTGATCTTGACCGTCTATGGACGGTTTTTCCGTCTTTACATGTATACGGCCCTAGCGCCGCTGCCCCTGGCCTCCTTCGCCGGAGAGGGCACCAGCTTTGCGGGAAAGGCTTTCTTGAAATCTTACATTGGCGCTTGCATGGAAGGTGCGATTATTGTCCTGGCCTGTTTAATTTTCTCCGCCTTTGCCGCCTCTAGTCCCCCGGTTTTGGATTGCAGTTCATGACCAATACCGTTTTCCGCCCTTGTACGGTCAATGTATGAACGGCCCAGCAAAAGAACGGGCCTATGGGTTGTTTTGACGGCGGCAATTCCACCTTTAGTTGCTTTTGTAGGGGAAGTGTATACTCTAATTCCATCGCTGGACAGCCTCCAGATTCTTGCTTTTATGATTTACGGCGGGGCCTGGACATCCCAGGCCCCGCTTGATATGGGGGACGATTTGATAGGCTTCTTACTGATACTGCATCAAAGAAACAGTCGCTTGAACCTTTTCGGAGCCGTCATACTGAATAATACTGCTAACAAAGTTGTTACGAATCCGATCGACTTCATCATCAACAGCAAAGGCACGGGTCAAGGTTTGTCCCGGTTCGATTTTCACCTTGCTCAGCCCCTCATAGCCGTTGAGTGTATAAGCGCGCCCAGCACGGCTGACAATCGGGGCGGTTCCATTGTTTGTGATGGTCAGGAGCAAGTGTTTGCCGTGCATGGCGTTCGCGCGGACCCCGGTGCTGAAGCCCGTGTAAGTCTCCACCTTGGTTTCGTCCTCAATAATCAGCAGAGGTCCCTCTGATGTATCCACCGCCTTGGGGTCGACTTCTGTGAGGGGACCCACTCGTGTTCCAAAAACGGGGCTATTGACAATGGATTTATTCAGCTCGACACCGGAGGTAATTATATATTCCACTCCTTCGCTTGAGGGACCAAGCACAACGCTGTTCCGTTTCTCGCTCCAACTGGTGGGGATATCCAAGTAGTCGGTAATCATTGCTACGGGAACATAGTCGTGGGCTTTGCCAGATACATCCGTGTAAGCGACAACGGCGGGAATTTTTTGGCCGTCCACGGTGTACTCCTCGCCAGGGTTTACCTTTACTTGGTCCATAACAATTATGCCGCCGGTCCCAACCTGTAGCTTCCCCGCCGCCGCCAGGGCGGTGCCGGTCAAGGCCATGACCACCATAGCAACGAATATCCCAGAGAAAAACGATTTCAGATTTTTCATTGGGCCTCCCTTCAAATCGAAAAATGTACGCAGCAAAGCAGAGGTTATTCCCAGATTTCGTAGATGCTAATTTTACCGCTTAGCTGCGGGTTCTGATATGCATAAACGGCAACTGCCGCAGTTCCAGAAACACCATAATTGGGGTCGTCTGTTTTGACTACCAGTTCACCCGGCTGGTTTGCGGCAACATATTTTTCTCCACCCCTAAAATTAAGGTTGAGCGTCATCCGAATATTTTTCGAACCTTCGTTGTATACCGAGACGACGAAGGTATTGCCAAGGTCGGGATCGGCTGTGTAGTTGTTGTGGAAAGAGCTTCCGCTCAACCGCTCATTTTTCACAATGTAGGAAGGGAAACCTCTGCCCGAACGTGCGCTGACGCTCCCCAGCGGCCTGAAGGAGTAAGTATATCCCGTTTCGGGGTCCGTGTAGGTGTCACCCACATCCAGATAGATGATTTCGTCGTCATCGGCGGCAGCCGGACCGGCGGCGAAGCAGGGAACGGCGAGGGCCAGGCTCATAACCAGAACCAGCAGCAGGGATGTCAGCTTACGAATCTTTTTCATGTCAATTCTCCTTTTCGTTTGTCCAATGTTTTGTTGGCAGGATTCTCTAAATGTTCTCTACTGCATTGGACTTCTCCTTTCGTGCCCCCGGCGGCGTGGGATCATCGGTTTTGGCTTACTGGTTTCGTATTCGGGCGGCGGAGCGCCCATTTACGTCTGCATTGGAATCTCCTCCTCTCTCTTTTGTGAAGGCCCCTTAGAAATGCCTTCATAGATATATGCCTTGGGACCCCCTCATTTTGGACATTCTCTGGAAAAATTTTTTAAAAATGTCATTTCTTGTAAAATTTGCACAAAAAGGCCCGCCGGATTTTGGCTGTTCCAAAACCCGGCGGGCTGTTTCTGCGGACTATTTATCTTGCCGCTATGGCGGTATTTGTAGTGTACGATTTAGAATCTCCGCTGTAAGAATCTCTTGCCACGAAGGTAAGGCGGAGATAGTATTCCTGTCCTGGTGATACACTGATAGAATACGTTCCGTCATGGCTATAACAGCGGGAGGCCAGCAAGCCGTTTGACGTAGAGCCGCTGATGGTTTTTACATACGCCCCTTCGGCGGTGTAAACAGAAATACTGGAAACGCCAATAGAGGTCATTGAATCATATGCAGATGCGGCGAAGGATAAACTGAGCTGCCCGGAGCGGCTACCTGTTGAAAGAAATGCATCGTAATCACGCAAATAGTCACTTGCGTATGTAGCTGCTTTAGCAGGGAATGAGAAAAGAGAAGCCATAAGAATCAAGCAAAAAGCCAGGGAAATGAAGCGTTTCATAATTTTTAGCCTCCGATTAAATCAATCATTGTTTTTATAGTATCTTCCGAAAGATCGCCGCCAATATCAACTACAATCTGTCCGTCAGACCATACAGCAGTCTTGCAGCTGTTGTTTGACATGATATAAAATAATTTGTCGCCTCCAAGGTATTGCGTTACTGGCCTACCATCTTTTTCAAACACAATACTGCTGATATCATGTCCTTCTTCATATTTTGTAACAGACCAAATGATGGTTTTGCCATCCTCATTTCTCAGAAGGCAGCTAACCTCTTTCCATTCGGTTATATCTGGAGCGGAGGAATTGATTTCCTGCAATTCATACCCATCGGGGAACCACGTCGGGACAACCGGGATATCAATACCCAGCTTATCAACCTCCGCCTGGATTGCAAGATAGGTTTCATCCTCAACCTGCGGACGTGTCCCATCCACTGCGGGAGTGCTGTCTCCGCCATTGAAGTGGAACGTCTCCTCCGTCCAGCGAGCCAGAGAACCAAAGATATCGACCCCAGCGGCCTGAGCGGCGATCATGGACATAAACACAACGGCGATAGTTGCCGCAATCGTGACAACCTTGCGGAATATATTTTTTGCGTGGGTTTTATTCGTTTTGACAGAAAGAGTAGACATTTCACTCCTTTCTTCCGGGTATAGTCGGGCGCTTTCTCCTGTCGAGGATAGATACTGCTCCTGGAACTCCGCCCAGGCGCTATCGACATCTTGAATCCGTCCCGTCGGATGCTCCGTTTCGCGCTGTAGGATCACCTCCTCAATGGCATCATAGTAATCGGAAGTTTCCTGACTGTCGGGCAAGAGGGGAGCTGTGCGCAGCAGTTCCTCCAGCTGCTCTGTACTGAGCCGATTTAGGTTAGCAAACCTGCGGTCATGTTTTAAATCAGCCATGATGTAACCTCCTATAACTATATGCCTTGAGAGGATGCGGTTTTGGACATTCACAAGGAAAAATCTTCACCAAATTTTTCTCGGTATTTTTGTCGGATTTTATCAATACTTCGCTGGATCCGTTTTCGGCACGCCCAAACGTTACAGCCAAGCTCCGCAGCGGCTTGTGAGTAGGGTATGCCATCAAGGATGATTTTTTTCAGCAATCCGATTTCATCTTTTGAAACCAATTCTTCTAATATGTCCATAGACTGCGCGTCTATATCGTCAGAAGTAACTGGCATTTCCGCGTCAGTCAATTCATCCAGCGACGAAAAAAGCAAGGCTTGTTGGTTCCGTTCTCGGATCATATGGTGACATACGTTCCTTACTGTATTTTTCAGCCAGCCGATTTGGTTTTCAGAATCCGCAAGCTGGTCAATCTTTTCACATGCCACATGGAAAGCCTCCTGCGCCGCGAAGTTCGCATCATCCCAATTACCAAGGGTACGATACGCATGAACGACCAAAAGACGGAAATAGGAGCGGTAGAGCTTTTCTAACAATGCGTCTTGATCCGAGCTCATATAAAATCCCCCCTTGCTTTAGTTTGGTTAGATATTTTATATAAAGGTACAATATTCCTAAATCTTTAAGGGAGTAACTCTGTTTTAGAATATTATACCATACTTTTGCAAAAAATCCATACTTTAGTACCCATTTGCGAACCGCTGCGGAAATGTCAATAGTAAATGCGAAAAAAATATAAAAATTTTTTCAAAGCGTCAAAAGATACTCATTGAACACAATTTCAGACGTTTTCCAGCCTAAAATTTTCCGCGGGTATCGTGCAATCCACCTTTCCGCGCGCTTGACCTCTGCGGCGGTCACTTTCCCGAAATCGGTTCCTTTCGGGAAGTGCCGCCGTATCATTTTATTTTCGTTTTCATTGCTCCCCCGTTCGTAACTGCTGTACGGGTGGCAAAAGTAAACCTTTGTTCTCTTCTTCTTGCAAAGCGCTGAACGCTCCAGCCGCTCCACGTCGGCAAACTCCCCGCCGTTGTCAACGGTGATCGTTCGGAAGATTTGCCGGAAGCGGCGCGAACCGAAACGGCGTTCTATGCGGTCGAGAGCGGCAATGACGCTTTCCCGCGTCCTGTCCGGCATAAGTTCCATAATCGGAATACGGCTTTTCCGCTCCGTCATAACAAGCAAGGTGTCCTTTTCGCCCTCTTTGCTTGAATATACCGTGTCCATCTCCCAATCTCCGACGGTTTCCCGCGTGTCAACCTCCGCCGGGCGCTTTTCGATACTGTCCCCCCGCGGCGGTCGCTTCATGGTCTTAACTTTTTTATAGGTCCGTTTCTTTTTCGGCTTTTCCGGCAAGTCATCATTTGTCAGGAAGAGAAAAACGCCCTTTGTGATATAGCTGTAAAACGTGCTTACACAAATGGACGTTGAAAACGTCTTTCCCTCCAACTCGATAGCCGCAAGAGCGGCGGCGGGGGAATAGCCATCCTCCAGCACTTTCTTTTCCAGAAAGTCCGCAAGCTCCCGATCATTCCCGATTTTCAAATCAGCGCCTTTCTTCCGCAAATTCTCCTGATACTTCCGTTCCGCTTCGTCCGGGTTATACCGCTCTTCTTCCGTCCAGTCCGAATTGCGGTGAATCATGCGGGCGCGCTTGATCTCCCGGTAAATTGTGCTTACATGGACATGAAGTCTTTCCGCTATCTCTTTCGGCTTCTTTCCGTCCAGCAAAGCGTCCTCCAGCCTGTATCTGTCTGTCTTTGTCAGGTGGCTAAAACAATGTCCCATGGTATACCCTCCGAATCCGAAAACCGCCCCGCCGCAAGGCAAGGGCGGATTCTTGCTTTTTCGACACGGAAAGTATAACATTTCGTTCATACTCACGCAAGTATAAATTCTGATTATTCGCGCATTAGTAGCCATTCGACGGAAACGCCCAGCACGTCCGAAAGAACCGAAAGTTCGTAATCAGTCACAAACCGCGTTCCTATTTCGATTCTTGAAACGCTGTCCCGCTCCATGATAACCCCCGCCACTTGCAGACGGGCGGCAAGGTCCGCTTGCGTGATATTCAGCCGGGCGCGTGCTTCTTTCACCCGGTTTCCGCAAAGATTCTTCCGCCCGTTGTAATCGTAAATTTTCATTTGTTGTTCCTCCGACGTGTGTTAAAGTTCAGATTTATGCTTGACATTAGCACACGTTCCAGCAATAATTGTGTTAAAGGTCAGAACGCCAGCGGTTCCCGCGCGGTCCGGCCCTTAAAAAACAAAAGTCCGCCCGCTGAACGTGGGCGGCGGAACGGAGGATTTCAACATGAAGCGGTTTCTTTTCCTTTTCCTTGCGGCTGGGCTGGTTTTGTCCCTTGCCGCCTGCGGCGGTGCTGTGGTTGACTATGATACCCCTAAATCCGGCGAATTGTCCGCCACATACGATTTCTACCGGGATTCCCAATCTTCCCTTGCGTCCGGTATGGCGATCACCCCCGAACAGGCCGACGACGTTTTTCTTGTCCTCATTTCCTGCGGCATGGACAGCAAGGTTTCCAACGTGACCCGCAAGCAAGGCGACGACGGACATTGCACCGTTTCCAGCGGTTTCAGTACATACGACGTATATTACACGAACGGCGTTGTTGACCGCGTGGACAAGGGCGGCGAAACACTGTACCCGGCTTCCGACACTCCCGCCGATGATAACCCCTTGACGGCCTGCGCCCTGATTGTGAAAGACGTTGAAAGCGGGACCGGCGAAAAGATCGGCGAATATGCGTATATTGAAATCAACAAAGGCCAGCTTGAATCTGTCACGGCTGAACAATATAAAGATTTCGCCGAAACCGTCGTAAAAGATAGCGGTTACAACTGGGTGGCGATTATCTGCGACGACGGGACCGGAATTTGCTTCCCCGGCTCCATGTACTACGTGGCTCAATACGGGAAGCAGGACGCGGACGGCGGAATTCTGGAAGTCGCCGGAACGATCACGCTTGACGAAAGCGGCGGTTATACTTACGAACCGGGCGAATGATCTTCATATAGCAAAAGCGGCGGGCACAATGCCCGCCGCTTTCTTTTATTTCTCAAACGCCTGCCCGATGATAAACCGGGCGTATATGTCCGCTATATCCTCCAGCGATTCCACGCGGGAAAAATCCTGCCCGGCGCACGTCGCTTCACAGATTGTCCCATAGTAGGCGGCGCGCTTTTCTGCCGGTTGCGTTTCGATAATTCCGCGGACCCGCTCGAACGTGCTTTTCTCCATCACCATTTGAAGCCGTGTCCGCTCTTCTTCCAGTTCCGCCGCGCTCTTTATCGCTTGCGCAAAAGCCGGGTGAAAGGTCACTTTGCATTCGTTCATGCCTGTTCCCCCCAATTTTCCCCGATTCCCGCCGCCGCGTCAAGCGTCTTTTCCAGCCACTCATTCAAAGACATTCCCGCCGCCTGTGCCGCCGCAAGGTAAATTTCCTTTTTCCCTTTTTTGACATACGGGTAAAGTCTGTCGTAATTCTCCGCGTTCCACTTGTTTTTTGCGCGGGTGTTGCTTGCGTACTTCTTTTTTTCCATTCCCGGCCCCTCCTTTCGGGTTGCTTCTTGATTATAGCACCTTTTCAATACTCACGCAAGTATGAAATTCTGCACAATCTCACGTGAGTATTTTTGTGCAACTTTCCCCGTTGACTTTTCATACTCACGTGAGTATAATAATAATCAGAAAGAGGGAAACACAAGCCGCCCGGTTGCCGGGGCGTAAAGTTCGGCAACGGCCAACCTTACGGGCCGACACGAAAAGGGGGCCGACACGGTACAAAGTAACTTCAACATTTCGTTTAATATATGGAGGTAGTCAAAATGAAAAAGTTTGAAATCGGCAAGGAATATTTCGATACCAGCGCCTGTGACCACAACTGCGTTTTCACCATCAAGATCGTGAAGCGCACCGACAAAACCGTGACGTTTGAGCGGAACGGCAAAACCCGCCGGACAAAGCTGTTCAGCGACGAACGCGGCGAATATATCATTCCTTATCGCTATTCTATGGCCCCGGTTTTCCGCGCCGAACGTGAGGTTCAGCCGGAAGAACCCGCGGAGGAATCCGCCTCCGCTCCCGCCGCGGAGGACGCGGCCCCCTCTAAGATCGTGACGATCTCCCAGCCCGCCGACGACGGTTCCGTGATCGTGATGATCGGTCAGCCCGTCGAACGGAATTGCGGGGCCTGCTTCCCGCTCGAAACGGGAACGGTTGTCGGTTTCGTCGATGTTCCCGACGGCGTAGTTCTCCGCGGCGGCGTGTTCGCCCTTGTCCGCTGGGACTACAACCCGGACCGGCCCGAACGGGTCCGCCTGTCCGACATTCACCGCCGCGGCTGGCGGTCTGCGAACGGCTCCCCGCTGGGCGTGTTCGTCCGCTGATACTTGACCGGGGCGGCGGCTTCCGCCGCCCCTCCCATAAAGAGAACGGAGGTTTTGAAAATGTGTAAATCGGTTGAAGCGTGCCGGGCGGAAAGCGTGCGGATTCCCCGCGTGGTGAACGGCCTTGAAGCGTGGATTTTCCGGGCCGAAAGTTTCGGGACATACGGCGTTCGGTTCTATGTTCCTGGCGAAATCTTCCCCGGATATTCTTTCCGGTCTGATTATGACGGTGTTTTTACTGCCGTCGAAAAACTGTAAAGGGGGCGGCGCGCGTGTCTGTCAAACCGTACCGCGCAACCCGGACGGCCCGCACCCGCTCCCGCAAGTTTTCGGGGCGCTGTGAAGCTTGCGGGAAACCCCTTTGCAGTTGCCGGGCGTATCAGTACACGGACGAAAGCAACGGCGCAATCACCGCCAGCGCACCGTTCCTTTGCCGTGACTGTTACGAACAGAAATACGGGGTCAGGATTCCGACGGAAGTTGACGCATACAAGGCGCGTTTGCTTCAATCGCTGGGCCGGTATGCCGATCATGTCGGCGACGCGGAATCCGATCTTGTCTTTCGGGTTATGCGCCTGATCGAAAGCACCGATTGACCGACGCGCCGGGTTCTCCGCCCGGCGCGAAAATTTTTCTAAAAAAATCCAAAAAACCTCTTGACTTTTCATACTCACGTGAGTATAATAATAATCACAAGGAACGAAACAAACGGAGGTATTCAAAATGAAAAGCACAATGAACAAGGCCCAGCGCGCGTACATGGTAGCAAAAGCCCGCGTTCAGGAAATCGAATCCCGGCAAGAGGAAATCGAAAAGAAGTATATTTCCGACAAGGGCATTGTCAACCCGGACGGCTCCACCCCTGATTTTCTGTGGTGTATGGACGACGACGCGGCCTTTGAAAAGGCAAGTGAAGAGTGTTCCGCCCTGATCGTTGCCGCCGGTCTGGAAAGCGCGCTGAACGCCGCCCGCGACGATCTGAAAGCCGCGGAAGATCGCTTGATTGCTTACGGCCTGTCCCTTGCCCCCGCTGGTGTCCGGGCGACGCTCGAACGGGGCGTGAAGCAAAACGCCGCAATCCGGCAAAAGGTCATTGACGCAACTTTCCGGCTCGACGTTTCCACGGTTCCGGCCTGAAAGAAACCCGCGGGCGGCGGAATCCGCCGCCCGCACGAACAAAAGAAAGGGGAAGCAAACATGAAGATTTTTCAACCGGGCGAAAAGTACGAATTGATTTTTTCCGCATATCCGCGCGCCGGTTCTGTTGCCGGGTCCGTCGAAATCCTGTCCGTTGATCGTGTCCCTGAATCCGAAATGCAGTTTCTTGAGTGCGGTAGCAAACTCCCTCCCAAACGCGGGACCAATCGCCGGTAAAAATCCCGGCAAATACGTTCAAAAGGCCCTGAATTGCGGTCAGCGCGCCGCCGACAACGGTTTTAATGGTTTCAAGTCCTGTTCCGATCAACCCTTGAATCGTAGGCATAAGGGCTTGAATTATCCCCATGACGGCGGTTGCCACCGTTTGGAAGATTTCCCAAATGCTTTGAATAACCCCCGTGATCGTCGGTCCCCATTCAACAAAAGTCTGTGCAATTTGCGGAAAATAATTTGATTTTCCGACACGCGTTCCAACTCCCGGAAGTATTCGGGCGTGGGCGGTTCCGTGTCCCATCCCTTCCGGGCGTGAAACTTCCGGTTGTGTTTCCGGTTGTTATGTACCCGCTTCCGCTGTCCGTCGTGTCCTATACCATAGGGCGGGTCGCATATAGCAAGCTGAAAGAAGTTGTCCGGGATACTCGACGGGTTCCCGTAGGCCCCCACCGTGAATGTAAGCATATCCCGGACCGCCGCCGGGGACATTGCGGTTGTTGCCGCATTGTCGGCATATATCATTTCTGTTCCTCCCTCTGTTCTCTGTTCTCCCGCTCCAAAGCGCGGATTGCCCGGCGTAGGGAACGAATGTGACCGTTTCGCCATGCCAAAGAACCCGGCTGAATACTGCAAATCATGTATTCAAGATTCCAAATGTCCGGGTCGCTGGTCAGCCCTTCCCATATCTCCCGCAAAAGTTCGTTTTGCCGTTCGGTCTGCTTCCGTATATACTCCGCGGCGTTCATGCTTCCGCCCCGCTTTCGGGAATCGCCCACGAATACGGTTCCGCCGCGCACATAGTATAAAACGGGCATTTCCGGCAAGAATCATCTTCCGTCCTGCGGTTGCAAATTTCCTTGATAACCGCCGCCGCGCGGTACATTTCCCGCAATTCCTGTTCCCGCTCCTGATCGTTCATATTTGCAACCTCTTTTCTTTGTGTCGTGTCAGGTATTCCTCCCAGCTTTCTTTCAGGTAGCACCGCCCATATACAAAACGCTGGGCGAATTCCTTTTGAAGCGCGTTCGGAATAATGCCTTTCCGGTCGTTCCGCTCCGCCTGCGCGTAAATGCTGATTCCCTTTAGGCGCTTCAACCGCTCGACGCGATAGGCGGCGTTTTCAACGTCCTTTGTCACAAGCAGATAAATAAACAGGTTATAGGGCTTTTTGCCGTAGCCCTCCAGCAGTTCCGCGGCCCGCTCGATTGCTTCGATCTGCGGTATCTGATCGCACGAAAAGCGGATAAACCGAATCCATTTCACGTTGTAGCCGCTCAAAACCTCCAGCACCGCGTCGCGGGCTTCCTCGATCATGTCGGCGCGGGGGTCCGCGGTTTCATCTTCATAAGGGACAGATACAAAGATGGACGATTCCAGATAACAAAGCGGGCGCGCGCCCCCGTTGCCGTAGTACGCGCCGTACCAGTCCATCGCGCCGGAGGAATTGACGTAGCGGACGTTGCACGAATACGACGGGTTACAGGTCCACGGGGTCAGGGTCCAGCACCAGTCATCAACAAGGGGGATATACTGCCGGTACTTCCGGTAAAGGCCGTCAGACAGTAAAGCGATTTTGTCGGTCGCGGTTCCGTAGTCGGTCATTCCGTCGTCGGCTGTCAGGTCGCTTTCCCAATCAAGGAACGCGGCCCGGTTCGCGCCCTCCGCAATCAGCGCGTCAAAGAACGGGCCGTTCAGCTCCCGGCGCAAGGACGAAACGCGCCAGTCGTTCCGGTTCTCTTCATCGAACGCCCGGTTGAACACGGGTTCGGCGGCAATGGATAGCGTCGCGCCGATCTTGTCGTTGTTCTCCAGCACCACCCATTGAACGCCGCCGTAAAAGAAATACGCACCCGGCTTCAAATTAGCAAGTTTCTTCATTGTTCGTTGTCCTCCTTATAGTCCGGCAAATAGCCGTTTTTCGTGTCTTTGACGTATCCCCGGCCCACACCCGAAAGCAGGGCATAAAACGCGGGAAGAAAGAGGGCGAAAGCTTCACCGCCCACCGCTGAATATCCGCGTACCGTCAGGGCGTAGGCCGCACCCGCTCGAAACAGGATGATTCCCGCAAGGGTCAGGCCGCTATATTTCGCAACGGACAGAATCAGCCGGGCGGCGCTCCGCCGGGCTTGTCCCGCTCCGCGGGACGATGTTTTAAGTACGTTCATTTGCGGTTGTTCTCCCCTCCGATATGTGATAGAATTTTTAAGGGGTGTTTTTATGTCCTATGTCAAGGCCGGTTCCCAGCCCGGCCCCGGCGATTATTTGTGCCTGAAATGCAACGCCATCATTCGTATTTATTCCGACGGACAGGTTTTGCCCTGTTGCCCCAATCCCTGCGGCGGTTGCTACTTTCAAAAATTGCGGTCTTTAGGGTCCAGCAAATAACGCTTGTCCCAAAAGGTGTGGCCCATCCACGAAAACCAAATAGCAACCCACTTTTCCCCCGTCTGCGGTGTTCCGTATTCCGAATATTGCAGGCGGGGGAAGATCGCCAGAATGTACCGAAAAAAATGATTGTAGGCAAAGCGCCTGATTTTTCCCGCTCCGCGGGTGATCGTGTCAGGTGTCCGCATGGTCTTTCCTCCGCTTCCACAATTCGCAACGCTCCCCGGCGCAACCCGGTTCCCCCGTGAAGCTGTCAAGGCAACCCGGCAAGCCGATTTCCTGCGGGCAACGTCCGTTCATGCGCTGAATGTCGGCGTACCTTGTCGCCCCCATTTCCGCCGCCTGAACCCGGTTCGTCGCAAGAAACGCGGTCCCCGCCGCGGCCTGAATGATGAACCCGCATTGCTCCGCCTGCTTCATGATCTCTTGCCAGCGTTCGTCTGCGGCGGCGGCTTCCGGCGGCAATTCAAACGGTTTCGGCTTGTCGCCGTCCTCCATGTCCTGAATTTCCGCCGGGTTGATCGCTTTGTCGTCTATGTAAAGATCAGCGTACACCTTGCGCCCGTCGGAGGGCTTCAACCCGATTTTCGCGGCGTGCGGGTTTCCCGGATTCTCATTGACCGCATACAGCGGGATTTCCTGCGCCTTACAGAACGCCACCGCTTCATCAAGTAATTTCCGGGTTCCGTTCTCCCGGCTGGTGTAAAGGATGATCTTTGACCCATCCGCCGCCAGCCGCTTCACGTAGTCGATGACGGCCCGGTTCGGCGCTCCCACTTCCGGGAAAGCGTCGGCGCAAAGTGTCCCGTCGAAATCGACGGCGACAAACTCATATTTCGGCATTGCTTGTCCCCCTTTCAATTTTTCCCGCCGGGGCAATCACCACGGCGCGCCCGGTCCGGTCCAGCAGTTCCGCCGAAATCTGAATTCGTGTACTGCCCTTTCGATAGATCAGCGCGGTTACTTTCTGATAGGTGATACCGGCGTAACGCACCGGGTATTCCTCCATCAAGGCCGCTTTCAGTTCAGCCCCCGTCACGTCCTGCACCTACTTTCCGCGAAATTTCGTATTCGGCCCCATACCGGCGGCGCTTGCACCGCCAGCACGTTACCTTCATATTGGCCCCGCCGCCGACGCGCTGAATGTTGTGTTTCCCCGCCTTTTTCAGTTCAAGGAAACAGGGCAAGCAGAATTGACGCGTCACGTTCTCACCCCCTCCCGCACGTTTTCCAATGCGGAACAAAGGCAACGGGCAGTTCCGGCGATTCCTCTTCCGGGTGGGCGGCGCGGCCCACGATCACTGCGTTTTCGTCGGTGTAAAACTGATCGTTCCCGCCGCCCTCAATCACGAACACGGGTTCAAGGTCAAGGGGGACAAACCGCCCGCTTTCGCCCTGCGCCCACTCAATTTCACGCCCGCACCGGCGGCAAATGCTCATACAGCGCACCCCCGTTTCCCCGCCGAATAGGGGAACAAACGCCGGGAAACGCAAACCGCTTCCGGTCCGATGTTCGGATTTTCCGGCCTGAACGAAACGACATATTCGTGATGTGGCGCGGCCCGCCACAACTGTTCAGCAAAGACAAGGGCGTTCCGCCACGCGGCGCGGCGGTTCGCTTCCAGCCGCGCGGCTTCCTCTTCCTCTCTGCTGTCGAACGTTTCAAAGAGGACCGAACCCCCGGCAATTTCCAGCGTCACGCGGAGGGAAAGCCATTCCGCTGGGTCCTGCGTGTACTCACCCCAAGCGGCGCGGGGCTTGTCCTTTGTTCCGCCGCGGGTGATCGTTACCGCCGCCGGGCTTGTCCAGTCCGGGAAGCTGATTTTCTTTTTCATGTGTCCCGCTCCTTTCAGTACGGTTTCCCGATATAGTCCAGAATTGCCCCCAGGCCCAGCCCGTTCTTGTCCGGTTTCAAAAGTCCGTTTTCAAAGTGTCCGCCGCCGATACAATAGGCATACTGTCGCGGGTGGGTCTGCCGCATTCTTTGAAATCGGTTCGGTTCCTTGTCGCTCATGATTCCGAACATACAGTACATACACCCGGTCCGTTCACAACCCGTCGTTTTCAGTTTTTGCCGCTCTACCGCTTCAAAAAGGTTCATTTGCGGGTCAGCGTTCACGATCTGTCCGTAAACTGACGCAAGGGGAATTCCGGTCATTTTCAGGTATTGCAAAACGTCCTGTTCCGTCCAGAACGACATAGGCTTTGACATAGGACGTTCACCGTCAAAAGAGTTACACTCGTATTTCATCCACGAATCAAGGCGTTGTTGTGATTCTTCCGTCATTGTCGCAACGACGGGTTTTCTTCCGGTTTCGGTTTCATACTTTTTCGCCGGTCCCTTTTTCATTACGTCACAACAAAGCTGGCTGGTGTCAAAAGGCGCGTCGATCATAAATTTATACTTGTTCCGCTCCGCCGCGTGCGGGCAAGCGTCGCAATTTTTCGCCGGACAGGTCGTGCAAAACTGCTCGTGAAATTTGTCGTCCCATGGACCCTCAACCACGGGCAAGCGCGCAAGAAACTTCCCCAGCACTTCCGGGCTTTCCG
>JBCLRG010000041.1:0-26509 GCA_041223955.1 Oscillospiraceae bacterium 38-13 | reverse complement strand
TTTGTCATACCCTTTTTGTCGCACCCCTGTTCTCTATTTTTTCTCACTTCCCTTCTTGATTTTTATTAGCTGGACTGGACTTACGCACTCCCCCCGTCCTCGGTTTTCCGGGCCTCGTCCAGTGCCGCCGATGCTCCCGGCAGACGGGAAAGTGCGATAAGAAACGCCTTGACTTCCTCGCCCTCCATGCCGACAACGGTGGGAAAAACGGCCTCTAAAATGGCCCCACGTCCGATAAGCCGGTGCGTCCTGGCTCGGTGTTCCTCGCTGCGCTTTCGGTTCAGCAAAATCTTCTGACGGTTCTGCAGCTGACCGATTTTCTTTTCAACTTCCTGGGGCTTGTCCATAGCTATCAATCCTCCTTTTCCAACCAGCCATTTTTGGCAAAAATCTTCTGTAACTTTTTGAGTGCGCCGGTCACGCTGTCGCTGGCGCAACTCCCGCTGATACCCTCGTCCGCCGCAATCTCCCGGAATTTCTTTTTCAAAACATACCGGGCATGAAGCCGCCGCGCCTGGGTCGGGGACAGGTGGGAGATAGCCTCCGCCAAATGCTCCAACAGCAATTCTTCAGCGGCCTCGTCAATCTCCCGAATAATCAAATCTTCCGGGGACTGTACCAGGAACATGGCGTGGTTCTCAATGCTAGGGCTGCAATCCATGGAGTAGACGTGATAGTAACTTTTCCTGCCCTCCTGCCGGTTCTCGTAGAGCCGACATTCCTCCATGACAGCGGCAACCTCGTCCGGCACTTCAATGAACGTGTCTTTTGTGTAGAGCGGGTAGTAGTGCTTTCGCAAATTGATAACTGCCATGCTGCCCTCACTTCCCCTGGGGGTGGTCTGCGTAGTAGCGGCGGAGATTACACAGCCCCCGGCGGATGGAGAGACAAACATTGCTGTTGTGGACGCGCTCGCGGTCTGCGATCTGCTGCTGGGTCAGCCCTCCCAGGTAGTAGGCACAGAGGCGGCGGGCCTGGGTAGGGGTGGCGTAGGTCAGGGCCTCCCGCAAGGCAGCGGCCAGCCGGTCACGCTCGGCCTGCTCCTCCGCCAGCATGACAAGCTGCTCCGGGGACGGGCTGTGTTCCAGGGCGTAGTTTTCCGTCCACTCGAAAGCGTCCAGCGAGTAATAGGCCCGGTGGTAGCGCCTCCGGCGCTCGTAGTTTCGCATTTCCCTGACGGATTGGCACAGCACGTCAAAGACTTCCTCGCTGACCTCCACCAGCTTGTCCTGCTGGCAATGGGGATAGTGGAGCCGCAGATTGATGATTTTCATTTTGACCTCCTAAATGGCAGGAGGGACAAGCAGCCGAAACTGCTTGTCCCTCCCGGTGATGGAGCTAACGCCCCTCACCTTATAGCCCACTTAGGGGGCCGGTCGTATGGGCCTATTTCCAGAATTTCTGAAAAGTTTTTCTGACAGCGTTGATGGAAGTCTGTACCGAACCTTTGGTACAACCGCACATCTCGGCAATCTCCATATAGCTGAAATCGTACAGGGCATAGAGCAAGAACCGCTCCCGCTGGGTGTCGGTGCAGAGCGCCAGAACCGCCAGAATTTCATCCATCGTTTCCCGCTGACAGACCAATTCCTCCGGTGTGGCACAGTAGGGCAAGCGGCCCTCCGTAGCGATTATGTATTCGTCACACTCGCGCCCGTCCCAATATCGCTGGCGCTCCCGGTAGAGCTTCCGATTGTTCCGCCTGGCCTGTTCCAGATAGTCAGCAACCTCGGCGCTGACCTCAACGGACATAAACTGCCCATTGATTTTGATGGTAATTTCCATTGTCCTTTCCTCCGTTCAGATTTTTGGGGTCTGAACGGAGGGGGCGGGGAGCGGCAGCGGGGAAAGCCGGTCTTTACTTCAAAGCAAGGCCGACAGGAAACGACAACGCCCGCACAGTGTTGTACTGTACGGGCGCATGAAATGACGCAATTCTTTATGTACTTACAAATTTCGTATTGTTGGCCGGAGTAACCCGGTGGAGGGGCTAAACTTTTTTTAACAAATTAAGTTTAGTATAGATAAAAAAGGGCACAACGATACCTCCCGGATACCGCCGTGTCCTTAAAAATGGGCGACTTTAATACACCCTCCGATTTTTTATTTTTCAAAAAGAAAACGGCGGCTTGAAATTTTCTATTTCAAAACCGCCGTTAGGCTACTGTATTTTGTTTTGGCGCGCAGATATTCAGCCGCCGAAACAACGGTTTTTTTATTTACCGTTGAGCGGCTAATCTTAAATGTAAGGTGAGATTAAATCATCATTTTTAACATAATGACCATTTGTAATAAATCCTTGCGGTGTTTTCTTTCCGTCAACAACAATATGAGTAAATAAGACTGGCAATCCTGCTGATATTGCAAAGCTCTTTCCATATTGAATTTGAAAATGAATATGCGGTTCACTTGTATTTCCGCTATTTCCACATTTGGCAATTACTTGCCCCCTGCTGACTCTATCTCCTCTTTTCACACAGATACTTTCTGGAAGGAGATGTGCTATCATGCTATATTCATGTTTGCTGTGACGAATAATGATATGATTTCCTCGCACATCCGATGCGGTACAATCGGCCTGTCCCTCTGCGATAATAGGGGTGTTTGGAAAGTGACTGACCGCAGAAATGACAACACCATCTGCTGGAGCCAAAACATTTTCTGCAAAGCAGAAATAATTTTCTAATTGTTCTCTTTCTCCCGAAAAAGTGGTTTCTTCGTTGTTCATAATAAAAAAATCATAAGCATACCGCTGGGACGGAAGAAACCAAGAATGTGAAGTTTCTTTATCAACTCCTCCGTTTGCAATATACCACTCACCATCAAACGGGAGTGAATACTGTACTTGCGGTTTATATGAGTTTTTATCCGGGAGCTTAAAGCCATGTCTAAAATGTACGATAAGTATTCCGACAAGCATCCATAAATTTTGACCGAGAAACATTAAATTTTGAATGTTGTTACGCATGGGAGAAAAGACATTTGCAAAGCCACACAATCCGAACAAGAAGAATAGCGTTAGGTACTGGTTATCCAATATAACGCCTAAAAACCCGACCCAAAATAACCATTGTAATTTTGAAATAAATTTAAGCATAAACTACCTCTCCAAATATTCTCCGTATCTCCGCAAGAGCGATTGAAATTCGGGATTTTCTTTCAAAAACGATGTTTCATCGTATAATTCAAATTTTAACTGCTCAATCATTGATGATAAAAGCTGCCGTGGCAGATTTTCTATGTTATCATCGGATAAATTCAAATGCTTGAATAGAATATTCGATGAAATATCCATCCTTCCCTCCATAGAAGCAAGGAGTAAAGATAGTATTTTTGTACAGTACTCCGCATCCTTTTTACTTATTGCACATTCAAGTTTAGCTGTATATGCGGTACATTCTAAAATACCAAACTGCTTTGCCAACTGTTCTTGGATGCAAGCCAATTCCTCAGCATCGTTCCTCCGATTTTCAGACAAAGAAACCTGGGTTAAAGCTATTAGTATATCTTGCAATTCAACTGCAATCTCTAACATTCGATGCTCAAACAAAACACACGCAGGTTCATATTCCTTTTTTTGTTGGTGTAGATGGGCCATCATTAACTTTGTGTCAGCGGGATAATCACTTAACAATGCGGCGGCTTTTTCATATTCCTCTTTTTCACAATGCAAATAGAACAGAAAAGAAATGGCTTCCTTTTTTATTTCAATATTTTCGCTATTGCGTATCCTGAGATACAGTTTGGCAAGTTCTTCACGATATTTACTTTGATATTCTACTGACTGTAATCCTAAAGAGGGTTGTAAAAAAACACCCAGCGAATAAATTAAATTTTCACAAGTTGGAAATGCTCTAACTTGCTCTAAAGCGAATTGGAAACCCTTTTCAAACCCATCTTCTTGAATTATGGATTGAACTTTCATAACAACATTGTTGATTTCTACTTCTGACATTTCCTCGTTAAAGGACATGAGAGTATTCAAATCTGTCTTTAACAATCTGGCCAATCCGGGGAGAAGTGTGATGTCTGGATAAGTCGTTCCGTTCTCCCATTTACTAACTGCGGGCGTTGAAACACCCAAATACTCCGCAATATTTTCTTGCGTTAACCCTAGGTGCTTTCGCTTTTCTTTGATTATCTGATTAATTTTCATATTGTCCTCCATCTATTTATAAGATTATCATATCTGCGTGATAATAGACAATCGAGCTATTGTTTAATTATAACTCAGAAAAGTTAACTTGCAAGCAACATGAAATAAAATACTACTTAAAAATAAAATTTTGTTTCGTTCTCATATTCCGACCCGAAATGTAGAATAATATAGGGGTGATGTGAGAATGTACCAATATGAAAAACGCCTGGACTGTCATGCCTTGGGCCAAGAAATCAAGCGCAGGCGCAAAGCCAAAGGCTGGACGCAGGAGCATCTGGCCCAGCTTGTAGACCTCACCCCCCGCTCCATCATGTATATTGAGAACAGAGGCCAGCACACCATTACAAGCTCGTCACTCTTTTGGATATTTCCGTAGATGAATTTTTCTACCCAGACAGGCACAACGGAGAGGACGAACGCCGGAAACACCTTGACCGTATGCTGAACGGCATGGACGAAAAAGAGCTTATCATCATGGAGGGGGCCGCAGAGGGCATCCGAAAAGCCAGAGAACACCAAGAGTAAACAGCAGCACGAGGCCGGTTGTGGTTGGCCTGTGCTGCCGTTTTCATTATGTCATTTGAGTTTATCAAGATACGCCTGCCGCTGGACACTCACCCTTGCCAAATCGTCATAAGTAAGCTCACGGCGGGCCAATGTAGCTTTGTATTCCAGCCAGCCGGTCAGGTCATAAATCAGAGCGTCCGCCATGCTCTCCGGGGTTGGACACAACTGTGTGCCTGTCCACTCCATGCAACGGTCATCCCACTCTAAAATCGTGTAGCCGTGGGAGGTCATGACGATTTCATATGCGCCGCTTTCTTCCAAGAAATCTTGAAACACGGTCATTACTTTCTCAAAGGTCAAATCAGTTTTCATGTTCTTGCTCCCTCCCTCAAAGCGTAGGCCGGACTTGCATAGTCGCTTTCCGGGGTTCCTTGCGGGGCAGATCGGCAACATAGGAAAACACGCCCCGCTCTATATCCTCCTGCCGGATAGCCGCTTTTTTTGCGTCAATCTTGGCCTTTTTCGCCGCCTTGGTACGTTCCTCGTACTGCTGCTGCCAACCGCTGGCCTTGCGGCGGAGATAGGCTTGATGCCGCCGGTCTTTCAATTCCTCTTTCTTCCGAAGGGCCTCCTGTTCCTCCGGGGTCAACTTCACGTCCCGGAACGCCGGAGGGATGTACTTGCCCACAAAATTGAAGTAGACCTCTACCGCCTGGGTGGTTTCGATACTGCCCTTGCGGTCACGCTCATGGACAAGGATTTTCTCGACAAACTCATTGAGCATGGTGTTCGTCATATTCCCAAACCCCTGGTATTTGTCAATCAGCGCGATAAACTTTTCCGCCGATTTCTTCCCCTGGTCGTAGCTGCTGACCGCCTTTTCCAACTCCGCAATCTCGGCGGCAAGGGCCTCCTGCTCCTTGGCGTACTGCGCGTCCAGAGCGGCATACCGGGCATCCGGCAGACGGCCCAATGCGTTGTCCTCATAGATTTTACAGACTAACCGCTCCAACTCCCCGGCCCGTTTCTGTGCCGCCGACAGCCTCCGCTTTTTCTTTTTGATGTCGCTGTCCTGCTGGCTGGCCTGGGCCTCCTGTACTTCCCGAATGAACGCCGCCCGGTCAGATTTAGCGAAGTCGGAAATGGCCTGAAGCATCCCGGAAATCAGGTCAAGCACGACACTCTCATTGATGCGGTGCTGGGTGGGGCAAAGTGCCCCAACAGGGGTCTTGCTGTACTGCCCACAGGTATATTGAGAAATGCGCTTGCCGTTGTTGGTGCGGTGGACGTACATCTTGCCGCCACAGTCGGCACAGTAGAGCAGGCCGGTCAGCGGTGCGGTCTCGCCGTAGCCGTCCGGGTAGCGCCTGGAATTTCCCCGGATACGCTGTACGTTGTCAAAAGTCTCCTGGTCGATAATAGCGTCATGGGTATTCTCAAAAATTGTCCACTCGTTCTCATCGACATAGTGACTTTTCTTGTCCTTGAAATGCTTGCGGGTCTTGAAATTGATGGTGTGACCTAAATACTCCCGCTTTTTTAGGATTTCAACAACAGTGGACGTGCTCCATCTGTAAATATCGTTGAACACCTTGTTTTTGTTCACGCCTTCGCCGTGTCGGGCAAGATGAACGGCGGGTATTTCGATTTTGTCAGCGGCCAGCCGGGTGGCGATTTGATAGGGGCCGTAGCCCTCCAACGTCATTGCGAAAATGCGCCGGACTACGGTGGCAGCTTCTCCATCCACCAGCCAATTTTCCCGCTTTTCATCCCACAGATAGCCATAGATCACCGTCCCCGTCAGGTGCTTGCCGCTCATGCCCTTAGCCTTGAATACCGACTTGATTTTACGGCTCGTGTCACGGGCGTAAAACTCGTACATAATATTCAAGAATGGGGTCATGTCGTTGTCCCCTTTTTCGGTGTCAACATTGTCGTTAATGGCAATCAGCCGCACTCCCCGCTGGCGAAGAATTTCCATCACCTGACCGACTTTCAGATAGTCACGGCCCATTCTGGACATATCCTTGACGATGATTGCCTCCACATTTCCACCCTCGACTTCCTCCATCATCGCCATAAAGCCGGGCCGGTCGAAGCGGGTTCCAGAAACACCGTCATCAGTGAAATGCTTGAAACGAAGATACCCATTCCGGCGAGCGAAGTCCTCCAGCATGATTTTTTGATTCTGGATTGAAAAACTCTCCCCGCTTAATTCGTCGTCGCGGCTCAACCTCTCGTACAGCAGCGCAATCTTGGTTTTTGCCATAGCACAGACCTCCTCAAAATGAAATATGCTTTAAGCTGTCCTCGCATATCACCGAAAAATCAGTGAATTAACAAGTCGCTTAGAGCATATATCACCTGCCGCCATTTTGTATTTGACATACTGCCGGACGGCAAAGTGTTCGGGGTCACGCTGCTGTAACTGTTCAAACATCAAATCAACGGCATTTTTGAAGTTTTCATCATCCTCCCGCACTTCTGAGGCGTTCAGCATTTCCAACAGCGTGGTCATGTTCTTTTCTTCCTCCGGGGCCTCGTACCAGATATAGGCGATGAGCGCCTGATAGTACAACGCCTCGGCTTTGGACCAGAAGTCCTCACCGCCCTTGCTGTCCTCTCCCTTGGTGTTTTCCATGATGCAGTTGACCAGCTTCAGAATGTCGTTCTCGCAGTAGATGTACTTGAACGGGTTATATCTCATGGATTGCTTGAAATTGATGGTGTTTAACACTCTGATTTCATACCCGCCTCGCTGCAACATTTTTCCACATTCTTCCAAAACTGTACCTTTCGGGTTTTGTCAATAAGGATAGAGAAAAAAGTAAATTATTTTTATGAGGTTACAACATCGGATTGAATAAGGCGCAGTACCTTGTCGGTAAAGGTTTCCCGGCTGGTCTGGCTGAAATGGAAATAAATATCAAAGGTCGTACCGCCAACGGTCTTTACCATATCGGGTGGCGGTACGTCCGGGGCGGGTGAAGCGTTGCCGCCCGCCATCACGGGCAGGGGGATGGCCTTGCCCTCTCTGCTGGTGCTGTCGCTCCCCTCCGGGGCGGGGATGGTGCTGGTGATCGTCATGCTGGGGTCGTAGGTCATAGGCTCTCCTTTCATCATTCATCAAAGTTAATCCACGTGAGCGCCATTTTGCCGCCCACGTTGGAGTGGGGGAAGGGGAATGTATTAGTCCCCCTTTGAGGACTGTCCACAAGCCCCCTGATTGCAAGGCTTTTCAGCCTCTAAATGTCCACGCCTGCGGCGTTCCCGTTCGCTGGCAGCTTTCTTTCTCCGGCGCACATTGGCGGCGCACTCGTCACAGTATTTGCCCCGATTGGAGCGCGGCACGAACATCGCCCCGCACTCGGCACAGGGCCGCGCCTGTCCTCGGTGGAGCAAGGCGGCACACAACCCCTTGTCTGTTGGCAGGACGGCGGCGCGGAACCATTTACAGACCAGGGAATAGGTGATACTCTGGACGCAGACACAAGGCTCCCAGCCGTCATCAAGAGCAAGACAGTTGCCGCCGTCATAATTGCAGCAGTCATGCACCAGCCGCCGGACGGCTCGGTACTGCTGGTAGGTCAGTCGGGGAATGCCGTTCACCGCTCCACCTCCCGGCGTTTCTGCTGGGTCTGCTCCTGCTGGTGTATGGCAGCATCGGCGTTCCGCTTCACCTGTTGAAGCCGCCGCAAATCGTCTTGGATAGGCTTGTACTGCTCATACTCGGCTGTGTACTCCTGGTGAAGCCTCGCCTGTTCCTGTTCCCACGCATGAACGGGGATTTTACCAGCAGGGGAACGGTGCTTGTCCAGCTTCCGGCGGGCCATGTGGAACGTCCTCAACTCGTTCTCATGCTCCCTCTCGAATTTTTCCCGCTTGCCCTTCCACTTGATACCCTGCAACTCGTCATAGACGGGCTTGGTGTCTCGGTAGAGGTCAACAAGGCGAAGCAGTTCCTTCAATTCGTTCAGACGGTCACGCTTCGCTTTCATGGATGTGTTGATGGCCTCCGTTCGTTCACTCTGGGCGGCGATATGGGTCTCTAAATCTTCCAGCGTAGCGATGCCCCTCTCGGTCAGAAAATTGATGGCCTCGGCAAAACCTTTAAGATTTCCAATCCTGGCGTTGCGG
Source organism: Oscillospiraceae bacterium 38-13 (assembly GCA_041223955.1). Lineage (GTDB taxonomy): Bacteria > Bacillota > Clostridia > Oscillospirales > Oscillospiraceae > Oscillibacter. The sequence goes on along the minus strand of JBCLRG010000041.1, from coordinate 17,706 downwards.
CTCCATGCTCCGGCGTTCCGGCCCTCATAGTAGTCGGTCAGCAGGGCGGCAAGGGTCGGGGCCTGGGGCTTGCTCAATTCTTCTTTTATGGCCTTAATCCAATCCGTCAGGCCGGCGATTTTCTTCCGAATATCCCGCAGAATGTTGTTGGCCTTTTTTATCCAGCGGTTCAGATCGCCCTTGTCGGTGGGGATGCCCTTGGCCTCCATCTGGCGGACGGCCACGCCCTCATGGACGGTGGGCAGCAGGTCAAGGCCCTGACGCTCATAGGAGCGGTGGTCGATGCGGCAGGTCAGCCCCTTTTCCTCAAACTTGGCGTTCACCATAGCGGCCCACGCCTCCCGCCAATGTTCCAGTGTTTCCGGGCTTCCCCAGTCGGTAGTGGGAACAGCGTCAAAGAGGGGCTTGCCGTCCTCTCCCATAATGCGGTTCCCGTCCTCGTCCAGACGGTAGCGGCGGCGCTGCTTGCACCCCCATTTGCCGTCTGGCTCAATGGGCCGGATGGGGCAGAGAACATGAAAGTGCGGGTTAGGAATACCGCCGTCCTCCTTGTCCGGCTGGTGGATGGCAAAGTCGGCAATCATGCCCCGGCCCACAAGCTGCTCCGAAACAAATTGCCTTGCAAGAGCGATGTTTTCCTCCAATGAAAACTCGTTCTGCAAGGCAATGTCAAAGCTATATGCAAGCTGGGCTTTCTTGCCGCGCTCGGCCTTCTCCACGGCGTTCCAGAGGGTGGCGCGGTCTTGGTACTGGTTGGGGGCCTGGGGCGGCAGGAGAATGTCTGTGCAGACCACGCCGCCCTTGTGGGTGTAGTCGCTGACCTCGCCATAGTATTCGCTATACAATTTCTCCCCGGCTCGGTAGGCGGCGGACGTGACAACAGACTGTCCCGCGCTCCGTTTGACCTGGGTAACGTGGAGATGGAACAGGGCCAATTATCCGCTTTCCTGCTGGTCAGTGGCTTGGCTCACCAGGGCGGCAACTTCCGGCAGGGAAAAGACCTTTTCCATCAAAAGAAAAAAGGCCCTTTCGCTCATGCCGCGCACCTCCGGGGCGATACTCTCCACCGCTCCGCCACGGGTGATAAGTCGGTGGTTTCGCTTCTTCCTTTCGCCTTGGGTGTAGTAGCGGATGCGGTTCTCATACCGCTGGCCTCTGTGCTGGTACTGCTCCAACTTAGCGGTGGCCTCAGCATACTCTTTCTCTAATTCTTCGCGTGACTTGTCCATCGTGTTTGACCTCCTTCTTGGCAAAACAAAAGACCGTCTACCTGCTGTGTCGGGTAAACGGTCAAGGGTAACGGTATTCGGTTTTAGCCTCGCTGGAAAGGTGCAGACGCAGAGCGGATGTACCTTTCCAGCGAGGGCGCAGGGATAGCCGCAAAGCGGCGCAAGGGGCGCAGCCCCTTGTACGGAGCGGAGCGACGCAAACGGCCCGGACTTTCGGAAGTCCGGGCCGTAGCCTCGCAGAGCGCACGATACATGGTCGCAGACCATGTATAGAAGTGCGCCCTTTGTTCCAAAGGGATTTTATAAGTCCATCATTGATGGGAGAATTTTGTTGAACATATGGCGCACCTTATCAATCCGGGTGTTTGGGCGGCGTGGCTGAAAAACTGGTTCGCCGCTGGCGATTTGATACCCCTTCAATTCTGTTAAACAAACGCTTCTCCCGTTTGTATAAAAGGTGAGGTCATTGCGGTACTCTTGCACACAGCGGGCAGGGATTTCGCCAGTAAAAATCACCTCGCTGTTTTTAACCTGGGTCGTTTCAATACTCGCGCAATATTTTGGTGCGTCATGATAAGCTCTGGAGAGATATTCCTGCGGCGCATAGAGTGTAAAAGAAAGATATGGTTCCAATAGCTGCGTCCCCGCCTTTTTCAACACCTGCTCCAATACAATAGGTGCCAATGACCGAAAGTCTGCGGGAGTGCTGACCGGACTATAATAAAGCCCATACTCAAAACAGATTTTACAGTCCGTTACCTTCCATCCATACACGCCTTGTTCCAGACCGTAGCGGATACCATCCAATACAGCGTTTTGAAAACTCTGATTCAAGTATCCAACGGAAACTTTGCTCTCATACTGCACTCCGGTGCCAAGGGGGAGAGGGGTGACGGACAGCCCGATGGACGCCCAGAATGGATTGGGCGGCACTTCGATATGAATGGTGTGACTTACCGCTTTCAATGGCCTCTCCATATAGATGACGGTAGGTTCTTTTGCAGTTGTGTTGAGCTGATATTTTTCCACCAGAAGATCAGAGATAATTTCCAATTGTACCCGGCCCAAAAAGGAGAGAATGATCTCATGGGTCACAGCGTCTACTTCATAGCGCAGAAGCGGGTCGGTATCCGCAATTTCTGTCAAGGCGTTTAACAAGCGTTCCCTCTGTTCTGGTTTCTCTGGTGCAATTGTTGTCCGCAGCAAAGGGAGAGGATTGTCGCTCCACGTTTCACGGGGCAGCAGCAGTTTGTTTCCCAGCACATCATTCAGCCGCAAACTGTCGCAGGGTACAATGACGATCTCGCCCGCATGGGCAATCTCTGTTCGGACAATCTCACCCTTTGAGGGGATACGCATTTCCGTAATTTTCAGTTTTTCTTTCCCTGCCAAGGCTACGGAATCCCGCAAATGAAGCGTACCGCTATACAACCGCAGATAGGCAAGGCGTTGGCTCTGGTTTGCGTACTCAACTTTGAACACAGTTCCGCACAATTCAGAGCTGTTCTGCCCGGTGGGTGATTGGAATGTATCTGTGACCGCTTCAATGAGTTGTCGGATTCCCAAGTTTACCTTGGCACTGCCATGATAGACCGGAAACAGAGAGACGCTTTGGATTCTCCTGTTTTCCTCCCGCAGAAGTTCTTCTTTGTCCATTGGTTCTCCGGCAATATATTTCTCCAACAATTCATCACAGTCCGCAATCACGGTATCCCAATTCTCCAGCCCCATGTTTTCCATGATGGATATATCCGGGGAAAGCTGCACGTTCTGCTTAATAATCATATTTGCGGAGAGCTTATCTCGGATAGACTGATACACACCTGGCAGGTCAATCCCGTCCTGGTCGATTTTGTTAATAAAGATAACAGTTGGGATTTTCATTACTTGCAGAGCATGAAACAGAATACGGGTCTGCGCCTGAACGCCGTCTTTTGCAGAAACAACCAAAATCGCTCCGTCAAGAATGGCAAGGGAGCGATAGACCTCCGCTAAGAAATCCATATGCCCAGGAGTATCCACAATGTTGACCTTACAATCGTGCCACTGAAAGGAAGTGACCGCCGTTTGAATGGTGATTCCACGCTGCCGCTCTAAAAACATGGTGTCCGTTCTCGTTGTTCCCTGATCCACACTGCCGGGCGCCTCGATTGCTCCGCTGGTATATAACAGGCTCTCCGTCAAGGTCGTCTTACCTGCGTCTACATGAGCAAGAATGCCAATATTGATGATTTTCATATGATTGTCCTCCATACAAGGCCCAGAAGGGCGCAAAAATCCCCAGCGACAAATACTTTTACCGCTGGGGATGATAGGTAGGACACACATGAAAACTGCGGCCAAGGCTGGCCGTTGTCTATCACGATATGAAATGAAAAGGCAAAAGTATTCTTAAATTGGGTACAAAAACCAAGCCCTCTCCTTGAGGACGTTTGTCTTTGTTCCCATTATCAAATTTTATTTAAGAATACCTTGCCGCATATTGATAAACTCCTTTGCTTGGATTTTTATAGTATAGCATATCAAATTCCCAAAAGCAACCCTGTTAAGATAAATTTTTTCTGTCACTGCACCTCCATATCTCTCTCGTGTATACGCCATACGCAACTCTTTTCAAAAAAGAAGTGGACGCGCTGGCAAAGCTGTGGTAGAATGAAACGAAAGAAGGTGAGGATGGTGGAGCTCAAAACGACAATCGCCCAGGGACTGCACGTCACAGATGACAGCGCGGGTTATGATGCCGCCTGTAAGCGTGTCCTGTCTGAAAAGGCAATCCTGGCGCGGATTATGAAGTCCTGCCTGGAAGAATACAAGGATTGCGATGTCAATGATATTGCCGAGAAGTACATTGAGGGCCAACCCCAGGTGTCCGCCGTCCCGGTGCTGCCGGACGAGGGTGGCACAGTCATCAGCGGCATGGACACCGAGGACAAATCGGTGCGCGAGGGGACAGTCACCTATGACATTCGCTTCCGCGCCATCGTTCCCGACTCCGAGGAACAAATTGCCCTCATCATCAACGTGGAGGCCCAGAACGATTTTTACCCCGGCTATCCGCTGATAAAGCGTGGCATATACTACTGTTGCCGCATGATTTCTTCCCAGTACGGCAGGGAGTTCACTGGCTCCCATTATGAGAAAATCAAGAAGGTCTACTCCATCTGGATTTGCATGAAACCGCCGCAGTATCGAGAGAACACCATTACCCGGTATCGGCTGGTGGAAGAATATCTGGTCGGCGAGGGCAAAGAACCCATCAGGAATTATGATTTGCTGTCCATCATCATGCTGTGCCTTGGCGGGCCGGATGGGTCAAATTATGACGGCGTATTGCGGATGCTGGATGTGCTTCTCTCCAACGAAACCAGCGAGGCGGAAAAGCGGAAAATTTTGCAGGACGATTACGACATTCAAATGACGCAGACAATGGAAAGGGAGGTGTCGGTCATGTGTAATTTGAGCAAGGGCGTTGAGGAAAAAGGCGTTGCTAAAGGTATCTTGTCCTCTATCAAAAACCTCATGGAAACGATGGGGCTGACCATTGAACAGGCTATGGCGGCGCTGAAAGTCCCGGAGGGCGAACGTCAGAAATATATGGATTTGCTGGAACGGCAGTAATGACAAAAACGCCACGGACTATCGTTGTCCCTGGCGTTTTCTGTATCTACGTTAGCTGACTTGAGCAGCTTCGGCTTCTGCCTGTTTCTTCCTGTGGTAGTTCTCCCGCCTCGCGGCAAGCATACGTTCATACCGGGCCTGGGCTTCGGGATCTCCGGCGGCAGCGTCCGCATACATTTTCTGACGGGACTTCTTTACCGCTTCTGACTGTTGCGCTCTCTGCTGCGCCAACTCTGCCGCCGCTACCGGGTCGGTTTCGGCGCGGGCTTTCAAATCCTGCAAAGCCGCCTTTTTCCGATTGCGATGGGCTTCCAGCCGTTCCGCTTCTTCTAGGGTGAGAGGCAAACCTGCCTCGGCACATCTGGCAAGTTCTTTCAACGTCCGCTGTTGGGGCTTCGGGGGCTGTGCGGACTTCTGCCTGTCACGCCACGCTTTGTGCTGCTCGGCTTTCTTCTGGCGGTGCGCCGCAAGCCGCTCCGCTTCCTCCGGGGTGAGATCGGCTCCATCCAGCTTGGCGAGTTCCTTCAGTGAGCGTTTGCGAGGCTTCTCTGGCTGACTGGCCTTTTTCTTGTCGCGTTGCTTCTGCTGATAGGCCCGATTGCGCTCTAACCGCCGTTCTTCCTCCGCCTGTTCCTCCGGGGTCAACAGGCCCGCCCGCTTCCTCGCGGTAAACTCCCGGCGCTCCTGCTTGTACCTCTCATACCGAACCTGGGCAAGCACCTGGGAGCGTTCCTCTTTCTCTGCCTGTTCCTCCTGCTGGCGGCGTTCTTCCTCCTGCTCCATCGGGGTCACAATGTCGGCGGGAACCTCAAACGCGCCAATGAAATTGAAATAGAAATCTAACCGCTGACGGCGCTGCTTTCCCCGTCCGTTGCCCTCATGGACAACGATTTTCTCGATAAACTCATTGAGAATGGGCGTAGTCAGTTCCGAAAAATCGGTGTACCGCTTGGCAAGGTCGATAAACTCCGTCATTCTCACCCGGTCGGCGTTCCAGTTGTCCAGCAAGCCCTGCCACTCCGTCATGGAGGCTTCCAGCGCGGCCTGTTCCTCGTCATACTCGGCAAGGAGACGGCTGAAATGCTTATCCGGCAGCTTGCCCGTGGCGTTGGCCTCGTACAGCTTCTTCACCAGTCCGTCCAGTTCGGCGTGGCGCTTCTTCGCCTGGACAATCTGTTTCCGGCAATCCTTGACTGCTTCCTCCTGGCGCAGACTGGATGCCTTTCGAACCCGCTGAACAAACTCCTGCTCGTTGTTGCGGACATACCAGCTTATCCGCTGGATGGCGGAGAGGATCGCCGCTTCCAGCTTTTGCGTGGCAACATAGTGAATGGTGCAATCCTCCATAGGTGCCCGGTATCTGGAACAGGTGAAAGCATCGTCAATGTACTTGCCTTGGACAAGACTGTTGTGGTGGGTCAGCTTTGCGCCGCAGTCGGCACAGTAGAGCAGTCCGGTTAAACGGTTAGGGGCATTACTCCGCTTGGGTGTCCGGCGCTTGGTTTCCCGCAAACGCTGAACATTGTGCCACGTTTCTTCGTCAATGATGGCGGGGACGGCTCCCTCAAATACAAATTGTTCCTCTGGCATTGTCCTGCGGGTGCTTTTAGTCTTGTAGTTCTCACAGACAGTCTTGCCCAGCACCTTGCGCCCCAGGTACTCCGGCCTTTTAAGAATATAACCCAGGGTGGTGGCAGACCATGCGTAGGGGTCGCGGTAGCTGTTGGCTCGAACAGGACAGCCGATACGCTTCCAGTGTTCGGAAGGGATGGGGATTTGCTCGGCCCGCAGCGTTCGGGCGATGCCGTTGACGCTCTGACCGTCCATGACCATCTGAAAGATGCGGCGCACAACGGCGGCAGCTTCCTCGTCGATCACCCACTCGCCCTTTTCTTCTTTTGAGGCGAGATAGCCATAGGGGACGGCCCCCGAACAGCGCAGGCCCTTTTCCATTCTGGACTTGAAAACGGTCTTGATTTTGCGGCTGGTGTCAGCAACGTACCACTCATTTATCACATCCCGGAAGATGGACATAATATCAAATCCATTGGCGGTGTCCAGGTTGTCATTGGCGGCGATAAAGCGGACGTTGTACTCGTCAAAGGTGCGTTTGAGCAAGCCGACCTCCACCACGTCACGGCCTATTCTGCTCTGGTCTTTGACAATGACGGTAGCCACATTTCCGGCCCGTATCTCGTCCACCATAGCGTCCAGGCCGGGCCGCTTGAAGGTCGTTCCCCGCACCCCGTCATCGGTGAAGTGGCGGACATTAGTGAAGCCATTTTTTCGGGCGTAGTCCTCCAGGATGCGCTTTTGATTTTCTACGGACACGCTCTCGTCAGACCGCCCATCGTCGTGAGATAACCTTTCGTACAATGCTGTGATTTTACCCTTTTGCTCCTGCTTCCTCATGTGTGTAACCTCCTGTTTTGTATTTTCACGACCTTTCTATCCTTATTATAGTGACCCTTTCGGGTCCGTGACAATATAGCTGGCGTTCATTTGCATCAAATTGGGCTTAATATGGAAGCGGGTCTTACCGGAGCCAGAGCCACCGATCACCAGCACATTCTTATTGATGTTGTACTTGGGAATCTTATTGCGGCCCACCATGATACGCTCCGTCTGCGTCAGGAGAATGTTCTGGTCAAACTTAGGGTTAATGAAAGGGGCGATATCTTGGGCATTGCCCCAACGGGCACTACCGTACTCGACCCCGTGGCGGTATTTCTTGGCATTTTTGGCCTTGATGTAGACCGCCGCCCGGATACAGGCCGCGCCGATCAGCCCCACAAGAAGGTCCTGGGGGTGGAAGCTGGGGAGGGGGTTGCGGGATATGATCTCACCCAGGCCGGAGATCGCCCCCATGCCCTTGGCCACCATATCTGCGCCAGCGGCCAGCCGGTAGCCCTCGCCCACACGGTTGAAGAACCAGAACATGAGAGCATAGGGGAAGTTGAGAATCAGAAACTTTTTTAAGTCAAATTTCACAGTCCACGCTCCCCTCTGTCCCGGTCCTTGACGGTATCCTGCGCCATGCTTCTGGCAACCTCCTTGAAGTGGGCGAGCTGCCGCCGGACAGAGGGCTTCTCCGGGGCCTTGCGGCGTATGGTCTTGGCGGTGTACTCGGCAAAGGCGGCTTTCATAGCGTCATCATCCCGTGCCTTGAAAAAGACGTAGTATTCACCCTTCTCCGGGTTCTTTTTCAGAGCAAAATCCACGCCATATTTTTTCGCCACACTTTCAAATGACTTGATATTTTTAGCGGTAATATCAATACTTTTCACGCCCGTCCCCTGGCCCACAAGCTGCTTCACGCTCTGTTTGCCATGGTGGATTTTCGGGTTTTGGGACTGCGCCAGATACTTCCGTATCGCCCATTTGAGCAGATCGGCGGTCAGTCTGCCGCCGGTCTTGCCCACCTTGATTGCCAGGGCAACGGATTTATCCCGCACTTCGTCCTGCATGGTGATCTGCCTCCTTTCTGCAAGCGGCGGCGGGCGGGGTCAGCGAGCCTCGCCGCCCTTGGGATGTTCTGACGGGGGCGGGCGCTGACCCGCTTCCCGCATTTTTTCGTGGAGCTGGCCGCGCAGAGAGGGCTTTACCGAATCAGATATTGCGGCAGGCTCCCGTCCACTCTGGACCTCTCCAATCTGTACCGGGTCCGCTTTTATCAAAGCGCCGTCCCGCAAAAGAAAGCCCTGTGTCTGGATCGCCTCCAAGGTATCTCCCGTTACCTCGCCGTACAGCTTCAGGTCGGTGTCCACCAGCATTTGCAATGTGGCCTGCACTTCGGCGGAAATAGCCTGTCTCTGTTCCGGCACAGCAAAATACCGCAGGACTGCAACCTCCTTGCCCGCCTCCACAATCGCCTCTCCCACCTGAGCGTTCATATCAAACAGTTCAGCCACATCAGACCGCCACTGGGTCGCGACAAATTTCAGGGGGTTTTCCATGCGGAGTAAAATTTCAGCATTACCCGGCTCAAATTTGAAGTATTTCTTCATAAAATTGTGCGCTCCCTGCATGGCAGAGATTTCTGCACTCATGGCAATGATCTCCATCTTGTCCATGCCCAGCAGCTCCGCCCGAAAGTCAGACATATTCCGGTCCAGCCGGTCTTTCAGGGATTGGATTTGATCCACCTTCTGCTGGACATAGCCAGCCGGGTTCACCAGTGGGAATCGCTCATACGCCTTGATCGCATAGAGTATGTCGCAGATGGGAAACTCCCATGGGTGGTCCTGTTCTTTCCAGCACTCCAGCGCCACGGTCAGCGGGTCAGTAAATTGCAGCAGGGCTGTTACTTCATCGGCCAGAAAGTCATGTTCCTCCTTCAAATAGTAGTGAATTTTAGACAAGTTTTGCAGCCGGTACACATCTTCAATGTCCGGCCCGCCCTCTTTTGTGCCGACAGCGGCAGCGTGGTCCAGCAGGCATTTGTCGATCACTTTCATCAGCGGACGCTTTATTTCATAGTTCATAAGGGCCTGCCTCCTTTTCGTAATTTTGTGTTATATGAGCGGGAAAAATCAAGGTGGGACTACCCGATGGCGGAGAAGGTGATGTGTCACTTGCGCCCTGCCTTTTCCTCACGGGCAAAGCGTTCCTCCAGCCGTTCCACGCTCCAATCTTTCTTGAACTGTCCCAGAGGGCCGGGGCCGAACATAGCCCGTGCCCGGTTGTCCATCTCCCGCAGCCGCGCCCACAGCTCCGGGTGATGGGTCCGCAGTTTCCGCAGCTCGTCAATCCGTTGCAAGGGACAGCACCAGCAGGAAGCACGGCGGTAGATTTCGTACAGCCCGCCAAAATCAAAGCCCCGGCTATAACAAATCTGCAACGCCTGGGCTTCGGTGATCTTCCACTCTACCAGGGGATAGCGGTTCTGCGGATCATCTTTACAGCGGTGGGCTTCATCGGCGGCAATGCCAATGTAGTGCAGGGCATTCTGCTCCTTCTTCAGCCGGTTGACCTCTTTGGAAATCAGGTGCGTTTTGAGCTGGCCAGTACACCAGCGCACGGTCATTCCCGGCCAGCCGTAGCCCGTCAGCGGTTGGCCCATAGCAATACGGCGTTCAATGGCCCGTTTCTTCTGCTGTGGAATATCAAACATCATCCATTCAAAGCCATGGGGGTGGCGCAGGGTGACGATGTGGATGCCGCGCTCCCGGTAGAGCAGATCATCCAGCTTGGCGATATGGGCCTCCATCTCAGGAAACTCCATACCCGTATCCGCATAGAGTACGCAGTCAATGGGCATTTCCTTTTCGATCATCAGCAGCAGGAGCGCACTGGAATCCTTGCCACCGGACAGCGAGATTGAGCAGAAATTGTTTTGATTTTCGCTTGTTTTCGTCAATCATACCTCCTTAAGCGCAAAAAAGAAGCCCCGGAAGGAACAAGTCCTTCCGGGGCTGAAAAGTGTTGTGGTGTTATCCCAGGGCGGTCCACTTCTCCGTGGAGCCGTCCATGCTGAAGCTGTGACCATTGGATGCTTCAACAATATCCCAATAGTACCACGCGCCAGCGGCAACGTCCGAGAAGGTTTTGTAGCCCTTCACCACGGTGTCAGCAGAAGCGGAGCGGCCCAGGATGCGGTTGACCATCACAATGGTTTCCGCGCGGGTGATGTTCTGGTCAGGCCGGAATGTGCCGTCCGTGTAGCCGTAGACCAGACCGGCCTCCGCCGCCAGATTGATGTACTTCCGCGCCCAGCTATGGGAAATGTCGGTGAAGCGGTCCAGAACGGTGTTATTGCCGCTGCTGTCACAGAACCGGGCAAGGATCGTTGCCAGCTCCGCACGGGTGATATTCCGCTGGGGACCGAATGTGCCGTCCTGGTAGCCGGTAATCACGCCCATGTTGCAGAGAGTGGAGACAGCGGTTCCGTACCATGCTCCGGCGGGAACGTCCTTGAAGCGGTTAATGCTGGTGCCATAGGCGGCTTTCGCCTCCGGGGTCAGCAGCCGGTAGAGGATGGCGGCAACCTCGGCGCGGGTAATGTCCGCATTGGGCGCGGCCTGGGTGGTGGTGCGTCCGGCGATATAGGCGATGTGGTCCTTCCGGTTCAGCAGGGAGAGCTTGGAGCCGGGAGTGGTCAGATCACCAATGCCGCCCGTGCTGCCGCCCTTGGCAATCGTGACCTTCTGGACCTGGGAGGCCATTTCAGAGGCGGTGGCCGCATAGCGCACCTCGTATGTGCCGGGAGCCAGTCCCCTCACGGTGTTCCCTGTGATAGCGGTCCACTTGCCGTCGGGCAGGAGCCGGTATTCCATGGTCTTATCTGTCTTGGTGAAAGTACCGTCATTCCGGCCCTGCCGGGTTTCATCGGTATGGCCCACGCTGGGAGCCTTGCGGCGGTCGGGAATCTTCACCGTAACCGTCTCACCGGGCAGGCCATCATCCTTGCCGGGGTAACGGATGAGAACATCCTTCCCGGCCAGATCGGACACGTCCAGCGGGTTCGGGCAGGGCTTCCAGGTCTTGCCGCCGTCTGTGCTGTACTCCATATCCGGCGTGGTGTTCAGCGTCTCATTGTCAGGGTCAAAGACCAGCACAGGAGCGCCGGGGTGCTTGGAGATCACCACAGTGACAGTCCGGCTGGCAAAATCCTCCCTGGTGGCAGGATAGCGGAAAAGGACCGTCTTGCCCAGGTAGTCGGCGGTGTTCAGCGGCTTGGAGGGAGTGGTCCAGGTCTTGCCGCCGTCAGCGGAGAACTCCACGCCCTTGTCGGAGCTAACGGTCTGGGCCTTGCTGTCCACCTCCACTTTGGGGGCCTCCCGGCGGGCGGGAATGGTAACGGCCACGCTGCTGTTGGGGAAGGAGCTTTCATCCCCGTGGTTGCGGATGATGATGGTCTGCCCGGTCAGATTGGACACGTCCAGGGGCTTGTTGCAGGGGTTCCAGGTCAAGCCGCTGTCAATGGAGTAGTCCATATCCTCGGTGGTGTTCACCGTCTCGGTGATGGTGTCCAGGGTGACAGTGGGATTTTCCGTCCGGTTGGGAATCCGCAGTTCGGTGGAATCGCTGGCAAACTTGTCCTCGGTCGCTGCCTCCCGAACGAGGATGGTCTGGCCGGTCAGGTTGGAAACATCCATATCCGGGTCGCACTTGGTCCAGGTCTTGCCGCCGTCCGTGCTGTACTCCATGCCAGCGGTGGTGTTGACCGTCTGCTTGTCCCGGTCAATGGTGAGATCAGGCTTGTCACCCTTCTGCGGGACCTTCACCAGCACGGGCAGGCTGGCAAAATGGTCAGAATCGTACTTCTCCCGAACAGCCAGCTCCTTGCCGTAGAAGCTGGACACATCCAGCCCGTCAGCGGGAACGGCAGTCCAGCCGCTTTCCGTCCGGTACTCCGGCGCGGTGCCGGAGACAGTCAGCCGCTCCGCTACGCGGTCAAGATCGGCGGTGGGGGCGGCGTTCCGGCTGGGGACGGTCAGGGTGGCGGTGTTGCTGGCGGGGTTGGTGCCGTCACAGGCGTAACGCACCAGAAGGGTGGCGTTGGTCAGCTCGGACAGGTCCATGTTGTCCAGGCAGGGAATCCAAGTCCCACCGCCGTCCTTGGAATACTCCATAGCGGCGGTGCTGTCCATGCGCTCGATGGCGTTGTCAATGGTCAGCACAGGAGCCGCGCCCCGAACGGGGACGGTCACAGTGGTGGGGTCGCTCTTAAAGGAATCGTCCGTGGCGGCGATCCGCACCAGCAGCGTCTCGCCCTGCCGGTCCTCCACGTTCTGGTTATCGGTGCAGGGCTTCCAGGTTTCGCCGCCATCATCGGAATACTCCATGCCGGTGGTGGTGTTCATGGTGAAATCGAAGGGATTCACCTTCACGTCCGGGGCGGTGGGACGCTCCGGCAGAACCTCCATCACCACGGGGCCAGAGTTGCCGGTGCCATCGTCCACCAGACGGACATAGAGTGTTGTGCCGGGGGTGATCGTGCCGCCGCTGGGCAGATTATCGGTCAGGGTGTAGTCCTTCCCGGCCTCCACCACATCGGGGTCGAAGGTGATGATCTCCTTCCGGTAGTCAATCTCATAGTCCAGCCCCGTGTCGGCCACAGTCCGGCCCTCCACACTCTGGCTGTCAGAGGCGGTGAGATTATCCGTTTCCTTCATCCGCTGGGTGAAGGTGTAGGCGGTATCCGGGGTCAGGCCGGTAAACTTGGGGCTGTCCTGCCACGTCTCGCCGCCGTCCATGCTGTACTCCGCGCCGGGGACAGGGTTCAGTGCAATGGTGGTCGTTGTGCGGCGGGCGATGGTGGGGGCGGTAGTCATGGCCTGCGGTGCTTTGGAGATGGTCATATCCGCGTAGACCTGTTCGGCGCTCAGATCGTAGCCGTCCTCGGCAACCAGGTAGAAACGGACCTTATAGGTTCCGGCGTTCACAGGGGCCTCGGAAGTCTCGTAGGGCTTGCCGCTGGCGAGGATGCCGACATACATGACGCTGACGGACTTCACACCCTCCATATCAGTCAACAGACTGGTGTAGGGATAGGGTTGGCGGTTGCCGTTATAGACGGTACTGTAAGCGGGCATATCCGCTTCCAGAATGTCCACCGGCTGATCGGTGGTCCTGCCGGAGACGGGCCGGGAGCCGGAGGCGGTGTGATTTTCGTCCTCAGCCATACGGACCAGGATCGTGTAATTCTTGTCCGCTTCCAGCCCGCTGAAGGTATTGCCGCTCTGCCACGTTTTGCCGCCGTCAATACTGTACTCCGCACCGGGAATAGCGGAGACAGTCAGCTCATGGGCGCTGCTGCTCTCCAAAACGGCCATAGGGGTATCCTGCCCCGCCTTGCGGATGGTGAGCGTAGCAGAGTAGTCACCAGCCGCCAGGGTGTGATTAGCGTCCGGGGAGAAAATGGCGGTCACGTTGTAAACTCCGGCGTTGGTGGGGGCGGTGGTGCTTTCCACGCCGTCCGCGCCGGTGTAGGTCAGCGCAACGGAGGCGATGCCCTCAATGCCGTCCGCCCCGTGGTAACGCTGGGGAGCGCCGGTGTAGGTGACGGTTTCATCCTTCAGCACGGGGCGGATAGTACCAGCCTCGCCGGAGGCGCGGGTGATATGCAGCACCGGGGCGGGCAGGGTTTCGGGCAGCTTATACCCCTCTGCCGCCACAAAGTCGATGTTGACCATATAATCGCCCACGGTGACGGGCGGAGTAGCGATGCCGTCATAGCCGGTGATGGTCATGGAGGCGATGCCGGGGTTGGACTTGGGCAGGGTGTACGTCTGCGCGTGGCCGTTGTACTCCACCGTCTGATCCGCGAACCGCTCAAAGGTGACGGTGGTTTTCTCGGTGGCCTGCATGGTGGAGGGACCCTCCAACTCCTTATAACAGGCCGTCTCCACCGCCTTGACCTTGATCTCATAGGTGGTGTCGCGGGTCAGGCCGGTGAAGGTGCCGGTGGTCTGCCACGTTACGCCGCCGTCAATGGAATAGGCCATGCCGTCCACCACATCAATGGTGATGGAGGAATCCGTCACGCCAGTGACCACGGGGGCCAGGGGCTTGGCGGGAGTAGCCTTGTTGATGGTCAGGGTGGCATACTGCGGCTGCAATTCCTCATAGCCACTCTGCATGGTGTAGCTGACCTTGACATTGTAAACGCCGGGATTGGCGGGCGGCTCAGTGGTGGGACCGTAAGCGGTGCCGTTGGTGCCGGTGAAGGTCTGCACCACTTCGGTGCATCCAGCGGGAACGTCCGCCACAAGGGACTTGGGCGTCCCGTCATAGGTGTAGACGGCGGACTGGACCGTCCCAGCAGAGGCGTTCTGCCGGGTGGTGCGGATAATGGCGGAGGAAGTGGGGCTTTCCTCATGGTTGCGATCTCCGGGATACTTAGCCAGGATGGTATAGGCCGTGTCCGGGGTCAGGCCCTCAAAAATGGTGCTGGCCTGCCACGTCTTGCCGCCGTCAATAGAAAACACCGCCCCAGGAATGGCGGTGACGGTGATGGAGTTGGTGCCGGTATTGCTGGCACGGGGCGGGTTGGGGGCGTTCTGTTCCACCTTTGTGATGGTCAGCGTGGAAGTCACCGGGTCCAGGGGAGCGGTCCCCGCCTGCATGGTGAAGCTGACGGTCACAGGATAGGTCCCCGCGTTGGTGGGGGCAGCGGTAGTGGTCTGGCCGTCCACGGAGTAGGTCACGGTGGACCGGGTAACGTGGGAAATGGCCGGGACCTGATAGGCAATGGGACTGCCGGTATAGGGGTGGGTCTGCGGCTGAAGGACCGCGCTCAGATCTCCGGGGTCCACGGTGGTGTACTCGGTGGAGAACTGCGCGGAGACGGCGGGAGAAGCGTCATAGTTGCCGTCCTCGGTGGCCTTCAACCGCTGGTAGAGGGTGTAGGCGGTGCCAGCATCCAGATTCTTGAACACGGGGCTGTCCTGCCACACCTTCCCGTCCATACTGTACTCGGCGTTCTCCACCGCGTTCAGCGTCAGGGAATTGGTGTCGGCGCTGTCCAGCGTGGGCGCGGGACAGGTCTGCGCCGCCTTTTCGATCACATATTGCGCCGTCACGCCGGAGAGCTGGGGATAGCCCTGCTCCATGACAAAGGAGACGGTGGCGGTGTAGCTGCCAGCGTTCACCGGAGGGTTGGAACTGCTGTAAGGCCGTCCGTTATTGGCGGTCCCTTTGTAGGCCACGGTGACGGACTGGATGCCGTCCGGCAGTCCGGGCATGGGCAGGGCGGTGGACTGCCCATCATAGGTCTTGGTGTAGTCGCTGATGGAGGGGGCCTCCACGGTGCCGTAGGTCAGATTGACCGTGGCGGTAACAGCGGGGATATTGTCGCCGGAGAGCTGGGGGAAATTGGTGAGGTTCAGCGTTCCCTTGACGGTCTGCGTCAGAGCATAGGGGTCATAGCCGGTGCTGCTCCATGTGACAGGAACGCCGGTGACGGTCTGGGCGTTGCCGGTGCCGCCCTCGGCCACAACGGAGACGGTTGAGGGCAGGCCCAGCTTATTGAACGCCGTCCCCATGGGAGCCGTCCGCACCACTTCCTCAACGCTGAGGATAGGCCGGGGAATCACGGTCACGGGGATGGTCACGCGGCCCAGGGATGTACTTCCCTTCGTCACGGCCACTTGAATTTCCGTGGTTCCGGGCTTGCTGGAATTGAACCCGGCATAGCTGGGATCAATGGTCCAGGTGTAGGGAGAGGGATACAGGCTGCTGCCGGTGGTCAGCCTCACCGCCTGGACGGTATCGCCCACATAAATCCGATTGGTGGCGGGGAAAATCCAGGCCAGAGAGTAGACAGTGTTATATTTGCCGTCCTCGGTCTGCCAGACGTAGTTATCATCCGTGATGGTCGCGCCGATGGCATAGGGACCAGCGGCCACGGGCCGGGTGACGGGGGCGGCGGTGTCCACCGTCAGCTCCCCGCCCTCCACCTTCACCTGACAGGCGGAGAGGGCGGCGGGAACGGAAACGCCGTTCACGTCCAGATAGGTGACGGTTTTGCCATCCAGCAGACTGTTCCCGTCATAGATTTTGCTGTCAAATTCAGCAGTCCAGGGGACGGCCTTGGGATAGACCAGCAGCCGCTCCGCCGTCCGCAGCTCCACATTGTCATAGATGGCGCTGTCCACGGTGATGATAATGCCATAGGAGCCGGGAGCGGTGACGGACACATGGTTGTCCAGCGTAGTGCCCACATAGCGGTGGAAAGCCGGGGCCACGTTGTAGACTACCGTGTAGGCGTTCCCGCTGTACTCCACGCCCGTGGTAGTGGCGGAGAGATAGGCCGGGTCCAGGGTAAACGCGCTCAGGGTCAGGGCGGGGACGTTGATCTGCGCCCAGCTTCCACAGGTGTCGCAGGTGTACTTGACCCGCCCGCCAGCGGAGGCGGTGGCCTTGACAATATCCGGGTTCAGCTCCGCGCCGGAGACGCAGTAGTGGGAGGCCCGGATGCCGCCGTTGTCCTCGTCGGTATAGTCCAGAAACAGATACACCGGGTTCTTGTCCGGGGCGGTGTACCGGGAATCCGGCGCGGGCCATGTGGCGGGATCATCGTCAATGGAGGCGGCGAACGCCTGGGCGGGCAGCAGAGCCACGCTCAGACAGAACGCCAGAATCATACTCAGAACGCGGGAAAGTTTTTTCGTTTTTCGCATAGGCAAATCTCCTTATCTTAAAAATCAAATACAATGGAATAGGTGATGTTGCTCTTGTTATACATACAGTCGTGGTTCGTATAGTAATAGAACCGCATCTGTGTATAGGTGCCGGTGGGCAGCTTGCCGGAGAGGGTCACGCCGTTATTCGTAGTCTTATAGGCAATCTCATCCCATTGGCCGGTGCGGATGTTATAGGCTTCGACCCTGCCGTAGTCGCTGCCGTTGTGACCGCTGACGGGCGGCACATCAAAGGTGTACTCGGTGATGTAGCCATAGATCGTCTCCCCATCGTCATTGAAGCTGATGCCGGTTTCCTCAATGAAGGAGTTGGCGGAGGTCAGGGTCATGCCGCCGCCCACATCATCCGCCACAAAGAACACGATAGCGGACCAGGGAGAAGCCGCGCCATAGGCGTCCACCGCTCTGCACTTGATAAGGTGCTTTCCATAGCCATAAGTGGTGGTTTCCTTGTCCCTGCCGTCCCATTCATAAGTAATAGTGTCCCCTTCCGGGTCGGTGGAGCTGGCGGTGATCGTCACCGCTTGGCTGGGCCGCACCACACCGTTGGCGGGATTCCGGGAGATCACCGGCTTGCTGGGGGCCTGATTGACAAATTCAATGGTTTTCTCCTGCCAGGGAGAAGCCGCGCCGTAGGTGTCTACTGCCCGGACGCGGATGGTGTGACTTCCGTTCCGGGAATACCAGCCGGAGGAATTGTAGTCCCCGCCCCA
>JBCLRG010000040.1:0-27551 GCA_041223955.1 Oscillospiraceae bacterium 38-13 | reverse complement strand
TAAAAAAATAAATGCGATAGAACCGTTCCGCACCCTGTCGGGTGGGTTCGTGTTCTTTCGCATTTAATATTACAACCTGCGGCCAAACGAGATGAACTAAATTAAGAAAGACTAACTATTAAAAGTCAAGTCCTAAACTGAAGGAGAACGAAGGTATGTGGAACTACAAGACGGAAAAAGAGCGCAAAGAAGCAAACGTCCGTGAGGACGCCAAAGTGAGAAGCCCCAGGGTGGACTACGTGGCTGTTACCGGCCGGTAAGGAAGTCTGGATTTCTCCATTGCGCAGATGAGCCGTACCAGTTTCTTGGCGGCATGGGACAAGGCCACATTGTAATGCTTGCCTTCAGCCCGCTTCTTGGCAAGGTAGGCGGCAAAGGTGGGGTCCCAAATGCAGACGTACTTGGCAGCGTTGTAAATGGCAAAGCGCAGGTATCTGGAACCCCGCTTCTCCATATGGGCATAGCCGTTGTTGAGCTGCCCGGACTGGTAGATGGAGGGAGACAGGCCGGCGTAAGCCAGGACTTTGTCGGGAGAATCAAAACGGGAGAAGTCTCCCACCTCGGCCAGGATCATGGCTCCCATTCGCAGTCCCATGCCGGGGATGGTAGTAATGGGAGAGCGCAGTTCCTCCATGACGGACCGGATAGAAGATTCAATGTCTGCAATTTCAGCATCCAGTTCTCGGATGAGACGGATGGTGTGCCGGAGTTCCAGGGACTTGGCGGGCATGATGGAGCCAATGGAAGCTCTGGCTGCATCCCGAATGGCCACCGCGATATCCCGCCCGTATCTGCCCTTGGAGGCGCCAGCCAAAAGGAATTTGAGCCGAGTGAGATTGGAGTCTGCAATCTGTTTGGCTCCAGGGAACTCCTCCAAGAGAGCATAGACGGAGCTCATGTGGAGAGAAGGCACCAGGTTTTCCAGTTCGGGG
The DNA here is from genome assembly GCA_041223955.1 of Oscillospiraceae bacterium 38-13. Taxonomy (GTDB): domain Bacteria; phylum Bacillota; class Clostridia; order Oscillospirales; family Oscillospiraceae; genus Oscillibacter. Next base: position 26,619 of record JBCLRG010000040.1, on the reverse strand, counting down.
AACAGAGTACAGACCAGACGGGAGACTGACTGCTTGAGCTTGGCCCGCTCCCGGACTTTATCAAATCTGTATCTTGTGAGTGATTTTAGCTCTTCGTTGTGGTATGCTGTATCCGTGTAGGGCTTGAGGCCCAAATCGGACAAGAGCATAGCCGCAATGGTACGCGCGTCAACTTTATCGGTCTTGGTCTTCCGCAAGGAGAGACTTTTTCGGTAGAGATTGGTGTGCAGGGGATTCAAGACATAGGTTGGCAGGCCGCTGTCAAGAAGGAACCCCAGAAGGTTATAGCTGTAATGCCCGGTCGCCTCAAGTCCTACTTTTATGCTGTCTTGAGGTAAAGTGCAGCTGTAAATCTTCTCCAGAAGGAGTTGAAAGCCCTCCATGCTGTTGGCAATAGTAAACACCTCCGCCAACACTTTCCCCTCTGAGGACAGGATGAAGCAGTCATGCTTGTCCTTTGCAACGTCGATACCGACACAAACCATGAACAGAACCTCCAGATGTAAAATTTGATGCTGTATCCACAGAACACCTTGCCGTGTAACCTTGTTCTACATCAACCGTCTGGCGGTATCTAACTGATTAACATAACTGCAAGGGGCTGTGGTTGGAGCCTTTCTTGAACCATCTTGTGGTAGGATGAATACACCAATCCACAGCATCCCTTTCAGTGTAGCACATGACCTTGGATCCGGCAAATATAGCGCAGCCGCCGATTGCTTCTCCGCAAATTCCCGGAAAGGCCCTACCAAGAAGTCCCTCGACAGAAGGGAAACAAACCGACATCAAAAAGCGTTCTCCTTTCCGCTCAAAGCCCAAAAGCAGAGAACCAGCTACAAAAGCACCCTTATCGCCTAAGCTGCGCCAGGGCAAGGAAAAGACTGCGGAGGCCCCCATCTCTCGGCATCCCACAGCAGCCTCTAAAGCCGCTAGGGCCGCCCGACGACAGGCCCAGAAGGAAATACTTGCTAAGCCGAGAAAGGCCGTCAGGACCATTGGAATGGCCTTTAAGCGTATCGCGCAAGCTGGGATAAGGACCGCTTCCGCTGTAAGCAGCGCCGTCAGCGCCGTGATCTGCTGCGGCATCCTCTTGACCTCTCTGGTAATCGTAATTATAATAGCCGCCGTTGCCAATTCTCCTTTCAGCCTTTTCTATGCGCAGGAGCCGAATGCCCCCGGTACGGTTTCCGTTTCCCAGGCTGTTGGCTCCGTTAATGTTGCATACAATGCAAAGCTAGAGGAATTGCAGACCGGGGATTATGACAGCATTGATATCCAAGGCAACACCCCAGATTGGACCGAGGTTTTCGCCGTGTTTGCGGTAAAGTTGGCTGGATCGGAAGTGGACGGCCTGGACGTTGCCACGCTGGATGCTAACCGGGTAAACAAGCTGACCTCCGTATTTTGGGATATGACCGTCATCTCAACAGAAGTTGAAACCATTGACCACCCCGCCAATGGTAGCCAGGAGGCATGGACAGAAAAAATCCTGCATATCACCATTACGCCAAAATCCGCCGACGATATGCGAACAGTTTATAATTTCACGCCCTATCAAAACAGCGCCCTGGATGAGCTGCTGGCCGAACGCCCCACGTTGTCCAGCCTTGCCGGGAGCCTTGATATCACTGGCGCGGATGAACGAGAAGTGTTGGCGAACCTTCCCGCCGACTTGGAAGAAGCTAGACGGGACATAGTAGAAAAGGTCCTTTCCCTTGTAGGTAAAGTCAACTATTTTGGGGGCGGCAAGTCTCACGCTACCGGCTGGGACAGCCGATGGGGAACGCTCCAGAAAGTTACTGCGGCGGGAAGCCCATCTACAGGAACATATCGTCCCTTTGGCCTAGATTGTTCCGGCATGATTGATTGGGCCCTGCGTAACGCTAGACTCCCCAGCGACGGAAATTGGTATATTGGCGTGAACCTGGATCGGATTTCTACCAGCGAAGCCCGGCCGGGAGATATGGCCTTGTTTCCAGATGCATCCCATATTGGAAGCCAGTCTGTAAGTAGTCGCGCCCGATCCGGCTCATATCCTTGGCGATCACACAGCCGACCTTTCCGGCCTCAATGTCCGCAATCAGGCGTTTCCAGTCCGGACGGTCAAAGCTGCCGCCCGACCAGCCGTCGTCCGTGTAATGGACGCAGTTACCAAAGCCATGCTGGGCAGCATACGCTTCGAGCATCTGCTTTTGATGAATAATCGAGTTACTATCGCCCGCCGACATTTCATCGTCACGCGATGACCTCTCATAAAGAGCCGTGATCTTCTCTGTGTCCAACCGCTTTGTGTTCATAGCGAACTCCCTTCAAGCGGCTGGGTCATTTGTGGTATGTTCATTGTACCACAGTCTGCCGCATTTGTCATGGCCTCATGTTGAATTAAATGAAGAATTTTGTCGTTCATGGTTTCCTGGGCGGTATCGCTGAAATGCACCCAGAGCTTGTAGGTGGTGGAGCCGATACGCCGGTAGATGGTGGCGGTTTTCGCCTCTGCTGGTTGAATTATAGCTATATTTGCCTTCCTTTCTTGCGGTAGGCCGCAACCCGTAGTATGATGGTGGTGGACTTGTCCAGGCAGACAGAAAACCAGCCCCCGGCTGCATAATGTCGTTTGCAACCGAAAGCTGGCTTGATATGCCTATGTGTTTTTGTCGTGAAAGGACGATGGTTTTCACAGCGTCCAAAGCATCCCTCCACTAATAGAAGAAAAACCGGGGGGTAAAGCGGAACCATTTTCAAAAAAAGAATTTGAGAGTTTCTTGAAGTGACCCGGTTTGTTCGCCCATCTCTATTATACGGTCAAATCGGCCATGACCGCAAAAATATGGCAATAATGCAAGATTTGTCCGTCGCTCTCGAAAAAAATGCAAAAATGCAAGATAGAATCGGCTTGTCAGATTGGATAGTTGGAAGCGCGGCCAACAATTTGTCGGTCACGTTACGGACAAATTGTCCGCCTGACTTTGGTCTGCGTCATTTTGCGGCTGACCAGAATCAGAACGACAAAATGTCGTTCTGATTGGTGACGGTCAAAGTGTCCGGCACCAGCAGGGAGAGGTGGCGGCACATTTCGCCGTTACCTCCCAGAAAGATCAAGATTGCAAAATGCAAACTTGGTCCCTGGCGCAACGTGGAGGACATTTTTTCTGCGACATTACCAGAATCAGAATTGCATTTTGCATTTCTGATTTTCAAAAGTGCAAAATGCGCATTTGAACCGCCGCATGAATGTGGAGTGTATAATGCACCTGACGTTAGCAGAATTATTATATTAGGCGGGGCATCACCAACTTCCCGGCTATATTCATTCACCACAAATGACCAGCCGCTATGTTATATTAGGCAGTTTTCTAAACTACCCTTTATAACATACATCCTCAGATAACCATGGTAGCTTGTTATCCTTTATGTAAACAGGAAACCGCTACGGCACGTAATATTTTTTCAAAAAATAAAGTGCAGGGGACAAAACTCATTTACGTTTTGTCCCCGCACCTTTCATTCAGACAATCATATCCGAAAATGTATCGGCCATCCGGCCCACAAAGTTCCATTGGCGCTCCATGTAAGATTTTAGCTGCTGGGTGTCCCGCTGGTAATCTGCATAGATCATATCCAAAGTATCCAAGTGATTCGCTATGGCCTGGGCCACGCAGTAGCCGCTCTTTATCCCCGCCGAAATCCCCTCGCCCATCGGATTGAGGAAACCGGCAATCTCACCGGCGAACAGCACACGGCCCTGTCCATAGGTGACGGGACAACCGGGCCGGATATAGGGCATCAGCCACTTTTCTGCCTTGACCTGCTGACGGATCTGCAAGCCGTGGTGTTTCTCCATATAAGAGATAAACCGCTGATAGAACTGCTCAATCCTGCTGGTGTCCTTGACCGAAACTCCCAGCACCAGCATTTCATTCTTCACGTTGAACCATGCGTCATACTCGGACAGCTCCGGCTGTAAGTAGGCGTAGAAGTAGTGCGGGTCTAACTGGATTGTTCCCCGGTTGAAGGTCTGAAAAGTTGTGATGAAATCCCGGCTGTTTCCAAGGAGTTGCCGTTTTAGTACGCCAGTGACACCTTCGCAGTCAATAACGTATCTGGCCTGCTCTGTGCAGGATGATTCCCCCGCAGCGTGACGGAGATTGAGCCGGGCTGTTCCTCACAGGAAATGGCGCTGGTGCCGTCCCGGACTTCCGCGCCGGATGCTGCCGCCTGCTCCGTCAGCCAGTTATCAAAGGAACTGCGCCAGACGTTCAACCCGCCCTGTTCAAAACGAAGCTCCCGGCCCTTGTCATCCGTGAAGATCATGCCCCGATTTTCCACCGGAGTACACGTTGCGGACAGCGGCACATCCTGTCCATAGTAGCGCCGCACCAAATCCATTGACTTTTGAATTAGAACACCGGAGCAAGACTTATAGCGGGGGAGTTTATGGCGTTCTACAAGCAAAACACGCAGACCCTTTTCGGCTAAAACTTTCGCGGCTGTACTCCCAGCGGGGCCAGCACCAACAACAATTACATCATACATATGTAAAACCTCGTTTTTGATTTCAGCTTATTATAGCATGATTCCACAGTCCACACAACGCAAGAATACTTTTACTATTGAGGAAACTGCCTTTAACAATGGTATTTGGGAGAGTGGCGCTTAGGAGAGTCTGAAAGGTTTTTGAAATATTTTTGTTAACCGTTTTTTTCATAGATTTGCGCGGAGCTGATGCCGCTTGCCCTATATGCAAGTATTGCCTTGTTCACTACCCAATACTTTACGAATCGCAGGTTTTTATAAAAGCTGCTTGCAAAACAGAAAATAAAGTGCTATAATTTTAATAACAAGTAAACAGGGGAGCTTGTGTGACAGGCTGAGAGGAAGGTAAACCTTCGACCCTTACACCTGATGCGGATAATGCCGCCGGAGGAAGTTGCAGAGGAGCATGTACTTTTTCAGGGGGCATCCCATTGGGATGCCCCCTGTTTTTGTTTGTTTACAGGAAAGGATGTGGTACTGGAAACCGCAGTACGTTTGCGGCGGGTTGAGGGGGAGCGCCCTGAGCCTTGTATGACAGCGATGGGAAGCCGTGTTCCGGCGTGAGAGGAGGCCAGCAAGCCTCGACCGACCTTTCCAAGCAGGCGGGCCACTCCCGCCTGACATCAACAGGGAAAGCGCCGCCATACAGGGACGTTTTCTCCCAGAGTAAAGGAGTAAATCCATGTTTAAAGAAATATTTGAGAATGTCCGGCAAAAATCCCCCCTGGTCCACAATATCACCAACTACGTCACGGTCAACGACTGCGCCAATATGCTGCTGGCCTGCGGCGGCTCGCCCATCATGGCGGACGAATTGGAGGACGCCGTGGAGATCACCGCCATCTGCGGCGGATTGAACATCAATATCGGCACATTGAACCAGCGCACCATCCCCGCCATGTTCGCCGCCGGGAAACGGGCCAATGAGCTAGGCCATCCCGTGGTGCTGGACCCGGTGGGAGCGGGGGCCTCTACCCTGCGGACGGAGACCGCCCTGGGGCTGCTCAAAGAGGTCGAGTTTACCGTGGTCCGCGGCAACATCTCGGAGATCAAGACCCTGGCTCTGGGCAGCGGCACCACCAAGGGCGTGGACGCAGACGTGGCGGATAAGGTGACGGAGGAAAACCTGACCGGAGCGTTGTCCTTCGCCAAGGATTTTGCACGGCGCACCGGGGCGGTTATTGCCATCACTGGAGCTATCGACATTGTGGCCGATGGGGATCGTGCCTTCTGTATCCGCAATGGCCGTCCTGAGATGTCCGCCATCACCGGCACCGGCTGCCAGCTCTCCGCCCTGACGGCGGCTTTTGTCACCGCCAATCCAGATCAGCCATTGGAAGCCGCCGCCGCGGCGCTGTGCGCCATGGGGCTGTGCGGGGAGATTGCCTACCAGCGTATGACCAATCTGGACGGCAACTCTTCTTACCGGAACTACATTATCGACGCCATGTACCGCCTGACTCCGGCGGAACTGGAGAGGGGGGCCAACTATGAAGTGCGATAAACGGCATATGCTGCTCTACGCCGTCACTGACCGGGCCTGGACCGGGAAACGGACACTATATCAGCAGGTGGAAGCGGCTTTGAAGGGCGGTGTGACCTGTGTGCAGCTGCGGGAAAAGGAACTGGACGAGGCGGCGTTTCTCCAAGAGGCCAAGGACATCCAAGCTCTGTGCCGGCGGTACGGGGTGCCCTTCATCGTCAACGATAATGTGGACATCGCTGTTGCCTGCGGCGCGGACGGGGTCCATGTGGGCCAGGAGGATATGAGGGCAGGAGAGGTCCGCCGCCGGGTGGGGGAAACATGATTTTGGGCGTCTCCGTCCACACGGTGAAGGAGGCCCGCCAGACCGTCCGGGACGGCGCGGACTATCTGGGTCTGGGCACAGTGTTCCCCACCAATACAAAAACCGACGTGGACGTGATGCCCAGAGAGACTCTGCGGACAATCTGCTGCGCGGTTGATGTGCCCATCGTAGCCATAGGCGGGCTGAACCGGGGCAATATCCTCCAGCTGTCCGGCAGCGGGGTGGATGGTGTAGCCCTGGTTTCCGCCATCTTTGGGGCGGAGAACATCGAGGAAAGCTGCCGGGAGCTGCGGGCGCTGGCAGAGAAAATGGTGATCCTATGAGGATGCGTGGAGCTATTTTTGATGTAGATGGAACACTGCTGGATTCCATGTTTATCTGGGACACCATTGGCGAAACCTATCTACGCTCCATTGGGTATGAGCCACGTGAAAATTTGAATGAAGTGTTCAAAAATATGAGTTTACTTCAAGCAGCCCGCTACTACCAAACCGAGTATGGCGTAACACTGTGTATTGATGAACTCATGAACGGGGTCAACGCCATGCTGGAGCAGTATTACCGTTTTGAGGCCCCGTTAAAGCCGGGAGTGGCGGAACTGCTGGTGTGGATCCAAAAGAACGGCGTCAAGCTGTGCGTCGCCACCGCCACTGACCGGTACTTAGTGGAAGCCGCCTTGGAGCGGTGCGGGGTGCTGTCCTGTTTCGGGAGGATATTTACTTGCGGCGAGGTAGGTCACGGTAAAGACGAACCTCACATCTTTGAAGAGGCCCTTCGCTTTCTCGGAACCAAAAAATCGGAGACAGTCGTATTTGACGATGCGCTTTACGCGGTTCGGACGGCGAAAGGGGCCGATTTTCCGGTAGCGGCGGTCTATGATGTCCACGAGAAGGCACAGAACGAGCTTCGAGCGCTGTCTACTATCTATTTGGAGGATTTGACACAGTTGGATAGGCTACAGAAGTTCTTCTCAGTTTAACCGCTGAGAGCTTCCAGCGGCGGACCGGGGGCACCACTCTCCGTCGCTCAATAAAAATAATGCAAAGGAGACTTGAACATGAAAACAGCATTATCAATCGCTGGGACCGACCCCAGCGGAGGCGCCGGGATTCAGGCCGATTTGAAAACGATGACCATGAACGGTGTTTTTGCCATGAGTGCCATCACGGCGCTGGTGGCCCAGAATACCACCGGTGTGAAGGAGATTGTGGAGATGACTCCCGCATTTTTGGGGGCGCAGATCGACGTGGTATTCGAGGACATTCCGTCCGATGCTGTGAAGATCGGTATGGTGGCCTCCTGCGGGCTGATAGAGAAAATCGCCGAACGCCTGACATTCTACCACGCAAAGAATATCGTAGTGGACCCGGTGATGGTTTCCACCAGCGGCGACCGGCTGATCTCTGAGGAAGCGGTGGAAACGCTGAAAAGCCGTCTGCTTCCCTTGGCGGCGGTGGTCACACCCAACATCCCAGAGGCGGAAATTCTCTCTGGTATGACCATCCGCAGCGAGTCGGACATCGAGGCCGCCGCAAAGCAGATCGGCAACGCATACAGCTGCGCCGTCCTCCTCAAAGGCGGGCATAACATCAATGATGCCAACGACTTTCTCTATGCGGACGGCGTAGGGACCTGGTTCTATGGAAGCCGCATCGACAACCCCAACACCCACGGCACCGGCTGTACTCTGTCCAGTGCCATTGCCGCCAATCTGGCTAAGGGCTTTGACCTGCCCGCCGCCATCCAGCGGTCAAAGGACTACCTCTCCGGTGCGTTGGGAGCCATGCTGGATCTGGGGAAAGGCCGGGGGCCTATGCAGCATAATTTCGATCTGACTGGCGAATTTGCAAAGGAGGCGGAGTGATGAAAACCACTGAGCGGCTTTTATCTGCGGTTAAGGAAATTTGGGACGCTTACAACGAACATCCCTTTGTGCTTGGCATTCAGGACGGCACCTTGGATCAGGAAAAGTTCAAATATTACATTATCCAGGACTTTCTCTACCTGGAGGAGTATGCCAAGGTTTTCGCGCTGGGCATCGCCAAGGCCAAAAGTCCAGAGACAACCGCCTTGTTCTCCAAATATGTGGCGCTGCTGACCGAAGGGGAGATGGACATTCATCGGGGGTATATGGGAAAGTTTGCTGTCTCACGGAAGGAACTGGAGGCTACGCACCGGGCACTGGACAACCTCTCCTACACCTCCTATATGCTCCGGGTGGCCTATGAGGAGGGGGAGGCAGAGATTTTAGCTGCTATCCTGTCCTGTGCCTACAGCTACGAGGTAATCGCCCGGAAGATTGTGGAACGCAACCCGGGCGCTTTGGACCACCCCTTCTACGGCGATTGGGTCAAAGGCTACGCCAATCCCCAGTACAGCGAAGCAAACGTTTTACTGCTGGAGACAACAGACCGGCTGACACAGCACTACACCGAACAGCAAGTCCGGCATCTTGTGAACATTTTCATTTCCTGTTCCCGGTACGAGCTGGCGTTTTGGGAGTTGGCTTGGAATATGGATAAATAAATGGGAGCTATCATATGAAATACTGTGTAATTATCGGAGGTGCGGATATTGGGCGATACAACCGTATCCGAACTTATCTACGGGAGGATGACTTTTTTATCTGCTGCGACAGTGGTTTGAAGCATCAGAAGGGGTTGAGTATCACCCCGAATCTGATTGTGGGCGACTTTGATTCCTATGAAAACCCCCATCTGGACATTGAAACCATTGTACTTCCTTGTGAGAAAGACGATACCGATACAGCTTTTGCGGTAAAAGAGGCATTGAAACGGGGCTTCCAAGACTTTCTGCTGGTAGGTATGATTGGTGGGCGGCTGGACCATACGTTAGGGAATGTTTCTTTGATGTTGATGTTGGATACGCAGGGAAAAAACGTCAAAGTCTTGGACGACTGCTCGGAGATGGAGATTGTTTCGGATAAGCCCGCACACATTGAAGACCGATACCCCTATTTTTCTTTACTGAATATCAGCGGTCTTGCCCAAGGCATCACGATCCGAAACGAAAATTTCCATTGACTGATGCAGAGATTACCTGTGAGTATCAGTACGGCATCAGCAACGAGGTATTGCCAGGAATGACAGCGGAGATCTCAGTGAAAAACGGACGGCTTTTGCTGCTCAAAGTACTGCCAGATTGTGCTATGTGATAGTAGCGGCAATCAATGCGCCGGTATGCGCCCATTAACGCTCTTGGGTACTCTGAACGCCCGGTTAATTCTACCTGTTACCTCACGAATAGCCGGTTTAGAAAGTCTACTCCGCAAGATTTCCAGAGGATATAGAAAAAGCGCTTGCCCGTGGCCCAAAGGCCATAGGCAAGCGCCTGTTACCTGTTTATGTTCTCTAAAAAAGTTTTACATCATCAAAACCGCCGCCAGATACAAAAACTTGGACATAGGAAATCGGTCTGCCCAGCAGCGTTTTTTCTTTTCTGCCGCTGGGCAGACATTTTCAAATTATTGAACTGCTTGCTTTTTGTGCTGGGTGGAAATCAAAACATAGAGTGCAAACCACACAATACAGTGGACAGCCAAAATGCCAACGTCCTTTACCGCCGTTCCCATGTTCCCGGTGGACAGGGCCATGATACCGTTAAAGGCTGGCTGGGATGGTACGAGATTGCAAATGACCGCCAACGGCCCGCTCGCCCCAATCAGACCGCATAAAATGGGTACTGCCAGGAACAGCAGCATGATGATCTTGATATAGACCACGCCGATCATCAGACCCTCGGAGAGCTTACCGATAAACAGGCCAATCAGCGCCGCCACAAAGGACGACAGCACAATCAGCGCTAGCATCATCCCGAAATTCTGCCAGGACAGGCGGAAACAGATACACACCATTACAATAGAGGACAGACTGCCAAAGAGAAAGCCCACTACGACTTTCTGAAAAATGTACTGGCTGGGTGTCATAGGAAGGATCTCGTTGATGAAAGCTACGCCGTCCTCTTTTTCGGAAATGATGTTCATGGCATTGAACGTACAGCCCATAAACATAGCCACGATCAGCACAGCGGGGATGAAAAAGTCTTGAAAACTTTCCAGAATGTCAGGGCGTTCCAGCGTCAAAACTTTCACCAGCTCCGCTTCTGCCCGCTGTTCATAGAGAGCCGGGAGTGTAGCTGCCGCCTGCTGAAAAATGTCCAGTTCGTCCCCGCTGATTGCAGTTTTTATGCTGTCACCGTCCGCTTTTACGCCAATCACATTGGTGGACGGCTCCCGGATGGCGGCGGTCAGTTCTTCCGGTGTTTCACAGGCCGTCACCGGGCCGTACCGCTCCAGCCATGTGATTGTCTGTGGGGACAGGTCGCTTTCCAGTACGCCAAAGTGCAGTTCTCCCAGGCTGGACAAGTCAATGGAACCCATAAAATTCAATGCCACGGCGACCAGGATGGGAAGCAGGAATGTCATCAGGCAGAATTTATCTCGCAGGACACTTTTCAGTTGATATTTTAAGCCTTTCACGCCTCACCCCTCCTTTCCGATTTCCCGGTGAAATGCAAGCCGCACCACCAGGAACAGCAGCACGATTATACCGACAGCACCGACATAATAGGCAAGAGAAGTGCCCGTTCCAAAATAGGCGTTTTTCAGGCCCATATAGACGTGATAAAACGGATGATAGCCGATCCAGTCAAATTTGATTGATGTATTGGCGGATAAAAATACGGGGGTCGCGGCAAAAATGGCAATCACCAGATAGGCCAGCGTAAATTGCCGAAAATCTTTCAGCAGCAGGGCGCAGAGCAAACCCACCAAGGCCATAATCAGCGACAGGATGGCCGTTTGGAGCAAGACGGCGGGCAGTATCGCCGCTCCGTCCGTTACCCCCACATTCAGCAGGGTAAGCAGCACCGCAAAGGCCAGATCGGAGAGCAGGAACACCGCCAGCTTGGACAGGAGAAACAAGTCCTTCTGCAACGGGAGAATGGCGTGGACACGAATGACCCCCATGCCCTTTTCCTTGAACAGTACGGCGGCGATGCCCAAAAATCCCACAGCGGCCAACTCAAAAAACAGCAGTTCGCAGGTGATTTCTTTTCTCGCCTTTTGTTCTGGCGTATTTCTGCCAAGCACCTCCGGGGCAGGGCTGGCCGAGGGCCGCAGCAGGGACAGGGCGTAATCCGCCCGGTGGCGGTCAACTTGTTCCGCACCTTTATAGAGTACCACTTGCACTTCCTCGGCGCTGGCGTCCAGCCCCACGCCGTTGGCATCGGAGAGCAGGACGGCGTCCATGTCCTCCATGGAGAAAACAGTCTGCACCAAGGGCGATTTTTCCGTCTGCGTCCCTGCCGGGTCGTAGAGATACACATTGTAGGGCGGCATCTGCATGAAGCGGATATAGCCCAAGTTCACATAGGCTGTATAAAGGACAAGAAACCCTATTGCCATCAAGAAAAATTTCCCCGACACCAGCATCCGGCAATCTTTTTTGAACAGGGCGCAAAATCCTTTTCCCATCAGGACAGCCCCCTCCCTGTGTACTGGATGAACATATCCTCCAAGGTCGGCTCCTGGGAGTGGATGCTGATGATCTCGTCGTGGGCAAAGGGAATACCTGCTTCCAGTTCCGGGGCCTCTATGGTTTTCGCTTCCCGCTGTCCCTGATACAGATAGTCGATCACGACCCGGTGATTACTGTTTTTCTCTTTCAGACGCTTAGGCGTATCCAGGGCTACCAAATTTCCATTGGAGATAAAGGCCACCCGGTCACACAGTAAATCGGCGTCCACCATGTTATGGGTGGTGACAAAAACCGTCGTTCCCTTTTTGCGCTCCTGCTCGATGATTGTTCGGAACAGCACCGCGCCGGAGGGGTCAAGACCGCTGGTGGGTTCGTCCAAAAACAGCAGCCGGGGGTTGCTTACCAGCGCCCGCGCCATGCTTACCCGCTGGCGCATCCCTTTGGAGTAGGAGGACACCGGCTTTTTCAGAAAGTCCGGCTTAAATTCCAGCGCATCCAGCAGCTCCCCCACATCCCGCCGCTGCTCCCTGGGATAGAACGAAGCAAAATAGTTCAGATTGTCCACGGCGCTCAGATTGGCATACAAGTATGGAAACTCAAACAGGACGCCGATCTTCTGAAAAAATTCCTGGCCGTGGGCGGCGGAAATGTCCTGCCCGAACAGGGAAACCTTACCGCCATGGCCCTTCAAAATCCCGGTTAGAATTTTTTGGGTCGTGGACTTCCCGGAGCCATTCGGCCCCAGGAAGCCGAAAATCTCCCCGTCCTCCACAGTGAAGTCCAGGCCGTGGAGGGCCTGCTTGTCCTTGCTGTAGGAGAACGTCAGGTTTTTGACCTCGATCACTTGTCGTCACCCCACTTTCCGCGCTGGCCTTTCTTCTCCTGCTGGTGCTTGCTCCACCACTTCATAAACTTGACCTTGAACGGGATGGAGACGATCAGCGCCGCCACGATCACCAGCCACCAGTACCACGCTAAACCTAAGAACATAAAAAACCCTCCTTATTTGTGATAAGGAGAGTTTAGGGTTGCGGTGTGAAATTGGTGTGATGCCGCTGTGAAATCCTTGTGAAATTATTCTGTGACGGGGATGGAGAAATAGAACCGCACCCCACCCGCTTGGTTTTCCGCGCCATAGGGAAGATTTTGCATAGACAGAACCTGCGCCACAATGGACAGCCCCAGCCCGGAGCCGCTGTACTCTGCGCCGCTGTCCCGGTAGAATTTTGTCCATATTTTGGACAGATCACTTTCTGGAATGGGTCGGCCCTGATTGAAAATGGAGAAATGCAGCGCCCCATCATCCACTGTCACTTCCAGCCGCAGAACGCCGCCGGGATACACATTTTTCTTTGCGTTGACGATCAGGTTGTCCAAAACCTGCTCCATACGCCGCCGGTCTGTCCGCACAAAACCTTTTTGCTCCGGCAGCTCGTATTGCAGTTCAAAATCGGTATCCGGGGCGTCGATTAGAAGTCGCCCGGCTACCGTTTCCACCAGCTCAACAAAGTCAAACCGGGAAATGCTCAGGCTTGCGGCTCCGCTTTCCAGGGCTGACAAATCCAGTAGGGTCACGATCAGGCCGTTCATGCGCTCCACTTCAGAAACAATGACTTGGGCGTATTTCTGCTTTTTGGCCTCGTCCGCTTCGTCCTGCAAGCCCTCGGCGTAGGCCCGGATGATACCCAGCGGGGTTTTCATCTCATGGGATAGGCTGTCCACCAGCTCTTTGCGCTCAGACAGGAGAAGCCGCTCCTTTTCCACGTCCTTTTCAAGCTGCGTGTTTGCGCCCTCCAACCGGGCAAGGGCCTGTTGCAGATTTTCAGCCATTGTGTTCAGGCTGGCAGACAGTTCTCCAAATTCATCGGTTGAAACGAGATTGCAGGGGGTGGAAAAGTCCAGCCCCGCCATACGCTTTGCGGAGGCGTTCAGTTTGTCAATCGGTTTCGTGATAAAGCGGCCCATAAAAAGGTCAATCCCGATAATCAGCAGAAAAACAAACCCCAGCCAGATTAGAAAAGAAGTATCTTCGCTGACCGGCAGGCCGGTAGAGAGGACGTAGGAAAAAATCAGCGCAACCCCCGCCAGCTTAGAGAGCATCAAGATCTTTTTCCGAACAGTATGGAGGGAAAACAGCTCTTTCATACCACTACCTCGAATTTATAGCCGGAGCGGATCAGCGTGACAATATGCCTGCCCTCGTCCCCCAGCTTTTGCCGCAGGGTCTTGATGTGGGTGTCCACGGTTCGGGTCGTCCCTTCAAAGTCATAACCCCAAACACGGTTTAGAAGCTGCTCCCGATTGAATATCTGCCCAGGGTTTGCCATCAAAAAGGCGAGCAGTTCATACTCCTTATGGGTCAAGGTGATCTCCTGCCCGTCCAGATAGACCTTATGTGCGTTGGGGTGGAGCAGGATTTTCCCAGCGGTGATCGCTCCAGCAGAAGCAGGGGAGGAACGGCGCAGGAGGGCGTTCACCTTGGCCAGCAGCACCTTGGGGCTGAATGGCTTTGTCATATAGTCGTCCGCACCGTAATCGTAGCCTTTCAGTTTATCGTCCTCCGCGCTCTTGGCGGTGAGCATGATAATGGGCAGTTCGCTCATTTCCCGCGCCATCTTGCAGACAGAAAAGCCGTCCAGATGGGGCATCATCACATCCAGGATTATCAAGTCCATAGGATGATTTTTTAGCGTGACAAGGGCATCTATACCATCGTCGGCAGTAAAGCAGGTGTGTCCGCCCTTTCGCATATAGTCTGCGATGATGTCCTGCATGGCCTTTTCATCTTCGACAATCAGTATGTTTGCCATAGCTCTCTCCTCTTTGTCAAGGTATTAAGCCTATGTGTTTTCAAACTGTTTTCATTCTGTTTGATGTCCTCTGTATTATATTTTGCTTCTGGCTAAAATGCAAGGGTATGAAACATATAGTTAAAATAATGAAAATTGCATTTGCATACAAGTCGAGGTGCGGTGTTCGGCCATAAACACCGCACCCCGACTTTTGTAGATATTTGTGTAGTTTCCGCTTAAATACGGAATTTACGGATGCAGTCCAATAGGGTCACACACAGTTCCTGATACAGATCCTCGTCAAACACGTTGTCGATAATAGCTTCCTTCAGCAGCAGAGATTTATAGCGTTCCAGAAGGACCTCTTTCGCCTGAAGGTCATCGTCCTTGGCCCGGGACAGCAGTTCCTTAAAGTTCATGGTCTTCCCTCACAGTTCCTTTTTCAATTTCTGGATTGCCCGGTAATAGACTGCGGCGACTCCTTTATATCCCATACCGAGTTCTGCGGCGAGATCGTCAAAGCTGCGTTTCTCCAGAGCGCGCGCAAAAAAGATGTACCGCTCTCGGTCACTGATCTGGCTAAGAGCTTGGGCCAGCACCAGGCTATCCAGCACCGGCTGCTCAACGGAAACAGCACTTTTTTCTTGTACCTCCATCATCTGCGCGAAAGCACTGTCAAAGTCGGTGGAGAATTCATGTTTCCCCAGCTTTGTGCGCTTTTTCAGATAAGCAATTTTCTGCCAACGGATGGCTGTCATTAAGTATGTCGTAAACTGATTTTGCAGGATATTGTCCTCTCCCTGCCCATTGTTTCTATACCGCATAGTGGTACCTCCGTTTCGTCTGAATTTTGGAAAATTCAGACATAGAGGTGGGCTGCGGCATCGGGGCCGAAGAGGGGAAAAAAGCAGCGGACTTTGTAGCAAAGCACAAAATCCGCTGCATCCCATGTGATAACATTGAGTGGATCAATAGGCTCCTGTTGATCAGGCAGAGGCTCGACCGCTTTAATTACAGTCTCCCGCGCTCTGTCTGGCAGGACAATCGGAATAGAAGTCTTTGACCTAAAGGCCGTGTGTTGCCACGCCGAAAGGCGATTGACCAGCTCAATGTTATAGATTTCATAATCCATAACATTGCTCCCTGTCTGCAGCTACGCAGACATCACACAGGCGGCCAACAATTACTCTATTTTGTGGCAGTCAACGCTGCCGCCCTTGCCAAATGTAATGTGAATTTGTGCTGGTTTAGGCCCGAAAGACATCGAAAATTGTCGAATAGCAGAAGCGGCCTTTACCCATTGTCTGGATAAAGGCCGCTTTTCATATTGAACGTTATTCGATTGCTTCCGATCACTGAATCACCACCCATCCATCCGTCAAGCCTAGTAGAACTTAGGAGTTTACTGCCATAAAAGCAGTTTACATGACGAATATCAGGATAAAATCAGCGTAACATCAGGCTAATCTATTATTTGTAAAATTTCTATGACTCAGCTGATACATTCAGACAATTTCCTTTAATCGGAGATTAGAAGCGCAAACTGCTCGTTCGACAAGCGGTCATGGGGTATGTCCTCATAAAGTTTGCGGAACAGTGGTATTACTGCAAAAAGTTGAGAACCAGGGCGAGGGCAACAATCCCCAGCATCATCAGCGCTAACACCACGCTGATGATCGTGGACAGGATATTGACACCGCTTCGGCTTTCCTCGCTTTTCACGCAGATCACGGAGAGCGAGAGACCTGCCAGCACAAGGACGATGTTGCAGACCGCCCAAACCGTGCGTGTACCATCCGGCAGGGCGATTTCCAGGAACACCGGGACAAGTGTTGCCAGTGGCAGCAGGCTGACAATCAGCGCGGCCAGACTGAGCTTTTGCAGTTTTTTTGTGACTTCCATACGATTACCTCATTTCCTTTTTTCCAAATTGTGTTACCGACAGGGCAAGCAAAACAGCGAATACAGCGATTGCACAGGGCAGGAACGGCATCAGCGCAAATGCGGCATCAGAGGTTTCCGCTGTAAAATCATGCAGGGAACAGGACACCAGATAGCCGCTGTAACAGTAGGGATAAGCAATCCAGAGCGGTGTGTTGGCAACCAGGATGCCGGGAATAACCAGCAACAGATTTAGTCCTACGGAAAGCAGAGGTTTTTCAAATAGCACTGTAATCGCCCACATCGCCGCCAAGCAGGGGAGCATCGTCAGAAACAGCCCGACACACCATTTCAAAAGGTAGAGAACAGGTAAAGTTTCTGTAACACCCAGTGTTGAAGTCGCCACCATGCCAGCGACTATGAATACTGCCAGAAAAACGACCATCTCCATGAACAGATAGAACATCAGGACGCAAAACTTTGCCAGGGAAAGGGCTTGACCGCTGACTGGCAGGGCCAGCATTTTCAGGATGCCATTGTTCTGTGTTTCCCGCCCTGCAATCATCACGCAAACCACGATCATGCTGAATGGCAGCAGATAGTAAGCGTAGACCAAGGCGCTCTGAATGAACATAGCGGGCCATGCGTTGGTGTAATCCGGCGTGAAATACCGGCTTAACGCCGCCACCCCGGAAGCCACTACCAGCAGCGGGGCAATAAAAATCAGCGGAACGATCTTTGAGCGTTTCACTTTCATAAACTCAATGCCAAGCAAATCTAAAAAGTTCATGCGGCTCCTCCCTTACTCATAGCGCAGATTTTTTGACATCCACAGCCCAAGGCCAAGGAAAAGGAGCGTTTCGACCAGAGCAAACAACACCACCAGCATATCGGGCTGTGCGCTCATAGCCACCGCAGGCTTGAACATCACAATAAACGGATGCACCATCAAAACCGCTGCGGCTGACGACGCCAGGGCCATCCCGCTCAAAAAACCGGCAACTCCTACGCCGAGGGGAACCCACATATTTTCAAAGCGCGAGGAAATCAGCACCATAAAGGACAGCACCGGCATGGATGTGATGAACGAATAGGCCGTAAAGCGGAGCAGGGTTCCCATTTCAAATGCCCCCTGGGGCAGATCGCTCATTCCGATTTTCATAAGCGCCAGATTTTCCAGAGCCACCGCCACAAAGAGCATGACGGTCAAGATCAGGAATTTGCAGAGATACATCCCCGGTACGCTCATGGGGAGCATATACATTTTTTTGATTGCGCTGCCCTTAAACTCCATGTTGTAGATCATGCAGGCCGCAACGACGATGCCAAACAGGTTCAGGATCATAATCATGCCGTAAAGCTGGGTCAGCAGTACGTCCATCGGAGCCAGCGGAAGATTGAGCAGCGTATCTTTTCGGACAAGGAAGTTGACAAAGGCATAGGCCGCGCCTAAAATACCGACAGCCAGCAGCACTGGGATCACCCCTGTCCGCTTCTCTTTCCGCAGTTCGATCACAAGCGCCCTCATAGCTTTGCCCTCTGCTTTCTGGCGGCGTTGTCCTGCTCCACGATGGAGAGGAACACATCCTCCAGATTGTCGGCGGACATTCCGGCCTGCCGTGCGCTGTGCCGCAGATCGTCCAAGCTGCCCTCGAACAGCAGCCGCCCATGATTGAGGATGCCGATGTCGTCTGCTATCAGTTCAATTTCCGACAGCATATGGGAGGAAATGAGGATAGTGCAATCGTACAAATCAGGCAGGGACTTCACCAAATTGCGTATCTCGTGGATGCCGGAGGGGTCAAGGCCATTGGTCGGTTCGTCCAGAATGAGGATAGGCGGACGGCCCAGCAACGCCCCGGCGAGGCCCAGCCGCTGTTTCATGCCAAGGGAATACTTCTTTGCGAGGCGATCTCCAAACTCGGACAGCCCCACCAACTCCAAGGCGTCCTCCACGGTGTTCTTCCGCAGGCCCAAAATCCGGCGTATCACATCCAGGTTTTCCCGACCCGTCAAGTTGGCATAGAACGAGGGGGCCTCAATGAAAGAGCCAATCTCCCGCAGAATTTTCAGCCGGTCATTTGGAAAGTGTTTTCCATCAATGGTGAAGCTGCCCTTTGTGGGGGCGGTCAGCCCCAGGAGCATCTTCATGGTGGTGGATTTGCCCGCTCCATTGGGGCCGAGAAAGCCGTAAATACTGCCCCTGCGGACGTGGATAGAAACATTGTTGACGGAGGTAAAATTTTTGTATTTCTTCGTCAACTGCTCTGTGGCGATGATATAGTCCATAGACACATCTCCTTTCTGCCCCTATGGTACAGCATCAACCTGACTTCTACATTCTCCCGTCCTTACTTTTACCTTACTTTTTTGCACCGGCATTTATAAAGCGGTTAAACTGCGTTATAATCAAGCTGACAATGGAGGGACTCGAAAATGATTGAAACAGAGAGCCTTATCTTAGATAAAGCAAAGTTTCCGGATTGGGAAGAAATGTACCATAATGTTTGGTCACAGCCAGAAAGCGCAAGGTATATGGACTGGAATATTACCACAAGTGAAGAAGCCGCTAAAATAAGAATCGCAAAAACCATCACCTTTCAGAAAAGCCATGACACTTATTTGGTTTATGAAAAATTAAGTGGTAAAGCAATTGGGTTTGCTGGTATAGAGAAAATTGAACCTTACATATATCAAGAAGCCGGAATATGTTTGGGGCCAAATTATGTTGGAAAAGGATTTGGCAAGCAGATTCTTCAAGGTCTGCTTCAATATTGCAAGGAACAATTTGACGCAAAAGTCTTTATCTATTCAGCAAGAGATGAAAACACAGCTTCCAACCGATTAGCAAGATCGTTGGGTTTTTCGATTATTTCTTCAACTGCTAAAATAGACGGTAAAAGCGGGCATCCCTACAATCTCTTACGATATAGCCTAAACCTGTGATTCCATCTCGTCAGGAGGCATCACGATGGACAATTCATTTTTACACAGCAAAAAACTCCTGCTGGTCGATGACGAGCCGGAGCTTTTGAAAATGGTATCGGCTATTTTAGCGGACGAGGGCTTTTCGCGCCTCGTGACCGCCGCCAATATGAAAGCGGGAATTGCCGCCGCCAAAGCGGAAAAGCCTGATCTGGCGATTTTAGATGTCATGCTCCCGGACGGCGACGGCTTTTCCCTGATGGAGCAGATACGCACATGGACGGATATTCCCGTGATTTTTCTGACGGCCCGTGACGAGGCGGCGGACAAGCTGGCAGGACTTGGACTTGGAGCAGACGACTATATCGCAAAGCCTTTTCTGCCCCAGGAATTTCTGTTGCGGGTCTATGCTGTTCTGCGCCGGTGCTACAAAGAGGACGCAGCCGTTTTGAAGCTGGATAGCTGTACGGTGGATTTCAGCCGGGCAGAAGTGGACAAGAGCGGTCAGATACTCCCTTTGACAGCGATGGAACATAAGCTACTGGAAACCCTTGCAAGAAATGAGGGCCGCATTGTGACAGTGGACATACTCTGCGAGGCTCTATGGGGCGACAATCCTTTTGGCTATGAAAACAGCTTGAACGCCCATGTGCGGCGCGTTCGGGAGAAGATTGAGGCAGACCCGTCAAAACCGGTTTCCCTGCTGACGGTCAAGGGGCTGGGCTATAAGCTGCTGGCGAGGAAATAACCTATGAAAGCATTTGGAAAATATATCTCGAAATATCTTCTTTCCTTTTTTACCTTTGCGCTGGTTCTCCTGTTCGTCAACATTCTGGCGTTTGCTTTGACGTTCAGCGGCATCGTTTCCAAAGAATACGGTTCAGCGTCCCCGGCGAATATGTTAGAGGCCGTGGCCGCTGATTTGGCGGCATCCGGCATATCAGAAGAAAGGTCGCAGGAGTTAGAGCGCAATCATATTTGGGCTATGCTGCTGGATGCAAACGGAGCTTGTGATTGGTCTGTATCTTTGCCGGAGGAAGTACCAACGCAGTACACAATCCAGGATGTGGCCGTGTTCTCAAAAGGCTACCTGCAAAACTATCCCGTTTTTGTGCGGAACATGGAAGATGGTCTGTTGGTGCTGGGCTATCCGAAAGACAGTTTTATGAAGTTGACGGGAAACTATTTTCCGATACGAGCGGTCAGAATTTTTCCGCTTTTTGTGACGGGTATCTTGGCGATAGACATACTGCTTTTGTTTTTGGTATACTATTTTTCTAAACGCAGGATTTCCAAAAACACGGAGCCGATTATGACTTCTATCAAAACGCTGTCCGCTGGTAAACCTGTCAACCTGTCTATTCAAGGTGAGCTGTCGGAAATTGCGGATAGTGTTAATCAGGCGTCCCAGGTATTGAGCAGACAGAACCAGGCCCGCGCCAACTGGATCAGCGGCGTTTCCCACGATATACGCACCCCGCTTTCTATAATTATGGGGTATGCCGGACGGATTGCCAGCGACGCGGTAGCCAGCGGAAAAATTCAGCAGGAGGCAGAAATCATTCGGGCACAGAGCGCAAAAATCAAAGATTTAGTGCAGGACTTGAATTTAGTATCGCAGTTGGAATATGAAATGCAGCCGCTCCATAAGGAGCCGGTGCGCCTGTCCAAGCTACTACGCTCCTATGCGGCGGACTTGCTCAATGCTGGTATTCCTGAAAAATGCTCATTAGAAATGGAAATTTCAAAAGACGCTGAAACTGCGGTCATAGAATGCGACGCGCGCCTAATCTCACGGGCGATCAACAACTTGGTACAGAACAGCATCAATCATAACCCGCAAGGCTGTGCCATCAGGTTGTGCCTTGCCTGTTCGGACACAGCTACCTTTCTCACCGTTGCCGATAATGGTGTGGGCCTGTCCGCCGAAAAGCTGCAGGAACTGGAAGAAAAACCGCACTACATGGAAAGCACCGATGAACGGCTGGACTTACGGCATGGTTTAGGACTGCTGTTAGTCATGCAGATCGTGAAGGCACATGGTGGAACAATGGAAATTGAAAGTGCGCCGCAACATGGATATAAGACTGTTTTGACATTTCAGATAGCGATTATGTGAAAAAAAGAGCTGACAGACTTACACCGTCTGCCAGCTCTTTTTTCAGTCTCATTTCTCTACCGAGGTAAGATATTTCTATACGGATATGCTATACTCAAATCAAGGAAATTGGAACAATCAAATTGTCCTTGTCAAACGCCCCCAGCCTTTCGGCCATGCACAGCACCGCGCCGGTTCCCCGCTCCAGAGGGGACTTGCCGATCAGCTCAAATACCTTTGTCAGCTTTTTCGGCGGCGCGGCCATCTTCTTGATCTCAATGGGAAACAGCTTCCCATCCTGCTCCAGCAGCAGATCAATCTCCCGGGCGTCCTTGTCCCGGTAGTAGTACAGGAACGGCTCCTGCCCGGCGTTCTGGTAGGTCCTGATGATCTCCGCCACCGTGTAGTTCTCCAGCAACGCCCCGTTCATGGCCCCATTCATGGCCGTCTCCGGGCTGCTCCAGCGGGTGAGGTAGCAGACGAGGCCCGTATCGTAAAAATACAGCTTGGGCGTAGATACCGTCCGCTTCAATACATTGTTAGAGTAGGGCCGGAGCAGGAACACAATGCCCAAGGTTTCCAGGATATGAAGCCAGTTCTTAGCCGTAGCCTGGTCAATTTCCGCGTCATCCGCGATGCCCTTGTAATTGATCTGCTGGCCGGCCCGGGCAGCGGAGGCCCGGAGGAAGCTCAGAAACTTCAAATCGTCAATGCCGGCGGAGAGCCGCCGCACATCCCGGTCCAGGTAGGTGCTGATGTAGCTGGAGTAAAAGATGTTGGGATTGGCATACTGCCCGCTGACCAGTGCCGGCATCCCGCCGGTAAAGATCCGCTGAAAGATGGCAGGGGTATCCAGCACTGTCCGGTGGTCCTGCCGCTCTGTCAGGACGGACAGCTCCACCCGGAAGGGCGGTGTACCGTCGTCCTCCATGATCTCCCCATAGGATAGCGGGGAGAGCTGCAGCAACGCCACCCGGCCGGCCAAGGACTCCTGAACGCCCTCCATCATGGAAAAGAGCTGGGAGCCGGTCAGCCAGAAGTCCCCCGGCTGGCGGCGGCTGTCCACCATCATTTTAATGTAGGGAAACAGCTCCGGGGCGTACTGCACCTCGTCGATCAGCAGCGGGGGCTTGTGGAGCTGGAAGAACATTTTTGGGTCGGTTTTTGCCAGCTCCCGAATGGTCAGGTCGTCCAGTGTGACCGTCTCCCGGCCCCGGCCCTCCTTTTGAGCCAGGTGTTCCAGTATAGTGGTTTTGCCCACCTGCCGGGGACCGGTCACCAGGAGAACAGGGTACTGTGTGGTAATCTGCTCCAATAGATGCTCCATGTGACGTTTGATATACATCGTGCTTCCCTCCTGTTCTCGGCCATATTCTTATTATAATCCAATTATAGCCGAAGTATAAGCGTTGTGCAAGCCTAATTTGTGTCTGCGATAGGCGAGGGACTATCATCCTCTATAATACCGCGCTTTTTTTGATTTCCGCTATTTTTCGCTTCCACCCTATCAGATTTTTCTCTGCCCGTTCCCGTGCGGTGCGTTGCTGCTCAGGCGTTAACGCACAGAACTCCCATTCCTGAATATCTCTTTGAACAGAAGCGGCCATGCGGCAGAGGATGTCGTAGGCGATCTCTGAACAAGTGGGCGCATGGTGTTCCAGAGCGTTCTGGCCCTCTCGAAACAGTTCCAGGTAACGGTCATACTGTTTTTCCGTAATAAACTCCCAGCCATAGGCGTCCAAAATATCCTTCTCACTGCTATACTGCATGACAGCTTCAAATTCCGCCTTACGGGCAGCTTGTTCCCGGTCAATCTTGCGCTTGTACTTCTCTGCCAATCGTTCCAGTTCTTTCAAAATCTTTTTACAGGCGGCAGCTTCCAAGAGATAACCTGCGGCATCAGGATTTACTTGTTTCCCCATACCTTCACCGTCCTTTTCCCGCGCAGTTCCTTCACAAGTCTTGAAACGACACGCAGCACTTGCTGTGTACAGAGCAATATCCCATTCCCACTGTCCCGCAGCGTTTTCCGCAGCGCCCGCCTCTGGGCAAAGGTTTTAGTGGAACCAGTGACAATAAACAGAGGCCGGTTTGGAAGGTATTCACGAAATGCCTCAGCGTAAGCATTGAGAACATTTTGATGCCGCACACCAACGGCAACAATCTCATGCTCCCATTCCGCTGCCATCTCTACTGCCGTTGTGATTTTAAGGGGTGTATCGCCCTGATACTCCTTCATCGTATTGGGAGCAGCCGCCACTCACAGCAGCAGAGTGATCTGCTGCATGATGCGAAGCATGGCATCTTTACGGTGGTTTCCGGTGGAAGCAAAATACTCTCGCTGAACTTTGTAAAACTCCTCCACCACCATGCGGTACACTTCCCGTTCCTCGGGCAAAAATGGCAGCGGCACCTGATGGATACGCCGGATCTCCTTGCCTGTCAC
Source organism: Oscillospiraceae bacterium 38-13 (assembly GCA_041223955.1). Lineage (GTDB taxonomy): Bacteria > Bacillota > Clostridia > Oscillospirales > Oscillospiraceae > Oscillibacter. The sequence continues at coordinate 2,638 of JBCLRG010000040.1, read as the reverse complement.
CTCTTCAAACGTGCTGGTAATGACCGTTTTAGCCAAGAGCCTATTGAGTTCATCGGTGTTATAAATGTCCTGGGTCCGCTCTGCCACACCAAACACAGTTGTCTTTTCAGGAAGATGGCAGGCGGCAAACAGAGCATATCCGTTCTTGTAAGCTGGGATTGGACGGCCATAGTACGCATTGTTCGTGCTGTATATACTGTTGTCTTCCCGGTCGCAATAATAGACTGTCTCACACCAGGTAATCATATTGATAGAATTGTTGTAGAGCAATTCCATCTGTGGAGCAAATTCAGAGATGTTGTTGCGTGTGCTGGTTCCTGTCGTCAGCAGCTTCATCCGGCAGCGGCGAAAGCAGGCCAGAGACGCCTTGGTTCTCTGTGATTCCGGGTTAGAAATTTCATCGCTTTCATCCAAGGTGAGGCATATCTTCTGATTATGCCGCTTGATCCACTTCTTGATTTGCTTCTGATACGGTCCCAGCTTGTTCAATGTTATCAGCACAAAATCGCCGGGCCTGATCCGTTCCAAATCAGCCAGTCGTTCCACAAATACATAGGACAGACCGTAATTGGGCAGAACCACATCCCAGTTGTTGCGGATAGAGATAGCGGAGGATACAACCCATGCGGAATGTATGCCCTGTCCGTTCATTAGGTGTTCCCTGAAAATCCTTTACTTCATTCAACAGCATAAACGCATCACTCATTATCTCCCGGATGGCCGCTCTGCTCCGGTGCTGTGTGACCGAAAGAAAGTAGGACATATCTGATAATAATGCGCGAATCAACGTATTTTTTTCTGTCTCTCGTTCTCTTGCGTTCAGGTCAATGGCATTTTGACTGCTGAGCTCTTGTTCTGTCAGGACTTCAGCAATTTCATTGGAACCATTTTCCAATAGTTCAATGTATAGCTGAATCCTCCCATGCATAATACAGCTTTTATACATGCGCAAAATTCGATAGGCTTGATTTGCACGGTAAATCAGTGATTTCTGTTTTTTGGAAAGCTGCCGCACCAGTTCTTCTCTTTGCTGTCGTAAAGTTGCTTCCGCTGTGGGAACAAATTCAACGTCGTTTTTCTCATCTCTGGTAAAGTTAACCTGTTGATTATACCGCAAAAGCCTTTCTCGGTCACTCCGATAAGAATTGTACTCTGCTTTCCATCCACGGCCAGCCCACGCAATGGGAGCTCGACCATAAACAGCATCAAAAAGTATGTTATCGTCTCTCTTACTCAAAATACATTGCTCCCTTGTCACATATTTTCGTAAACAATCTCTCTGCGTCTGCTGAGCAAGAAATGTTTTTCTATATACTATACAGAATCTATCTGAATACCCAAGAAATTCCTTTCGACGTATAACGTGTGGGTTGTAAGCCGTTTTCCCTATTGCAATATTTTGGGCAATATGCTAAAATCAGTTTGCCCAAATAGATAAGAGTAGGGCACACCATCCTATAAAACGGCATTACCTTGCTCAACACCATGGCTCTTTTTGTGTGGACTGCAACCCACGCTTTATTGACCAAACCCTACTCCCTGCACCACCGCTGGAAAGTCCCATGGGCGACACCCAGTTCCCTGGCGGCCGCCCTGCCGGACAATTCCCCCCTGCGCCACGCGGCCATGACAGAGTCGTAGTTCGTACCCCGATCCTTGAACTTCCGTCCGAAGTGAACACCCCTGGCCTTCGCTGCCGCAATGCCTTCGGCCTGCCGCTGGCGGTTGAATTCCCTCTCCGTCTGCGCCATGTAGCTCAGAAGCTGAAGCACGATGTCGGCAATCAGCACCCCTGTTAAGTCCCTCCCCTGGCGGGTATCCAGTAGCGGCATATCCAATACTACGATGTCAACCAACTTCTCCTTGGTCAGCAGCCGCCACTGTTCCAAAATTTCATCGTAGTTTCTCCCCAGCCGGTCGATGCTCTTGATGACAAGAGTGTCCCCGGCTTTGAGTTTACGGACCAGCCGACGGTAACCAGGACGCTCAAAGTCCTTGCCGCTCTGTTTATCCAGAATAATGTTACTGGCTTTTACACCGAATTCCTGCATAGCAACCATCTGTCGGCCTTCGTTTTGCTCTTTGGTAGAAACTCGAACATATCCGTATTCCATATTGCTCCTCCTTTTTCTAATAGCTTCATTTTAGGGGAGCTATGGGTTCTCGCAATTTGAAATTATTTCAGAGGAAGGAAAACGGCTGTTCCCTCAATAGGGAAACAGCCGCTTTGAATGTATTTTGTTGAATCTCCTCTGGTTTGTCATTTCTTCACCTCCCCCAGCAGCAAACCATACCAGCTCTGAGAACAAAAGTCCAGGAGATTACCAGGATAAGTTAGGTTCCGGAATGTGTGGAATTCAAGCTGGAAATTTCGTTCTTCGTCCACTCTCTCTATTCTTTATTTATAGCGGTGCAGTTTTGGGGTTGGCCGAATCTGAGCCAGCCGCAAAAGTTGGTCGCTCTCCAGTCCAACAGATGACGCGAAATCTATCTATGGAAAATCACGGAAATGTCAATAGTAAATGCGAAAAAAATATAAAAATTTTTGAGCGCGTCAGATCAGGTGTAAGCAGTCAAGTAAAATGGGCCAAATTTCGCCACAAAGTATACCAGTGCCGGGGCGAGGTTTCGCCAGGAA
>JBCLRG010000039.1:0-28147 GCA_041223955.1 Oscillospiraceae bacterium 38-13 | reverse complement strand
ACTTCCTGGCGAAACCTCGCCCCGGCACTGGTATACTTTGTGGCGAAATTTGGCCCATTTTACTTGACTGCTTACAGCTGCGATACGGAGAATTGTCCCCACCAGAACGAGCGGAGTAATCCGCTGTGGTGGCTGGTTCAGACGGCGAAGGGCGAGCAAGACACGCGCCGTACCTCTTGGGCCTGGAGAGATGGAAAACTGGAGCTGGAGCCGGGAATGATCGTACCGCTCCAGGACAAGGACCGCCACGCCGACGGGACTTGCAATGAATTTAATGTGTACCTGAACGGAAAAGGGCCGGATGGAAAGGTTCTGCGTAACATCAAAAGGGTGATTATGCCAGCATGATTTCGGCCAGGGACTATACAAACGGACGGTCATTCTCTACGTTGCGGAAAAAGACCTGGGCGGCGTCAAGCCTGAACAGGGGACCATGCTGTCCATGAACGACGAAGAGGGCGGCGCGTTCTTCCACAAATACCGCGTGGCGGAATCGGGGACGGAAATGGGAATGTTCCGGCTGAAGCTGGAGGAAGTGGACGAATGAACACGGAAGGGTGGCGTCTTTGAGAGGCGTCACCCTTCAGCAGATTACGCAGAAATCGGCTTTCACCGTGTAGGCATTTTGAACCCCGTGAGCGCATTGTTCAGATAATCGTTGAACGGCTTCATCAACCGGAAGATGTCTGCCGCTTTGGCTAAGAACAGATCACCGTCTGTAAGCTCCTCGTCCTGAATCGGGTATTCCAGATACCAGCTCTTATATTTCAGATATTAGGCCTGGGGATGATCCTTCTCGTATCCAGCCGGGACGTTTTTCAGTGCTGACCCGCCTACCGTAAAACGCTCCTGAAAAGACGGCGCAGTGATAATTTCCTCCCACTCGCCGCCGTGCTCCGAGATATAGTCTCGAACCATCCGGGTGGCATCCTTGAACATGTCAGCATACAGGCCGCCGCCCAAGAAGGACTGTCCGCCCGGCTTTATCATCAGATAATAGCCCACTGGAATGGGCAGCTTTCCCATGGACGAAATGTGCGCCCGGAATGCGGGGTTGTAAGGAGACTTGTCATGGCTGAATCTGGTGTCCCGCACCAGCTTGAAGGTCAGTTCCTTGGGAGCGTGGCCGTGGATGCTGCTGTCAAATTCCCCAATTCGGAGCATCAGAGCCTGAATCAGCTCCTCAAACTGTGCGTTGGCTGCCTGGTATTCGGCCTTATGGGCGTGGTACCACTCCCGATTATTGTTGGCGCTCAGCTGCGTCAGATAGTCCAAAATCATCTGTGTATTCATTTCCTGCCTCCCTTACGCTTCCGCAACCGTGGAGAAGGCCGGGCCATTTAGAAAATCCCGAATCATCTTCTTCAACCGCTCTGTGGACTGATATGCCCGGCAGAACGAGAATTGCTGGGAGTATCCATCAATCTCCTCCAAGCTGCCCTTCTTCCAGCAGGCCATGCTGGTAATTGACGAATACTGCGGCGTGGATGGGCGGCACATCTTCGATCAGGATAATAAGGGCTGGAAGGCCGTGGCCAACGCCATCAAGGGGCGGCTGATTCCGGATGACGACCAGTTCACTTTAGCTGTGGCTCTGATTTCGGAAAAGAGTGAACTGAATGTCTGCCACATTACTCTTTTGGACATGGCGGACGTCGCGGATTTCTTCGCCACCCGCTCCGGAGATTATGCCGTCCCTGGCTTCTACGATGGCGGCTGGGAGCATTAGACACCCATCCGATACCCGTCAGAATTTCGGCGTTTTCCCTGCTTTGGCCAAAAACAAAAATCTGATGGGTGTCCGAGCCCGGAATTTCTTGCTATCAGGGCCTTTTCCGTGCTGCGGTGATTCTGGAAATGAGGGGCTTTGCTGACTACTATGCAGAGCCATCAGAATGGCGCTGCATAGAGGCCCCGAAAGGGGCCGAAATCGTTCTTTCGCCGGAACGGCGAAAGGGCGGTTTCGGCCCCCGCAGGAACTACTACAAGAATTGAGGTGCCTTATGAAACGTCTTGCAATCATGTTTCTGACGGTCCTGCTCTGCGGAGCCGTAGTTCTCAGATACCCCCGAAGCATCTCGGCTAAGTCCGAAACGGAGAGCTCTGGGACGATCCACTATGCGGATATTTCCGGCGACTACCTGTTTATTTCAAACCTCGACGAAACGGAGCGGATGGCTCTTTCTCTCCGGGACTATCTGGGAGACAGCGATCTTCAAATTCAGACTACCGTCCCTGATGAAGCGGTCTGCTACGCTGAAAGCACCTGGGACCCGGCAAAGGCGGCGTCCATCCCTGGTAGCCCTATTTACTGTGTAGAGGCATGGGACATTTTCAAAAACGGAGAGTTCCAAAAAACCACCTATCTGGCAGGCAGAATATGAAGAGCCATGCTGTTCAGTGAACGGGATATCGCCGCCCTGCGGCTGCTCTGCTGGTGCCAATATATTGCACCGGAGAATCTGCGAACTCTGCTGACGGAAACAGAGCGTGATAATGTGATTTCAATGAAGCTGATCCGGCGTCACGAAAAGAGCGGTGCTCTCATGCTTGCCAGCGTCGGCGCTCAATTGCTGAAAACGATTTACGGGGATGGCGCGGTACCGAATATCTCCCCCTCCTACCGGGAAACCATTATTCAACGGCGGCTCCGCCTATCTCGTCTGGTTCTGACCGCATACCGGGGACGGGCAAATCCCTTCGCCGCAACAATGGCAGAACTGGCGGAATCCCCTGCCCTGTTCCTCTCGGCGCTTACGCGGGACCGTGGGGCGAACCCCTGGGGCAGCACCCGTGTTGCGGCCATTGCCCGCCTGGGTGATCTGCTCTGCGCTATGCACTATGTCTGCCCCGGTATTGGCAAGCTGGCCCTGATAGATGAACTGAATGCCTTCACCAATCAGACCGCCCGTTTCAGGGAAGTTCCACGGTCGTTTATCTTTGCGGGACAAAGTTACCGTGATATTCTGACGGAGCTGGATTCCCCTGAGCCTGGGACAGACACAAAGCTCATTACCTACGGCGCCGCCTACCGCTGTCTTCAGCTTCCGGTCCATCTGCTCTCCTGCGACGATACCGGGGCGGTGCAGCTCCAGATCATGACGGTCCCGGATTACCGCCGACGGCTTACAAAGGCGGCTTTGAAATCGCAGTATCAGCCCTCCCCTTCTCCCTCCTGGGATGCCCTCTTCCGGGGGATGCCATTCGTCATGGCGGCGGATATGGACCTGCGGCGGCTGGATGACGCCGTGGAAAAAGCCCGGCAGGAAGGATATCCGCAGATTGCCCTGGCTACGCTGGAGGGTCAGGCGGAGACGGTGCTGTTCTCCCGTTATCGGGATACCGGGAAAGCCCGGGTATTTATCCTTACCGGCGAGGCGATTTCAGAGGTGACGGGTACGCCGCCTGTCCCTTACACGCCGCCCCGCACTCAATTTCTTACCGCAGAAGGAGATGTGATTGATGCGCCGTCCTTCAAAGCTCCTGGAAGAGCTGGAAGATAAACTGGCCCAAAAATGCGGCCCCTGGTTTGACCGCCACAAGAAGAAATTCCCCGTCTACATCCCCCTGGGCCTGACGGCCTGGTATTTCTACGGGATGTTCCTGAACTCCCTGAAGCTGGGGACCGCCCTCACTTTCTGCTCGCCCGGCGAGACGCCGCCGGAAAGCATTTGGGTGCTGAATCCCTTCAAGAACTGGTTCGTGCTTCTGACCCCCTTCGGCCTGGGCGTTACCGCCGTGGCGGTGCTGCTAATCTGCCTCATCACGAAAAAAGGCTACATCTGGTTCTCCGGCTACAAGTATACCCACGACTCCCGTGGCTTTGACATACTCCCGGATGCCACCCACGGCTCTTCCGGCTTTCTCACGAAAAAGGAGATGGCCGAGTTCCTGGAGCTGGGACCGGCGCGGGAAGTTAAGGGCATGATGCTTGGAAAGGTAAAGGCCCGGCCGGAGGACCCGGACAAATACGCCGCCTATGCCGCCCACCGGATGGTCCCCAGCGACAACAACAACCTGCTCTGCATCGGCGCCCCTGGCAGCGGAAAGTCCAGGGGCTTCATCATCCCCTTCATGCTTGGATGTGCCCAACGGGGAGAGTCCATTTTTATCACGGACCCCAAGGCCGAGCTTTTTGAAAAAATGTCTCCCTACTTCAAAGAACACGGCTACTGCGTTCGGGCGGTGAACTTCCTGGACATGGCCCACTCCGATGGCTGGAACTGCCTGTACTCCTTGGACAAGGAGACGCAGTTGGTCCAGACGGTAGCGAACACCATCATCCAGAACACCTCCGGGGCCAAAGAAGCTGACGACTTCTGGAGCCGGGCGGAGTTGAACCTGCTCATGGCCCTCATCCACTACGTCTGCAACCTGAGGGATGATCGGGGGAATCTGCTGCCCATTGAGCAGCGGGGACTGGGGGATGTGTACCAGCTCCTGGCTAACAAGAGCATCAATGAAATCAACCGCATCCTGGCTGCCCTGCCGCCGGAGCATCCCGCTAAGGGACACCACGGCCTGTTTCTCAAGGCCCGGGAAAACCTGTGGGGCAACATCGCTATTGGCCTGGGCAACCGCCTGGCCATTTTTCAGAACAAGCTGGTGGACACCATCACCCGGAACCATGATGTGGACCTGCTGCTGCCGGGACAGAAGCCCTGTGCCTACTTTGTCATTATCTCTGCCCAGGACAGCGCCTACCGCTTTCTCAGCTCTCTGTTCTTCTCCCTGGCGCTTCCCCGCCTCTCCGACTACGCCCGGCTCCACGGCAAGAATGGCCGCCTGCCGGTGCTGGTGAACTTCTGCCTGGATGAATACTGCAACATCGGCTACATGGAGGGCATTGCGGATGCCCTGAACAGCATCCGGGGTTTCAACATGAGTTGCCAGGTAGTGGTGCAGAGCCTGAGCCAGTGGCAGGAAAAGTACCCCGGCAAGGAGTGGGAGAACCAGCTAGCCACCTTCGACCAGACCCTCTACATGGGCTGCAACGACCTGACCTCGGCGGAATACATCTCCAAGAAGTGCGGCAAGGTAACGATCTCCGTCACCAACAATCAGATGCCGCTGATGCCGCTGTTCTCTCCCGTCTACACGTCCACCCGGCCCTACTCTCAGACCCGGAGCAACACCCAGCGGGACCTGATGCTGCCGGATGAGATCCTCCGCCTGGACCGGCGGCAGTGTATCGCACTCTTCCAGGGTCGCAAGCCCGCCCTGCTCTACAAGTTGGCTCCGGAGGAGCTGCCGGACTACAATACGCTGAAATCCTGCAAGGTCATTGACTACACCCCGGAGTGGAAACGGCGGGAGGAGAACGCAAAAGCCGCACCACCAGAGGCACCCCCTGAACCGCCTCCAGCACCGGGCGCAACGGAGAAAGAACCGTCCCTCCAAAAAGCACCACCGCAGTCCATTTCTCAGCCGGAGGCAGTCCCCGTTTATGACTGCTTAGACATGAAAACTGATGCCGTCGGCGGCCTTGGCATGGTGGAGGCCAAAGCCATCCGGGACTGCGGCGATGAAGAAGATGACAGGCCGCCGGGACAATGAATCCCGGTGGCCTGCCGCCCACTACTTTCTCTGCTTGATTGCCTGGTCGGACTTCATGATATAATCGACCAACCAATCGTTCACAAGCTGCTTCACGCTCTCTGGCGAACAGTCGCTCTTCTCCAATATGGTTTCCGCATTTAGATTGTTTGCTTAAAGTTCTCATGCCTTTGGCGGTGTTCCTCGAAGTCTAGCATACCCAATTGCCTGTTGGAAGGCCTCTCCTACAAAAATGTTCCATCGTATAGTTCTTAAAGTATTTCACGGCTTTCACTACGGTCCACTGGTTCCTCGCCTGGTCCTCGTATTGAAGGATTTTAATGCTCAGGCTGTATTGGTTGCAAAATCTCTATGACCTGAGTAACGAAGCAACCGTGGTAGAAGCCATTGACAGCCGTGCGTTTTCAACGTTTTGTAGAGTGGATCCCAGTAACCAGGTTCTAAATGGGGACACGCTGGACGTATGGTTTCTTTTATTTATCACCCAACAGCCTTAAACGATACTGGTTGATATCCTCCAAAAAAATCTCATAGTTAAAATCCGGAGAAATCACATTATGGAACATCTTCCACACCTTCTGCAAACTCTCCTGCGGCTGTCGACAGAGACGATCAAAGCACCCCTCTGCATAGCGCAGGAGAAAATAAATAGAGGTGAGGGGAAACAGTCGTTCCCTCGGTTCCACATCCGCACTCAAGCACTGTTGAATCTCTTGCATCTCCCAGTACAGATTTTCATCACTCTTCTTAATATGCTCCCAGGGAATATTCCGCCTAGAAGCCACAAGACTGACATAAATTCTGACAGCAAAAGCCTCATACCGTCGATTTTCTACCCGTTTCTCGGTAGCCAACTCTTGTATTAGGCTTTCGATGTGCTCCGTCTCACTAACCGGCAACAGATGCAACATACAGATATCCGCGTAAATCTCTCGATACAGAAAACTCAAATCCCTTAGTAGATCTGAAAAGTGGGCCTTCTTGATTTGGTTGAGCTTTGTATCATTTGGATTCAACTTCGGCGGGTTCGATGGACTGCTCTTTTGTAGAACCGACCAAATAAAATCGAAATAGGTTTCCTGATTATCAACCAAGTCATCAGCCCACCGCCATACAACCCTACGCATTACATTCATACCCAACCACGAAATTCCGCTGAGCTCCCTCATCAGCCTATCCTGAATTCCCTCGATAAAAGCAGGGTATACATCCCCAAAAAACACCTTTGACATTAATGCTGATGACGACTGAACGTACTTTCTTTTACGGTCATCTCGACCACGGCAATTCTCCCCAGCGAAATGTGACACTTCATGGCACAGTGCCCGCTGAACTGTCCGTGCGTCATACAGAGACTGCACTGGAATCGTCACTAGTACCAATCCTGGCAATCCATCATTGGCTCTTGCAGGGAACAGTTCCTCTGCCTTGATCCGATTGCACAAGCGAGGAACCAGTAAAAAACAAATCTCTGCTTGGTTCGGTTCGTCTGCCGCCTGTAGTGCATCTGTAATCTCCTTCAGGAAGGATAAGGTATATTCCAACATCGCCACTGGGATATCGTAGAGAATAGGACGAAGCTCTGGATTGTGTGCCAGTTGGCCCTCAATCCGAATAATGTGCTCCATCAAGTGCGCCCAGTCTTCCACAAATACCTGATACTGGGAAAGATCCTCTTCATTTATCCGCCGCAGGCGATATTCCACATTCCGTAGGAAAGCATCAACCCCCGCATACATAATGTACACAAACTCATCCAGCACCGCAGTTCTGCTGATTCGAGCTAAAGTATTTACCAACTGAAAAAGCGGCTCACTCCAGTTATAGGTTTCCTCTTGTTCACGGATCTTCTCCCGAATTCTGCCACAGAGTAGCAGTAGCGCATCACATTTCTTCTGTAGCTTAGTGGGTTCTCTACTGTCCCGTTCTGCTTCTCCTTCTCTTTTCCTACCCCCTATCGAATTAACATTCCTTAGCGAGACACCTACCCGACTGGTAACCTCCGCAAAACATTGGTCCCACGGTAAACTCTTCTGTTCCAAAAAATAGTTCCGATATAGATTCACTAATCTCTTGGATTCAAGATTTGGCCAGTTAACAGCAATATCGTCAACACCAGAAACAGAATACCCTGGTTCTCGTCCCAATATCTCCACAATTTGCCTGACAGTACTCTTTATTGGGCGGAAATCTTTAACAGAAAACCTCATGGAGAACATCTCAATTTGGTCCTCCTCATCTGGTAGCCATTTCTGCTCCTTCACCGCTTGATAGCTAATGCCGACATAGGTATAGACCTTCCCCACATTAGGATAGACTCGCAGAGTTAAGGTAAAATTCAGCAACATATCTAACCTGTTCGCTGTCACGGCTAAAATCATGTCACTTAACTCAATTGTGCGAAACGCACGATAAGCGCAATCGTATTTTTTTGCATGATCATCCAAATCTTTCAAAAGATCGCTGTATGCCTGATTAATATTTACACTCTCAGCAAAATGTAGCTTGGCTATTGCCAAAAAAGGTGTATTCTTTTCACACAAGAAGTCATTATCCTCCGGTGAGAGAAGATACAACGAATAAAAGTATCTGTCATCTCTTTGAATAGTAGAGATTCGCGCGTTATTCTGATGGATGGCTTGAAACAAATTTTGGTTTTCCAAGTTCAGTTCGTAAGTGTGCATTGCGTCAAAATGTCCCAAGGTAATCCACGTCTCTCGATTCTCCGTAGGTGTCAAACACTCTTCAAAGCAACCGCTACGAAGTGCCCCTATTTTTTCCAGCAACGCAACATAAACTTTCATGATCCCTCCATCCTACCAACCAGGTAATCCCCAAAAATCTGCCCCATAGCCTGTTCCAGATATTGTCCACAAATTTCTTCGGTAAACACCACATGTGCAAAACCTTGCAGCGCCATCCAATCCTCCTCCGTTGGATGTTCTGCGGGAGACAGTTTAAACAGTTCTCGATCTAAGCCTATCGTTCTACACATAAAATGCATCCAAGCCAACAGCGTGAACGCCGACTCCATGTAAAAAGGAACACTGTGGGGATAGGAACGATGGTCAAAATGATGTTGTATCAGAATAGTAAGCTCCTCAGAAAGTGCTGTTAAAGATGCCGCATTCACTACGACTTGTTCCATATGGCCTCCATAACGCCACAGAAGATATCCAATGGGTAATACGCTGCGATGCCCCTTCCAGGCGTTCTCCCGCAAAATTTCAATAGCCAGTAGTTCTTTCTTATCCTGGTTTCCTGCCCTCGAGTTTTGACCCCTGCCTTCCAGCACACGATCCCAAATTTTTGAAATTTCACGGAAAGAACACACCCATTCATCAGTCGTTGCAAATTGAAGACCATCTATGTATTGCGCTATGGCTTTGGCAAGAAGTTGTCCCATTGTCTCATAGCGGCTGTCCACATCAAAAACTACAGCATCCGCAATATTGCTAATAATGACCAGTAACTTCTCGTTCTTCCTTTGCTGGCACTCTTCCTCCCTCTGGTTTTCGTCTAGTAACCGATACCATCGGTCTATTGCAATCTTTTGGCGCTTCTCTGAAAATAAAATCAGATTTTCTAGTGTCTTCCACTGTAGCAAATTATCCGACAGAACAATGACCAATGCCAGTGCGGCAGGCTCCAGTCTTCTAATCTTTGCCATCCATATACACACTACAAAAGCCGTCAGGTGCATTAGGACAAACCAGTGATAGCCTGGGTACAATTCCCTAAGCAATTCGCCATAACGGATACCCAACTCTTCTTTATCCAAGGCAGCATATACCCAAGCGATGAGAAAACTACAAATTCCAACTGCCTCTCCGACCTTCAAAATAGCGTCTAAATTCAACATTCTGTACAGCAACAAAAAATAAGGCATTCCCTGCGGACAGATGGTTATAAGGTATACCACTAAACTACTGTTCCCTGCCATAACCCGACAGACAGAAAAAATTAAAAGAATGCATAGAAGAATCATGAACAAACAATAGGCGGTATACTTACGCTTCAAATTTCGATAATGGCCTAGGCGAAAATACCGTCTGATTCTCTTTCCCACCATACCGTATCACTCCAAGTAAATTTCTGGAGATGCTCTGTCTATTCCATAAACGCAAAAAAACCATTACAAAACCATATTGCCATGACTTTGTAATGGTAATTTTGTGAGGGAACCTTCCATCTGGTCATCTAAGACCACAGTCACAGTTCCTTTCTATATATCCTACTCCTCCGGTCACCGCTTTTCACGGAAACCTCTTTTTTCTTCACCACTCTTACCGTGCTGAAAATATCCTGACAGGCATAGTAAGATTCTTTTGTAAAAGAAACCATTTTCGTTCCAGTCTCATAGTCCGATGTCAAACCATCATCTGTTTCCAGTTCGGCATACTCGCCCCTGATAAAACTGATTGCAGATTCCTTAGCCTCCATAAATTCATCAACTCCTAACCCATAATAGCAGGGCACGCTCGGCGGGGTGACTGTGTTCCGACGAAACAGCACTTGTGTTACCGCCGTCGATGCGGCAGGATACAGCAGGCTTTAAATTCTAATAGAGTCAGCCTACATACGGGTTATTATAGTGCACCTCCCGCAACTCTGTCAATATAAAGTTTCTCTTTTCATGCTCTTTTTATACTCTGCACGGAAGTACGATTAAAAATATATTCACTTTTCACATCACTATTCCTGCTTTTGCTAGCAAAACCCCCGTATTCCTGCATTTATGTAGACAGTATTAATTATGGTGCGAACTTTGCTGAATTTAAGGTGAATTGATAAAAAAATGACGTCAAAATAAAAAGGAGGTGGTCCCATGAGGGCCGCGGAGATGAAAGAGCGCCCGGACTCCCCGCTGATGCGGCAGACGGACGTACAGAGTATTTACCATATGCAGATGCCCCGCTGGCTGTTTTCGGACCCGCGGTATGCGGACATGAGCCTGGACGCCAAGGTGGCCTACACCTTTTTGCTGAACCGTTTCCAGCTCTCCCGCCGGAACGGCTGGACCAACGACCAAGGGGAGGTCTTTGTCATCTTCCCCCGGAAGGAGCTGGCGAAGGAACTTCGCATCTGCGAGAAGCGGGTGACGTCCTCGTTCCGGGAACTGGCGGAGAAGAATCTCATTTGGGAGAAACGCTGCGGCCGGGGCGACGCCAATCAGATCTACCTTGCCCACGTCCAGCCCCAAGATGATCCGAACTACACCAGCGCGCCCTTCGTTCCGGGAGAACATACTGATGATTCAAGAACCGCCGAATCTGCGGGTCTTGAAGGAAAGGAATCCGGCGCCGGAGGCTCTTTGCCTCCGCAAGACCCGCAAAATACGCCGTTCAAGAACCGTCAATTCTGCGGTTCCAGAACAGCGGAATCTGCGGCACCAGAACCGCCAAATCCGCCGCTAAGTTATAAAGAAACAAATAAGAAAGAAGAGAGTGATATTTACGTCAGTCCGTCCGTAGGCCCTGCGGGCACGAACAGACAGGCCGACGATGAACAAGAGCTTCATGAGATTTTGGATGCCTGCGAGCTGGATATCTTTGAGCCGGAAGTCGCCAGGGTGTTTGAAAACGCCATTGAGCGGCTTTTTTATTCGGACAGCTTTCGGATCGGCAACGCCACCCTGCCCCAGAGCCGGGTCCGGTCCCGGCTGCATCTGCTGGACTGGATGATCCTGGACGCGGCGAAAGCCAAACTTCGGTCAAACCTGGACCGCCCGGTGAAGAACTCCACGGCCTACACCATGGCCACGATTTTCAACTGCATCGCGGAGAGCGAGAGCGATCTGCTGGTGGACCCGTATCTCAACAGCATCGGCAGACCGCCGGACCAGCCCAGTCTGTCAGAGCGGCTCGCTCCGCCTGGAAGGAGGTGACGGCTATGCTTTTGACCGTTCAGCAGAAATACATCCTGGAAGTCCTCCGAAAGCTGCACTTTATCCGCCGCCGGCAGCTGGCTGTACTGCTGGGGAAGAAGTTTCAGCACCCGGATTCGGAGATTTCCGAGGTCCGTCTTGACGCCATGCTGCGCCAGCTCCGGGCGGGAAACAGCGGCGTTTTCCTGGACGGCGATCTGGTCCGGCTGTCCGGCGCACGGCCTGACCCCCTCTGTCTGGAGGCTTTGGACGTGATGCTGGAGCTTGCGGAAGGAGTACCGGAGGACTTCACAACCAGGGTGGAGCGGCCGGGAATCCTGCGGTTCTCCTGGGGGGGACAATCTCCGCTTGTTTACCGTGGCGGAACTGTCCGCGCCGGTCCGGCCCACGGTGGAACTGCTGGCTCAGAAAAAGCGCGTTATCTGGATCGCGGGTACCGGCACACCCTGCCAGACGGGCTCTGTCCCGGAGGGCTTGGCTCTGCCGGCTGGACATTTTTTTGCCGCCCGTCTGGAGGACGGCTCCCATCGGTTTTATGGCTCCAATGGGCCATGAAATATAAATTCTACATAGGAGGTACACATTATGGCGAGAAAGAAAGCTGTCCCTGTGGAGGAGCAGGAAGCCAACATGGAGGCCCTTGGCCTGCCGGAGGCAGAAACCGTCGAGGAGTCGGGCGAGATCCCGGAGGGTTTGCCTGAAACTCCCCATGAGACGGGCGAATTTCCGGAAGGTCTGCCTGAGCACACTGGCGAGGCGACGGAAGTCCCGGACACCGGAGGTGCGGACCTGCTCCAGGGCAATCCCGTGGATGGAGGAGAGGCCGAGCTGCCTGGTACTCCGTCGGCGAATGATGAGGTCAACAAACCGGCTGATGAAAAGCCGGAGGCCCCGCCGGATGGGGAGTCCCCGCCTGGCGCTGACATCCTTCCGGCGTCTCCGGAACCCACTGGCGGCACGGAGGTCCCGGAAGAGGCTGCCCTCCCCGCGGAAGCTCCGGAGATTCCGGCGGAGGAGGCTGGTCCCGCTGAGACCGGCGGCATTCCCGCTCCGGCTCCGCCGCCGAAGAGCGACCGCCAGAGCTTTTTTGACCTGGACTTCAACGACCTGGACCGGGAGCTGACCGCCGAGGAACGGCAGGAATGGAACTCCATCTACGCCTCCTACCGGGGCCGCAGTGCCCTCACCGGCACGATCATCGGCGTGGACCCCCACTCCATCAGCGTCCGCAATCAGGAGAGCGGGCAGATGGAGCGCCAGACCATGTACTGCGCTATCGTTATCCCTTACCGGGTGCGGGTGGTCATTCCTGCGGCGGAGATGTGGGAGGCGGGCCACGAGCGGCCGGACTTCGTGCTCCAGAACATGGTGGGCGCGACGATTGACTTCATCATCATCAAGGTGGATCGGGAAAGCGGCTTCGCCATCGGCTCCCGGCGGCTGGCGGCCCGGTCCCAGCGGTACTTCTTCGCCCACCGGCCCGCTCTCTGCCGGGAGGGCGCCCGGCTGAAATGCCGGGTGCTGTCTGTAGGTCCCCGGCGCTGTCTGGTGGAGTGCTACGGCCACGACCTGAACATGACCCAGCGGGATCTCCGGTACACCGCCATTCCGGACCTGCGGGATGAGTACCGCCCCGGTCAGGAGCTGGACTGCGTGGTGAAGGGCTATGACCCGGAGAAAGAGGCCCCGCGGATTTCTGTCAAGGAAACGGAGTCCAACCCCTTCGAGGGCGCGGAGTTCCGTCACCCAGCGGGCAGCCGGAGACAGGCGGTCATCGCCGGAAAGTACGGCGGCGGCGTATTCTGCAATCTGCCGGACGGCACCGTCTGCATGTGCAACTACTCCTACCAGTACGAGGATTCGGACTTCCTGGTGGGAGATACCGTGATCCTGCTGGTACAGCGGCATGAGCGGGAGAAGCGGCAGATGTACGGGAAGATTTTGAGTAAGTGGTGACAGAAAGGCCCCGGCGGAATCGCTTTTTGTATTTTTGCTGCTTTTTAATGTGAGCGCCATCTTTCCCTATTTTCAAAATGCCATCCCTGTGCTATGATAAATGCACCTGTTAAAAATGCTGTTTTTGGGTATCATTTCCTGCATGGGATTTCTCCGGAAACAATACATGGAAAAGGAGCAGTTGTCATGGATGAGCAAAGCACAAAACGCACCCGCCGCACCCCTCAGCAGATGGCCGGGGATATTGACGGCAAGATTCAAAAGCTGAGTCAGGATCTGAATTCCCTTGCCGAAAAAAGGGCCGCCGCCAACGAGGACTTTGATAAAAAAGAGGCGGCTGTCAAGGAAAAGATTGCGGTTCTGGAGCAGAAGAAAAAGGACATTCTTGCCCCCAAACCGCCGCGCAAACCCCGCAAGACCAAAAAGCAAAAGATTCAGGAACTGATCAAGAGCGCCAGCAAATCCGGCCTCAAACCGGAGGAGATCGCCCAGCGGCTTGGCCTGGAGTAGCCGGAGGATTGAGCGTTCTGACCATCGTCGGAAGAACGGTGACAGCAGAAACATCCCATGTCATGAATGTGGCATGGGATGTTTTTACTGGAATGGTCTTATGATTTCTGTTTCTCTCGTATTTTTTGAAGTTCCACATATTCAACGACAGACTGCCGGCCGTGTTCGCTCAAAGAAAGAATGTCCTGCACCAGCGTTTCGCAGGAATAGTCACGGGTAACATAGACCATCTCCAATGGTTTCTTCTCATCATAGGAACAGCGGCCAATCAAATAATCAGCGGAAACACCGTAATATTCCGCCAGCGTGATAAAATGCCGCAGCGGAAGCTCATATTCGCCGGTTTCGTATTTTGAATAGTGCTGTTGGGAAATTCCCAAAACGGCTGCTACATCACTTTGCGAGCAGTCATGATCTTCACGCAATTCACGAAATTTATCTATCACGCTTTTCAAGGCCATCCCCCCTTTTTTAGCAAAGCGTATCATACACAGAATACTATGTATTGATTTTACCTATCTGACAATGTATAATACATATTATTCTGTGTGCAAAAGAGGTAAAATCTATGAATGCGGCAGCTTGTGCCTTCACTGGTCATCGTCCATGCAAGCTCCCATGGAAGTATGATGAAGCGGACAGCCGGTGCGTAGAGCTGAAAGCGGCGCTGGCTGAGCAGATCTCTGCATTGGCAGGAGCGGGATTCACGCAGTTCCTGTCCGGGATGGCGGAAGGAACAGACTGCTACCTCCGCTTTATCCGGCTCCAAAAGTTCTGGGGATTCTACCGTGTAACCGGGCAGAAGTATGCCGTTGAAGCAAAATCGCTTTTTATCTTCTTTGGGGATGGGGGGGGTGATATCTCAACAAACAAGTGAGAATATGCTTTGATACGTCCTTGCAGATACCGTTCCATTTGAGCTATATCCGTAAAGCGTTTCTTATCTTGTCCAGCGATTTGTCCACCTAGCCCGGAATAATCCGCTCTCGGTGAAGTGTTATACCATATATACCAAGACAAATCCCAGGCAAATAAAACATTTTTTTTGAGTTTTGCATTCCATCTCATCTGTTCATTCACTCGCCATGTCATTCGGTAGACCATATTGCTTATTTCGTGAAGCCCATATCCGTCCTCTGTCCAGCAGTTTTTTTTATGCTGAACCGGGAAAAGGTTCAAATACTCTTGCGCTCTTCTCAAATTGACAGTATGCTGCGCCTGGCTTATCCACTTCGCAATTGTGTTGTCTAATTCGCTGCCAATTGCCTCTTCCTGTTGAAGTCATCGCCATGGCCCTTGTCCTTGAAAGACAGGGCATCGCCGTCAGCAGTGCAGGGAAGGTCATGGGCGGCGAACAGGCTTTTTACTGTCCGATGCACATCCTCCAGTGTGCGGCCCCGCCGCTCTATGGCGGCCTTGTCAAAGGTGAAGTTTATCTTACTATTTACATTTTTACCGTATACTTGAAAAGAACGGTTCCCCCGGACAGCAGCGCCCACGCTCTCCTGGACCTCCCCGCCCCGCCTTACGCGGTGCTGGACGCGCTGGACAAGCTCCGCCTTGAAGAAAACGGCGGCATTGCCTGGGATATCGCTGAGTATCCATGGGTTTCTCTCCCACCCAGGGGATGGTGATGGGATGAAGCTGACCATGGGAAGCCTCTTTGACGGGATCGGCGGCTTTCCTCTCGCGGCGGTCCGGGCGGGGATTGAACCCCTCTGGGCCAGTGAGATCGAAGCCTTCCCCATTGAGGTGACAAAACACCGCTTCCCCGGCATGATCCATGTGGGGGACGTCACGAAGCTGGACGGGGCCAAGCTCCCGGCCGTGGACATCATCTGCGGCGGCAGCCCATGCCAGGACTGTCTGTGGCCGGAGCGCGCGCCGGGTTGACCGGCTCCCGCTCCGGCCTTTTTATGGAACAGATACGGATTATCAAGGAGATGAGAGATGAGGAAAAACGTCATGAGAGTGCCCATTTTCAATGGCTGAATAGTGGTGCGCGGAGCAGTTCAGAAGCTGAAGCATCTCTTCGGCTTTGACCGCACGGTTCAGTCGGCAAGTCTGAATTGTCTCCCCCAGAATATCGGGAATGCCCAGCTTTACATCCACTCTGCCATCACCTCAGCCAAATTTTACATGATAAGCAGGTTTCCCGGAATACATTTAAAAATACTATCTACATGATATTTAAAGTCATCTTCTATTGATGGAGGAATAGAGATGAAGCAGTATATATTGTACATTAAACCAAAGCTCATTGTGAGCTAGTACAAACTGAATATGGCGTATGAAGCCTGATTGCAAATTTCACGATGTGCGATTTGCAATCGGGTTTTTCTATTATTCACTTGAACTAAAATATAAAGTAGCCATTACTAACCACAGACTGCCCCGCTGTCGCTCTCCCCCCATCCAGAAATTTGGTTTTTCTAAATTTTTGGATTGGAGGTTTTGCCCGATGGCAAAGCAGTATTACATCAAGAAGGATCCTTTGACCTCTGGCGCGGACATTGAATGGATCGCAATTAACGGAAAGGACTTCTATCAACTCATCACCTCCCCCGCCGGAAAGGGTCGATACTTTATCGACATGGGCGAGTTCATGATTGAATCTACGGAGGCAGAGTATAAAGACTGGCGCAGGGAAAAGGACCACAGTGATTATCTGCACGAGCAAGAATCCCAAGTACAACTGCTGTCTTTATACGGCGGCGGAGATGACAGCCTTGTAGATTTAATCCCCAACATGGATGTCAGTGCCGAAGAAACAGCGCTTCATTTATTGGAACTGCAAGAATTAACTGAAGCCCTCAAAATGCTTGATAATGATGAATATTCCCTCATCTACTCTCTATTCCTTTCTCAAAGTTGCAAAACGCAATCTCAGCTATCAAGTAGGTTTGGCTTAACACAATCAGGGATTTCAAGGCAGAAAAATAGGATTTTAGAGAAATTGAAATTTTTCGTCATAAAGTCAAAAAAACATTCCCAATAGGAAAGTAAGAGGCGACGCGAAGGAAGCCTCATCTGCTCTTTGACAACCAAATACCCGAAAACTTGGATACGTTCCTGACAGGCCCCGAGAGGGAAAGCGACGCTGGAGGATGCGCCAAGACCACCTGTAAATGCGGCGAGATTGCAGTGAATTCTTCCGCCTTTATCAATTACGGCCAACGAAGGTGCAAAGCGGCTACATCCGTCCGAAAAACAGCCCGTGGCAGGCTGTTTCGCCATGAAACTTGTCAGCAATTATGATACTCCTGCCCAGTCCCAGCCTCAAGCAAGGAGGGCAGCCGACAGAGATCCTGCCGGAGGTGGAATTCCTGTGAGGCGGCCCAGTCAGCCGCCGTCCAAGTCCTTCGCCCTGACGCCTGGGGAAGTAGTGTCGAATGCAGGCGTGGAAGCGAGACTTTATTGGAAAGTCTTGATATCAGAAGCACCAGGGACCGCCGCACAGACGGTCCGGCCTGTGCGGCAAACCGGCCTAGCGATGCGCGGTCAGCAAAAAACGCACAGGCAGCGCCGTCCCGGCGGCGGTCCCTGTTTTTGTGGTATCAAGCATTTAAAATAGGAGGAGTCTGCATGAAAAACCCGAACATTGATTTACTGGGACAGGTCAATCTGCTGAGAGCGCTCCAGGAGGCCGGAATCATCAACGAACAGGAACTGAAGAGAATCGCCGTGAGGCTGGCCGTGAAGAACGGCGCCAGCATCGTTATTTGGTGAGTTTGCCCAGCTTCTTATGATAGCTATTTTTCGAGTTCTGTGGTAATGTGTTGCTTGCGAAAGGAGGTGTGGCACGGATGGCAGGGCGGAGGAAAACGGACGGCTCCCTGGCGCTGAACGCAGTCCCTCGGCTGATTACCATCCCGGCGGCAGAGCAGCCGAAGGCTCGGAGGCTCCGGGTCGCGGCGTACTGCCGTGTCAGCTCGGACTCTCAGGACCAGCTCAACTCCTTCGCCGCGCAGAACGCCCACTACACCGCCCTGATCAGCGAAAACCCGGACTGGGATCTGGTGGACATCTACGCCGACCGGGGCATCTCCGGCACGTCGGCGGACAAGCGCGACGACTTCCAGCGTCTCCTCTCCGATTGTAAGCGGGGCCTGATCGACAAGGTCCTGGTGAAATCCGTGTCCCGGTTCGCCAGGAACACGCAGGACTTTCTCAAAGCCACGCGGGAGCTGAAGGCCCTGGGCGTCGGAGTCTGCTTCGAGGAGCAGAACATCGACAGCTCTATGGTCTCCGGCGAGACGCTGGCTTCTATCTTCGCCGCCCTGGCGCAGAAAGAGAGCGAGTCCATCTCTCAAAATATGCGGATGAGCTTTCAACGCCGGATGGAAAAGGGAACCTTCATTCCAATGACGCTTCCCTTCGGGTATAAGAAGGGACCGGATGGCCGTGCGGTAATTGATGAACCTAGCGCTAAATATGTGCGTGAGATATTCAGAAGCTATCTATCCGGGGCGAATACCGGAGATATCGCAAGGAACTTGGAAGCCCAAAAGACCATTGCACCGGCTCTGTCAGCGCGCAGGTGGACCTTCCAAGCGGTGAGCCGGATTTTACAAAATGAAAAGTATATTGGCGATTCACTCTGGCAAAAAAGCTATCGGACGGACAGTCTGCCATATCGTGAACGCAAAAATCATGGGGAGCGCACCCAATATTACGTGGAGGAAACGCATCCCGCCATTATTGATAAAGCGGTCTTTGAAAAAGTGCAGATTCTCTTGGCTCAAAGGAAAGAGAGATTCTACTCCACGGATAAAGAAGAAAATGGATTAAGGGGACACATCCTGTGCGGATGCTGTGGCGCGGGTTTCAGGCTATACCGGAGTGAAAATATTACATATAGGATCTGTCGGACCCACGCTGTCAGTGCCAGTAAATGTCCAGTTGGACGAATCCCGGACGATGCAATCCACACAGCCTTCCTCCGCCTGTACTACAAGCTCCGGCACCAGGGCTGCCCCATCCTGGAACAGCTTCTGGCAAATCTCCAGACCGCCCGCAGCCGCCGACTGCTCTGGAGTCTGGATATTGTGGAGCTAAACAATCAAATAGCGGAAACCTCTCGTCAGGAGCGACTGTTGGCCGTGCTGAAAAAGCAGGGCGCTGTCGATCCTGACATTTTCATATCCCGGACCGACCGGCTGGCCGAACAGCTCCGCGCCGCCAAGCAGGCGAAAAGCCGCCTTCTGGACGCGGAGGAAAATCAAACCATCGCTCAAACACAAAAGCTCCTGGACGTACTGGAAGACGCGCCGGAATTTCTGGAAGCCTTCGACGGGGAGCTGTTCGGCGAGCTGGTTGACAAAATCATCGTGGAAAGCAACGAGCGGCTCCGGTTCCGCCTCATTAACGGGCTGGAGCTGACGGAGAATATCGAGAGGACGGTGCGTTGATGGCTGGCAATCGGAAGCTGCCCTTCGGCTACCGGATGGAGCGGGGCGAGATCACGAAGCATCCCGTGGAGGCGGAGGCTGTCCGGAAGATTTTCCAGCGCTATCTGGCCGGGGCGTCCTATGCCGCGCTGGTGGAGCGTCTGCGTGACGCCGGGCCCGCCTATGATGGGGACAAACCCTGGAACAAAAACATGGTGGCCCGCATTCTGGAGAACGCAAAATACACCGGCGATACCGGCTTCCCCGCTGTGATTTCACGGGAGGCGTTCCAGAAAGTGCAAGCGCAGAGAAAAGAGCTCCCGCAAAGACTCCGGCGCAAAAGGAGCTCCGCCGTCTCTGCGGCGGAAACCCGCCCAAATATGTGGAGGGGCAGGTGCTAGGCATCCTGAACCGCCTGACGGCGGACCCTGGGCTCATCAGTGCCTCGGTGCCGGAGACTGAAGAGCCTGTCCAAATCCAGGCCCTCCGCCGGAAGTTGGCAGAGTTGCTCAAGGAAGCTCCGGTGGATGAAGACGCCGCCAGGCGGACCGCCTTAGACCTCGCTGCGGGACAGCTGGACGCCATCGGGCCCGAAGAATACGAGACGGAGCGTCTCCGGCGTGTATTTAGGAGAGCCACTTCTCTGGAAGACCTGGACGCAGACTTGCTTCACGGCAGCGTTCAGAGGATCACGATACGAAAGCGCCGCGCCATTGTCCAGCTAAAAAATGGACAAGCCATAGAAGGAGGATGACCAAATGGATTGCACAATCAAAAATCAGTGCCGGGTTGCCGTCTACTGCCGGGCCTATAGCGACAGCGAGGCAATAGACAGCCGCAAGGTCATGGAGGACTATTACACAACCAAGGTCAGTGATAACCCGGAGTGGATGCTGGTCCATGTGTTCACCGATGAGCGCCGGGCCCGCCCCTCCCTTGAAAAACGGCAGGAATTCCAGAAGATGCTCCTTCTTTGCCGTAAGGGTGAAATCGATCTGATTCTGACGCGGTCGCTCACAACCTTCTCCCGAACAGTCTACGACACGATGAAAGCAATTCGCGAACTGCAAGCCTTGGATATTCCTGTGATCTTCGAAAAAGAAAATCTTAACACCAGCTCTCCCGACACGGAAACGCTTATCAATCTCTATGCTGCCTTTGCGAAAGCAGAAAGCGAGTCCCTGTCTTCCCATATCTGCAACGGATGCCCCATACTTGTGACGAGAGGAGGTCGCCGGACATGACAACCGCTCCCAGCAAGCTCATCGTGATCCCGCCCGTGAAAGACACGCCCCAGGCGCAGAGCGCGAAAAAGAAGCTCCGTGTCGCCGCCTACTGCCGCGTCTCCACCGATGACGAAGAGCAGCTCACCAGTTACGAGGCGCAAAAGAGCTACTACACCGATAAAATCCAGGGAAATCCGGACTGGAGCATGGCGGATGTGTTCGCCGACGAGGGCAAAACCGGCACCTCCATCAGCAGCCGGAAGGACTTCCAGCGGATGATCCGCCAGTGCCGGCGGGGCAAGATTGACCTTATCCTCACGAAATCCCTCTCCCGCTTCGCCCGGAACACCCTGGACACCGTCAAGTACACCCGCGAGTTGCGGTAGCTTGGCATCCCCGTGATCTTCGAGAAGGAGAACCTCAACTCCATCTCCTGGAGGAAAAGCCGTTTACCACCCTCTTTGTGGATGGGAACCACGAAAACTTCGACAGGCTCGGTGAACTTCCCGTCCATCAGTGGCAGGGCGGGAAAGTCCGCTATATCCGGCCCCACGTCCTCCACCTGATGCGGGGGCAGATCTTCGAGATCAATGGCACGTCCTTTTTCACCATGGGCGGCGCTGCTTCCCACGACATCCAGGACGGCATTCTCGACCCAGCGTCCCCCGATTTTGAACGAGAATATTGGTTCAAGCGCCGGACACGGCAGATATTCCGAGTGAAAGGAGTTTCCTGGTGTCCGGAGGAGTTGCCCTCGGACGAGGAATATGAGGAGGCGATCAGGAACCTGGAGAGAGTCAACTGGAAGGTGGACTGCATTCTGACCCACTGCGCCCCCACCAGCATTCAGCAGAAGTTGGACAGAGACTATACCCCGGACCAGCTGACGGATTTTCTCCAGCTGGTCAAGCGGCGGTGTCAATTCAATTACTGGTTCCTGGGACACTACCATCGGAACTGCGTGGTGGATGACCGCTTCATCATCCAATGGGAGCAGATGGTAGAACTTCTATGGGAGTAACAGAGGCGTGACATGATACCGCTAAGGCGCAAGCCCTCGGAAGGAGCCGAGGGCTTGCGCGTTGGCGATTTCAAATGCAGAGAATAAAAACAGGCGTACCCGCGCCGGAAGGAGGAGCTTGGATGAACGTCAGAAAACCTGTAGATTACAGCGCCATGTTCGCGGCGCTGGACACTCTGATGGCGGCGGATTTGCCGCAGATGAAGCTGTACTGTGAGATTGGCCGATTAGTCAGCGCCAGGCCGGAAAAAGGCGCCGCTGTCGCAGCCGCTGAATACCTTGCCGGCACTTACCCTGACGCTTCCGGCTTCTCCCCCAGGAATCTCCGTCGGATGCGGGAGTTTTACCGCGCCTATGAAAATACGCCGAAAGTGCTGGCTCAGGCCATGACCATCGGCTGGACACAAAATGTGGTCATTCTGGAGGCGGAACTGACGCTCCAGGAGCGGGCATGGTATGTTCAGGCCGTTCGTCGGTTCGGGTGGACCAAGCTGGAGCTGCAGCGGAAAATCACTGCCCAAGCACATTTAGAAATCGTCCTCGACTTCGTGGACGAGGTATGCTATACTGAGGAAAAGAATCTCAGCATGGAGTGTGCCGCAGATGACAAAAATCCTGTTCGTATGCCATGGGAATATTTGCAGGAGCCCGATGGCCGAGTTCGTTATGAAGGACCTGGTGAATCAGGCGAGGCTGGAAGACCAATTTCAAATCGCCTCCGCCGCCACCAGCACCGAGGAGATCGGCTGTCCGGTCTATCCTCCCGCCCGCCGGAAGCTGGCCGAGCATGGGATCAGCTGCGCTGGGAAAACCGCCCGGCAGCTCACAAAGGCCGATTATGCTCAATACGACCTCCTGATCGGTATGGACCGAGCCAACATCCGCAATATGAACCGCATCTGCGGCGGCGACCCGGAGGGGAAAATCAAGCTACTACTGGATTACACGGACCGCCCCGGCGATGTGGCGGACCCTTGGTATACGGGTGATTTTGACGCCACCTGGCGGGATGTGCTGGAGGGCTGTCAGGGACTGTTGAAGAGCACTTTGAGTTTTTGAGCCGGAATGAGGTTCACCGCGTCAACAGCTTTTTCCAAAGAGAGTTGACTGTCTCCGTATATAATGATATTATGATGGTGATACTATGAGAGAGAAAGCATCTCAATAATATCAAGTGGCGGTGATGTACATGGCGAAAACAGCTTGCGGGGCGGAAATCATCCAAATCGTTGACGCTCTGCCCTATGAGGAATTGGTCCGGACAGAAGATGTCGCCGGACAGCTTGCCAACCGGCTCTCGATTCCCTATGATAAGGCCAGAGCTGCCGTAAACGTTAAACTGAAACGGTTGGCAGACCGTGGAACACTCAAGCGGCTGAGTAAGGGAGTTTACTGCCGCGTCCGGCAAACCGTATTCGGCCCTATTGCTCCCGACATTGATCAGATCACCCTGAAAAGCGTGACGGTGAAGGATGGCAGCCGAATCGGCTACGAGTCCGGCGTCGGGCTCCTGAATCGTCTTGGGCTTTCTACCCTGCTTCCGCGTAAGATAGAGGTTACTACCAACCAATATCGTGCAAAGCTCCCGGAAGGCTGTCATATCAAATTGACGAAGCCCGCGGCAACAATTACGGATGACAACTGGAGATATCTGCAGTTTATTGACGCGGCGGTTTGTCTGCCGGATGCTCACATTGACGCGGAAGCCCCGGCCCGGCTGCTGAATGTGCTGGCAAAAAAACAAGAACTAAATCCTCTGACGCTGATCTTTCTGGCCAGGAAACATTATCCTGCTAAAACAGTGCTGCGGCTGACGGACTTGCTTATGGAGGCGGACAATGAACCTGCATCAAGATAAGGATGCGTTTAAAGCGCTTCTTTCAGATATCAGCCGGAGGACCAAAATCCGGAGCGATATCATAGAGAAAGATTATTACCTTACTCTTCTGCTGTGGGAGCTATCCCAGCGGCAGCGGGACCTCCCCGCCTATTTCAAAGGCGGTACGGCCCTGTATAAAGCGATAGGACGGGTAAAACGATTTTCCGAGGATATCGACCTGACGGTGGAAATCCAGGACTGCTCCAGGAGCCAAGGGAAGAAACGATTGGAAACTGCGGCCAATGCGTATAAAGAACTGCGCCGTACAACGGAAAAGGAGCGGGAGAGCAATCAGCGCGGAAGTATTACCAGCGTATATGAATATGATCCCGTTACCTTGGTTGACACGGAAGACGCGCTCCAGCGATTCGGTTATGTGAAAGTTGAAGCGACCTCTTTCACTGTTAGCGAACCAACGGAGCCGTTAGAGATTTCACCGCTGCTCTACTCCGAAGCCACGGAAGTGCAGCGCGATATTTTGGAGAGGCGTTTTGAGGTCAGGCCATTTACGATCCGGACCATAAAAATGGAACGCATTTTCGCGGACAAAATACTGGCTGCGGAATTCTATTATCAGCGCGGGATGCTGTTCGACACCGCAAAGCACCTCTATGATCTGGCCACGATGCTGGAGCAGGAGCGCATCCAGCGCTTGTTGACTGATCCGGAGGAATTGATCAGGATGCTTGCTTATAAGGGGAAAGAAGAAAAGGAACGGATCGGCAGTGACCTCGCGCAAAAGCCTTTTTCGGAGTTTACCCTTTTCCAGACGGGTAGAGATGATCCGGAACTGAGGGACGCTTTTATGAGGATGCAGCAGATATATGTTTTTTCCGATGAGGACATTCTTCAGCCGGAATCACTGCAACGGTATATGGACAGATTGACGCAGCGCCTTCTTTCTCTGGATGAAAATCTGGAGCACACGGGACAGACTATGTAACCGAGCTATTAATAGTCGGGCGCAGAAATAACAAGATTTGTCTGGGAGTTCAAAATATCCAAATTGTCCGACCATTCCAAATCAGACAAAACCCGTGTATAACCTAAGTTATACACGGGTTTTGTTAATGAAGAACAAAAATAGCGTTATAAACTGTTTTGAACGACAGCGTAAAGAAAGAAAAACATCTCTAATTCCTATGTTTTATCTCCTCACGGAGGTGACAACATAGGATTTTTATTTTTAGGAGGAACAAAACATGAGAATACCATATGGTTTCATTTTAGTCAGTAGCGGAATGCTAGAAGTCAACAGAAGCGTGGCAGATGTCGTTCGCACGATTTTTTGATTATTACATGGTAGGGGCAAGTCTGGGAAAGGTGGTAGATATACTCTACGCAAAACAAATACCCTCCCCGACGGGAAAAGAGAAATGGACTCGTGCAGCAGTTGACCACTTGCTACCCAATAGCAAATACATTGCCATCATTGGGTTGGAAAAGTTCGTGGACGCACAACTTGAAAAGTCCGCTCGTTGCAATATTGACTACGACAAGATAGGCACACCTAGGAAAGAAACACGTTACGTCTCGCACACCATGGTTTGGATGTAATTTTTCTTTCCTACTTTTACAAAATATGCTACAATAGCTTCAAGAGGTGAGGCATGTGGCAGAGGAAAAGAAATCCCCTCTGGTGGACTTGCTTGGAATGGGTAATTTGCTGGAGATCCTCGTAGCAACGGATACTATCACCTGTGAAGAATGGGATAGGATTATACTGTGACTTGCAAAGACGCATGGTTTACCAGAATACACACTTTCCACTCTTGCCGGCTATGGCCGGAGCAAAAGTGAGGTGTTGGAGCGTGACACACGGAGAAAGCCTTGTTTGTTGTGCGTTGTATCCCATGAACGCAATCTCAAGGGGCCTTGCCCACTCGTTCGCTGTCTGCCCCTCCGCATTTCCCGAAAATCCTCGATCCAGTCCTCGGCGATCCGTTTCCCCAGGAGGAGGAGGTATTCCCCGCCGCGGTCGGTACGTCCCCGCTCTATCAGGGTGGCCCGCTGTCCCCACGCAAAGGCGGCGGCGGTTGCTAGGAGGATGGCGGCCAGCTCAACCGCCGCGGCCCGTTTTTCTTCTTGTTCATGGCTCCGCTTCCTCCCGTTTTATCGGGTAATTGAGGCTGCCTCTGTCGTCGAACGAGATAACCACGTAATCCCCACTTAATACAAGGCACGCGAGAGAATCCGCATTGATACAGGGAGTTTATCTGGAGTTTTTCGGATTCTATGTAATCCCAAACTTCCCCGTCGGTCCAGTCAACGATCAGGTTGCACATCCTTTTTGCCTTGAGTGTGCAAGTCTCAAAGAGACGGCGGTCGTCGTTGTCATTATTGAGAATGATCCTTTTCGACTTGTCGAATGGTAACGCCTCATAAATCCCCCGGTTTCCTTTCCGCTTTTGGGACTCCGCCCAACGTACCCCCGTTGTTATAAAGCGGCCATTTCCTCCGCGCTCTTTTAAGATCGAGCAACAATAGCGGGCAATCCACGTCGCGGCATGAGCTTTTGAGGGATCAGGCTCCACATTATCACGCGCTAGTCCTGTATACCGGGAAATTTATCGTACATTTGACGCTCTTCTCCCCCAGGAGTCGGAAGTCCTCACGGACAAAACGGACCGTCTCCGGGGCGTCAACGAAGGTATGGTTGTGCATAGCCTCAAACGTTATCCCGGCCCGCTCGGCCAGGGCAATACATACGGCGGAATCTTTCCCGTCGCCTCGCCGATCTTGTAGAGCGTCCCCCGGTTCGTCTCGCAAGCGGTCCCGTCCTCCTCCGCCTCCTGTTCGAGCCAATCACGCCACGAACGGCCCGCTCATTCCTCACTCGTCATTTTGAGATTAAGGGAGCACCCTTCCGCCTCCAGGGCGTTGTCCACGGCCATTTCCCAAAATTCCTCAAGGATAAACGGCTTTTGTGTCAAAATTTCAAACTCTCTACTACAATATAATTTAGTTGGAACCCTCGGTAGCCAGTCGGGGGGACGTCTGTCTCACGCCAAAGCTACAATAAGGGGAGCAACTGGCTGACCATCGCTCCCTTGGGCTATAAGGCCCGTGAGCATGACTGTCAGCCATCCTCTTGCTGCGGCGTTCGATTTAAGCAGGTTGAGCTTTGAGTTCGCGTCACCCATTAGATTCAATCGGCAGCGAGAAAAAGATGGGTTCCGGTTGCGAATTTAGTATTGGGGAAATGAATGTGAACTGTGTAGGCATTGATGTTTCCAAAGGCAAGAACATGATTGCTGTCATGCGGTCCTTGGGGGAACTGGTCATCTCGCCCTTCGAGGTGGGACACGCCGATGCTGAGTTGTGCAAGTTGTCAAGGTTGCTCGGGGGCTTGGATGGCGAGACCCGCGTGGTGATGGAGGCCACGGGTAATTACCATTTGCCGGTTGCCAGCTTCCTTTACGATTCCGGGCTTTACGTTTCCGTTATGAATGCCCTGCTGGTACATAGCTATGGGAACAACAGCCTGCGGCGGGCTAAAACAGACAAGAAGGATGCAATCAAGCGCCAACTACGGTCTCGATCATTGGCTGGCGCTGCCCAAATACATCCCGGAGGATGAAGTGCGGCTCATGCTGAAAACCACGTACCGGCAGTACCAGCAATACGCCAAAGTGCAGACCATGCTTAAAAACAATCTGATTTCCTTACTTGATACCACTTTCCCGAACGCAAACCGCCTGTTTTCCAGCCCTGCCAGAGCGGACGGCAGCGAGAAGTGAGTGGATTATGTTGCCGCCTTTTAGCATTGTGAGTACGTCTGTGGGCTGTCCGAAAAGGCGTTTGCAACCAAGTACCAAAAATGGCGGAGATTGGTAATGTGCGCCGCTTCCACTCCAAAAAGGCGCTGGGGGTCCTTGCTGGTCTGGCCAGATAGAAGTCCGCAGCTACAGCATCTCCAAGCGCGGCTCCACTGCTCTGCGCAGGACACTATTCCTGGTGATGAGCGCCATCCTCCGGCGTTCCCCTGCTAATGAACCGGTGTATCAGTTCATGGACAGGAAACGCGCCGAGGGTAAACCATACCGCTTTGGGCTTGACTTTTGTTAGCTGGTCTGTCAAATATGCCTTTAGCTGTTTTCTCATTCGTTCCAGTATCTTTGATATACTTCCTTGCAACATTCCATAATCATTTGCAATGCCTGAAATCGAATCTGCGTACTAGTAACGGCGTACAAATATATTCCGTTTGTTTTTTGAAAGACTTCTTACAAATGAATTGATGGCTGTTATCGGTTCTTGGCGGTCAATGAATTTGCTCTACATTATCATTGTCAGATACGCAATCTATCAGCTCGTCTAAAACAAGCACTATTTCACCACTACCCCGTTTTTCAGCATGGTTGTGTTTATACTTGTAAAAGATAGGTTTCGTGTGATTTTGCCAAGGAAGGATGCTAGTTGCTCTGGCCAATGTGTTGGCATTGAGTTCCAGGCGTTTAGGTAGGTATTATTGACACATGCTTCTGCATCTTCTTCATTATTTAAGATGTTCTTTGCTATTGATTTGCAGTAATGACCATATTTCTCGGATGTTGCCTCAATGACTTGGTCCTTTCTGTCCCAATATAGTTGTATTATGCCATTATCATCCATACAAATCCTCCTTTCACCTATATACACAACTTTATCTGAAAATGGTTGATTATCTCAAAAAAGCCTTGATTTACGGGCATACAAGCAGGATTTCAAGCTGAATTTACT
>JBCLRG010000038.1:0-28698 GCA_041223955.1 Oscillospiraceae bacterium 38-13 | reverse complement strand
GGGGGTTTTGGTGGCCGTCGAATTGACAAGCGCCAATTTTGGTGCGGTGCTGTGTCCGCCTTTTTCCCGGAACCTCCGTCTACCGGTAAACGGTTCTAATTCATGCAATCTCTTCTGGTAGAACCCCGCACTATCTTTGCGGGGCCTGACCCCCTGGTCAGGCCATTTCTTTAGGGTTTCCACCGGTCTGCCGGTAAACGGCTCTCATTCATGCAACCTCTTTCCGGTAGAACCCCGCACCATCTTTGCGGGGCCCGGTCCCCTGACCGGGCCATTTCTTTAGGGTTTCCACCCATCTCCCCTTAGACCTCTCCCCCATTCCCCGCAAAACCGGCGCTCCCGGAAAACGCCTCCCCCTGGAACCCCGAACCCTTCTTGACATCGGCGGGAGAACCTTTTATAATGCTTTTGTGCGGCATGGAGAATTTTGCCGTCCGCCGGGAATCCAACGTTGTCAAATTCTATCAAAAAGACAGCGTTCATAAAAGGAGGAGCATTTCTATGGACTTCATGAAAGAATATGAGAAGTGGCTTGCCAGCCCCGCCCTTAGTGAATCGGAGCGGGCTGAGCTGGAGGCCATCCGAAACGACCCCAAGGAAATCGAGGCCCGCTTTTACGGCCCCCTGGAATTCGGCACCGCCGGTCTCCGGGGTACCATGTACACCGGCCTTCACAACATGAACATCCACGTCATCCGCTGGGCTACCCAGGGCTTTGCCGGCGTCATCGCCGCCGAGGGCGACGAGGGCAAGCGCCGGGGCGTGGCTATTTGCATGGACTGCCGCAACCACTCCATGGAGTTCGCCCGGGCCGCCGCTGAGGTCTGCGCCGCCAACGGCATCCATGTCCGGATTTTCGAATCCCTCCGCCCTACCCCCGAGCTCAGCTTCGCCGTCCGGGAATACCACTGCCAGGCGGGCATCAACGTCACCGCCAGCCACAATCCCAAGGAATACAACGGCTATAAGGTCTACTGGCAGGACGGCGCTCAGCTCCCCCCCCGCCACGCCGACGCCATCGCCCGCCGCCTGGGAGAGACCGACATCTTCAGCGATATCAAGCGCATGGATTATGACGAGGCCGTGAAACAGGGCCTGATTGAGGTCCTGGGCCCGGAGACCGATGAGAAATTCCTCGCCAACGTCATGGCCCAGGTCAACGACAAGGCCGCCGTGGAGAAGGTCGCGGACAGCTTCCGCATGGTGTACACCCCCTTCCACGGCACCGGCCACAAGCTGATTCCCGAGGCCCTTTCCCGCCTGGGCGTCAAGCACATCCTCTGCGTGCCGGAGCAGATGGTCATCGACGGGGACTTCCCCACCGTGGTCTCCCCCAACCCGGAGAACCCCGAGGGCTTCTGCCTGGCGGTGGAGCTGGCAAAGAAGGAGGGCGCGGATTTCATCCTGGGCTCCGACCCCGACGCCGACCGGGTGGGCATCATGATCCGGGACAAGGACGGGGAGTTCAAGGTCATCACCGGCAACCAGACCGGCGTGCTCCTCCTGGATTACCTCATCGGCGCGAAGAAGCGGGCGGGCACCCTGCCGGAGAAGCCGGTTGCGCAGAAGACCATTGTTACCACCGAAATGGCCCGGAAGGTGGCCGAGGTCAACGGCCTCCAGTGCTGCGACACCTTCACCGGCTTCAAGTTCCTGGCGGAGAAAAAGGACCAGCTGGAGTCCTCCGGCGAGGGGAAGGTGATCTTCTCCTATGAGGAGAGCTACGGCTACATGCTGGGGGATTACGTCCGGGACAAGGACGCCGTCACGGCGGCCCTGCTGCTGACGGAGATGGCCGCGTGGTACGCCAGCCAGGGCATGACGCTGGCCGATGCCCTGGCCGCCCTGTACGCCAAGTACGGGTACTACGCCGAGCATACATACAACCTGGTCATGCCCGGCCTGGACGGCCTGAAGGACATGGCGAACCTGATGAAGAGCCTGCGGGAGAATCCCCCGGCGGAGATTTCCGGCGTGAAGACGGTGCAATTCAAGGACTACGCCGATGGTTCCGTCACCGATTGCGCCACCGGGGCCAAGAGCACGATGGAGCTTTCCGGGTCCAATGTGCTCCGCTTTGAGATGGCCGACGGAACCTCCGTCATCGTCCGGCCCTCCGGCACGGAGCCTAAGATCAAGGTGTATATCCTTACTCAGGGCAAGGATGCCGCCGGTGCCCAGGCCAATGTGGATAAATATGGCCTGTGGGTGAAGAGCTTGCAGAAATAAAAGGATGTTGGAAGGGCGGACCTGTGGGTCCGCCCTTCTTCAGGAAATGCCGGGGCTGCGGGAAACGGACCTATGTGCCAATCCGTCTCCGGAAAATGCCGGGGTTGCGGAAGACGGGCGGACACGCGGTCCGCTCCTGCGGTCCCTCTGCCGGTAGGACACCCCCCTATGGTCCTTCTATCGATAGAACACCCGTAGGGGCGGACCTGTGTGTCCGCCCGTCTCTAGGGTTTCCACCGGTCTGCCGGAAGGCGGCTCTAATTTATGCAATCTCTTCCGGCAGGACCCCGCGCCATCTCTGTGGGGCCCGGTCCCCTGACCGGGCCCAGGCTGTCGAAAAAGGATTTTCGCCAGCCTGAGCAAGTTTTCAAAACGTTTAAAAACGTTTTGAAAACTTATGATTGAAAACGAAAGGAACCCTTCCTGGGTTCCTCTCGTAACTCTCCTCCTTCCCGTCGAGGATGGTTTTTACGGTTTTTCGACACTCTGGGGCCCGGTCCCCTGACCGGGCCATTTCTTTAGGATTTCCACCTTTCTTCCAGTAGACCGTTTTCTCTGGAACCACCTACTATCGGTAGGCCAACCCCAAAACCGGGGCCCCCGCCGCAAACCAGCGAAGCGTTTGCGGTGGGGAGAGGAGGAAGGAACGGAGCAGAGCGGAGCTTTCGCCGCCTTCGGCGGCGGAAGCGGAGTGGGCGGAGTTTCTTCCGACGAGTCCGCCCGTCCCCCAGGTTTCCACCGGTCTGCCGGAAGGCGGTTTTTTCCATATGTAATTTGACGAATTTTTAACCAACATTTTGGAGGGGAAGCATAAATGTGATTTTGCCCAAAATTTCTGTTGTAATCCGCCGCCGGATGTTGTATAATTCATATATTGGACGCTTGCGGCCCCCAGGCCCGCCAGAATGGAACATAAGGAGGCCTCGGCTATGGGAGTGACCGATGAGCAATTCAACAGCTATGTGCGCTTTATCCTCTCAGCGCTGAAAGGCATGCTGGAGGAGCCCGACGAGCAGAAAAAAGCGGCCAAGGCGAAAGAGCTGATGGAGAACCTGCAAACCACATTGGAAGACTGAAACTAAGGAGTGGAACGAATCATGAGCTATTCTGTACAGAACATCCGGAACGTCTGTCTGCTGGGGCACAGCGGCAGCGGCAAAACCGCCCTGGCCGAGAGCCTGCTCTACATGACCGGCGTCATCGATAGAATGGGCCGGGCCGCCGACGGAAACACCGTCTGCGACTTCGACCCTGAGGAGACCAAGCGCCAGATTTCCCTCTCCCTCTCCGCCGCTCCCCTGGATTACAAGGGCTGCCGCATCAACCTCCTGGATACCCCCGGCGCTTTCGACTTCGCCGGTGAGGCTATGGCCGCCCTCCGGGCCGCCGACGCCGCCATCATCGTCTGCTCTGCCAAGGACGGCGTGTCCGTGGGCCTGGAGAAGGCCTGGAAATACTGCGAGGAGCGGAACATGCCCCGCTTTATTTACATCTCCAAGACCGATGAGGATAACTCCGACTATAACGCCACCTTCGAGGCCCTTCGTTCCCGCTTCGGCAACAAGATCGCCCCCGTGGTGGTTCCCATCTGGGACGCCAAGCACAAAGTCACCGGCATCATCGACGTCCTGAACAAGCGGGCCTATGAGATGCAGAACCTCAAGCGCGTGGAAATCGAGGTCCCCGAGGATAAGGCCGGTGTCATCACCGAGTTTAACGACGCCCTTAAGGAGTCCGTGGCCGAGACCAGCGAGGAGCTGATGGAAAAGTTCTTCGGCGGTGAGGATTTCACCTATGCCGAGATGATTCAGGGCCTTCGCCAGGGCGTCCGGGAGCTGAACCTCTTCCCCGTTCTGTGCGGCTCCGCCGTGGGGTGCCTGGGCTCCCTGATGCTGATGGATAATATCGTGGACCTGCTCCCCAATCCTGTGGAGGGCAATTATCACAAGGCCACCAGGGCCGATGGAGAGACCGAGGAATTCGTGGTCTCCCCCGGCGGCGTGCCTACGGCTTTTGTGTTCAAGACCATTTCCGACCAGTACGGCAAGTACTCCTTTGTCAAGGTCCTCTCCGGCTCCATTACCCCCGACATGCCCATGGTCAACGCCCGCACCGGCGAGAAAGTCAAGCTGGGACGGCTTTACACCATCCGGGGCAAGAAGAACAGCGAGGTCAAGGAGCTGGCCTGCGGCGACATCGGCGCGATTGCCAAGATGGATATCCGCACCGGCGACACCCTCTGCGACGAGCGCAAGGTGGTCAGCCTGAAGAATATTCCCTTTGCCGAGCCCTGCTACTCCGTGGCCATTCAGCCCAAGACCCGGGGCCAGGAGGATAAGATTGCCCAGGGCCTCAACCGGCTGAATGAAGAGGATCCCACGTTTAACGTGGTGAATAATGCCGAGACCCATCAGATGGTGGTCTCCGGCGCGGGCGACATGCAGATGGACGTGCTGGTGAGCAAGCTCAAGAGCCGCTTCAACGTGGAGGCGGAGCTGAAGCCCACCCGGGTGCCCTACCGGGAGAAGATTCGCAAGACCGTGCAGAAACAGGGGCGTCATAAGAAGCAGACCGGCGGCAGCGGCCAGTTCGGTGATGTTTGGGTCCGGTTTGAGTATAATCCGGATGAGGAGGAGATGGTGTTTGCTGAAGAGGTCTTCGGCGGCTCCGTACCCCGGAATTTCTTCCCTGCGGTGGAAAAGGGATTGAGAGAGGCCTGCGTGCATGGGCCTTTGGCCGGGTATCCTCTGGTAAACCTCAAAGCCGTGCTGTACGATGGGTCCTACCATCCCGTGGACTCCTCGGAAATCGCGTTCAAGACGGCGGCGCAGCTGGCCTATAAGGCCGCGATGCCCGAGGCCAATCCCGTTCTGCTGGAGCCCATTGGCGAACTGAAGGTGACGGTGCCTGAGAACTACACTGGCGATGTAATGGGAGACATCTCCAAGCGTAGGGGTACTCCCATGGGGATGGACCCTGTGGGTGACGGGACTCAGGTGATTACGGCCGAGGTTCCCATGGCGGAGATGGGTACATATGCCATTGATTTGCGGGCTATGACCCAGAGCCGGGGGAGCTTTACGTTCCGGTTTGTGCGGTATCAGGATTGTCCTCCCGCCGCCCAGGAAAAGGCCATCGCCGAGGCGAAGGCTATGGAGGAGTGATTCCAGGGGGCCCTGCCCCCTGGACCCCTCTCTGAGGGCGAACGGTCTAAAAGAGACCGGAAAGGAAAAGAGCTACGAGAGAAACCCATCAGGGGTTTCTCTCGTTTTCAATCGTAAGTTTTTCAGAACAAAGTTCTGAAAAACTTGCGTACGCTGGCGAAAACTCTTTTTCGGCAGCGTGCGGCTCTGCCCCCTGGACCCCCGCAAGCCCTTTGAAGAGGGCTTGCGCCCAAACTTTAGACAAAAAAAGACCTGCTCCGTCAGGAGCGGGTCTCTTTTTTTGGGCTGTTTCCGAGAACGGAACCTTGCCCGGCGGGATATAATGGGTCTTTGCTGCCTACCGAAAGTACCAATCTCTAAAAACACAAAAAAATGTTAATTTTGATGGTACATCCCGCCGGGCTTGATTACCGCCGGAAGCATAATTGCGGTGCCGAGTAGTATATGGGGGTTAGGAGATGAGAGACTCAGCACCGCTAAAGCGCCCGCACACCCTAGAATACCCCAGAAAGGGACTTGCAAAATGGTATGTGAGAGGGTATAATAGGACTGTGGTGCAGAATAAACTGCTGTGCTGAGTGGCTGCTTCACTCGTACAGGGCCGCTGGGTGGTTGTGCGCCTGGCGGCCTGCCGCATTATGTTCCTATGTCTATTGTAACTCCTTCCTGTGGAAAATGCAAGAGGAAATTGAAAAATAAACGAAATATCCGCCCCTACGGTCCCTCTGCCGGTAGGACGCCCCCTATGGTCCTTCTACCGATAGAACACCCCGTAGGGGCGGACCTATGTGTCCGCCCGTCCCCCAGGTTTCTTCCGGTCTGCCGGTAGACGGTTCTCATTCATGCAATCTCTTCTGGCAGAACCCCGCACCATCTTTGTGGGGCCCGGTCCCCTGACCGGGCCATTTCTTTAGGGTTTCCACCAATCTCTCCTTAGAGCCTGTTTAAAATCTCCCGGCACACCGTCTGAACCGGTCTTTTTCCGTCCAGCTGCGTCAAAAATGCTCGGAATACATCCAGTATTCCTGCGCTTTTTTCCTTGCCGGGCGAAAAATTCCCGGCCCATCCGCCGCACTGAGAGATATTAAACAGGCTCTTAGACCTTTTGGAACCCTGATGCCCCGGTAGACGGACCTATGTACCCATTCGTCTCCGGGAAATGCCAAGGTCGCGGAAGACGGGCGGACACGCGGTCCGCCCTTTTCCGTTAACCTCACGCCCCCGTGGGCCGGTTCATGTTCTCTATACCCGTCCCCCAGGGAATGCCCAGGCTGCGGAAAACGGATGAAAACCTGCCGCGTCCGAACAAAAAAAGGCCCGCCCCATCCGGGGCGGGCCTCAGAGTGTCGAAAAACCGTAAAAACCATCCTCGACGGGAAGGAGGAGAGTTACGAGAGGAACCCAGGAAGGGTTCCTTTCGTTTTCAATCATAAGTTTTCAAAACGTTTTTTAACGTTTTGAAAACTTGCTCAGGTTGGCGAAAATCCTTTTTCGACAGCCTGAGGCCCGCCCCATCCGGGGCGGGCCTTTCCCATATAAAGGAATCCTTACTTCTTGCTCTCCTCCACGGCCACCGCCACGGCTACCGTCGCGCCGACCATGGGGTTGTTGCCCATGCCCAGGAAGCCCATCATCTCCACGTGAGCGGGGACGGAGCTGGACCCGGCAAACTGGGCATCGGAGTGCATCCGGCCCATGGTGTCGGTCATGCCGTAGGAAGCGGGGCCCGCGGCCATGTTGTCCGGATGCAGGGTCCGGCCCGTGCCGCCGCCGGAGGCTACGGAGAAATACTTCTTGCCCTGCTCATAGCACTCCTTCTTATAGGTGCCCGCCACAGGGTGCTGGAACCGGGTGGGGTTGGTGGAGTTGCCGGTGATGGACACGTCCACGCCCTCGAGATGCATAATGGCCACGCCCTCCCGGACGTCGTCCGCGCCGTAGCACCGGACGTTGGCCCGCTCGCCCTCGCTGTAGCGGGTCTCCTTGACCACCTTCACCTCGCCGGAGCCGTAGTCGAACTGGGTCTGCACATAGGTGAAGCCGTTGATCCGGCTGATGATCTGGGCGGCGTCCTTGCCCAGGCCGTTGAGGATGACCCGGAGGGGCTCCTTGCGGGCCTTGTTGGCGTTGCGGACGATGCCGATGGCGCCTTCGGCGGCGGCGAAGGACTCGTGGCCCGCCAGGAAGGCGAAGCACTTCGTTTCGTCCCGGAGGAGCATCGCCCCCAGGTTGCCGTGGCCCAGGCCGACCTTGCGGTCCTCCGCCACGGAACCGGCGATGCAGAAGGCCTGCAGGCCCTCGCCGATGGCCTCGGCGGCCTCGGCGGCGGTGGAGACGTTCTTCTTCAGCGCGATGGCCGCGCCCACGCAGTAGGCCCAGCAGGCGTTTTCAAAGCAGATAGGCTGGATGCCCTTGACGATTTCGTAGGGGTCGAAGCCCGCGGCCTTGCACAGCTCCCGGGACTCCTCCACGCTCTTGATTCCGTACTGAGACAGGACGGAATTGATCTTGTCGATTCTTCTCTCGTAGCTTTCAAACAGAGCCATATCTCAATTCCTCCTTTTCTTATTCGTGACGGGGGTCGATATACTTGGCCGCGCCGTCGAACTGGCCGTAGTGGCCCTTGGCCTTTTCCAGGGCCTCGTTGGCGTCGGTGCCCTTCTTGATGGCGTCCATCATCTTGCCCAGATTCACGAATTCATAGCCGGTGATTTCATTGTCCTTGTTCAGGGCGATGCGGGTGACATAGCCCTCGGCCATTTCCAGGTAGCGGGGGCCTTTCTCCTTGGTGCCGAACATGGTGCCCACCTGAGAGCGCAGGCCCTTGCCCAGGTCCTCCAGGGAAGCGCCGATGGGCAGGCCGCCCTCGGAGAACGCGGTCTGAGTCCGGCCGTAGACGATCTGGAGGAACAGCTCCCGCATGGCGGTGTTGATGGCGTCGCAGACCAGGTCGGTGTTCAGGGCCTCCAGGAGGGTCTTGCCGATGAGGATTTCGGAGGCCATGGCGGCGGAATGGGTCATGCCGGAGCAGCCCAGGGTTTCCACCAGGGCCTCCTCAATGATGCCGTCCTTGACGTTGAGGGTGAGCTTGCACGCGCCCTGCTGGGGGGCGCACCAGCCCACGCCGTGGGTGAGGCCGGAGATGTCTTTGATCTCTTTGGCCTGGACCCACTTGCCCTCCTCGGGGATGGGGGCGGGACCGTGGTACGCGCCCTTGGCGACGGGGCACATGTTCTGCACTTCGGTGGAATAGATCATAGTCGTCCAATCCTTTCCT
This sequence comes from Oscillospiraceae bacterium 38-13, assembly GCA_041223955.1. Classification (GTDB taxonomy): domain Bacteria; phylum Bacillota; class Clostridia; order Oscillospirales; family Oscillospiraceae; genus Oscillibacter. The sequence continues at coordinate 20,028 of JBCLRG010000038.1, read as the reverse complement.
TTTGGTATTTTTTCGGGGAACACGCCGGTGGGGGTTTTTCCCCCTTCGGGGAGGGAAATCCAGGTTCTTATTATATCGGCAATCGATTACCTTGTCAAGGAAGAGAAATCGCCATGAAGATGGCGGGGCTTTGCCCTGGCGGGCGGGGGGATTTCAGCCCTTTGAGGGCTGGTCCAATGCACCCCCCATTTTCTCTTTTTATTCCCGGAATAAAAAGAGAAAACGGGCCGTGCACGGTCCAAAAGAGAAAAACAAGGGGATGCGGTTACGGGGGCGCGCCTGGGGCTTGGGAAAAAACCAGGCATATCCCTGCCCGCGGCGCAGTGCAAGCGGGGGTTTTGGTGGCCGTCGAATCGACAAGCGCCAATTTTGGTGCGGTGCTGTGTCCGCCTTTTTCCCGGAACCGCCCTTCTACCGAAGGTGCTGCCGTAGGGGCGGACCTATGTGTCCGCCCGTCTCTAGGGTTTCCACCGGTCTGCCGGTAGACGGTTCTCATTCATGCAATCTCTTCTGGCAGGACCCCGCACCATCTTTGCGGGGCCCGGTCCCCTGACCGGGCCATTTCTTTAGGGTTTCCACCGGTCCCCCGGTAGACGGTTCTCATTCATGCAATCTCTTCTGATAGAACCCCGCACCATCTTCGCGGGGCCCGGTCCCCTGACCGGGCCATTCCTTCAGGGTTTCCACCCATCTCCCGTCACCAGAACACCCCGGACCCCTGTAAAAACTGCGTGAAAAAGGGCGATATGGTGGCAAAAACCGCTTGACGAAACGGGGGCCCTGTCTTATACTGAACTGGAATTACGCAAGGAAAATCTGCCGTTACGCAAAGGAATTCTGCCATGAAAGTCACCATCAGCGACGTCGCGCGGCTGGCCGGTGTCTCTACCGCCACCGTTTCCCACACCATCAACAACACCCGCTATGTCTCCGGCGATACCAAAAACAAGGTCTATCAGGCCATCTCCCAGCTGGGCTACACCCCCGACGCCTCCGCCCGCAGCTTCCGCACCGGAAAGAAAAAAACCATCGGCTTTATTGTGCCCGATATCTCCAATAAATTCTTCGGCACGATCATCGAATCCGCCGAAAACTGCCTCTCCGCTCACGGCTACCACCTCATCATCGCCAACACCAAGGAGAACATGGACCGCGAAGAAACCAACCTCCGCCTCCTTACCGCCGGTTTGGTGGACGGCCTCCTGATCGCCAGCACCATGGGGGACTTCCGCCGCCTGGACTCCCTCCTCCCCGCCGGGTTCCCGGTGGTGCTGGTGGACCGGACCTTTGAGGAACAGAAATTCCCCTCCGTCTCCGTTTCCAATTTTCAGGCCATTTACCGCAGCGTCTGCCGCCTGGCCGCCAGGGGGCGGAAACGGGTGGGCATCATCGGCGGCCTGCCCCGTCTCTCCACTACCCAGGAACGCGTCGCCGCTTATCAGGCCGCTGCGGCGGACTGCGGCCTCGCAGCGCCGGAAGGCCTGATCCGCTACGGGGACTCCATGGAGGACAGCGCCCCCCCTTGTCTGGACGCCCTCCTGGAACAGGGCTGTGACGCCATCCTGGTCTGCCAGGGCCTGATGGCCGAGGTTTCCATTGCCTACCTCCGGGAAAAGGGCATCCGCCCCGGCCAGGACCTGGAGCTGGTCAGCTTTGTGGATTACAACACCCGCGCCAATGCCTTTTACTACCACCAGGTGGACCGGATTATTCAGCCCGTGGAGGACCTGGGCCGCGCGGCCGGAGAACAGATTCTCCTCCGGGTCCAGCGGCCCGACGCCCCGGCGGCCCAGCGGGTCCTCACCTCCGCCTATCAGCCCTGGAGCACTTAGGGCTTGCTTTTTGAACCCCGCAGTGCTATACTTTTCCCCGGCAGGTGCCATCTCCCTGCCGGGTCCGGAAGTTCTCCGGGCCGCATAAAAAAATGGAGGCTGCCGCGGCCTTACCGCGGATTACGGGAATGGTCCCCTCCGCGCTCCGCGGTCTCCAGAAAAACCCCCTTGCGGGGGAATTTGAGCCCGTGGATGCCCTTCCGGCTTCACGGCGGAAATTTGGAGGAATTTTCTATGACCACAACATCCCGTTTCAGCACCCGGCGGATGGCCCTTGCCGGACTCATCGCCGCTGTCTACGCGGCGGCTACCCTGTTTCTGCCCATCCCGCAGTACGGCGGCGTGCAGTTCCGCGTGGCCGAGGCCATGACCCTGCTCCCCTTCCTCTTCCCGGAGGCTATCCCCGGGCTGGCGGTGGGGTGCTTCCTGGCTAATCTCCTGGGCTCCCCCTTCGTGCTGGACTGGATTTTCGGCACCCTGGCTACCCTGCTGGCGGCCCTCTGGTCCCGGCGGATGCCCAATGTGTACCTCGCCGCCCTGCCGCCGGTGGTGTGCAACGCCGTAATTGTGGGGGCGGAAATCGCGTGGTTTACCGTTCAGGAGGGCGGGGCCTTCTGGCCCGCTTACGGCCTCAACGCCCTGACGGTGGGCCTGGGCGAGCTGGCGGCGTGTTATCTTCTCGGCGTCCCCCTGGCGCGGATGCTGGGGAAAAACCCCCGCCTGGCGGAGACCCGCTACCCCGAATAAAAAGCAGCCTGAGGGACCGCTTTGCGGTCCCTCAGGCTGTCGAAAAAGGATTTTCGCCAGCCTGAGCAAGTTTTCAAAACGTTTAAAAACGTTTTGAAAACTTATGATTGAAAACGAAAGGAACCCTTCCTGGGTTCCTCTCGTAACTCTCCTCCTTCCCGTCGAGGATGGTTTTTACGGTTTTTCGACACTCTGAGGGACCGCTTTGCGGTCCCTTTCTCACGCCCGCTCAAAATTCTCCTTCCCCGCCTTATGCCTCTCATGCCATGCCTGCCGGGGGATGGTACTTTTTTTGAAAATTTTCCCGGGCCTGAGACAAATCCCCCTCCCCCGCCGTTTTATAAGTGTAAGTATTTCATCCACGAACCGAGGAAGAGTTATGGACAAGGCCCGTTTTACCGCCGCCGCCCAGCGCTATCAGCATATGGTGTACCGCGCCGCCCTCCACGCCCTGGGCAGCCCCCAGGACGCGGACGACGCCGTCCAGGAGGTCTTCCTGCGCCTCTACCAGCACAAGGGGGCCTTCTCCGGGGAGGAGCACCTGCGCCGCTGGCTTCTGCGGGTGACGGTGAATTACTGCCGGGACCAGCTCCGGAGCCCCTGGCGGCGGGCCTCTATGGAGGAGCTGCCGGAGATTCCGGTTTTCGACCGGCCCGGACAGGCGGCGCTGTACCGGGAGGTCATGGCCCTTCCGGAGAAGTACCGGACGGTGCTGAACCTGTTTTATTACGAGGAGCTCAGCGTCCGGGAGATCGGGACCCTCCTGGGCGTGGGGGACTCCACCGTCACCACCCGGCTTGCCCGGGCCCGGAAGCGGCTGAAGGAACGATTGGGGGAGGACTGGCAGGATGAGTAACCGGGAATTTTACCAGGAAACCTTTTCCCAGGTCCGGGGGACGGCGGAGATTCGATGGGAGGATTATGAAATGAGAAAACGCGGAAGAAGCCTGAAATGGCCGGTAACGCTGGCGGCGTCCATCGCCCTGCTGGCGGCGCTGTCGGCGCTGGCGGTGGCGGCCAACTTCTTCGGCCTCCGGGACGCGCTGCTGCCGGAGAAGGGCAGCGTGAACGTGACGGATGAGCGGGGGGTGGCGGTCCCCGGGGAATACGAGTACAAGGACTTCGTCAGCCTCTCCGGCTGGGGGGATTCGCCGGAGAGCCGGGCCCTGGCGGAGTGGCGGGCGTTTCTGGACGGCTACGACCAGGATGGGGCCATCATTGCCGAAATCGGCAACGAGCCCACGGGCTTTGAGGAGCGCTATGGGAACTATCTGGTTTACACACAGGAGATGGCCGGCAAGCTGGAGGAGATCATCGCCAAATATGATTTGAAGCTCCACCAGTGGATGGAAGTCGTTATGCCGGAGATCTGGCCCACGGCCGTGGGGAACTTTTTTAAGGAAAATGTTACCTCTTACTCCGGCTACATCTACGAAAACGGCACCTTCCGCTTGGACGGCAGCGCGGAGCTGGGGGCCGGGGAGCTGAAGGGCTACGGGCCCATCGAGTACCAGTTCAGCCGCTCCGTCAAGGGGACCTTTGACGACGTGGTGCTGAACATCGGGGACCTCGGTGACTTCGAGGAGTGGGGATACCGGGCGGCGGACGGGACATCCGTCACCCTGGGCCTGGGGGTCCGGAACCGCTCTTTGATCCTTGCGGACCTGGGGGACAGCTTCGTGCTGGTGAACGTGCTGACGGGGCGGCAGGGGGACGATACCTTCTCCTCCGGCCCCATCGGCCGGGAGGAGCTGGAGGAGCTGGCGGACAGCTTCTTCTATTCCGCCCTGACGCCGGTGAGGGAGCCGGACCGGGACGCCCTCCTGAACGCCAACGCCCGGTATCTGGAGGACCTGGAGAACCAGCCCGTTGAGACCCTGCCCTCGGAGTCTGGGGACCCGCTGTATACCCGGACGGGGATCCGAAGCGACGTGGCGCGGGACTTTATTCTCCTGCTGGCGGAGCGCATTGAGGATGGACGCCGGGAGGAAATCGCGGACCTTCTGGTCTACCCCGCCCAGGTGGAAACCGCTGGGGGAAGTTATACGGTGAATTCGCCGGAGGAATTTCTGCGGTACTATGATGAAACCGTGGGGCAAAGCGCCCTGTCCCTGGCGGCGGACATGGCCTGGGAGCCCGCCCCCTCGGAGGTGTTCAGCGACGGCAGCGGCCTGGCCTCGGCGGCCGGCGGCGCGGTGTGGTTCGGGCTGGTGGAGGACAGCGTGATTCGGATTTTCACCCTCCAGACGGACCAGTGGAGCATCCGGGCGGGAGACGGAACGATTTCCCAGGACGGCGGAAATGACCGGTACGAAGCGCTCTCGCTGGATGAGGGACGGGAATTTCTCCTGCATCTGGCGGACCTCATCGACCGGGGGGAGCGGGAGGAAATCGCGGGCCTGCTGGCCTACCCCGCCCAGGTGAAGGCCCCCGGCGGCGAGTGGACGGCGAACACGCCGGAGGAATTCCTGGCCTGTTACGACGAGACCTTTGGAACCGGTGGAAGCACGCTGGCGGCGGACCTCCGGGCGGACCCGGAGCCGGTTTTGGACGTCGGCGGCGGGCTGTCCTCGGCCCTCGGCGAGGCGATGTGGTTTGGCCGGGTGGAGGGAAGGCTCCGGATTTTCTCCCTCGAGTCGGATGTGTGGCTGTGGAGTATCCGCTATATGGACGAGAAGCCGTAAGGACAAAAGAAGGGCCGGGAACATCCGTTCCCGGCCCTTCTTTTACAGCGCCTCGATGAGCTTGGTCAATTCCTGGTGGAACCGGCCCACATGGAGGCCGTCCACGAAGCGGTGGTTCAGTTCCAGGGAGATGTGGAGGACCTTCCGGTCCCCCTCCCGGGCGTACTTCCCCCAGGCGATCCGGGGCACGGCGTCGTCCGGGTCAAAGTTCCGCTCGTTGGTCAGGGCCGTCAGCTCCACCCAGGGCAGGCACGTGAAGTAGATCAGGTCCAGGCTGTCCTCCTGGTCCAGGAAGGTGGTCTGGGCGGCGCTTTTCGCCCTGGCGGCGGCGCAGAAGGCCCGGATGTCCTCCTCCATGGGCAGGGTGACGATGTGGAACTGCTCCGCGCCGGGCTTGAGGTCCGTGAAGCTGGGGATTCTCTGGTCGAAGAGGAGCAGGTCCTCCCCCCGGAGGGCGTAGCGGAAGGCCTCCACCTGATTGACGGCCCGGGTGGCGAGATAGACCAGGGCGTAATAGAAGGAAAGGCGGTTTTCATGGGCAAACTGATAGAGGCGGGTGACGTCCTGGCGGAAGGTGACGGAGAAAAAGGGCTGGGTCATGGGGGAGAAAAACTGGAAAAGCTCCCGCCGGGGCCACGCGGCAGGGTCGATGATCTGCGTCATGGGGGGCCTCCTTTCTGATGGAATCAGTATAGCAGGATGGGGGGGAATTTGCAAGGGTGCTGGGGGGTGTCCCCCTTCCAGGGGGACGGGGGGGTTCCCCCGGCGGGGGACGGGGCCTGTTCTCGCCCTTGCGGGCGGGGAGGGTTTCAGCCCTTTGAGGGCTGGTCCAATGCACCCCCCATTTTCTCTTTTTATTCCCGGAATAAAAAGAGAAAACGGGCCGTGCACGGTCCAAAAGAGAAAAACAAGGGGATGCGGTTACGGGGGCGCGGTGGGGAGTCTGGAATAAGACAGGCATGTCCCTGCCCGCGGCGCGGTGCAAGCGGGGGTTTTGGTGGCCGTCGAATTGACAAGCGTCAATTTTGGCGCGGTGCTGTGTCCACCTTTTTCCCGGAACCTCCCTTCTCCCGGAGGTGCTGCCGTAGGGGCGGACCTGTGTGTCCGCCCGTCCCCCAGGTTTCCACCGGTCTGCCGGTAGACGGTTCTCATTTATGCAATCTCTTCTGGTAGGACCCCGCACCATCTTTGTGGGGCCTGACCCCCTGGTCAGGCCATTTCTTTAGGGTTTCCACCTTTCTATCATCAGGGCGGAACCCCTGATGTTACGGTAGACTGTTCCCGAAAAAGAATTGAATCACCGGCGGACCTGTGATATACTCTCCTGTGAAATTACCAACGCGGAAAGGACGGGAATACTATGAAAAACGGCTTGATTCTCCTGCTGGCCCTGATGATAACCGCCTGTGGGACGGAACGACTCCCTCCCCCGGCGGAGAACCCGCCCGCCCAGGTGGAAGAAACCACGGAACCCCCGGAGGTCCCGGAAACGCCCCTGACAGCGGAGGAGCTGGCCCAGGCAAACAAAGCCTTTTCCCTCAGCGAAAACCCCGAAAAGGCCCTGGAGCTCAGCTGCTTTTTCACCAGCGCCTATGAAGACGTGACGGAGCTGGATTTCGAGGAGTTCCTCCGCTATTACTTCAGCGGCAGCAGCGATTTGTGGGACGAGGACGCGGAGGAATTCCAGGCCCTGGCCGGCCTCAAGGGCTGGTCCGAGGAGGATATGGCGCTGTGGGGCGGCCTTCCCAGCGGCCTTCCGGTGCCCGTCCACCGCATCCCCCGGGCGGCGGTGGATCAGACCCTGGAGGCTTACGCCGGTATCACTGCGGCGGATCTGAAAAACACGGAAGGCGTGCTGTACCTCCCGGATTACGACGCGTATTACAACTTCACCAGCGACTACGGCCCCGGCTGGTTCGAGGCGGCGGAGGGCGTCCGGGCCGGGGACGTTGTCCGCCTCCGCTCCGAGCCCTCCTGGTGGACAGGCGGAGGCGAGGTTGTCCGGGAGCTGACCCTCCGGGAGGCGGAGGGGCGCTGGCTGATTCAGTCCTTCACCCTTCACCCCGCTGAAAACGGCGGGCCCTCATGAAAAATGAACCGAAAGGCGGACCGTCCATGAATCTCTGTGACCGGGAAGACCTCCGCGCCCTGCTGGGGCGCCACGGCTTCCACTTTTCCAAATCCATGGGGCAAAACTTCCTCATCGACCCCGCCGTCCCGGCGGAGATCGCCGCCGCCTCCCGGGCGGACCGGACCTGCGGCGTCCTGGAAATCGGCCCCGGCGTGGGGTGCCTCACGGCGGAGCTGGCGGCCCGGGCCGGGAGGGTGGCGTCCGTCGAGCTGGACAAAAAGCTCCTCCCCGTGCTGGCGGAGACCTTGGGGGCCTGTGAAAACGTGGAGATCATTCCCGGGGACGCGCTGAAGCTGGACCTCCCGGCCCTGGCGGCGGAGAAGTTCCCCGGCCTCCGGCCCCTGGTCTGCGCCAACCTCCCCTACAACATCACCACGCCGGTGCTGACAAAGCTGGTGGAGGCCTCCTGCTTTGAGAGCGTTACCGTCCTTCTCCAAAAGGAGGTGGCCCGGCGGCTGGCGGCGGCGGGCTCCTCCGATGGCGGGGCCTTTAGCCTCTGGCTTCAGTACCATATGGAGGCGGAGGTCCTCTTTGACGTTCCGGCGGAGAAGTTCTTCCCCGCCCCCAAGGTGGACTCCGCCGTCCTCCGCTGCGTCCGCCGGGAGCGGCCCGCCGTGGCGGTGGAGGACGAGGCCTTTTTCTTCCGGGTAGTCCGGGGAGCCTTCCTGCTCCGGCGGAAAACCCTGTCCAACAGCCTTTCCGCCGCCCTGCCGGAACGGGGGAAGGAACGGGTTCAGGCGGCGCTGGAGGCCTGCGGCCTCCCTCCCTCCGTCCGGGGGGAAACGCTGGCGCTGGAGGACTTTGCCCGCCTGGCGGCGGCGCTGGGAAACGGATAACGGAGGGCTTTAGCGATGCAGGAAAACAACAGGATTGTGGAAAAGTCCGTGAAAACGGGCATTACATTCGGAAGCGCCCTGGCAATGGTGATCAGCTATACCAACTGGCATTCTGTGGGCTGGGCCATCGTTCATGGCCTGATGAGCTGGCTGTACGTTGTGTATTACGTTCTGCGGTATTGACCGGCGGCGGGATTTGAAAAAGGAGCGCACTATGGAAAACTACTTTCAGCCCAGCCTCCCCCGGGGGAGCATTCTGGAAATCAGCTCCATCGGCCTGGCCCACATGGGGGACGCGGTGTTCGAGCTCCTGGTCCGGGCCTGGCTCTGCGCCCACGGCGGGGCCACGGGAAGGGGGATGCACCGCGCCGCCGTCCGCCTGGTCTGCGCCGAGTCCCAGGCGGAGAAGGCGGAAAAAATCCTCCCCCTGCTGACGGAGGAGGAAAAGGCCGTCTTCCGCCGGGGGCGGAACGCCCAGGTCCACACCGTCCCCCACCACGCCAGCCGGGCCCAGTACGGCGAGGCCACGGCGCTGGAGGCCCTGCTGGGCTGGCTGTATCTCCAGGGGAAGCTGGAGCGGATTAACGAGCTGTTTTGCCGGATGATGGAGGAGGAGCACGATGGCCATTGACGCGATTTGCCTGCGGGCGGTGGTGGAGGAGCTGCGGCCCCAGCTGACGGGGCTGCGCATCGACAAGGTACAGCAGCCCGCCAAGGATCAGGTGATCCTCCTCTTCCGGGGGAAGCGCCTCCTGTTAAACGCCGGGGCGGGAGCCCCCCGCCTCCAGCTGACGGAGATTCCCCGGGAGAACCCGGCGGAGCCCCCCATGTTCTGCATGCTCCTGCGCAAGCACCTCTCCGGGGCCCGGGTGGCGGAGATCACCCAGCCCCCCCTGGAGCGGCTGGTGCGCATCGAGCTGGACGCCTCCGACGAGCTGGGGCGCTCCGGGCGGAGGACGCTGGTGCTGGAGGCCATGGGGCGGCGGTCCAACCTGATTCTCCTGGATGGCGAGGGCCGGGTGATCGACAGCCTCCGGCGGGTAGACGCGGACATGTCCGCCCGGCGGCAGGTCCTGCCGGGGCTGTTCTACCAGCCCCCGGCCTCCGCGGGCCGCCTGCCCTTCCTGGAGGAGACGGAGGCGGGCTTTGCCGCTGCCTTCGCCTCGGCCCCGGCGGAGAAGGCGGCGGACGCCTTCCTCCTGGACCGGTATTTCGGCCTCTCCCCCCTCATGGCCCGGGAGCTGGCCTTCCGGGCGGCGGGGGACACGGAGGCCCGGCTCTTCCAGCTGGGGGGCCCCGGCCCCCTCTGGCGGGAGCTGGAGGCGTTTTCCAGCCGGGTGCGGGAAAACCGGTTCACCCCCATTTGCCTCCTCCGGGACGGGAAGCCCCTGGACTTCGCCTGCGTCCCCATCGGGCAGTATGGCGGCGCGGCGGAAGCCTATCCCTCCTTCTCCGCCCTCCTGGACGCGTTCTACGAGGCCCGTGAGCGCCAGGAGAGGGCCCGGCAGCGGGGGGCGGACCTGCTCCGGGCGGCGGGGACGGCCCGGGACCGCCTCCGGCGGAAGCTGGCCCTTCAGGAGAAGGAGTACGCCGGGACCCAGGACCGGGACAAGCTGCGGATGCAGGGGGACCTGATTACCGCCAATCTCTACCGGATGGAGCGGGGACAGGCCCGGCTGGAGTGCGAGAATTTCTACGAGGACAACGCCCCCGCCGTGATTCCCCTGGACCCCCTGCTGACCCCCCAGCAGAACGCCGCCAAGTACTACAAGCGCTATGCCAAGGCCCGGACGGCGGAGAAGCATCTCCGCCGGCAGATGGAGCTTGCGAGGCGGGACCTGGAGTATCTGGAGAGCGTCCTGGCGGAGATCGCCCAGGCGGAGACGGAGCAGGATTTCCTGGACATCCGGGCGGAGCTCCGGGAGGGCGGATTCCTGAAGAAGCAGGGGAAGGCCAAGCGGGAGAAGCCCGCCGCCCCCCGGGAATTCCGCACCCGCTCCGGCCTCCGGGTCCAGGTGGGCCGGAACAACCGGCAGAACGACAAGCTGACCCTGAAGGACGCGGACCGCCGGGACCTGTGGCTCCACACCCAGAAAATCCACGGGTCCCACGTGATTCTCCGCTGCGCCGGGCAGGCCCCCTCGGAGGAGGACATTGCGGAGGCGGCGGCGCTGGCGGCCTGGTTCTCCCAGGCCCGGGAGAGCGGGAATGTGCCGGTGGATTATACGGAGGTCCGGAATGTGAAAAAGCCCGCCGGAGGCCGCCCGGGGATGGTGGTCTATACCACATACCGCACCGTAAACGTCACGCCGGAGGAGGCCGTGGTAAAGGAGCTGCGGGTGAAATAAACGAGGAACGCCGCCCGCTGACAGCCGGGCGGCGTTCTGCTGAGAAAATATGTTCAGGCTGCCGCTTTTTGTCAAACGCTGTGGTATAATGAAGCTGCTGCCAGCCCTCCACAGTGGGGGGAGGTGGATGTTATGGGTTTTGCGCTCTCCTTGATGGTTTCCCTCGCGGCAAACGTGATTTCTTATTTCGTTTGCAAATGGCTGGATGGGAAACGGTGACAGCAACAGCCTAATTGAAGCGCCCGGAAGCTGCTGCTTCCGGGCGTTTCCTTTTGCTAGGTGGACGTCGAATCTTGTACTCTCACAAGTTTAGTATACCCCGGAAAGGAGCAAACGTCAAGGGGAAAAGACAAATAGGGAAGGACCGGTGACGCATTTTTCAAAGAGGACACCCGTAGGGGCGGACCTATGTGTCCGCCCGTTTACCGGAAGTGCCAGAGCTCTGGGAAAAGGACGAACACGCCGTTTACCGGAAGCGCCAGGGTCCCGGAAAAAGGGCGGACACACAGGTCCGCCCCTACAAGATAATCTCTCTGAACATAAACATGACCCGTTTCCCCGGGCGGAAAGGCGTCGGAATTTTCCCGGCGCCTCTTGCGTTTTTGGCGAAAACATTGTACATAAAACCGGAAGCATATAGCGGAAGGCCGCCGGACGCCACATCGCCCAACGGCCTTCCGCGAGTGAGACAGCCACTTAGCATAGCAGTTTCACTGCACCACAACCTCATTATACCACATCTATTCCTTTTTTCAAGAGGTATTTTTGGAGTGCGCATACGTTTTTTGCGCGGGGCTGGGTTTCAGCAGCCTCCGCGATGTGTTTCCGGCGGCCGCCAGAGGGGCGGAGATACCATCGCGCGCGCTCCCCCCGGCATGTAAATGTCCCATTTCAAAACAGCCTGCCCCGCCCGGAAGGGCCCGTCCGCCTCCCGTTTTGTATCCCGCCGCGAACAACAAACGCGCCGGGGAAGGCATCCTTCCCCGGCTTGCGCATTCCGTATGAAAACCGCGTCAGCGGCGCTCCCCCCGGTCGAAGGCCACCACCACCCGGCGGCCGGGGTCCATGCCGGTGGAATAGGTCGTCACGCCCTCGTAGTCCTGGAGGGCGGTGTGAATCACGTGGCGCTCGTAGGCGTTCATAGGCTCCAGGGTGACGCTGCGGCGGAAGCGGACCACCTTGCCCGCCACCTTCCTGGCCAGGTGCTGAAGGCTCTGCTCCCGCTTGGCCCGGTAGTTTTCGGCGTCCAGATGGACCCGGACGCGGGGGCCGCCGTCCCGGTTGACGGCGTAGCTGGTGAGCTGCTGGATGGCGTCCAGGGTCTCTCCCCGGCGGCCGATGAGGCTCCCCAGGCCCTGGCCCTCCAGGAGCACCTTGTAGCGGCCCTTCTCCGGGAGATAAATCCGGATGGCGGCAGCAGTGTCCATGTGCTCCAGCAGGCCGGTGAGGAAGGTCCGGATGGCCTGGGCCTTCTCATCGCTGACCTCCTCCCCCAGGGGGGCGGGCTGGAAGGCGGGCGCCGGGCGGGCGGGCTGTTCCCCACGGACGGGCCGTTCCGGGCGGGCGGGACGCTCCGGGCGCTGCCGGGGCTCCTGACGTTCCGGACGCTCGGAACGCTCTTGTACCGGCCGCTCCGGACGCCGCTCGGGGGCGGGGCGGAACTCCGGGGCGGGACTCTTCTTCTCGGGGGCGGGGCGGCGCTGGATGGGGCGGGGCTCCTGGGGTTCCTCCTCTTCCCCGTAGTAAACCCGGACCTTCGCGGGGCAGGCGCCAAGGCCCAGGAAGCCGGACTTGGCCCGCTCCAGGACCTCCACGGACACATCGTCCCGGTCCAGGTTCAGCTGGGCCAGGGCCTTGGAGATGGCCTCCTCCTCGTTCTTGCCTGTCACATCAATATAGTCTCTCATATCGGTTTTCCACCTTTACGTTTCGTCATAGCGGTCCGGCTTGTAGGCCCGGCCTCTGGCGTAGGGCCTGTCCCCCACCCGTCCGGCCTCCGTGGTGGCGGAACCGGCCCGGGCGGCTCTGGCGGCCTTGGCCTCCTGCGCGGCCTTCTGCTTTTCCTTCAGGGTCTGCTTCTGGGGGGCCTGCTGGCGCTGCTGCTCCTGAAGAACCTTAGCCTCTTCCATCTTGCGTTTCCGCTCGGCCTGGCGGGCCTCATAGCGGGCGTTCTCCTCCTCCTCCAGGCGCTTGTTGAAGAACTTGCCCATCAAATACTCCTGCACCGCGGCCACGACGCTCTGGGCAATCCAGTAAATACCCAGGACGGCGGGCATGGTAAAGGCGATATACACGGAGAAGAGGGGCATGAACATCATCATGCGGTTGGCGCTGGCGGCGGAGGGGTCGGTCTGAGGCTGGTGCTTCATAGCGATCTTGGAAAAGATCCACTGACTGCCTCCGGCGAGAATGGGAATGAGAATCAATCCAACAGCGGCCCAGGTGAGGCTGAAATCCATCACCTTGCTCCAGGGGTTGGCCGACATATCCAGGCCGAAGGAGGTGTAGTTCAGGTTAATCCAGCCGTCAATTCCGCTCCCCAGCTCGGGCATTTCGGAGGTAATCAGCTTCACCAGATTAATCTGCCCGTTGGGCAGCAGCTGGGTAAACCCCTTCTTGACGACCGCCGCTCCGTCCTTCATCTGCACAATAGTGGAAACATCCACCCCGGCGGCGGTAACGGAATCCACGATCTGCTGAAGCACGTCCTGGCTGAGCATCATAAAATGCGTAATCGGCTGGCGAATGATGGAGTAAAGCGCCAGCAGAATCGGCAGAGGAAGGAAGCTCCAGAGGCAGCCGGACATAGGGCTGACGCCCTCCTCGGCGTAGAGCTTCTGCATTTCCTCGGCCTGTTTGGTCTGATTGTTGGCGTATTTTTTCTGAATCTCCTGAAGGCGGCCGGACATACGGCTCATGCGCATCATGCTCTTTTTGGACTTCATCTGGAAGGGCAGCATAATCAGCTTCGAGACCAGGGTAAAGAGAATAATAGCGACAGCATAAGACCCGGTCAGATTGTAAAAGAGCCGGACCAGCCAGGCGAAGGGGATACAGATCAGGTATCCGATGGTTGAAAACATAACTTCGTCCTCTCGTTATCTTCAGTGGGGGAAAGGACGCGCATCAAAAACGCGCACCCTCGTCCCCCTCACCCCCGTCCCCCCGCAGGGGAGGGGGAATGCTCAAGGGGGGACGCGAGTCCCCTCTTGAAGGGCGGCGGAAGGAATGGAGCGTGTGGAGTCCTCGCCGCGAAGCGGCGGGGACGGAACGGAGCGGAATTTCTTCCGCCGCCGGGACTGGGTCGTAGCCTCCGGGATGGAAGGGGTTGCAGCGGAGGAGGCGTTTGAGGGTGAGCCAGCCGCCCCGGAGAGCGCCGTGCTTCTCCAGGGCCTCCAGGGCGTACTGGGAGCAGGTGGGAATGTAATTGCAGCACCTGGGCCGCCCGGGGGAAATATACCGCTGGTAAAACCTCACCAGCCAAATCAAAACCCGCTTCATCCGTCCGCCAGCAGGTTCAGCTTCCGCCCCAGGCGGAGGAACATCTCGTTGAGCTCCTTCCACGGAGCGGTCAGCGCCCTCCCCCGGGCCACCAATACAATGTCCCACCCCTGGCGGAGGCGGGGGCTGTTGAGCCGGTAGACCTCCCGCAGGCGGCGGCGGGCCCGGTTCCGCGTCACGGCGTTGCCCAGCTTCACGGAGACCGTGATGCCGAGGCGGTTGTGACCCAGGCGGTTTTTCCGGCAGTAGAGGACCATAGCGCTCCCCACCGCCGAGGCGCCCCTGCGGTACAGACGGCGAAATTCATGATTCTGCTTCAGCGTCACTGCCGCTTTCATTCCTCATCCCTCCCGAAAACCGGCACAAGGGACGGAGGAATCCAGAAAATTCCAGCCGCCCCTGTCAGGACCCGTGTTCAAGTGTCTCCCGCCGCTCAATAGGAGAGGCGAGCGCGGCCTTTGGCGCGGCGGCGGGCCAGGACCTTGCGGCCGTTGGCGGTAGCCATGCGCTTGCGGAAGCCGTGGACCTTCTGGCCGTGCAGTTTCTTGGGCTGATAGGTACGTTTCGTTGCCATGCTGAGACACCTCCTGTCCATATTCCGTCCGCCCGAAAGGGGGCGGCGTTTTCCCAACACCGCCCGGAGCGTGGAAAAACGGGCGGCGCGGCAGACAAACATCCAGCGTCGATTGGACGCATGGAACAGTATAGCATAATTCTTCAAAAGGTGTCAACAGAAACTTGGAAGAATTCCGGCGGGAATGGCGGAAAAACCGGGGCCCGGGGGTCTCGGGAGGGCGGGCGGCGGCGGAACCGGGAAAAACTGTCACTTTTTTGTTACCCCTTTGGAGGGGAAAACCTGTTATACTGAATCCGTTATCAGCCATCATTGCGGAAAGGAATGGAAACCTATGCGGCAACTGTTATTCGCGCTGGCCCTGCTGCTTTTGTCCGGCTGCGCCGCCCCGGCGGCGGGGACGCCGGAGCCCCCGCCGGAAGCCCCTGCGGAGGAGGAGCTTTCCGTGGAGGAGATTCCTGCGGAGACGGAAATCCCTGTAGAGGAAGTTCTTTCGGAGGACCATGTACTCCTGACCCTGGACGCGCCGCTGGCGGACGGGCGGGTCCTGCGGCTGGAGGCGGTGGGGAAGCCTGTGGACGAATTCACCGTTGGCGTCCGGGAGGTCCGGGTATACGACGGGGACGCGCTTTTGCAGACCGTCTCCGTTTTCGAGGCCGTGGAATGGGAATGGGGCTCCGCCGCGGACGACCTGGCGGGAGAGTACACCAGCTGCTGGACTCCGGAGGAGACCATGGAGGTCCTGGACCTGAACTTCGACGGGAACACGGACTTCGGCCTCTTCGGCTGGACAGCCAACAATACGATTCCCTATTATTACTGGCTCTGGAACGCCGGGACGGGGCGGTATGAATACGCCTTTCTTTTGCAGGGGGCGGAGGCCCATCCGGAGACGAAGGAAGTCACCAGCGAGTACAAATCCGGCTCCGCCGGGTCTCAGTGGATTACGAAATTCTATAGGCCGGATGAAGAAGGCGGGCTGTTTCTGCACCGGCTGGAGCGGATTACCCTGGAGTACCAGCCCGCGTCCGGCAGCCTGGATACTGACCGGGGCGGCGCGGTGGAGATCTGGGTTCCTCCGGAGGGGGACGGGCCCTTCCGCCTGGGCCCCGGCGGCGGCATGGAGGCGGTGGACAGCCGGGCCAATGGCATGGGAAATCTGGAGGACAGCATGAATCTGGTCCGCCGGGAGGTTCCGGTCTGCGAGGTCAAGGAAGACGGGACGGTCTCCCGCTTCACCGAGATTTGGGAATTTTGGGACGGCGAGGGCCAACTGGTTGAGCGAAAGGAGTACGCCTATGAAAACCGGCCATGAGCTGCGGCTATCCGTCACCCTCCGCCTTCTGGACGGAGAGGGGCAGCGGCGTTTCGGGCCCGGGGTGGCGGCGCTGCTGGAGGAGGTCCGGGAACGGCGGTCTCTCCGGGCGGCGGCGGGGGCCATGGGGATGGCCTATTCCAAAGCGTGGCGCATTATCCGGGACGCGGAGGAGGCGCTGGGGCGCCGTCTGCTGGACACCACCATCGGAGGCCGCCACGGCGGCGGCGCGGCCCTGACGCCGGAGGCGGAGGCGCTGCTGGGGGCGTATCAGGCTCTGCGGGAGGAAGTGTCGGCCTATGCGGAGGAGCGGTTTCAGGTGCATTTCCGGGACCTTTGAGGCTTCTGCCGCATAGGATGGAGTACATCTGAATGTGATAGGAGGTCCTTTTATGGAACCTGTTTGCAACGAGTGCTCCGAGCGCGCGGAGCAGCCCGTGGTGATGAAGGCCCGGATTCTGCGGGTGAACTGCTGCGACCTGCTGGTGTGCGATTTGTGCGGCTGTCAGGAGGTGTTGGTCCATACCGAGAACGCGTGCTGCTTCCGGCCCGGCCAGTGCGTGTGCATTGAGCACAGCGGGGCGATGACTATGAGCATTCCGCCGCAGATCAGCGCGGATTGCGTGAAGCTGATTCCCTGCTGCTGAGGCGGGGGAGGCTCCGGCATGCGGGGGGTGCTCCGTGTGCCGGGGCCTTTTTTTTGGGGGGGGGGAGGCTCTGATGGCAGAGAGGTGGGGACCCTGAGGAAATGGCCTGATCAGGGGATCAGGCCCCGCAAAGATGGTTCGGGGTTCTGCCAGAAGAGATTGCATGAATGAGAGGCGTCTACCGGCAGACCGGTGGAAACCCTAGAGACGGGCGGACACACAGGTCCGCCCCTACGGAAGCACCTCCGGGAGGAGGGTGGAAACCCTAAAGAAATGGCCCGGTCAGGGGACCGGGCCCCGCAAAGATGGTGCAAGGTTCTACCAGAAGTGATTGCATGAATTAGAACCGTCTACCGATAGACCGGAGGAAACCTGGGGGACGGGCGGACACATAGGTCCGCCCCTACGGCAGCGCCTCCGGGAGAAGGGAGGTTCCGGGAAAAATGCGGACACAGCACCGCACCAAAATTGGCGCTTGTCAATTCGACAACCTCCAAAACCCCCGCTTGCACTGCGCCGCGGGCAGGGACATGCCTGTCTTATTCCATGGCCCCAGGCGCGCCCCCGTAAACCGCATCCCCTTGTTTTTCTCTTTTGGACCGTGCACGGCCCGTTTTCTCTTTTTATTCCGGGAATAAAAAGAGAAAATGGGGGGTGCATTGGACCAGCCCTCAAAGGGCTGATGACCTCCCCGCCCGCCAGGGCGAGCACCAGCCCCGTCCCCCCGCCGGGGGGAAAAGAAAATCCCTCTTGCAATTCCCGGCGGTTTCCAGTAGAATAAACGTTTGAGAACAACCGGCCTCCGCCGGAAAGTGAGGTACATGCTATGAATCAAAAAGAACTGGGTGAGCTCCGCCGCCGCTTCCGGCCGGAGAAAAGCGCCGTCAGCCGCATCTATGGCTGCTACGTCAACGGCGGAAGCCGGGAGATCATCTCCTATCTGGACGAGTCCCTGGGCCTGATGCCCCAGGAGGAGGCGGAGAAATACCTGAGCCTTCTGAAAAAGACCCTCTCCGGAGGACTGGGCAAAAACCTGATCGACGTGGTCTTCTCCACCCGGCAGGTGGCCGACAGCGACGAACACCGCCTCCTCTCCGCCCTGCGGGAGTCCGCCCTGAAGGACGGCGAGATCCGCGAGACCTTTTACCGCACCGTAATCGACGCCCTGGATATGGGCGACAGCAATTACCTCATCCTCCTGGCCCATGACGCCTACGACGTCCCCCGCCGGGGGAAAGACGGACAGGAGGCGGATTCGGAAGAGGTCTTTTCCTACATCCTGTGCAGCGTGTGCCCCGTGAAAAACTGCAAGATGGAGCTGGGGTATTTCCCCGGCGAGAACGAGTTCCACAGCTGCGCCGCCGGGCAGATCGTCTCCGCCCCGGAGCTGGGGTTCCTCTTCCCCGCTTTTGACGGCCGGGCGGCCAATATCTACAACGCCCTTTTCTACGCCAGAAAGGCCGACCAGCTCCATCAGGAATTCATCGACGCCGTCTTCCGCACGGAGCCCCCTATGTCCGCCGCCGAACAGAAGGAGGCCTTCCAGAACGCCCTCACCGGCGCGCTGGAGGAGGCGTGCAGCCTGGAAGTGCTCCAGAGCGTGCATGGGCGGCTCTTGGAGAAAATTGAGCAGCACCGGGAGGACAAGGAGGCGGAGCCCCTGGCCCTCTCCGCCGGGGAGATCGGCGGGATTCTCCGGGACTGCGGCGTGCCGGAGGAGCGGGCCGCCGCCTTTCAGGAGCAGTGCGGGGAGGCCTTCGGCGGGGCCGCGCTGAATCCGGAGAACCTGATTGACAGCAAGCGGTTTGATATCCGGACGGATCAGGCTACGATTTCCGTGGACCCGGAGTACAGTTATCTGGTGGAGACCCGGGTGATTGACGGGCGGAAATACCTGCTGATTCCCGCCGGGGACGGCGTGGAGGTCAATGGCCTCCCCGTGGGGCTGGAGAGGGATACATAATCCCCCTCCCTTTTGGGTTGTTTTGCGGGGGCGGGTTTTGGAAGGGCCAGTCTTCCGGAGGATGTTTTCCGGAAGTACCGGCCTCGCGGGAGACGGGGCGGCCGGGGCCCCTGCGGTTCATTTTATCGGCAGAACGCGGGCGTTTATGGCTTTGAAACAGCCGGAAAAATCCCGTTTCCACAAATGGGCATAAAGAGAAGGCAGAACCAGAGGGCCAAGAGCGGCTTTCTGGTTCTGCCGGTTTTTCAGCACTTTGTCCGGCGGTTCGCCGGAAATGGGAGGTTTTTTGCAATTTGCAGATGGCCCGGATTACCGGAAGGCCAGGGTCCGGCCCGTAAATTTCATCTGCGCGGTATCGATGATCCGATGGGATTGTTCCATCTGGGACGCGAAGAAATCATGGCTGGTGTTTCCATCAAAGATCGAAGTGCTTCCAGCGGGCTCCGCAATCCGCTCGACGCCGGTCAGCTGCTTGTAGGTATTTTCCACATCCTGCATCATGCCGTCCAGTATCGCGGAGGCCTTTTCCAGCGCTTCCATGATCTCCTGGGGATCCTTCGGCAGACCGGAGAGCCCCAGCGTTTCGGCGGAGATGGAGTTGAGGGAATTCTCCATTGCCTTTGACGCCAGCCCGCCGGACATGCCATCGTATTCGTCCACCGTGTTCCGGTGTGGAGTTATGAGGCTTTTTATAATATCCGTATAGTCGGTCTGGATGCTCTGCCTGTAGTTATGCAGATACGTCTCCGCCAGCTCCTTCGTCATGCCGGGGTCGCTGTGGGGACCTGTGCCGCTGAGGTAATTTTCAAGCTCCGAGATTTTGGACATGGTATACTGCAATTTGGATTTTGCGTAATCCACAACATCGGAAACCGTCCGGATTCCGTCTCGCTGGGCCAGGATGGCGTTTTCGGCCCACTCCTCTTTGCTGTACATGTCCTCCGCGTACTTCTGATAACCGAAAGGCATTTCCGGCTTTGGGGCCTCCTCTGTCTTTTCGGGTCCGGCGGCGTTCAGCAGCTCCAGCGCCTTCCGGCTCAGCTCAACCGTGTCGCGGGTTTGCTTTGCGCCATAGTTGGCGTTTACCTGCCGGATGACCGTTTCCAGACCGGCATCCTGCAGCTGCCCCATGGCGCCCTGCATGGAATTCTGCGCCTGTGGACGGAACAGATTTTGAAGAGCGTATACCTGCATAAATGACTCACCTCAATATCAAGTGAACCCACTGCGGACACCGGGCGGTTTTCCGCAGGTTTGTGCTTTTCATTATAGCAAGGCCCGCGCCGGTTTGTCAACGGCGGATTTTCCACGGGTGTATCCGATGACGCATTTTTCAAAGAGGACACCCGTAGGGGCGGACCTGTGTGTCCGCCCGTTTACCGGAAGCGCCGGGGTCCTGGGGGAAGGGGGATATGCCGTTTACCGGAAGCGCCGGGGCTCTGGGGGGAAG
>JBCLRG010000037.1:0-29187 GCA_041223955.1 Oscillospiraceae bacterium 38-13 | reverse complement strand
TTTGGCCCCTTTTGTGGCGAGGATTGGTATCCTTTCAGTGGCGGATATTGGTACACTTTATCTTACTATTTACAGCAAGGTATATGATGATGGCGTTGTGATTAAATACGAAACGCTACCCCCAAACTTCAGGGAACCTGTTCCAGATGAAATTGGTATAAGGGATACGTGTGGCTCATGCAAGTACTGCGGTAATATCCGCAGTACACAACCTGTGTGCACAAAATACGGAGTGCAATACGAAGGTATTGGGTGCCTAGATAAGACTGTTTGTGACGATTTTAAAAATGTTTTATTTGATCTGCTGTAAGGAGGAAAAAGGAACGCATTATTTCAACGTCGATTAGCAAATCATAATCCCACATTATAGCTCAAACACATTGAGGCTTCAGAATCTTTGTCGTCAAATTGACAATTATCGGAATAATAAACAGCTTATGTCCAAAGAGGACGATTCAAAAGGAATCGCCCTCTTTGATGCAGCAAGACATAAAGTCCTATTATTAAACAGTTTCAAGCAGCAAAATTTGGAAAACGGCAATTAGAGAAAACTACTGCAAAAGGACTAGCATAATCAGTAAATACAGAAAGAAGGAACATAGTTGTTACAGTTATCAAAACCGCAAAAGCTGATTTATGAGATGGAGAAGTACGCAGGGGGATCAATCGCTGTAATCTGCGGCAGTGTACTTGTTCACGGCCATCGGGAAACTTCTGAACTTACACGGGCCGTCAATGAAATTTACCATCTCAACGAAGCGTTTCGTATTCGCGTTGTCGAAAAAAGCGACAGTATTTGGCAGACTATAGATGATTACACTGAACAAGCAGTCGACATTTTAAAATTTGACCGAAAGGATGCGCTTGCCGCTTTCGCAGAGACGTATGCCAAGGAACCGGTTCCACTCTCCGGTCCGCTTTGCAAAATCCAGGTAGTTCTTCTTCCAGACTGCTATGGCCTTCTAGGGAAGTTCCATCATTTAATAGGGGACGCTTGGACATTGACTTTGATTGCATCGCAGTTCAACGAAATCCTTGCCGGGAAAGAACCGGATGCGTTCCCCTATTCAGATTACTTGGAAAAGGAGACTTCTTATACGCAAAGTCCTCGTTACGCAAAAGATCGCACATTCTTTTTGGAGCATTACAAAACCTGCAGTGATATCACATACCTGTCCGATAAGCAGAGCGATTCCTATACCGCCATCCGCCGCACTTTTTTTATCGAGACTGAAAAGGCGGCCCAGATCCGGGAATACGCCAAGAATCGGGGGACATCTCCCTTTGTACTTTTCCTAACGGCTTTTTCCATTTATTTCAGTCGCGTAAAAATGAATGTCGAGCAGTTTTACATTGGAACGCCTATTCTCAACCGTGGCAATTTCAAAGAGAAGAATACCATGGGAATGTTTATCAACACCGTTCCCATTCTGGCCCATGTGGATTATGAGCGATCTTTTTTAGAAAACCTAGCCTACATGCAAAGCGAGGCATTTTCTGCAATCCGCCACCAAAAGTTCCATTACAGTGATGTGTTGTCAGCCATCCGACAGGAATTTAATTCTACGGAAATATTGTACGATGTGCTTATAAGCTACCAAAATGCTACCGTCACAGGAACGAATCAGGATGTGGAAACCACTTGGTATCACAATGGTGCACAGACGGAGAGCCTTCAAATTCACATTGACGACAGGGACAGTAAAGGCTTCTTCCGCATTCAGTGTGACTACCGTCAGGACAAACTGACAGAGCAGGACGTTCAAAAAATATATGAGCACACCCTGAATCTGTTCTTTGACGCCATTACTCACGACGAGAAAAAGCCAGGGGAGCTTGTCCTGCTCTCCCCGTATGAGAAGCAGCAGCTTCTCTATAGCTTTAACAACACAGCAGAGGACTATCCCAAGGATAAGTGTGTCCATACACTGTTTGAGGAACAGGCCGCAAGAACACCCGATAAAACAGCCGTAGTTGCTTGTGACCGGACATTGACTTACCGCGAGCTGAACGAACACGCCAACCGCATCGCCCATGGTCTGGTTGAACAGGGCGTGAAGCCTGGAGACATCGTGGCATTTATGCTGCCTCGGAGGAGTTATCTGATTGCTGCTATGTTCGGCATCTTGAAAACGGGAGCGGCCTATCTGCCAATTGACCCAGACTATCCGCAGGACAGAATTGATTATATGCTGGAGGACAGCGGCGCGGCGTATTTAATTACAGAAGAGAATATTCATATGCTTTTGGCAAATAAAAATGTAGCCAATCCCTCCTTGCCCGTATCAAGCGACAGCGTGTGCTACTGTATCTATACGTCCGGTTCTACAGGAAAACCAAAGGGAACGCTCCTAACCCACAAAAATGTTGCGAATTACGTAAATAATAATGATAATAATGTAGTTCTTTCTGTGATTCATGAAGACTGCCAAACTGTTGCTTCTGTTACAACCGTTGGTTTCGACATATTTGTAACGGAAAGTATTCTTCCGCTTATCAATGGCATGACGGTTTTATTTGCGAATGAGGAACAGGCCAAAATCCAAACCGCACTGAATACATTCCTGCAACAAAAACCGGCAGATGTGATGCAAACTACGCCGACGAAAATGAGGACCTTAATTGGTGACCCTAAACAATGTAAGTATTTAACATCCCTAAAAGCAATTATTTGGGGTGGCGAAGCTTTGGATTCCGCCCTCATCTCTGATCTTAGTAAATTGACATCAGCTCATATTTTCAATATTTATGGGCCGACGGAGACGACTGTGTGGTCTACCAATACAGAAATACTGCCTACAGATGATATCACGATTGGCAAGCCGATTGCCAACACCCAAATACATATTGTGGACAAGTATCTGCATCTGCTCCCCATCGGCGTCACCGGTGAACTGTGTATAGCTGGGGACGGCGTAGGAGCTGGCTATCTAAACCGTCCTGAACTGACGGCGGAAAAATTCGTTGACAATCCCTTCGGCACAGGGAAACTCTATAAGACTGGCGATCTTGCCTATTGGCGCGAGGATGGGAATATCGTCTATGTGGGCCGGAACGATTTCCAGGTGAAAATTCGAGGCCTGCGCATTGAGTTAGGCGAAATCGAAAATGTACTCCAAGAGTTAGATGCTGTGTCTCAGGCAGCGGTGGTTGTACGAAAAAACGAGACAGGCCGTCAGTTCATCTGTGCTTTTTACACAGGGCAGGAAACGGATGGTAGGACTTTCCGTACCGCTATTGGACAGAAACTGCCTAAATATATGTTGCCCCACAGTTTTACCCATTTGGAATCCATGCCTCTTACCAGCAGCGGCAAGGTAAACCGCAAGGCTCTGCCCGAAGTTGATTTGAACAACATAGCGAACGCGGCAGATTATATAGCTCCAAAAACCGAACAGGAAATCATACTGGTCAATGCAGTGCATTCTGTTCTGCATGTAAAAAGAGCAGGAACCGCAGATAATTTCTTCGATTTGGGCGGCGACAGCCTGAAAGCCATTGAACTGATTGCAAAACTGGAACAGTCTGGGTATAGCGTAGAAGTCAAGACCATTTTCGAGGTTAATACTTTGGAAGAACTGGCTGTACGTTTGACAGTCGCTAATGTTGAACGGGAAGCGGCGATTCTCTCTGGTCCAATTTCTGCCACGGATGCCCAGATACGGGTCTATACCGCCCAGGCCATGGCTGGTGGGACTGCTTATAATGTACCCTATGCCTTTCGGGTCGAGCATCTCGATCCTGCAAAACTGCAAGCCGCTGTTTCCAAGTTAGTGGAACGACACGAGAGTCTCCGCACAAGGTTCGAAAACTGGAACGGTCAAATTATGCAGATTGTGGAGGCCTCTGTAAACTGTACCGCAGAGGTGTTAGCGAGTGAGAATATCTCCGCTTTTATCCGCCCGATTGATTTGGAGACTGCGCCCTTGATGCGGGTCGGCCATTATCAAAACACCGTAATGGTCGATATGCACCACATTATTACCGACGGCAGCTCCATGCCTATTTTCTTCCGGGAATTGAATGAGCTTTATATGGGCCGGGAACTGGATAAAAAGCCGGTACAGTATGCTCTTTTTTAGGGTGCGATCTATACGATATAGAAATTGATTCAATGATACAAACAGCTGTCAATCAGCTCACAGAACATATGAAACGATTAACTTCCTGATAAATTATCGAGCTGGTTCCTACGAACAGGGCGGTTCTTTTTGCAGCAAATGTATATTAGCCGTTTTGCGGGCTAAGGCCCGCCAGCCCCAGAAAATCACGATCACTTTTGTAATTGACAAAAAGCATTATGGACTTTATGTTCAGCAGAAAAACGGCAGCCTCCCGGGCTGCATCGTGGACAGGATTGTGATACCTGATATCAATACCGGAAGTAAAAGTGACTCCATCTCTGAATTAAAATTGGTTCAATGGACGCTGAAAGAGTCAACCCATCTTATCAGTTATATTTACAAATCCTTCTTTGAATCCGGAGACCGCTTTCTCAGCTTTGCAAAAAGCCAGCCTGCATTAGAAATCATTGATATAACAAACGCAGAGACAGAACAGGCAATCAGAGATCATTACCCTTTACTTTCCGAGAGACAGCAAATGGTCTTTCAGGGCTTATCTTCTGAACAGACCATTCCTCAAATTGCCGGTATGTTAAATGTAACCCGAAATCGGGCTTCCCAAATACGCAATAGCGGACGGGTAGTCCTCCATAGACATATGCGTTTGCTGTATCATCATGCGGTAAAGAAAAGAGGAGCTGCCCAGAGCCGTTCTTGTGGAATCTTTAATGTCGAAGAAATTACATGCGAAAGTTTAAACCGTTTTGAATCTGTCGCAAATTATTTGATAGAGCGCTTTGGGGTCAGGAACTTTTACATTGAACGTACTCTCACGCACTCGGCCTTTATGTATGTATTGATGCGTTTATCGGGACCAGGTAATCGTTTCCGTATAACGGCGGTGACAGACGGTAAGGGCTGTACGGAAGAAAGTAATGCTGGTCTGTGCCTTTCTGGTGACGCTGCTGAATATGCTGGCGGAGCTGAACAGGGGAGCCGCAACCGTTTGGAGGCCATTGTGACTATGATAGAACGGTCTGATTTCTGCATCTGTGATTTATCGACATCCACCTTTTCAGATGTGATAAAAGACCACGCCTCCAGAGGGGAGGGTACTATAATTTTAGACACCAGTCGGATGTGCGCCATATGTCAGGAAACAAACAGCTGCGGCAAAGGAGGAACATGAATTTATATAACAAAGAAGTCCAAGTGAAGAAACTTCCATTTGATCTGAAGGACTGTAGAAAAGAAATCGGGATTATTAGAAGGGCGATTTTGAAATGCCCGGGAGTTTATTATGTAACTACTTCCCAAACGGAAAAAAATCCATGCGGTTTGGAACTCTTTATTGTAACGGATGGAGCCCCCATTTCAAATGAGGCCCGCTCCTTTGGAATGAAGCTTCCTTCCCACCCAGATTTGCTTTTATATCGCTTTGGCGCGGAAAACTGCTATGACCATATTATCAGGTATGAGCTTGCCAGATTCTATAAGAAACACAATTTGCCCTTATCAGAGGACGAGGATATCTATACATGCGCTATTTATGGGATGGAATCCTGCCCGGACTATTTCGGAACATTTCCAGTTCCCAATTTGACGCCGTGGGGCTATACTCTCCGGCACAAGATTTTACATAACGGAGTTTATTGGATCGAGGCGGAAAACTGCGAGTCTCTTTTGGCTATACATCATATTTTATGTGATGATATTACAGAAGAAACCTGTGCAAGAGCAGAGCAGACGGACTATGACAAAGAGCATGGCGTCGAAAATACAAATGGATTCAACTTCTTTCAGGGAGATGCAATTTGTCTGGTCCTTTTTGAACTGATGACAGCTCATCAGAGATGGGACTGGAGTTTGATTAACAGGGCTGCCCTTATGAATGCAATATGGGCGCAATCCCCCGAATATGCCGCCGAGCATAATCTTCGGGAACAGAGGGGCGGGGGCGATTTGCTGGGTCTGATTATGAAGGAGATCAATCCCTATTATGAATTAGAGCCTGTATCAAAAGAATTTATTGAGATCTCGTTGGATGCAGGTTTGGAATTTTTTGTTTTTAGAAAAAACTCCGCAGTTGACTGTTTCTTTGAGTAAAATACATTTATAAAAAGAGAATCCATCGGGAGCTTGAACTGGCAGCGTGATATTCCTAAAATTCTGCTTAAAAATGCGAAATTTAAATAAAAAAGTCAATAAGTGTACTTTAATTGCCGCAAAAAGCAAAATATTTCCATTGATATTTTGCCATTTTTTTGCTATACTACAATAACCCGTTTCGGTTTCTGGTACACATTGGGCCATGATGGGACGGCTTTTGCTGTCCTGCGTGGCTTTTATTTGTTGGTCTGGTTAGTTGTGTAAAATTAGCTCATACCAACGGTACCAGCTAAAGGCCACTATGGAGAGGCAGGAATATCTGGATGGAATACCATGCACTGACGATAGGTCTGTCCGACGATTTATTTTCAGGAATACAGCCTTTGCTTTCTTCTTACATGCGTCTTATTCCATCATTGAATGTAAGGGACGCCAGCCGGTTATTAGAACAATGCAGGTTTCATCTTTTGATTGTAGATATTGAATACCTGAGAAGTGTGAATCAGGGTGATTGGCTGATTGGCATTCGACGGATCAGCTTTGTGCCAGTCATTGTTTTATCGGATACGCCGGAAGCCGACAGCCATTCCATGGTACAGCTTGGGGCAGATATCTGTACATCAAGCAGGCATCCCCACTCGATGATTGCTGATCTGGCTCAAGCGCAGTTGAGGCGATACACCGAATATAATCATTATAATGGCTCCGGCGGTTTGAAGGTATATCCCTTTCAGGTAGGAGATATTTTTATTGATCCGCCTCATCGCCGCGTGGAAGTCAGGGGTAAACTGATACATTTGCGTCCCCGTGAGTTTTCTCTGCTGCTCTACTTTATGCAAAACCCTGATGTTGTACTCAGCTCTGAGCAGATATGCAAATATGCCTGGAAAATAACCGATGGGTATAACGGCGGCGTATCGCATCCAGTCTATCTGCTTCGGCAACAGATAGAGCCTCGGCCGGACAGTCCAATCTATATTCAAACTGTGTACGGGTTTGGATATCGCTTTACCCCGAATTATGTCGAAACTTGCGATATGTGTGAGGAAAACGAGAGGGAATTGTCAGGATTTTGTCAGAATTAAGTGCTAAGCTATTCTTATCCCCAAGAAAGGAACCCTCACCGTGAAACTTTACTTGCTACACGAAAGAATAGCCAGATAGCTGTATATATTTTGATAGAGGAAACCACCACCCATTCTTGCTGGGCCAGTGGTTTCCTTTATTTGGCCAAAACGGCTTCTTTATTTGTATTGGGGGAAAGGCTGAACTCC
This sequence comes from Oscillospiraceae bacterium 38-13, assembly GCA_041223955.1. Lineage (GTDB taxonomy): Bacteria > Bacillota > Clostridia > Oscillospirales > Oscillospiraceae > Oscillibacter. The sequence continues at coordinate 21,740 of JBCLRG010000037.1, read as the reverse complement.
CGCCATCAAAGGAAAGGACATGGATATATGAATACAGATATAAAAGCTCACGTAATTGGGCTCTTAGAAACGTATGCCAGGCGTGAACAGCAGATTCGCCTCCTGCACTATGAACTGCAGCACAGCGTTCGCATCTCGCCGAAGGAGATGATTGACGGAATGGCTCTTGGGCATGGAGACAGCATGGGCGTAAGCTCTAAGGGCCATATTTCCGACAAAACTATGTACATAGCTCTGAACTATCAGGAACGGGTGGAGTCCATGAATGCGGAGGCTGTGAATGAGATTGCTCAACGTCTTCTGGCGTTAGAAGAGGAGCAGAACCGGATCCGCTACTATGTTTCCCTTTTGGAACAGCGAGAAGCCGAGGCAATTCGGTTGTTTTACTTTGAGGGTTATTCATGGGAAGATACTGCGAAAGAGGTGGGAGTTGTTCTGCGGACAGTCTATAAAATCAAAAATCGTGCTATCAACCATCTCGCAACCCTATATGCCTATACGACGAATCTCAATTGATCGGACACTATAAGGGCATGGTAAGGACCATAAAAATGCTCTGCTTCTTTCATTCAGCAGGTACTTGCAAGGGCATTTTATCCTGTGTTATGATTAAGATGTAAAAAAAGGATGCTCCGTGGTTCCATAAGGGCCAAGGGGCATTCTGCATTATAATTGTGAGGAGTGGTCACGTGATACATACCAGAACTATACGAGAGGCGGCGGCCTACTTTCAGGCAGCCGATCCACACACCAGCTTAACAGAAACGGCAATACGCACGCTGCTGCGCACAGGAGCCGTTCCCAGCGCCCGTGTGGGCAGGAAGTATCTTGTTACGATTGAGGCTCTGGAGGCTTATCTGGAGGGCTCTGTGAGACCAGAGAAACATGTCAAGGCCCCGCCTGGAAAGTGGCAGATTAAATGAGTGTCCACGTTTTAGCGGCGTAGGGAAATAAAATAATTCCTTGCAGGTCCCTTGTTGTTGCAGTATAATGAGGGTGCTGTATTGCAAGGCATTATTAGAAGGAGAATGCCTTATGACAAAGAAAAAGTCTCAATCGAAAACGACCTATCGATACCTCACCAAAGCGGTCAAGCTTCCCAACGGGACCCGTAAGTATTTCCATGCTAAAACTCAAAAGGAGCTGGACGAAAAGGTCCTGAAAGCCCAGATCCTAGTCAAATCCGGCGTGGATATTTGCAGTGAGGAAACCTTTGCTCACTTCTCTCAGATGTGGTACGACCTTTATAAGAAGCCCTATCTCCGGGAAAACAGCCTGACCTCCATCAAGTACGTTCTGAACCAGCATATCCTTCCCTATATCGGGGGCTGCCGACTCCGGGATATCAATCCCATGCAGATTCAGGCTGTCATGGCAGGGCTTTCTGGCAAAAGCAACTCCCTCCAGGCCAAGGTTCTGATGAATCTGCGCAGTATTTTCGATGTGGCTATAGAAAACGGCCTCATTGCAAAGCCGCCCGTAAGCAAGACACTGAAGCCCGCCGGAAATGCCACCGAGGAGAAGGAAACGCTGACGGCGGACGATTGCCAGCTCCTTCTGGAAAGGGTGAAGAACGCCAGAGCGCGGACGTTCCTGCTGATTGGTCTCCACACCGGAATGCGGCGCGGCGAGATTCTTGGCCTTCAGTGGAAGGATATCGACTTTGAAGCCAAGGTTATCCACGTCCGGCACAACGCAGTGGTCAAAGAGGGTGAAACCAGAGTTTCCGAGGACCTGAAGACGAAAGCCGCCAAGCGGAACCTCCCCCTTTCCGAAGAGCTGGAGGCCTGGCTGGCCCAGCGGAAAAAGACCTCCCATTCTCAATACGTAATTGCGATGGAGAACCACAAGCCGCTGACCAAATCCGCCTACCGGAGTATGTGGAAGCTGGTCGAACGGGAATTGCCGGACATGCATATCACGGCACACATTCTGCGGCACACCTTTATTACCCGTATGTTCGAGGCTGGACTGGATATCAAGGAGACTCAATACCTGGCTGGGCACAGCACCCCGGGGGTAACGCTGAAAGTGTATACCCATTATACCCAGCGTTCCAGAGAAGCCAAGACCGCTGAGAAGGTCCGGGATGCTCTCCGGACCAGCGCATAAAGAAAAGCGTGCCGCGAAGACGCAGCGCACTCCTGAAATTTTCCTGCCGGACCGCTCCGGCAGGGGCAAATCGCCCATTGGAACCCCAAAATCCCCGCACTAGCTGCGGCGCAATGGATAGGTCGTTTTAAAAATTTGCAACAGTTTTGCAACAACGACACCGAAAAAGGGCCTAAAATACCACAAAATATGGTAAATACGGGGGCCTCGAATAACCAGAAAACGGAAAAGAAAAATCCTCAAAGCCTTGCGGCTCTAAGGATTTTTCTGGTCCGAGTGGCGAGACTTGAACTCACGACCCCTTGACCCCCAGTCAAGTGCGCTACCAACTGCGCTACACCCGGATGCTCTTTGCTCACTTGTGTCAGCTTGTATAGATTAGCACACTTCTCCAGAAAATGCAAGACCTTTTTTCAAATTTCTTTTTAAAAATTTTGAGCCCTCTGCCTGTCCTCCAGGCAGGCCTGCGGCGTTTACTCTGGAGGCGTTCTGGGAAGAATATCCTTCTCCATATGGGCGGCCTCCGCAGCCCTTGTGGCATGGAGGAGAATTTGAATTCCCTGGACGATTTTCCCGCATTGAAGGGCGCTTAGAGCGTCTGTCACGGCGGCAAAAAGCTGTAGGTACAGTTCCTTGTATGACATATAATCACCTCTCTTCTATTGTAGAACAATTTGTTTAAAATATAAATAGAATATTTTGTTCTCACATATGCTTAGTCTGGGTGATGACAATGTACCGAAGAATCCGGGACCTGCGAGAGGACCACGACCTTACCCAGAAAAAGCTGGGGGAGGCGGTGGGTGTCTCTCAGCGGACCTATGCCTACTATGAAAGCGGCCAGCGGATGCTGACGCCGCAGGTTCTCTGCGCACTGGCCCGGTTTTATGACACCAGTGTGGATTACCTGCTGGAACTGACCGACGATCCAAGGCCCTATCCCCCTAAAGGCTGAAACCGCCCGCCGCTTTTTTGCCGCAGACGGCCAGCTTGTCAAAAAAGTGCTGTTTGAAAAAACGGAAAGGGGAGAGAAACCCATCAGAGGCTTCTCTCCCCTTTCTCTCATTAGTTTTTCGAAACGGTTTAAAGTTCTAAAAAACTTGCTCGGACTGGTCTAAATTCTTTTTCGACCGTCTGACCGTCCATTGGCTTTTCTGCCCGCGGGCGTCCTTTTTATGGCTTATCCCAGCCAACTGAAGAGGCCGGTGGATTCCTTCTCGCCCTCCAGCAGTACCCCGGCCGCCGCCAGCATCTGCGCCGCGTCGGCACGGGTTACGGCCTGTTCCATAGTCTGACTGCCGAAGCTTCCGGCGGAGAGGACGCTGACCGCCTCCATATTCCCTACCGCCTGAGCCGCCCAGGAGGGCGCTCCCGTCCGGTCCGCATACCATACATCCAGGTCTACGTCACCCAAATCCAGAACCCGGTCCAGAATGGTGGCGGCTTCATTGAAGCTCACGGGCTCGTCTCCCCGGAAGGCTACGCCCTCCGCAGTACGGCTGCCCTGAATCACGCCGTCTGCCGCTCCGGCGGCGGCGTAGGCCTTGGCCCAGGTGGGAATTGCACTGTCGTCACAAAAGCCGGTCATGGTAACGCCCGTTACCTCCCGGCCCGCTGTCTCCAGTGCCATCGCCAGAAATTCGCTCCGGCTTACCGGCTGGTCCGGCTGGAAATAATAGAGCTCTCCAATTTTTCCGCCGGTGAAAATGCCCTTCTCCGCCAGGCATTGAGCAGCGCAGGCGGCGGGATTGCCTTCCGTGTCGGCGTAGGTTACGCCGGAACGGGTTTTGTCAATGGTTACGCTGACTTTGGCGGGCGCGGAGGTGTGCCCCTGGCTGTCCGTCGCGGTATAGGTGAAATGGTCGGAGCCGGTTATTCCCTCGTCGGGTGTATAGGTGAAATCGCCGCCTTCAATGACCACTGTGCCCTTCCGGGGTGCGTCCGCCAGGGCGAAGGTCATTTCGTCTCCCTCCGGGTCCGAGGCCAGAAATTGGCCCTGGCCGGGAATATCCCGGTAGGTCTGAATTTCCAGGTCCCAGACCTGGGGAGCGCCCTCTACCGGGGCGGCTTCCGTTTTCCTGCCGAACAGCGCCGAGGCACTGCCCGTCAGAAGTACCGCCGTCAGGGCCAGCAGGGCGGCGGCTCGCGTCAGATGGTGTTTCATAGGAAATCATCCTCCTGTATGAATTGGTACGGGAGTAGTGTTTTCCCATTCCTTGAAATTATGCGAAAAACAGAAGAGGGCTTTGAAAGTGGATGGAATGGTGTGGCGGGGGGTGGCGTTTGAACGGTTCCTTTTGTGTGCCTTGATTCAGAGAGGATATATAAACAGAGTAAAATAATTTGGCGTTTTATTACACAAGGTATAGGGATTGCGGACTTGGATGCATTGTTAATATCCGGATGCAATGCCGCTGGGCGGCTGAAAGGCCAGTAGCAGCAGGCGGGGCGGGTTTTTATATGGTGCAAATAAGAGGCAGGGAGATCCCTAGGCTGGCAGAAATGAACCGCCGCTCCGATTTCCCGGGGCGGCGGTAATATATCAATATCTCCCAATAAACCGCGTGCGCCCCTTCACCGCAGCGGCGAACGCGCTACCCGGCGCATCTCCGGAGAACGCTTCTTGATGCCTGAAACAACCCCCATTGCCATATACAGCGTGACCACGGAGGAACCGCCGTAGCTGAAAAAGGGCAGGGTAATACCGATGGTAGGCATGACGAAAAGGCACATGCCGATATTGATGATGGTCTGGAAGATCAGTATGGAAGCCATGCCTACGCAGACGTAGCGGTAGAAGGGCGTGCGGGCCTTCCGGGCCACCAGGAGGATGCGAAGAATGATTGCCAGCAGCAGCAGCATAATGGCAATACAGCCGAACAGGCCCAGCTCTTCCCCCGCTACCGCGAAAATCAAGTCCGTCTGCTTGGCGGGCAGGGAGGTACTGCCGCTCTGGGTCAGCTGGCCATTCAAATAGCCCTGGCCCGACAGGCCTCCGGAGCCGATGGCCAACAAGCTTCGGGTCTGCTGCCAGCCGGTTTTCAGGGGCTCATAACTGTGGTCAAAGAGGACGATGAAGCGGTCCTTCATATAGCCGTAGATAAGATCGAACTTCCACGCCAGGGCAAAGCCGATGCCTCCCGCCGTGAAGAACAGCAGAAACCACCGCAGGGCAAAGCCCGCCACATAGGCCATACAGAGAAAGATAAACACAAATACCAGCGCGTTGCCCATGTCGCCGGAGACCAAAAAATACAGCCCGCAGAGCCCAAAGGTATGGGCCGCCACAAAGGCGGCGGAGGGGAAGGATTTTAGGTCCTCCTTCTCCTCCCAGAGCCATTCAATCTGCCGGGCCAGGAGGAGGACGAAGGAAATCTTCACCACCTCCGCCGGGCCAATCTGGAAGGGGATGAACGGGAACTTCAGCCAGGCCCGGTTGCCGGTGTTGCCGCTGACGCCGAAGGGCGTTCGCAGCAGGAGTATGAAAATGACATTGAAAGCCAGAATCCATTTCCATTTCCGGATGATGGATTCCAGGTCCAGCATGGAAAAGAAAATATACACGCAGATGCCCAGCGCCAGAGCCGCGCACTGTATAATCATGCGCTTGAGCCCGGTGGTGGGGTCCATATACCGGGTGGCGCTGAAGACCAGGACAATGCCGTACAGAGTTGCGGCGCTGCAAAGCCCCAGCAGCATCAGGTCCGCCTGCTGGATAAAGTCGATGAGAGTGATTTTCAGTCGGTTCAGCATGGTTTGCTCCTTGCGGTTCAGGCTTGTACAAACGTATCTTATTTTACCACAAATAAAAAAACATGTAAACGACGGAAAATTTCTTTTTACACTTTATTCAATTTGTGGTATACTGAGTTGATTTCAGAAGCGCCTGAAAAGGAGGAATGCCTGTGGAATACATCTCCCACAATGAGGCGGAAACCGAAGACCTGGGCCACCGCCTGGCCGCCGTGCTCCGTCCCGGAGACGTGGTGGCCTACCGGGGAGACCTGGGCATGGGGAAAACCGCCTTTACCCGGGGCCTTGCCTGGGGATTGGGCTATCGGGGACGGGTGACTAGCCCTACGTTTACCATTGTTAATGAGTATGAGGGCGGTGAAATGCCCCTGTTTCACTTCGACCTCTACCGCCTGACGGATGCCGGAGACCTCTTTGACATCGGCTGGGAGGACTATCTGGACCGGGGCGGCGTGTGCGCCGTGGAGTGGAGCGAACGGGCGGAGGAGGCCCTGCCGGAGGAGGCTGTGGCCGTCTTTTTTGCCCGCTGCCCGGAACAGGAGGGCTGGCGGGTTATCACCATGGAAGGAGTGGGGCCGGTATGAAAATCTTGGCTCTGGAGACCGCTGCCAAGGCCGTTTCCGCCGCGATTACGGAGGACGGGAAGGTGCTGGCCTCCGCTTATCAGGACACGGGGCTTACCCACAGCCGGACGTTGATGCCGCTGGTGGAGTGCCTGTTTCACAATACCGGCCTGACGGCGGCGGATATGGACGTCTTCGCCGTCTCGGCGGGGCCGGGGTCCTTTACCGGGGTCCGCATCGGTGTTTCCGCCGCCAAGGGGCTGGCCTGGGCGGCGGACAAGCCCTGCGCGGCAGTGTCCACGCTGGCGGCGCTGGCCCGGCATGGGGCGGTATGGGACGGATTGGTGGTCTGCGCTATGGATGCCCGGAGGCAGCAGGTTTACAACGCCGTGTTCGCGGCGGAGGAGGGCGTCCTCACCCGGCTGACGCCGGACCGGGCCGTCGCGCTGGCGGAGCTGGCGGAGGAGCTGCGGGGGGACCCGCGCCCCAAGACCGTCCTGGGAGACGGGGGGCGGCTGTGTTACGATTTCCTGACGGAGGCCGGGATTCCCTGCCGCCTGGCCCCGGCCCATCTGGTGAAGGAGAACGCCGTGTCGGTGGCCCTGGAGGCGGAGGCGCTGGCGAAAAACGGCGGGCTGGTGTCCGCCCAGGAGCTGGCCCCGGTGTACCTCCGGCCCCCTCAGGCTGAACGGCTGCGGGCGGAGCGGCTGCGGGCCGCCGCGGAGTAAGGCGTTTTGGGAAATCAAGAGGGCGTTCGGAGGGGCGCGTTCCGTTCAAGATAACGCCGGGCCGAACAAGGCTATGGTGAAAAGTCCGGCGCGTTTTGCCGGCTTCAAATTGGGCCGAACGGTCCGGGAAGAGAGGAAGTACTTGCATCCAAAGACGGCAGCCGGGCCTGGTGCCGGTTCCGGTTCGGAGAGACCTGCGGCCTTTTTTCGCCGGTTTTGAAACCGGAAGACGAACTGAACGGCGGGCTTTACAATTCCTGCCGCATCCGCTATAATAGAATAAAAGATTCTGAGAAGGAGCGTTTTTATGAGCGGAAAAGTACACGTCATGGACCATCCTCTGGTGGCGCACAAGCTGACCATCCTCCGGGATAAAAATACCAGCGTCAAGGACTTCCGGGAGCTGGTTTCCGAGATCGGCATGCTGATCACCTATGAGGCCACCCGGGATCTGCCGCTGACCATCTGCGAGGTGGAAACCCCCATCTGCAAGACCACCGCCCCCATGCTCAAGGGCAAGAAGTTCGCCGTGGTACCCATCCTCCGGGCGGGACTGGGGCTGGTGGACGGCGTCCTGCGGATGGTCCCCAGCGCCCGGGTGGGCCACATCGGCCTCTACCGGAACGAGGAGACCCTGGAGCCGGTGAAGTACTTCTGCAAGATGCCCAAGGACGTGGCGGAGCGGGAGGTTCTGATCGTGGACCCCATGCTTGCCACCGGCGGCAGCGCTGAGGCGGCAATCGGGTTTATGAAGGAGTACGGCTGCACCAGCATCAAGCTGATGGTGCTCCTGGCCGCGCCGGAGGGCATCGCCCGCATCCAGAAGAGCCACCCGGACGTGGACATCTACTGCGGCGCGGTGGATGAAAAGCTGAATGAAAACGGCTATATCGTCCCCGGCCTGGGCGACGCGGGAGACCGGATTTTCGGAACAAAATAAGAGACAAGCCCTCCGGCGGAGCGCCGGAGGGCCTTTTTTCGCTTACAGCACCTTGCTGAGGAAGTCCTTCAGTCTGGGATGCTGGGGGTTCCCGAAGAGCTCCGCCGGGGCGTTCTCCTCCAGGACCTTTCCGTCGGCCATGAAGAGCACCCGGCTTCCCACCTCCCGGGCAAAGCCCATCTCGTGGGTTACTACCACCATAGTCATGCCGTCCCGGGCCAGCTCCTTCATCACGTCCAGAACCTCCCCCACCATCTCCGGGTCCAGGGCGGAGGTGGGCTCGTCAAAGAGCATCAGCTGGGGCTTCATGGCCAGGGCCCGGACAATGGCTACCCGCTGCTTCTGCCCGCCGGAGAGCTGGCTGGGATAGGCACCCGCCTTGTCCATCAGGCCTACCCGCTCCAGGAGGACATCCGCCTGGGCGTCGGCCTCTTCCTGCTTCATCAGGCCTGTCCGCACCGGGGCAAGGGTGATATTCCGCCGGATGGTCATGTTGGGGAAGAGATTGAAGTGCTGGAAGACCATGCCCATCTGCTGGCGAATCTGGTCGATCTTCGCTGCGGGGTCCGTGATCACCGTCCCCTGGAAGGTGATGGTCCCCGCTGTGGGAGTCTCCAGCAGGTTCAGGCACCGGAGGAAGGTGGACTTGCCGGAGCCGGAGGGGCCGATGACCACCACCTTCTCCCCGGGGTGGATGTGCTGGGAGATGTCGTTCAGGACCAGATGGTCCCCGAAGGACTTGGAGAGGTTTTTAACGTCGATCACTTTCCCGCAGCCTCCTTTCCAGTTTCCCCTGGAGCCAGGTGAAGATTATGACCAGAACTAAGTACATCAGGGCGATGCCGATATAGGGGGGCATCAGGTCGAAGGTCCGCCCGCCGATGGTCTGGGCGTAATACACCAGCTCCATGCCGCCGATGGCCTGGACCAGGGAGGTGTCCTTGAAGAGGGTGATGAACTCGTTCGCCAGGGAGGGCAGGATGTTCTTGAAGGCCTGGGGGATGACGATGAAGCGCATGGTGTCCAGATAGTTCAGGCCCAGGGACCGGCCCGCCTCGCTCTGGCCGATGTCCACGCTCATCAGGCCGCCCCGGACAATCTCCGCCACGTAGGCCCCGGAGTTGATGCCCAGGCCTAGCGCGCCCACCATGGTGTGGTTCCGGCTGGTCTTGAAAATGACGAAGCCCCAGATCAGCAGCTGAACCATCATGGGCGTGCCCCGGATGACGGTGGTGTAGACCTTGCACAGGGCGCTGAGCAGCGCCAGAATGGGATTGTGCTGGCCCGGGCGCTGCTGGTCGTGGGCCGTGCGGATTACCGCCACCACCAGCCCCAGGAGAAGGCCCAGAATCAGGGCGGCGACCGTCAGCTCCAGCGTGGAGGCGATGCCCTGGAGGTAGAGCTTCCAGCGGTCTCCCTCAAGAAAGGCGGTGTAAAACCGCTCCGGGAGCGTAGCTTTCATGGGGGGTCTCCTTTCTCTTTATAAGATATGGGAAACGGGCGGCCCCGAAAGACCGCCCGTGCCGGAGTGTTTACTCGGCGGTGATATACTTGTCCACGATGTCCTGGAAGGTGCCGTCGGCCTTCAGCTCCGCCATGGCGGCGTTGACGGCGTCCAGGAGGGCGGTGTTGCCCTTGGCGAAGCCAATGGCGTAGTCCTCCACGGCGAACTCGGTGTCCAGGATCTTCAGACCCTCGTTGGCGGCCACATAGTTCTTGGCGGGCTCGTTGTCGATGACCACAGCGTCCACCTGGCCGTTCACCAGGGCCTGGACCGCCAGGGCGCCGGTCTCGTAGGCGGTGACGTGGTCTTCGCCGTAGCCGCCGTTCTCCGGGTCGTCGGAGCAGTAGATATAGCCGGTGGTGGCCTTCTGGCAGCCGATCATCTCCGCGTTGGACAGGTCGTCCACAGTGGCGATGGGGGAGCCTTTCTTGACGATGACCACCTGCACGCCGGTGGCGTAGCTGTCGGAGAAGTCCATGACCGCCAGACGCTCCTCGTTGACGGTGACGCCGGCCATGACCATGTCGCTCTGGCCGTTCTGGGCGGCCAGCAGGGCGGCGTCAAAGCCCATGTCGTCCACGACCAGCTCCAGGCCCAGCTTTTCGGCGATGGCCTGGGCCACCTCTACGTCGATGCCCTCGAAGCCGCCGGCGTCGGTGGTCATCTCATAGGGAGGGAAGGCGGCGTTGGTGGACATGTGGAGCTTGCCTTCCTCCACGGTGGTGAAGGCGGCGGAGTCACCGGGCTCTTCGGTTTCGGCGGGCTGGGTGCCGGTGGTCTGGGAATCCGCGGGAGCGGAGGCGCCGGGGTCCTTGGAACCGCAGGCGGCCAGGCTCAGGACCATGGCAAGGGCAAGCAGAAGGGGTAACAGCTTCTTCATAACACAATCTTCCTTTTCCAAAAATCGTTCCCCCGGCAGGCCGGGCGGAGCATGTGAAGTCAGGGGAGGCGTTCCTCCCGGGGACTGTGGCTACCTTAGCACGGCTGTATGGAGATGTCAATACTTTTTCAATGGGAATGTATATTTATTTGGTTCGTTTCTCCAGTTTCCCCGAAAACAGGGAGAAAGGCCGGGGGTATTTGTGCATATTTCAAAATGCGCGTACCGGGAGGCGTGCATACTTGAATGAATATTCATTCCGGTTTTGCATGTCCGGGGCGGAGGAGGGCCCGGCTCCGGCATTTTGCCCACGGGGGAGGGGGTTTTCCGCGCAACTTTTCCTGAATCCGACAGTTGCGCGGGCGCGGAAAATATGCTACCATGCAGGGAGGACAAATGACCGCAACAGGCGGACGAGAGGCTCCGCCGGAGCGGCGGGCATGGAGGACACAATGGCAGGACCAATCAAATATTACATTGTGGCGGCGGACGCGCTGCCGGAAATCTTCGTCAAGGTGGCGGAGGCCAAGCGGATGATGCAGACCGGCGAGGCGGATACCGTGGGAGCGGCAACCCGGCTGGCGGGCATCAGCCGCAGCGCTTTCTATAAGTACAAGGACTCCGTCCAGCCCTTCAACGACATGAAGGCGGAGCACATCATCACCTTTTACGCCATGCTGAAGGATGTGGCGGGGGTGCTGAGCGGCGTGCTGTCCCGGTTCGCCGCCTCCGGGGCCAATATCCTGACCATTAATCAGAGCATCCCCACCAACGGCTGCGCGGCGGTGACGATTTCCGCCGAGACCAGCCGGATGGAGGAGTCCCTGGAGCAGCTGATGGGGGACGTCGCCGCCCTGGAGGGCGTGCTGAAGTTTGAGATTCTGGCCGGGTGATCTTGGCGCACCCGGGAAATGTTTTTAAAGAGAGGTTTCAGGCATGATACAGATCGCAATCCTGGGCTTTGGCACCGTGGGCACCGGCGTGGCCAAGGTGGTTTCGGAAAACGCCGGGCAGATTGAGCGGAAGCTGGGGGAGTCCTTGCAGGTGAAGTCCATCCTGGTCCGGCACTTCAAGGACGGGCCTTACCGCCAGCTGATGACCGATGATTTCGGGCGCATTGAGAACGACGGCGGTATCCGGGTCGTGGTGGAGGCCATCGGCGGGGTGGAGGCGGCCTACGAATACACAAAGCGGGCCCTGTCCGCCGGGAAGCACGTCGTTACCGCCAACAAGCAGCTGGTGGCGGAGAGGGGCTGTGAGCTGCTGGACCTGGCGAAGAGCCGGAACGTCAGCTACCTCTTCGAGGCCAGCGTGGGCGGGGGCATCCCTGTGCTCCACCCGCTGACCCAGTGCATGGCCGCCAACCGGATTGACGAGGTTTACGGCATCCTGAACGGCACCACCAACTATATCCTGACCCGGATGGTCCGCACCGGCGCGTTTTTCTCCGACGCGCTCCGGGAGGCGCAGGCAAAGGGCTACGCCGAGGCGGACCCCACCGCCGACGTGGAGGGCATCGACGCGGGGCGGAAAATCTGCATCCTGGCGGACCTGGCCTTCGGGCGCCAGATCGACCCGGAGCGGGTGCCCATGGAGGGCATCAGCCGCCTGAGTCTCCGGGATGTGAAGATCGCCCAGCGGGCGGGCTACCGGGTGAAGCTGCTGGGACGGGCGGTCCGGCTCCCCGGCGGCGGGCGGACGGCCTATGTGGCCCCCCATCTGATTCCGGAGGACAACCCCATCGCCAACGTGGAGGACGTGTTCAACGCCGTCATGGTCCGGGGGAACGCCACGGGCGAGGTGATGTTCTATGGCCGGGGAGCGGGAGAGCTGCCCACGGCCTCGGCCTGTGTGGCGGACGTGATGGAATGCCTCCAGTCCCGGCCCGGGCGGGAGGAAATCGGCTGGTTGGCGGATGCCGGGGGCTTCGAGGACCCCCAGGAGCTGAAGACACGGCATTACTTCCGCATTGAGGGCAGCCTGACCGACGCGGCCCTGGCCTTCGGACAGGTGGAGGTTCTCAGCGAGGACGGGGAGACCGCCTTTCTCACGGAACCCCTCAGCGGCGGGGACGCGGTCCGGCAGTCCCGGCTGCTGCATGTGCTGGCCTGTATGCGGGTGCTGGGCACGTCCTCCTGAGAAGCTTCAAAACGTCCGGCTCCGGCATATGATAGAACGGGAGAGGAGACCCTCTCCAATCTGATATTAAGCAAAAAGGAAGCATGATATATGAGTTTGATTGTACAGAAATTCGGCGGCAGCTCCGTGCGGGACGCGGAGCGCATCCAGAATGTGGCGCGCATCATCGCGGAGACGTATTTAAAGGGGAACGACGTCATCGTGGTCCTCTCCGCCCAGGGGGACACCACGGACGACCTGATCGAAAAGGCCCGGGAAATCAATCCCAGCGCCTCCAAGCGGGAGATGGATATGCTGCTCTCCACCGGGGAACAGATTTCCGTGGCCCTGTGCGCCATGGCGCTGGAGGCCATGGGCCTTCCCTGCGTGTCGCTGGCGGCGTGGCAGGTGGGCATCCAGTCCACCACGGTTCACGCCGACGCGCGGATTAAGAAAATCGACGCGGAGCGCATCCAGTCGGAGCTGGACCAGCACCGGATCGTGATCGTCACGGGCTTCCAGGGCGTGGACCGGAACGGCGATGTGACAACGCTGGGCCGGGGCGGCTCGGATACCAGCGCGGTGGCGCTGGCGGCGGCGTTCCGGGCCAGCCTGTGCCAGATCTATACCGACGTGGACGGTGTATATACCACAGACCCCCGGGTGGTTCCCAATGCGCGGAAGCTGGAGGAGATCACCTATGACGAGATGCTGGAGCTGGCGTCTCAGGGGGCGCAGGTGCTCCATAACCGGAGCGTGGAGCTGGCGAAGAAGTTCAGAGTCAATTTGGAAGTCGTGTCCAGCTTGGAGCGCAAGCCCGGCACGAAAGTCAAGGAGGTTACGAAAATGGAAAAGACCAATATTGCCGGAGTGGCGAAGGACACCAGCATCGCCCGGATTGCCCTGGTGGGCTTGCAGCATAATCCGGGCGTCGCCTTCCAGGTGTTTGACCTGCTGAGCAAGAACAGCATCAATGTGGATGTCATTTTGCAGTCCATCGGCCGGGAGGATACAAAGGATATTACCTTTACCGTCCATAAAAAAGACCAGCAGGAGACCGAGAAGATTCTGAACGAGCACAAGGAAGCCCTGCGGTTCGACCACATTGAGTCCGACAATCAGATCGGCAAGGTGTCGATTGTTGGCGTGGGCCTGATGAGCAACTGCGGCGTTGCGGCGAAGATGTTCGAGGCGCTGTATGAGGCGGGGATTAACATCCAAATGATCAACACCTCGGAAATCCGCGTATCCGTGCTGCTGGACGAGAACGATGTGAACCGGGCGGTTCGGGCAATTCACGACAAGTTTTTCGACGAGGTCTAAAGCCCAGCAGAGCCTTCACAGAGGCACCCCCAGCAGAAAACACCTGCCAACAGAAGGGCAGCCGCAGCTTCACCCCGCACCCAAACCCGGCGCTTGCCGATTCGATGATATCCAAACTCCCGCCCGCACCGCGCCGCGGGCAGGGATATACCTGTCTTATACCGGAACTTCAGGCGCGCCCCCGTCTCCCGTCCCCCGCAGGGCTCGTACTTCTTTTTCTCTTTTGGACCGTGCACGGCCCGTTTTCTCTTTTTCTTCTGGCAAGAAAAAGAGAAAATGGGGGGTGCAAAGCACCAGCCATCTTCATGGCTGAAATCTCCCCATCCCCGGAAGGGGACCCCGCCCTTTTAAGGAGGAAAAAAATGAACGCAATCGTAACCGTCCTGGGACAGGACAAAGTCGGCATCATCGCCGCGGTGTGCAACCGCCTCGCAAGCCACAACGTGAACATCCTGGATATCTCCCAGACCATCTTGCAGGGCGCCTTCACCATGGTCATGGCCGTGGACGCCAGCGCGGCTACCGCCTCCTTTGGCGAGCTGGGGGCCTCCCTGGCCGAGCTGGGCGGCGAAATGGGCCTTTCCATCCGCATCCAGCGGGAGGAGATTTTCGACGCCATGCACCATATCTGAGGAGGGGATCCGCTATGCTGAATCAAAAGGAAATCCTCTCCACCATCGAAATGATCGACCAGCAGCACCTGGATATCCGCACCATCACCATGGGAATCTCCCTCCTGTCCTGCTGCGGGCCGGACCCTAAACGGGCCTGTGAGAAAATCTACGACAAAATCTGCCGCTGCGCCGAACGTCTGGTGAAAACCGGCCAGGATATCGAGGACGAGTTCGGCATCCCCATCGTCAACAAGCGCATCTCCGTCACCCCCATGGCTATGGTGGCCGGGGCCAGCGAGACCGAGGACTACGTTCCCTTCGCCCTGGCGCTGGACAACGCCGCCCGGAGCTGCGGCGTCAACTTCATCGGCGGCTACTCCGCCCTGGTCCAAAAGGGCATGACCCGGGCCGACGAGCTCCTTATCCGCTCCCTGCCCGAGGCCCTCTCCCGGACGGAGCTGGTCTGCGCCTCCATCAACGTGGGGTCCACCCGGGCGGGCATCAATATGGACGCCGTGAGCCTCATGGGCCGGATTATCAAGGAGACCGCCGGGGCTACCGCCAGCCGGGACGGCCTGGGCTGCGCCAAGCTGGTGGTGTTCTGCAACGCCGTGGAGGACAACCCCTTTATGGCCGGGGCGTTCCACGGCGCGGGAGAGGCGGAGAAGGTCATCAACGTGGGTGTCTCCGGGCCCGGCGTGGTCTACCACGCCCTCCAGTCCGTCAAGGGCCAGCCGCTGGACGTGGCGGCGGAGGCCATCAAAAAAACCGCCTTCCGTATCACCCGCATGGGCCAGCTGGTGGCCCAGGAGGCTAGCCGCCGTCTGGATACCCCCTTCGGCATCGTGGACCTGAGCCTGGCACCGACTCCCGCCGTGGGGGACAGCGTGGCCCGGATCCTGGAGGAGCTGGGGCTGGAGGTCTGCGGCACCCACGGCACTACGGCGGCGCTGGCTATGCTGAACGACGCGGTGAAAAAGGGCGGCGTTATGGCCTCCTCCAGCGTGGGGGGGCTCTCCGGGGCCTTCATTCCCGTCAGCGAGGACGAGGGCATGATCGCCGCCGCCCGGTCCGGAACTCTTTGCCTGGATAAGCTGGAGGCCATGACCTGCGTGTGCTCCGTGGGACTGGACATGATCGCCATCCCGGGAGATACCCCGGCGGAGACCATCGCGGCGATTATCGCCGACGAGGCGGCTATCGGCATGGTGAATAACAAGACCACCGCCGTGCGCATTCTCCCCGCGCCGGGGAAGACCGTGGGGGGCACTATTGAAATGGGCGGGCTCCTGGGAAGCGCTCCGGTGATGCCGGTGCATCCGGAGTCCTCCGCCGGGTTTATCGGCCGGGGCGGGCGGATTCCCGCGCCGCTGCACAGCTTGAAGAACTGAAGAGAATGACTTGTCTCCGCTGCTTTATTAAGCGAAGGCGGACATCAGGGCCTGCTCCCGTTTGTGGGGGCAGGCCCTGATGATTTCTGCGTCTTGATGGTTTCTATAGGCGGATTACCGGCACGTCCTCCAGCCCCTCCAGCTCATGGGTGGCGATTAAAACCGGTTTTTCCCGCGCCGCTGCCTGAATCAGCGACAGACAGTTGCTCCGGTTTTCCCGGTCCAGCCCGGTGAAGGGCTCGTCCAGAGCCAAGGCGTCCGAGGGGGCCAGAAGCGCCCGGGACAGCGCCAGACGCCGCTTCATGCCCCCGGACCAGGTCCGGACGGGACGGGGGTCCTCCAGCGAAAGTCCCAGACGCGCCAGCAGAGCCGGGGCCTCCGGGGGAAGGTCCCCCAGGACAAGGCGGAGGTTCGCGGCGGCGGAAAAGCTCTCGATCAGGCGGTTTTCCTGAAAGACGGCGGCCCAGCGCCGGTCCGCCCCCCGGATGGTTCCGCCGTCGGGGGACTCCAGTCCCAGAAGAAGGCGCAGAAGAGTGGTCTTGCCGGTTCCGGAGGGGGCGGAAATTACAGTGATTCCCAGGCCAAATACGGCGCTGAAGTCCTTTATTACCGGTTTCCCGCAATAAGAGCGGCAAAGCCCCTCCACTTGAATTTCCATCAGCGTCCCACCCTTTCCGCCAGCCGGTCCGTCAGCGCTGAAAACAGCCGCTCAAACGCCGCCGCCAGTGCCAGAATTACCGCCGTCCACGCAAAGAGGTCCGGCGTCTGAAGATAGATTTTGGCGGTGTACAGCCGCTCTCCGATGGTCCCCGCCGGGAGGCCAATGACCTCCGCCGCCGCTCCCGCCTTCCAGCAGAGGCCAAGGGCCAGAGAGGACGCGGAACGGAAGTGGGGCAGTACCTGGGGCAGATAAATCCCCCAGACACGCCGGGAAAGGGGAATCCGATAGACCCGCGCCAGCTCCAGGAGCTTCGGGTCCGTCTGGCGAAGTCCCTCCAATACATTGAGATACACCGGGGGAAACACCATCAGGCCGGAGATGAACAGAGACAGGGAATGGGAATCCAGCCAGACCAGCGCCAGAATGATAAAGGAGGCCACCGGCACGGCCTTTACCACCGCCACCGGTGGGGCCAGCAGCTCCTGAAGCCGGGGACGCCCCGCCGCCAGCGCCGCCAGTACCACCCCCAGAGCACAGGAAATCAGAAAGCCGCCGAATATGCGGAGAGACGAATTCCCCACCGCCCGCCAGAAGGCGGAGGAGGGCAGCAGCTCCAGAAGCCGGAGGGACGCCTGAACCGGCGAGGCCAGCAGAAGTCCTCCGCCGGGAAGCGCCGCCGTCAGGGCCATGCTCCCACCCTGCCAGACCAGAAGCCAGAACAGAACGGCCCAGGGACGGAGCCTAGATTCCATAATAAAAATCGTCTCCGGGCAGCTGCCCCCCGACGGACTCCGGGTTGGCCTCCGCCAGAACCTGAAGATACCCGGAGAGCTTGTCAAACATCTCCTGCCCGGTGAGGCAGACAATGTTGCAGTGGGGAAGGGCCTTTTCCGCGACGGCGGGGCTTTCGATGATGCCGTTGGAGGCGATGAGCTCCGCCGCTCCGGCGGGATTCTCGTTTACCCACTCTACAGATCTGGCATACTCCACCAGGAACTCCTCTATCAGCTCCGGGTGCTTCTCCGCATAGTCCCGCCGGGCTATGGCTACGCCGGTGATCATGGCGGAGCCATTAGCCAGAGCGTTCCACTCCGCCGTTAAATCCAGCGCAACCCGGAGATTTTCCAGCTTCCCCTGGGCTACGGTGACGAAGGGCTGGGGCAGCAGGGCGATGTCCGCCGTTCCTGCCGACAGGGCGGCGACGCATTCGGCATGCTCGCTCTTCCATTCAATGGAAACGTCCTTCTCCGGGTCCAAACCATTCTGCTCCAGCAGGTAGCGGAGGCCAAACTCCGGGGTGGAGCCCTTTCCGGCGGCGACAATGGTTTTGCCCCGGAGGTCCCCCATGGACTGGACGGTCTCGCCGCCGTTCTCCACAATATATAGAACCCCCAGAGTATTGACGGCCAAGGTAACGGTCTGGCCCTCGGTTTTATTGTAGAGAACCGCCGCCAGGTTGGCGGGAACGCATATGATGTCCAGTTCGCCCTTTATGAATCTCGGGGTTAGCTCGTCGGCGGAGCCCGCCAGCTGGAAATACCATAAGTCAATGGAGGCCAGTTCCGACCGCATCTGCATCATCCTGACCATGCCCATGGCGGTGGGGCCCTTCAGCGCCCCGATCAGCATGGGAAAATCCTTGTGCATCTCGTCCGGCGTGCTCTCAAAGGGGGGCGCTTCCTGCCGCGCGGCGGTGGTGTCCGTAGGAGTGCCGCCGCTGGCCGCACCGCAGGCGCTAAGGACCAGCAGAAGGGCCAGTGCCTGTGCAAGGGTCTTGAAAGCTTTCATAATCATTTCCTCCCAATAGGTTTTCGTCGCCGTCGCTTCGGGCTGGTTTCCCACCGGACGGCCAGAGCGTGCGAAAGTTCTTTTTGCCTACTTTTTCTTTCAAGAAAAAGTAGGAGGTGCGTAGACGGTTTTTGCTGTTACGCCGGGGAGACGGCCGATTTTTCCGGAGAGGGCCGAGATCGCGTCCGCCGGAGCGTCCAGGGCTACGCTGATGAGACGGATGCCGCGCTCCCGGCAGGGAATGCCCATGCGGCCTAAAATGCAGGACTCATACTGGTGCAGCAGGGCGTTTAGGGACGAGACGGAGTCCGCCTCCCGGACAATGACCGCCAGAACGGCGACGCGGGTTTCCATGATAGTCTTCCCTCCTTTTTGAAAAAGAAAGCCCCTCCGCCGTCCGGCAGAGGGGCTGTAGGCACAGCTTGGAAGGACGTGGGAAATGCTTCCACGTCCTGCTCTCTCCTCTTACGGCGCGGAAAATTCCTTGCCGCCAGACCGACAGATTTTGTGAAGATGGTCCTCCGGTCAGAAATGCTTCCCGGGGACGGAGCTTTTGATGTGATGATAGCATGGAAGAGGCTGGATGTCAAGGTCGACCTTTCCGGGGCGCGTTCCCAGGAAACCTTTATGGACTTTTCGCGGGATTCATGATATGATCAACCATACTATCTCATTCCTCCTTTCGGAGAAAGGAGCTCCCATGAACATTGGAAATGTTGTGATTCACTCAAAACTGGCGCTGGCGCCGATGGCTGGCGTTACCGACGCCGCCTTCCGCCGCCTCTGTGCCGGGCTGGGGGCGGGACTGACCTGCACGGAGCTGATTTCCTCCAAGGCCCTCTGCTACCGGGATAAAAAAACCTTCTCCCTCCTGCGGCAGTTCCCCGGAGAACACCCCGCCGCCGTTCAGATTTTCGGCAGCGACCCCGCCTGTATGGCGGAGGCCGCCCAGATTGCCATAGAACACACCGGAGCGGATATCCTGGACATCAACATGGGCTGCCCCATGGGGAAAATCGTCAACAACGGCGACGGCGCGGCGCTGATGAAGGACCCGGAAAAGGCGGGGCGCATCGTGGAGGCCGTGGTGAAGGCCCTCCCCTCCGTCCCCGTCACCGCCAAGTTCCGGCGGGGCTGGGATCTGGGCAGCTGCAACTGCGTGGAATTCGCCCAGGTGCTGGAACAGGCCGGGGCCTCCGCTGTGGCGGTCCATGGCCGCACCAGGGCTCAGGTCTACGGCGGTCAGGCGGATTGGAACTGCATCCGGGCCGTCAAGGAAGCGGTGTCCATCCCCGTCATCGCCAACGGCGATATCTGGAAGCCCGAGGACGCCGCCCGCATCCTCCAGCATACCAAGGCCGATATGGCGATGATCGGGCGGGGCTGTTTCGGCAACCCCTGGCTCTTCCGGCAGGCGGAGGCCGTGCTGGAGGGGAGGCCCATTCCGCCCCTGCCGCCTCTGGCGGAGCGCTGCGCGCTGGCCGTCCGGCAGTTCGAGCTGGCGGCGGAGTACAAGGGGGAACGGATCGCCATCCTGGAGGCCCGGCGGCATTACTGCTGGTATCTCAAGGGCGTGCCGCACGCCAATTATTATAAGGAGCAAATCGTCCAGATGAACACCTTAGAGGACGTCTACCGCGTCACCCGGGGCATCCAGAGGGACCTCCGGGACGAGGGGCGGGGAGAGGAGGGCCTATGAACGCCCTTCAGGAACAGGCCTGGATTACCGCCGCCCAGCGGGGGGACCAGGATGCTTTCGCGGAATTGGTCCGCCTTTACGAAAAACGGGTGCTTGCCCTGACCCGGCGGATGTGCCGGAATCCGGAGGACGCCGCCGAGGCGGCGCAGGAGGCCTTTTTCGCCGCATGGAGGGGACTGGGGAACTTCCGGGGGGAGAGCGGATTTTCCACCTGGCTGTACCGGCTGGCCTCCAACGCCTGTGTGGACCTCCTTCGCCGGGAGTCCCGCCACCAGGGAGCGGTTTCCCTGGACAGCGAGGATGTAAATCTGGAGCTTCCCGCCTCTACCCCCTCCCCCCAGGAGGTGGCGGAGCGGCGGGAGCTGGGGGCGCAGATCGAGGAGGGCCTTCGGGCGCTGTCTCCGGAGTACCGGGCGGTGCTGGTTCTGCGGGAGATTCACCAGCTGAGCTATGAGGAAATCGCAAAGGCCCTGGAGCTGGATGTGGGGACGGTGAAGTCCCGTATCAGCCGGGGGCGAAAACGGCTTCGGGATTTTTTGACGGAACGCGGGAACTTTTCTCCGCCGCCTCCGTCTAAAGAAACAGAAAAGGGGGGCCGTCCATGAAATACTGTGCGGAATATGGAGAGCTGCTGGACCTGTTCGTGGACGGTGAGCTGACGCCGGAGGAGATGGAACGGGTGCGGGAGCACCTGGAGAGCTGCCCCGGCTGCCGGACTTATGTGGACGACGCGCTGGGCATCCGGGCCGCGTTCCCGGACGCGGAGGATACGGAGGTGCCGGAGGGATTTGCCGATGGCGTGATGGAGCGGATTCGGAACGCTCCGGAAGGAAGAAAACGGCGCTCCGCCCGGCATTGGACGGGGACGCTGGGCCTGCTGGCAGCTTGCTGCGCACTGGTTGTCCTGGTGCGGACCGGGCCCGCCGGAGGAGAAAAGTCCGCCGCTCCTGCCGGAGAAGAGTACGGCACGATGTGTTATGATACGAGCGCGGTTACGGAGAATGCGCCGGAGCTGTCCCCGCACGCGGAGATGGGCGAGGCGGTTCCGGAGGAGCCGCCGGAGGCCCCGGCAGAGGCTCCGACGGAGAAAATGGAGAGCCGCTCAGCGATGAGATCGGGGGATTCCGAAGCGGGAGAGGAGGAAGCGCCGGTTCCCGCCCTGACGGCGAACATGTCCCCCGAGGCTCCGGGGACCATGATGGACGGCGCGCAGCCCTACGCTTCCGACTCCGGGGCAACGGCCACATTATATCTGAATCAGGAAGAGGCCGGGGACTTGCTGGACGGGTTCGATGCAGTGTGGGAGAATGGTTTGCAATGGTGCTATCAGCTGAACGCGGAGGAATTCCGGGCGCTGCTGGAGGCTCTGGACCGGCAGGAAGAGATGCCAGAGGAGGAAGAAGGGCCTTTTCAGGTGGTGGTGTATGGACCGCTGGAATAGAAAAAGCTGTGAGCTGAAGAAGATTGTATGTTTCCGTCAGGCCGGTTTCCAGGGAGGGAACCGGCCTGAAGCCTTGCAACCAGAGGGTTTGTGTTGTTAGAAGTGCATAGAGGTCGTACCGGAATCCGGGCGTTTCGCTGTTATTTTACAAAAAGCGAAAAAAATAGAAAAAAAGCGTTGACAAACGGGGGAAGGCGTGGTAATCTAACAAAGCTGTCTGACACG
>JBCLRG010000036.1:0-29773 GCA_041223955.1 Oscillospiraceae bacterium 38-13 | reverse complement strand
TGCATCTCTGTCTTTGTCTGCCGCTATTCGCCGTTTTAGGACCCTTTTGTGCAGTTTTTGATTTTGCTCATTTAGAGTAAAGACTTTAACATAGAAAATGCTATAAAAGAAATACCAAAGTTCAATGCAGGCTATGATGATTTAGGCTCACTATATGGATACATAATATATCTTGGCTCGATGGAAAGGGGGATTTATTTATTTAAGAAGCACTATCCCCTATTTCTAATTAAGCGGGATACTTTATTATTTGGAGCGATTAAGGACAAGCACCGATTTGAAAAAATTAAAAGCGATGACACACTTCGACTAAATGGGAGCGTCCAATTTTTGCGCCTAAATGAGGAAATCTATGTCTTAGATGTAAAAGTCTTAGAGCGAAATATGGGTTTTACTCAATTGATTCAAAGAGCCGCGAACGAAACCGTAGAGGCTATCAAAGATTTAGATTTGCTTGAAGATATTCAAGTTCTTCAAGATTCAGTCGAAACCCCTTCCTTTGCACGGAAATTGTCCAAAGTGAAGAAATCTTCACCGATTTTTGAGTTGAATATTTCAAAAGAAGCAATCATCGAGTTTACTAAGACAACCCCAGCGCTTTCTGGAAAATTTAAATATAGCGAAGATGGACATACAATTCGACTGGATACTAAAAAGTCCAAGGATGCATTTATCATGCTGATGAATGACGCTTTTTTACATTCTGAGCTTTCAAAGCGATATTATGAGGCCAAAGCAAAGGACAGTATATCATAAGCCTATATGGATGCAATATCGTTAAAGATAATAAGATTTATAGCTTGAAAAATATCAGTTGCAGGCACATAGTTTGCCTACAACTGATATTTTTTTAATTCACCACTTGACAATGTTGCAGTGAATTGTTGACCCCGGATGAAGTGCGGGGGCTGGACAACCGCTACGCCATCCTGTTCATCCGGGGCGCCAAGCCGGTGATGGATCTGAAGTATGAGTTGACGGAACACCCCGCCATCCGCCACACCATTGACGGCGGCGGGCCGCCCTACATCCACCACCAGGAGAAGCCTGAACCCAAGTTCCAGGGAGAACCACTGTTCGCCCTGGAAACCGAAATATCTGATGAAGAAAAGGAGACTGAATTCTATGAAGATCATCCAGAAGTCCCAGACCCCCAAGAAGCCCCTGAACACCCTGGAGCGCCAGAAGAAGATTGAGCGCCGCGCGAAGCGGGCCTACGCCCTCTTCGCCTGTCTGGTGCTGTCCATGGCCGTCATGATCGTCCCCGCCTTCGCGGCGGACGACCCCCTCCAGATCGTGGAAAATTTGTCCGAAGTAAATCACAGTTAAAGATATTACATGAAGCAACCCACGCTTACATGACCAAGCTTTTGATTAATTCGGCCCCCTTTGCCACCTTACTATTACCACCTAATTCTTCATATTTACTAAACACATATTCTGCCGATTCAAGTATAAACTTATTCGTAAAAACGGACAAATCAAGTTTCTTAATGTCTGTTGCAGTAATGTCTAATTTATCAACCTGTTTCGCAACCGAATAATAGAGAACATAAAATAGGATATCATTTATCTGTGCTTGAGAATAAATCTGTGAACATTTCAAAGAGAATTCAACAGTCTTTCCAAGTTTGGCAGCGTGGAAAAACACATCTAAATCTTGATTTCTCTCATATAAAGCTTCATATGTTTCGTCTTTTGTTAATAACGTAGAAGGTCTCGCACGTGCATAATCTGGTCTCTGCAATACTAACGAAATCATGCACTGTGAAAGAAAAGAAACACTTACAATTTCTGTACTTTTTCTGCCCTGGTTTTTATAATAGTTCTTTCGCCGGTCGTAATATAGTCCTCTTCCCTTTAGATAAAGTTCTATTTGTAAATGTATAGGATCGTTGGCTCTCAGCGAAGATTTCGGAATATTAGTTTGATTATTGGTTGCGAGGATAATCTTGTCTCTCGAATTTTCACTTTCGGGCACAATAATTCGCACCAAAACATTCCGAGTTTCTACAGCTAACTTTTCCGGATTTGCTTGAAAATAACGATAAATTTCATTTGACGTTTGAAGGCCATTCACAACTGCTGGCTCCGTTAAGACAAGTTCTTTACTCGTAGCAAGAATTGCTTCGTCCGCAACTAAGGTGATTCCGTTGTTTAGCCACCAAAACTCCTCGCCGGTTGAATTTAAAAGCGTATTTTGTATATCTTGGTTAACGGCATTATGGCCTTGATAATCTCGGACATTTGCCTCGAAAATGTACTTTCGAAGTTCGCCATTATCGGATGCAATAAAATGATAATATTTGGATAAGTTGACCAACGCCACATAATCGCGGTGTGTACCAATATTTATTGGAGTCTCTGCCAAAGGAAGATTCAGCTTGTGTTCGGGTTGGCTTTGAGCTGCGAGCAACAACTCATCCGCCCCCCAAAATTTTACGGAAACAGTCGTTTTTGGGCTTGGGTATAGCTTGTGGACGATTTCCTCAAGTTCATCAGCTTGTGCACGAACATTTGGGTGAACTTCCGTTGCAAAAGTGGAATAGTGAAATGAAATACAAACTTTAGGAGTACTCCTTAGCAACTTTACATACAAATCCCGAAACAGCGCAAATGCGTTAAGGACATCTTCATTATATCGTGCATGATACTGTGTATCGTCTACACCGATTTCAAAAAGATTAGAAGCAGTAGTTTTCCACTTCATGATTGCATCTTCGCTAAACGACGATTCCCGCTTAGCCTGAATGATGATCAACTCAATAGTAGGTTCTTTCCCAGGAGAAATGGTTTCTACGATATCTTCAGTAATGTACACATTGTTACATAATGTGTATATTGAATCACATCCGCCGTCATTGCCGCTGCCGATAACACCACTTTCAATTTCTTCATCACTAAATTCCAAATTCTTCAAGATATTTTTGGCAGAAAAGAATTCAAAGTATTGGGATTCATCTGAATATATTTCATTATCTGCAAAATCTTGCTTAAAAAGTTCGGCCAATATTCTTTGACTATTTGTTATTAGTTTCATTTGTGTATCCCCCATTAGCACGCTTTTATTGTCTCCTTAAACTAATTCATGCTCACAGATCTGAGTAACAAATTTTCTTCTTCGCGAAATACCGCATTCTGATTCTTTTAAAATTCATGTCCCTCTCCGTCCAAAGCCGTTTTTGTGCTACTTTTTTCAATTTCTGCTTTCAATTTATCAAATTCAGCCTTTCGGTCAAGGTTTTCAATTTGTAGAAATGCCAAGAGGCACATCTGGTATGTTTCATTATACCATTTTTCAAGTTCATCAGTAGACATCTGTGCCACATATGCTTTGTATTTCCCTTTTAGTCCTGGATCGACATTGTTGTGACGGATATTCAAATTATTAAAGGCATAGAAAAGATCACTTTCCAGCGTTTTGTCAGCTCGACTCAGGTCCTTACGTTTCGCTTCCAAAATCGAAGCAAGTTGTTGCAATACAGCTTTCTTTGCTTCCAAGTTGCCTTTCATCGAATGATGATTGTATGCAATAACTCTGTAGGACAAAATTTCAGGAATATGCTCTGATTCGGATACTGCTATGGCAGCATTATCCTTGGGAACAAAAATGGTAAATCCATCTTCATGACTTTCCATGTAGCCAATAGCTTCTATAACTTTGCTGATCTGTTGCAAATAAAAGTGCTTATTTATTTGTGCGAAAAAGTAACGATCCTCAAACCAAAGAACAAAGTTATAAATATACTCACAAAAAGAAACAAGATAGTCTATATCAAAGTCTTGCGGCTGCTCAGCAAAATGAAATCCATATTTTTCATCAAACTCGTCAAGGTCGAGACAGGTTCCACGAAAATAGAAGCTTTCAATATTCATAGAAATCAAATCTGCCAATGATTTGTCATCCCTATCATCTCTTCCATAAAAAAGAGCATAAAGCTTTGAATATTCTTTTTTAAGGTCAACCTTTCCCGCCTTGAGGACTTGAGCAAGATTTCGTCTCATATGTTCACATTCCCTCATTCCACCCTGGCCTGTCCATTCATCAGCATGGGCAGGAGCCAGTCTCGGAGTTTTTGCAACTCATAATTCTCTAATCGTACTTGTTTTATCTTATCCATAATTGGACAATATCGTGCTGAAAATGTAGAAAGCAAAACATCTGTATTCGGTGCAGCGAATTGATACATCAAGCTAACATCCGGCTGAATCCGTTTTCTGCTTCCCGTTGATGAAATTGCCTTTGAAACCATATGGCGATAAAATCCATCTGAATTTGCAAGTGCAAAACAAAAAGGTCGGAGGCAATCTTTGTGGGATATGTAGACCATGAACTCAGTGGAGCATATAGCATTCTCGGAGATGCAAAACGGATCCCAGATACGTTTGAATTGGGGATTTAGCTTTGAAACAAGGATTGAATTTTTGCACACCTGATATTTCCCGCTTTGAATAGTGTCCGCTTGTTCAAAAGCTGGATAGAAATTATCATCATAGGCAGGTATGCTATAGTGTTCCATTATTTCGGTTCCCAAGGTTGCCGGATTTACTGATGCGTTTTCAATCGAAATAAAATCACTTAAAACGGCACACCTCCACCCCTTCGGAATCTCCCGTTTCAGCCGCTCATTCCAGACCATCTCACCGCCAGAGGCACGGTAGGGCTTTCCATTCTCGTCCGGGAAATCAAACTGCACAAACCAGTAGTCGTAGAGGGTTTTCGCCATGGCTTCCAGTTCTCGACAAATACGGTTGTTATGCCTAATTTTATCATCGAGAGAGGAGAGAACATCAGCAATACCTTTTTGCAATGGCAAATCTATCAGATCTATTTCGACATCTTTCAAACTATCTCCAGGTAGATGTTTGATTGTAGTTTCAGTAAAATACCTATTTAGCCACCCATTTTTTCCAGCAAGTAAAAACCAATAGTACAGATATCTGACATCAAGACAGTCATGGGGCCTGATACGATGTAATGCCTTTTGAATCTTCATATCTGGAAGCTCATCCTGCCAAATTGCACAGCGTCCAGGTTCGCCTCCTTCGCACATGATAAGATCACCATATTTAATGCCATACCGCTCTTGCTCATGAGATTCAAAACGCATCTGTGACAAATTGTCAAGGTCGAAATCTCCCCATCTGACATTCAAGTTCGCAAGATAGGGTTCGTATTCTCCTTTATTTTTTGCAGCATCAAGCATTTTCCCAAGACAAGAGTCAATAACTGTTCCGAGTTTGACTTTACTCATACTTCACCCGCTCCAACTGCTTCTTGATTTCGTCCTCCAGTTGGCGGCTTCCCAAAAACAATGCGTTCAGCCGCATAGCAAAACCGTTCATCTTTTGATTAAATTCCTCTGGAGTCAGCTCCACATACTCAATCTTCACCTCAAAATACTGACCCGCAGAAAAAGAAAACTTCTTTTGCTCGATGTCCTCATAACTGACCGCCACACAGAAATCATCTACTGGTTGTCCGGCGTTGAAGGTGTCAACAATAAGGGCCATATCCTCCTCACCGAGTACTGTTTTCTGATTTTTACCGTCCACCTTCTCCTTCGTTCCCAGCTTGGAGGCATCCATCAAAACTACTTTGCCGTCCTTATTCTCCTTATCCAGAAAGAGGACAGATACATTGGTACCTGTGTTGGCAAATACATTGGAGGGCATAGAAACCACGCCCCACAGCATACGGTGTCCTACGATATGCTCCCGAATCTTTTTCTGGATTCCAGAGCCAGCGGTCAAGAATCCTGTGGGAACGACAACAGCCGCCTTTGCCTTATCATCCATAGAATAAATGATGTGCTGCAAAAACATCAGGTATATATCCATGCTGCTCTTTTTCTTTTGCGGGATCTTCGGTACACCGGCAAAGAACCGTTCCTTGTGGTTCTCTCCTGCCAGCGTCTCCCGATTATCGCTGAAATCCATATTGAACGGTGGATTGCTGACGATATAGTTGAATTTAGCCAATCCGTTTTTCTGGTCGTTCAGATGCCGGGGAGCAATCAAAGTATCGTCATGCACCACGTTGCCCAGGGAGTGGACAAGGTTATTCAGAATCAGATTCAGACGCAGAAACTCGTTGGACTTGGCAGAGATGTCCTGGGTATAGATGGTACAATTCTTCTCGCCGATCTGGTGGGCAAGAGATAGTACCAGCGTACCGGAACCGGCAGCCGGGTCATACACCGTTACATTGCTGACCTCACCCTGTACCATAATTCTTGCTATGATGGTAGCGATGGTATGGGGTGTATAGTATTCAGCATACTTGCCGGAATCCTTGTTATAGTCGTTGATAAGATACTCAAAGATTTGCGCAAAGAAGTCATATTTCTGCTCAAATACCTCGGCAAAGTTAAACTCTACCAGCTTATTGATGATGGCACGACAGAACAGGGGCTTTTTTGTGCTCTCAATGACATATTGGGAGATAGGCTCAAACAGCTTGATTTTTTCCTCGCCGCCAGTCTGAACGGAAAAAATGTCCAGATTAAAGTTAGCAATGTCCACCAATGTATCATCAAACAGTTCATGAAATGGGTAGGAGGAACCATCTGCCTTGCGCATGGTATCGTCATTCTGGTGATTGAACAGGTAGGAGATATAGTGCGTCCTTTTAAGCTTGGCCGTATCACCGCCCAGCATCATCAGCAGCATTTCATATTGGTCGTCCGGCATAGCGGTCAAGGCGCTCTCTACGTTGCCTGCCCCAGCTAAGGATGGCTCCGCTTTTTGCGCCTCATAAATGAATTTGTCGCTGAGGTATTTATATAAGAACACCTGCGTGATGATCTTGTATTCGCCAGGAGAACCGCCCAGGCCAAAGTTGGCGCAGATAGTTTTCAGGTCATCAATCATCCTTTTGGTGCGGACGGTAATTGATTCTGTCTGCATTATGCTGTCCATTTCCTTTCCGCAAAATATTCGCTGGATATGCAGGTTTCCATAAATTTAACCTGGCTGGCAGTTGGCTGTATCCCGTTGCTGCGGCAGCTTTGGATGATCTCTGGCATGATCTCGCGGGAAAAATAGGCGGAGTTGTCCATCATATGTTGATTTTTCAGCACTTTCAGGTCAACAGCGGCCTTTATTCCCATAAGAACCCTGAAAATCACAGGATCGCCGCCGATTGGCGGTGGGGTAGCCTTGATGCGTTTGTGGGTACGCATATACTTCACATCATTTTGATACTTGGCGCAGAGCATTTGATCCCGCAGGTTTTGCTGCGCGGCAGCTTTTCGGATACGCTCCAAATCCTGAATGTTCCGCTGCATCTCATCTGCGGTCAGTTCTTCAATGTTTTTCTTCTTAAAAATCCGTTTGAGTTCTTCCAGCAGAGAAATATACTCCGGGTCTTTCGGGTCAAGATTGCGCCCCAATTCCTGACGGGTCTTTTCCAGAATGTCCTGAAACTGATCGGCAATGACCAGCTCACTTTCAGAAACCTTGCGGAAGTGGAACTCGATCTGATCTAAGGCCAGGTTCAAAAGGCCAGAAACATCCTCGCCATCCTGCATATTTTGCTTGAAGTTGACCAGGGCAATACGGTTGTTGACCTCTGTGTACAGCGCATGGAGATTCTCCATGGTGAATTTCTGGGCCAGTTCCTCATAGCCGAACAACTGCATGATGTTTATCAGTTCTTTATAGGTGTCCAGGACTTGACGCAGAGCAAGCAGCTCTTGTTTATCATCCAATGCGGTGATCTGTTGGGAAAACAGTTCCGCATTGTCTGTGGCATACATAAACAGCTTATCTTGGATCGCCCGGATGTCCTGCTCAATTTCCTCCTGGGATTTGAAAATGTCCCGGTAACGCTGAAATTCGTCCCCAAGTTCTGCTTGTAATTCCTCAAAATACGCCTTGTTGGTTTTATCAAACTCGGCGCGAATATCCGCAAAATCCACGACATAACCATAGCGGAAAGATTGATAGGGACGATTGACACGGGTCAGCGTCTGTAAAAGGTTGTGTTCCTTAATGACACGCCCCAGATACTGCTTTTTCAGGCGGGGCGCATCAAAACCGGTGAGCAGCATATTAAAGACCACCAGCAGATCAATTTTTCCTTTCTTAAAATCATCCTGGTATCCCCGACGGGTTTCCTTGTCGTCCACATCGTGCAGGATCAAAACATGGCTGATTTCCGGGTAGCCGTTCAATGTTTCTTCCACTGTACGGGCTTGGTCGGAAGAATCGCAGACGATCATACCGCCAATGGACGAATCCCCCAACGCAATACGGCTGTGCTTAAAATCCTCCACAATGTAGTCCACCAGCGCGGCCACATATTTCGGGTGTGCGTAGATGTCTTTCTTTTTGAAAGAACCCTCCTGCAGCTTCAGACTTTCCAAAATCGACTGCAGCTTTACCCGGTATTCAGTCTTGATGCCCTCTCGGATGAGCTTCAGGGTATAGCCGTCAGCAATAGAGCGGTTGTAATAATATTTGTGGATGTATTCTCCAAAAACGTCTTTTGTGTTGTAGCCTTCGCCAATCAAGGGAGTCCCGGTAAGCGCGATCATAACTGCCTCACGGTCTGATGCCATGAGATTGGCCAGGAAAGAACCTTTGGGGTTATAGCTGCGGTGCGCTTCATCAAGGAAATAAACGCGCTGAACACTCACATCATAATCTGCTTTGCGGACGATGGATTCAGTCGAAAACTTTTGAATATTTACAACTGTGATCGTATCCTCGCCGGTGTTGTTGGCTGTGCCAATGGTACGGATATTCTGGATAAAATCATCCTTGGAATTTACCTTTTCTACATGGAGCCCGCGGGCAGCAAATTCCTCTCCGGCCTGTGTTAGCAAGTCCAGACGATCTACAATAAAATAGAATTTCGCAACCTTTCCTTGTTTCTGATAATAATCCCGCAGATAGCGTACATTGTGGAAAGCCAGAGCTGTTTTCCCGCTTCCCTGAGTGTGCCAAATGATGCCATGTTTGACGCCAGCGTCCAGTTTCTGCTCAATAGCCATCGTTGCGAAAAACTGTGGATACCGCATGACGTGCTTTTCCAGCGTCTTGATGCCATCCTTATTGGTGCGCTCTACATAAGCAAAACCATACTTGAGCAGCATCATAAATCGGTTACGGGAAAACAGGGACGTTAAAATTCGATTTGTTGGCGTCAGTTCACTCAGATTTGTGTTATACTCATTTGTTCCTTTGATAGAAACAAGATTGTTGTCAGCCAGAATAAAGTCTTCTTTCTGGCTGTTGATTGCCGGGAGTGCAGTATGGATTTGCGGTTCTTCCTCCCGGAAGCGGTTGAAAAACAGCTTGCTATAACTGCTGGAAGCATAAAAAGACCCTTCAATCGGCTCAGGGTCAGAATCATCGTATTCCATGTTGTTAGAAAACACCATCAACTGTGTGATGTTCACAAAACGGCGAAATACTTTCCTGGAAAAGCGTGTATTGATACGGGTATGCTCCGCAATGATCCCATCCCGGTTGTTGGGCTTTTTCACTTCGATAAAGGCAAGGGGTAAACCGTTAATGAGCAATGTGATGTCGGGCCGGAACTCATCATCTCCGTTCCGGCAGGTCAGTTCGGTAACAACATGGTATGTATTTCGGCTTACATCCTCCAGGTCAATGATACGCAGACCATTGATGCCATCCAGAAGGATTTTATAGAACGCCCGCCCTAAATCATCATTGGACAGCTTGATTGCAAGTTCATCCAGGAGCCGGTCAATATCTTGCTCTGGCAGAGAACATCTGTTGATTCGGTTTACTCCATCCCAAAACAGTGACTTAAAAATGTTTGTGTCCGGGCAAATTTTCCCATTGTCCTGCTTTAATGACAGGTACTCATAGCCTAAACGTGTCAGATGAACCAATGCAGGAATTTTGACGCGAGAATTTTCATTGTGAATCACACAACTCACCTCCATCGACTCTACAATATTCCCAATGTTATTATATCTGCAAAGGTGGATATTGGCAAGTAATTTGTTGGAATGCACCTGAAGTGAGGCCGCTAATATTAGATTGCAGGTCCCCAAGAGGGGACAGGCAATCTAATTTTTTTATGCCTGGGGAGGTGATGGGATGGCCGGTTACGCTTTCCGCACATTTGATGAACGGAAAAAGATAGAAGATTTATGGGACAGGGATTCAATACTGCATACAGGAAGATGCTTTTCGGCTGACCGGGATTGAGCGCGGGGAGATCACCAAGGAAGCGCTGGAGGCGGCGGCGGACCCGGATGCCATGATTCAGCAGGAAATTTCTGCGGCTGTGCGGAAAAATCATATCTCATGGGAGGCGAGGCAGGAATGAGCAAGGAAAAGAGCAAGGAGCAGGTCGAGCAGGCGATACAGGCCGTGGGCGCTATGGCAGAAATGGGACTGACCTTCTACCGGGCGGCGGTTGGCGTCGGGGCGGATGTTTTGGAGGCAACCAGACTGACACAAGCGTATTTTGCGGCAATGCTGTTTGGAAATCAGCAGCCGAAGCCGCCGGAGAGCGAGGAGGGATAAGCTATGCGGACAGTAGCTCTTATCAACTTGAAGGGCGGCGTCGGCAATCATCGTCTCTACACCAACCATCAAGGGGCACAGCCGCATTGAAACGGAGTTTCTGAAAAGCACACAGGAGGAGTGGACGGTCCCCTGCCCTGGGTGCGGCCACTATCAACCGCTGGTATGGCGGGGCATCAAGTACGACAAGGACGACCTGACCCGCCCGGTCATGTACGAGTGCGAGCGGTGCGGGGAAGTGTTCGGGGAATACGAGTGGAAGAAGCAGGGCCAGAAAGGACGGTTCCGGGCGGAGAATCCGGGAGCGGAGGCGCGGGGCTTCCACCTGAACACGCTGGCCTCCAGCTTTTGCGGCTGGAAGGAAGTGGTGGAGAAGCCGGACAAAGGCCAATGTACGGGGCTGGAACTCCTACAGCGGGAGCGCCAAGGAGGACATCGAGGACAACCTGGACCTCCTGCGGCAGAGAAGCCGGGACGCCTACATGGGTAGACCGGATAGTTTACATCACACTTAATTCCTTTAAGCTCTAAGCGCCGCATTTCATCCCGGACGAAATAGACCGTCTCCGGCGCGTCCGCCGTAGTGTGATTGTGCATGACCTCAAATGGGATACCGGCCCGCTCGGCCAGCGCAACACACACGCTGCTGTCTTTCCCGCCGGATGTCGTTACCACCAGTGGTTGCTTGTAGACCTTTAATGACATAGAGGACGCTTCCCGAAGGCGGGCAATCGCAGTTTGCTCCTTGTCCATTTTCCGCTACCACCTACTTTCCCAACGCTCGATTGTCCGCCCGTTAGGCAGACACACCATTTCGTCCTCCGCATCCATCCCCAGCCACTCTTTCCATGTGACCGCGATTTCTTCCGGCCCTACCGTTGGTGGAAGGTGCAATTCATAGGAGCATCCTTCCGCTTCCAGCGCATCGTCTTGTACGGCCTCCAGAAAATCTTCAAGCGTCTGCGCGTTCTGTGTGATTAGTTCCAGGTTTGTCATTATGCGTTCCACACTTCATCAATGAGCTTGTGGCAGGCGTCCGGGCCGATGTCTCCCACCCAGATTTCCAGTGCCTCGCGCTTTTCCCGGCGCTCGTACTTGTCCATTACGTCAAAGTCCGGCTCCAGCGTCTCCCGGTTGAAGTAGCCGACATAGGTATGGCTTGCCGTACACAGCCCGGCCCGGATCACGATGCACCCGCTCATTCCCAGGTCCGGGCAGATGGATACGCCCATGTTCCCCATCTGCATAGTGAAGAACCCTTCCAGGCACGTCCCCCGGTCAGGCTCCAGGCCCTTTGCCGTTCCGAACTCCTGCACGGCCAGCTTCCGGGCCGTCGCCAGCGTCAGCCGGAATCCGCCGGGATACTCCTTTTTCCTTGCCATTGTCACCCCTCCTTTTCAAATCTGATTTTCATTTGCGCAGGGTAAAGGTCCACTTCCGGTCGGCGTTTCCCAGTCCAGCGCATTCCTCCAGCTTGTCCCACGCATTTCCAGCCGGAGGCCCGCAGGCTCGCTCCGTTCTCGCTTTCTAATATGTAGGTCACTATCCTCTTGTAACCCATAGCGCGGGCTGCTCTCCATGCGGCAGCATACAGCATAGAACAGGCGTTGCGTGTCCCATCCGTACAAAGCCGGTTGACCTCCAATGTCCACCCATCGTCCAGGTGGCGGGCGACAGGACGCCCAACAATGGCGACGCCCACGATTTTCTCTCCGTCAGATAGGCCGATAGAAAACTTGTGGCCCACAACTTTCCCGTGGTGCCGATGGTTTTGCTCCACAAAGGCGTTTGCCTCTCGCAACGTCATTGGTACAATTTCAAGCATTGGCCCGCCTCTTTCTCCGTGGCCTAAAGCACGCCTGGGTCAACGGCTCCGGGTGTCTCCCCTCGTCCTCCCACAAGTGACAGCACGGGAACGGGTTGTACCCCCCCTTCGTGACCATCACCGTGTAGAAGTGGCGGCACTTCTTACATTTCATTTCCGCCTCTTTCTCCCATTCTCTGTCCACTCAAAGTCCCACAGTTGCGTATCCCCTACGGTTGCGGTGTAGCGGTATACCAGAAAACCTATTGTCAGGCCCAACCCGGCCCGCCGCTTCACGGTGTCCGTTTCTATTTGCAGGGGGACAGCCTCTAAAATGTAGCTAAGTCCGTGAAATTCTACCTGCCCGCCCTGGCTCCAGTTCTCGACGGCAGCGCGGATTTCCAGCTTGCACTTCTTTCCAATAAGCGCGACGATCTCCGCCGCGTCCTCGCATCCGCCGAATACAAGCTTCATGTCCATTGGTTCCGCCAGCTCGTTTTCATTGGCAGATACCGTCGGCATCATTACCCTTTTGATGTTGCGCAGGACTTTCCCGCCCGGTCCTTTCCCGTTCAGGTACACATTAAAATCATTGCAAGTCCCGTCTGCGTGGCGTTCCTCGTCCTGGAGCGGCACGATCATTCCCGGCTCTATGTTCAGCCGCCCGTTCCGCCACACATAGCGGCGCTCCACCGGCTCGCCCTCCGCCGCCTGGGTCAGCCACCACAGCGGATTGTTCCGCTCGTTCTGGTGGGGGCAATGTTCCGTGTCGCACTCCTCCCGCTCGCAGGAAGCGCAAAACTTCTCATGGAAACTTTCATCCCACGGCCCGGTTGCGACGGGCAAGGACGCCAGGAACGCGCCCAGCGCTTCCGGCGTTGCTGTGATTTTCTCAAAGTTGCTCATGCTCTCCCGCTCCTTTCGCTGCCTTGCGTCCCCGCCGTTCGAGGCTCTGCTGTACCCTAAGTTGGGCCAAGTCTGCATTGTAGCGGCGGCGCTGGTCGGGAAGTCTGGTTCCGTCCTGGCCCCGGCGCAGTTCCGTATAGAGCGCAGAAGCGGATATGTTCAGCTTCGTGGCAATGTCCTTTGCGGGCGTGCCAGCCTCCCATAAATCTTCTATCTTTTTCCGTTCATCAAATGTGCGGAAAGCGTAACCGGCCATCCCATCACCTCCCCAGGCATAAAAAAATTAGATTGCCTGTCCCCTCTTGGGGACCTGCAATCTAATATTAGCGGCCTCAATTGCAAAAAAATGTGGAACTTTCCCTTTACTTATGGGAAAACTGCCGCTATAATAAGGAAGGGAAACTTTGGGGCCCCGCCGAGCGCGGAGCCCTTCTTTCGCTGGCCGGAGGCCTTTATCCGGAAGCGCGTCCCCCAGGGCCGGACAGGCCCTTATCACCGGCTGGCCGCTGGCCGTGAGCAGCGGACCGCCGCTTTCGGGCGGCGGCGCGGGGAGGTTTCATTATGTCAAATTGCGCCATTGTGGGCATCAACTGGGGCGACGAGGGCAAGGGCCGTATGGTGGACCTGATTACCCAGGACTACGATGTGGTGGTCCGCTATCAGGGCGGCGGCAACGCCGGGCACACCGTCGTCAACGAGAAGGGCAAGTTCGCCCTCCATCTGCTCCCCTCCGGCATCTTCCGGGACGGCGTCGTGAACATTCTGGGCAACGGCGTGGCCCTGGACTGCGAGAGCCTGTGGAACGAGATGCAGGATGTGATTTCCAAGGGCGTCGCCATTACGCCGGACAACCTGATGATCAGCGACCGGGCTTCCCTGCTGCTGCCCTGGCACCGGGATCTGGACAACCTGGAGGAAACCCGCCTCAAGGATAAGAAATACGGCTCCACCAAGCAGGGCATCGCGCCTTTTTACTCCGATAAGTTTCAGAAGAAGACGGTTATGGCGGGGGAGCTTCTCTATCCCCGGCAGCTCCGGGCCCATCTGGAGGACCTGCTGGAGTGGAAGAATCTGACCCTGACCAAGGTTTACGGGGCCCAGCCCTACACCATGGAGCAGCTGATGGACTGGGTGGCGGACTACGGCGAGAAAATCCGCCCCTTTATCCGGGATACCGGCGCCTTCCTCCGGCAGGCTCAGTCGGAGAACAAGCGGGTTCTCTTTGAGGCCCAGCTGGGGGCCCTCCGGGACCTGGATTATGGCATTTATCCCTACACCACCTCCTCCAACGCCGTGGCGGCGTACGCCCCGGTGGGCTCCGGCCTTCCCTCCGCCCGGATTGACGAGGTCATCGGTGTGGTGAAGGCGTATTCCTCCTGCGTGGGCGAGGGGCCCTTTACCTGTGAGTGGTTTGGTGAGGAGGCGGAGAAGCTCCGGGAGGCCGGGAATGAGTACGGCGCGAAGACCGGACGGCCCCGCCGGGTGGGTCCCATTGATATTGTGGCTACCCGGTATGGCGTGCAGTGTCAGGCGGCTACGAATATTGCCCTGACCAAGCTGGACGTGCTGAGTTATATGGATAAGATTCCGGTCTGCGTCCGCTATGAGCTGGGAAGCCAGCAGACCGGCCGGTTCCCCTTCCCCGCCCTGCTGGCGGAGGCCAAGCCGGTGGTGGAGTATATGGACGGCTGGGGATGTGATATCTCCGGTGTGCGGACCTGGGAGGACCTGCCCGAGGCCGCCCGGAAGTATGTGGAATATATCGAAAAGGAAATCGGATGCCGCATTGGCTACGTGTCCGTAGGCCCGGAGCGGGATGCTATTATCCTCCGCTGAGGGGGAGCCTGCCGGCGGCTGAAATGGGCTGGTTCTCGCCCTGACGGGCGGGGGAGGTCATCAGCCCTTTGAGGGCTGGTCCAATGCACCCCCCATTTTCTCTTTTTTATTCCCGGAATAAAAAGAGAAAACGGGCCGTGCACGGTCCAAAAGAGAAAAACAAGGGGACGCGGTTTTACGAGGGCGCGCCTGGAGCTTGGAAAAAAACCAGGCATGTCCTTGCCTGCGGCGTAGTGCGGGCGGGGGTTTTGGCATTCGTTGAATCGGCCAGCGCCGCTTTTAAATAGGCGCGTTCCCTTTAACCTCTATTTTGCCGGTGGCCTTCCCTCCGCTAATGCCTATGTATTTACAAGAGAAAGGACAGTTTTTTCCATGCCGAAAGACCGCTACGAATCCCCCCTTTCCTCCCGTTACGCGTCGGAGTTCATGCTGAACCTCTTCTCCGCCGAAAAGCGTATCCAGACCTGGCGGCGGCTGTGGGTGGCTCTGGCCCGGGCGGAGCACGAGCTGGGCCTTCCCGTCACGGCGGAGCAGGTTGACGAGCTGGAGGCGCATTTGACCGGCATTGACTTCGAACTCGCCGCCGCCCGGGAGAAAGAGGTCCGCCATGACGTTATGGCTCACGTCTATGCCTATGGCAAGGCCGCGCCTTCCGCCGCCGGAATCATTCACCTGGGAGCCACCAGCTGCTATGTCACCGACAACGCCGACCTCATTCTCTATCGGGAGGGTCTGCGCTATCTCCGGAAGGGCCTCCTGGCCTTGTTAGGGAATCTGGCCAAGTTCGCCCGGCAGTATGCGGACACGCCTACGCTGGGTTACACCCACTATCAGCCCGCTCAGCTGGTCACGGTAGGCAAGCGGGCCACCCTTTGGATGCAGGATTTCCTGGCGGATCTGGAGGAGCTGGATTTCGTTCTGGAGAATCTGAAATTCCTGGGCTGCCGGGGTACTACCGGCACCGAGGCCAGTTTTATGGACCTCTTTGAAGGCGACGGAGCCAAAATTGACGAGATGAACCGGCGTATTGCCGGGGAGTTCGGGTTTGAGAACCTTTTTGCCGTCTGCGGTCAGACCTATCCCCGGAAGGTAGACAGCCGGATTCTGAACTGCCTCAGCGCCATCGGCCAGAGCGCTTACCGAATGGCAAACGATATCCGCCTTCTCCAGCACGACCGGCAGGTGGAGGAGCCCTTTGAGAAGAATCAGATTGGGTCTTCCGCCATGGCCTACAAGCGCAACCCCATGCGCTGTGAGCGCATCTGCTCCCTGTCCCGCTACCTCATGGCCGACGCCATGAACGCCCCCATGACCGCCTCCGTCCAATGGCTGGAGCGGACCCTGGACGACTCCGCCAACCGGCGCGTCTCCATGCCCGAGGGCTTCCTCTGCGCCGACGCCATCCTCCGCTTGGCCCGGAACGTCACCGACGGTCTCCACGTCAACGAAAAGATCGTGGACCGGACCTGCCGGGAATATCTGCCCTTCATCGCCACGGAGAATCTGATGATGGAGGGCGTCAAGCGGGGCGGCGACCGTCAGGAGCTTCATGAGATCATCCGCACCTGCTCCATGGCGGCTACGGCCCGGATGAAGGAGGGCGAGTCCTGCGACCTGCTGGCCCGCCTGGCGGCGGAACCCGCCTTCGCCATGACGGAGGCGGAGATGGAAGCCGTTCTGGACCCGAAGCTCTATACTGGCCGCTGTGCCGCTCAAGTGGAGGCCTTTCTGAAGGGAATTGCTCCCCTGCTGGCGGAAGCCGAGGGCGGAGAGACACCGGAAATCAACGTTTGATTCTCTTTAAAAGAGCTGTTTCGGATAAGCAAAACCGCCTGGCTGAAAACCCAGGCGGTTTCTTATAAGAGTTCCTGTGCAGAGGAATACCTGGTATTCTTGCGGCGATCACAAATGAGCAATATGACCAAACGCGGGAAATGCTCAATATCCCGCAAGCAATATGATAACCCGCGTTTTCAGAGATCATTTCAAGGAATTTCCGACATCTTAGAAAGCAAGCATTAAACCTGCATCATACATAATTAAGGGGAATTTCACCGAAGTGAAATTCCCCTTAACAAATAATCTCTCCCCGTTGATTACTGGGGCATAGCCTTCCCCAGCCGCCGGTACATAGTCTTCTTCATGGCCCGAAGGATATTTTCATACCCGGTACAGCGGCACAGATGCCCGGACAGGAGCTTCCGCAGTTCCGCGTCCGTGTACTCCTTCCCGGATTCCAGAATCTCCACCGCCGTCAGGATGAAGCCCGGCGTACAGAAGCCGCACTGAATCGCCGCCTCGTCCACAAAGGCCTGCTGGATATCGCTGAGCTCACCGTTGGGACCCAGAAGGCCCTCCAGCGTCCGGACCTTCTTCCCCTCCGCCCAGACCGCCAGATAAATGCAGGAGTTGAACGCCTCGCCGTCAATGAGGACGTTGCACGCGCCGCACTCCCCCACCTCGCAGCCCTTTTTCACAGAGGTCATCCGGAAATCGTTCCGCAGCATATCCGTGAGACTGGCCCGGACGTCCACCGTCCGCTCCACGTCCTTGCCGTTGAGGTTGAAATGAACCGTCTGGTACTGCATCTCGTGTCTCTCCATCACAGCGCACCTCCCGCCAGCTTCACAGATTCGATGAAGGCCCGCTTCGCGCTCTCCACGGCGATGTGGAGGCGGAAGTCCCTGGCCGCCCGCCAGGAGTCCCGGGGATTGATGTCCTCCTTCACCGCCTCGGCGAACTTCTCTGCCAGTTCCAGGCTGACGGGCTGGCCCGCCGCCAGCCGCTCCGCCGTCCCGGCCCGCAGGGGCACCGGGCCCGCTACGCCGAAGGCCACCCGCGCCCGCTCCACCGTTTTCTTGTCGGCGGAGAGGCGGACGTTGACGGAAGTCCCCAGTGTGGCAATGTCCATGGCGTTCCGCATGGCGTACTTGATATAGTGCCCATAGCACCTGTCATAGCTCTCTTTAGGGATGAGAATGGCGGTCTGAATCTCCCCCTCCCGGATATCCACCTTGCCCGCCTTGATATAAAACTCCTGAATGGGCTGGCGGCGGACGCCGTCGGGGCCGGTGAGCTCCACAAGGGCGTCCCAGGCGTGGAGGGTCGAGGCGGAGTCGGCGGAGGTGACGCCGTTGCAGGTGTTCCCCCCGATGGTGCCGATATTCCGAATCTGAGGCCCGCCCACCTGGTCCACGGCCTCCCCCAGGACGTTGATGTACTTCTGAATCAGCAGGTCCCGGGTGATGTGGGAAAAGCTGGTCAGGGAACCAATCCGAAGCGTTCCATCCTCCTCCAGGGACACCCCCCGGATTTCGTCCAGCGTCTGGATGGAGATCAGCTCCGCCCCGGCCCGCTTGCCCTCCCGCATCTGGACCAGCACGTCGGAGCCTCCGGCGATGATCTGGGCCTCGGGGTGGGCCACACGGAGGGTCACGGCGTCCTTTACGCTTTTGGCCTGATACAGGGCTTTCATGTCATACATATGGTGGCCCTCCTTTAGTCGTTGATGAGCCCCGCCTCTTTGAACTTTCGGTAGAGGACGTGGGGCGTGATGGGACAGGCATCAATCGCCACGCCGGTGGCGTTCAGAACGGCGTTCCGGATCGCCGGGGCGCCGGAGCAGGCCGGGGGCTCGCCCAGGGCCTTGGTGCCGTAGGGGCTGGTGGGCTCCGGGTTTTCCACAAATCCCACCTCCAGCTCCGGGTGGTCCATAAAGGTGGAGAGCTTGTAGTCCAGCAGGTTGTTGTTCAGGGGCTTTCCGGTCTTTTCGTCGAACTTCAGCTCCTCGGAAAGGCCGTAGCCAATGGCCATGGACATGCCGCCGTGGACCTGGGCCTCCGCCAGCGCGGGGTTGATGAGGGTGCCGCAGTCGTGGACGTTTACCAGCCGCAGCAGCTTCACCTTGCACATGGGGATGTCCACCTCCACCTCCGCGAAGGAGCAGCCGAAGGAATAGGCGTTGCTCTTGATCTGGGCGGTGGTCTCGGCGGTGATGTGCTGGCTGTGCTCCAGAGAATAGAGGCTTTCCAACGCCAGATCCCCCAGGGATTTCAGGATTCGCCCGTCGCTCTTGCGGACGATCTGTCCATCCACCAGATCCAGGTTGGACACCGGCATCCGGGTCTGCTCATGGGCCACGTTCAGGATGCGTTCCCGGAGGGCCAGAGCCGTCTGCATGATGGAAAAGCCGCCGATGTAAGTCTGCCGGGAGGCGTAGGCCCCGGTGCCGAAGGGGGTGACGTCGGTGTCCTGATTGGAGACCACGTGAACGTCGCTGAGGGGAACCCCCACGGCGTCCGCCACCATCTGGGAATAGGCGGTGTCGCAGCCCTGCCCGATTTCCGTCTCACCGGTCTGGAACTGGAGGGACCCGTCCTGATTCAGCACCATGCGGCAGGAGGAGGATTCCAGGGAGATGGGCCACACGGCGGTATTGTACCAGAACACCGCCAGGCCCACGCCCCGCCGCACCGGCCCGGTCTGGTTCCGGTACTCCTCCAGCTTCTTCCGGTAGTCCAGCTTCTCCAGCGCCTTGTCCATGCACTGGTTGAAGGTGTCGGAATAGAGCTCATTTTTGGAGAAGCCGTCCACGTATCCCTTGGGCATCAGGTTCTTCCGCCGGAACTCCAGGGGGGACATGCCGATGGCCTTGCAGATATCGTCAATATGGCTCTCCGCCGCGAACATGGCCTGGGGGATGCCATAGCCCCGCATGGCTCCGGCGGAGGGCCGGTTCGTGTACACGGTCCAGCTGTCGCACTCCACGTTGGGGCAGGGATACAGCTGGGGGAAGGCGTTCATGCCCTTGGCCACAATGCCGTGGCCGTGAGAGGCGTAGGCTCCCTGATTGGAAAAGGCCTCCAGCTTCCGGGCCACCAGCGTGCCGTCGGGCCGGACGTAGGAAATGATATGGGTGCGGATGGCGTGGCGGACCCGGTTGGAGACGAAGGTCTCCTCCCGGCTGCACTCCAGCTTCACCAGCCGTCCCCCCACCTGGGTGGAGCACCACGCGCAGAGGGGCTCGTACAGGGCGTCCTGCTTGTTGCCGAAGCCGCCGCCGATGTAGGGCTTGATAATCCGGACCTTGCCCCAGGGAATCCCCAGGGCCTGGCCCACCACCCGGCGGACGATATGGGGAATCTGGGTGGAGCTGACCACCACCACCCGGCCCGCCTCCTCATAGGCAAAGCAGCCGTGGTTTTCAATGTGGCAGTGCTGGACGGTGGGAGTGTCGTACCAGCCCTCGACCCGGATGAGTCCGGGCTCCTGCCGGGCGGTTTCGTAATCCCCCCGCCGCACATCGGAGTGGGCCAGGATATTGTTCGGATACCGCTCCTGAATCTGAGGCGCGCCGTCCTTCATGGCCTCCTGAACGTCCAGGACGAAGGGCAGCTCCTCATACTCCACCCGAATCGCCCGGACGGCCTGAGCGGCAGCCACCTCGTCCTCGGCGATGACCACGGCCACGTCGTCGCCGTAGTAGCGGACGTGCCGGTTCAGCAGCTTCCGGTCCGCCACGTCCTGATGATGGGGGTCCGTGGACCAGGGATGGCCCGCCGTGGGGAACTCGATGTCCGGCGCGTCAAAACAGGTCAGGACCTTCACCACGCCGGGAACCGTCTCCGCCGCCGCCGTGTCCACGGACTTCACGAAGCCATGGGCGATGGTGGAGTGGCAGATTTTCACGATCAGGGCTTCCCGGCCGCAGAGGTCGTCCATGTATTTGGCCCGGCCCGTGGCTTTTTCATAGGCGTCCACACGGGTTACGCTCTTGCCGACGCATTTGCTCATTGAATACCCTCCTTCTATTTTTCAATCGGAATCAGGAATTTCCTGTTTACACCCGGGGGGAAATGGAATACTATGTTCAATCAGGAAGGATTCCCAACTCCTAATTCCCAATTGAAGGAAGTGTGTTATGCTGAAACTGGGCTGTGTAATCATGGCGGCGGGAAACGCCCGGCGCTTCGGGGAGAACAAGCTGGCCGCCGGAGTTCAGGGCCGGAGCCTGATTCTCCGGACACTGGAGGCGGTGCCCGCGGAGGAATTTGAAACAGTGGCGGCGGTGACGCAGTATCCGGAAATCATGGACCTGGCGGAGAAATTCCGCTTCACGGCCCGCCGGAACGAGCACCCGGACTGGGGCATCAGCCACACCATCCGCCTGGGGCTGGAGGCCCTGGGGGACTGCGACGGGGCCATGTTTCTGGTCAGCGACCAGCCGCTTCTGAAGCGGGAGAGCGTCCGGGCCCTGGCGGCGCTGTGGCGTTCTCATCCGGAGCGCATCGCCGCCCTGGCCCATGGCGGGGTCCGGGGAAATCCCTGCGTCTTCCCCGCCCGGTTCTTCCCGGAGCTGCTGGAGCTCCGGGAGGACCACGGGGGAAATACCGTCATCCGGCGGCATGAGGAGGACCTGATTCTATGGGAGGTCCCGGCGGAAGAACTGACGGATGTAGACACGCCAGAGGCGCTGCGTCAGGTGACTGCGCAGACGGATGCCTGAGGCATCCGGGAGAGGGACGGAGATCCCTCTCTTTCTATGTCCGGAGGTCCGCCAGGGCCTCCAGCACCTCCGGGTCCCCCAGACCGGAGGCGTATTCCCGCAGCCACGCCCGGGCCTCCGGAAAAGAGCGCAGCATTTCCTCCGCCCGGCGGAATTCCCATTCTCTCCATTCCGCCTCCCGAAACAGGCAGGCCGGGACTGCTCTGGGGAGATGCGCGGCCACCCAATCCGGCGGCAGGCGGAGGACCGCCCTTCGCGCTGCCGTGATATTTCCGCAGTTCTGGCTGAGGCAGCCGGTCTCCAGTATCTCCCGCAAAAGGGCTTCCGCCGCCGTCTCCGGCAGGGCTTCGATGTCCGGAAGGCGCTCATACGCGCCGGGATAAATCCGGTTGAGCCGCTCTATGAAACGCTCCTCATAAACATCCCCGCTCACTTCTTCGCGTAGGGCGTTCCCTCCAGAGGCAGGGCCGTCCGCCGCTTACCGTCGTAGCGGAAATAGGCGTCGGCAATTGCGGGAGCGGTGGGAATCGACGTGATCTCTCCGATGCCGATGGCCCCGCACGCCACATTCAGCCCCTCCTTCTCCACGATGATGGGGACGATTTCGGGAATCTGGTTGGCCCGGAACAGGCCCAGCGTGCCGAATTTCACATTGGGCTTGCAGTCCTCCAGCGGGTAGCGCTCCGTCAGGGCGTAGCCCATGGACATGACCACACCGCCCTCAATTTGGCCCTCTACCGAGAGGGGGTTCACCGCCTTGCCCACATCGTGGGCGGCGATAATCTGCTTCAGCTTCCCGTCCTCGTCCAGGACACACACCTGCGTGGCGTAGCCGTAGGCGATATGGCTGACGGGGTTGGGCACATCGGCCCCCAGCGGGTCCGTTTTGCCCAGGTACTCGCCGTGGAACTCCCTTCCGTTCAGGGCGGACAGCCCGCCCTCCTCCAGGGCGGCTTTCAGGTCCTCACAGGCCCGGCGGCACGCCTCGCCGGTAAACAGCGTCTGGCGGGAGCCGGAGGTGGTGCCGGAGTCCGGGGAGAGGTGGGTGCTGGACCGCTCATAGACCACGTCCTCATGGCGGAGGCCCGTCTTGTCGCAGACCATTTGGGTCAATACCGTGCCCAGGCCCTGGCCGATGCAGGAGGCCCCGGCGAAGATATGGACCTTGCCGTCCTCCA
Source organism: Oscillospiraceae bacterium 38-13 (assembly GCA_041223955.1). GTDB lineage: Bacteria > Bacillota > Clostridia > Oscillospirales > Oscillospiraceae > Oscillibacter. The sequence continues at coordinate 7,032 of JBCLRG010000036.1, read as the reverse complement.
CGGCGAGGCGGACCCGGCCCGTGTCCGGGATGCCCACGCCCACACCGGCGTTCTTCATGGCACAGGCGAGACCGGCGTATTTGGCCTGTTCATAGTAGGGCTTCACCGCCTCCAGCGTCTCCACCAGTCCGGTGGAATCGTCCACGATCTGGCCGTTGGGCAGCTCCTGTCCCGGGCGGATGGCGTTGCGGTAGCGGATCTCCCAGGGGCTGATGCCCACCACGTCCGCCATCTGGTTCAGCAGGCTCTCGATGCAGAAACAGGTCTGGGTGACGCCGAAGCCCCGGAAGGCCCCGGCGGGGGGATTGTTGGTGTACCAGGCCCAGCCGTCAATCGCAAAGTTCTGGTAGTTGTAGGGTCCGGCGGCGTGGGTGCAGGCCCGCTCCAGCACCGGCCCGCCCAGCGAGGCGTACGCCCCGGTGTCGGCCACCACGCTGGCCTGGACGCCTTGGATGATGCCGTTTTCATCACAGCCCAGGGTGAACTCCATTTCCATGGGGTGGCGCTTGGGGTGGATGAGGAGGCTTTCCGCCCGGCTGAGCTTCACCTTCACCGGGCGCTTGGTCAGCCAGGCCACCAAGGCGGCGTGGTGCTGGACCGTCACGTCCTCCTTGCCGCCGAAGCCGCCGCCCACCAGACAGTTCTGGACTTTCACCTTCTCCGGCGGGAGGCCCAGCATTCCCATGGTCTCATGCTGGGTGTCATAGGTCCCCTGGTCCGTGGAGAGGATCATCACTCCGTCCCCGTCGGGGTAGGCCACGGCGCACTCCGGCTCCAGAAAGGCGTGCTCCGTCCAGGGGGTGGAGAATTTTTCAGTCAGGACATGCTTGCTCTTGGCGATGGCGGCTTCCGGGTCTCCCCGCTGGATGTGCTTATGGGCCAGAAGGTTCCCTTCCCGGTGGACCAAGGGGGCGTTTTCGGCCATGGCCTCTTGGGGATTCCGCACCATGGGAAGCTCCTCGTAGTCCACTTTTACAAGCGCCTTGGCCTCTGCCAGGGTTTCCGGGTCCTCGGCGGCCACGATGGCCACGGCGTCGCCCAGGTAGTGGGTGATTTCCCCCACGGCGATCATGGTGTCCCAGTCCTTTTTCAGGTGGCCCACCTTGTTGTTTCCGGGAATATCGGCGGCGGTGAAGACGCCCGCCACGCCAGGCAGGGCCTTGGCCTCCTCCGTGTGGATTGCCAGCACTCTGGCTCTGGGGTAAGCGGACCGGACGGCGCTGGCGTGGAGCATGCCGTCCATGGAGACGTCGTCGGGATAGATTCCGGTGCCGGTGACTTTTTCCTCCACGTCCACCCGGGGAACCCGGGCGCCCAGGGACCAGTCGGAGGGGATGGGGGGAACCTCACCGGACCGGAGGAGCTCCGCGGCCAGGAGGATGGCGTCGATGATTTTGACGTAGCCGGTGCACCGGCAGATGTTGTTGCGGATGGCGAAGGCCGCCTCCTCCCGGGAGGGGGTTTGGTTGGTGTCCAGCAGGGCCTTAGCGCACATGACCATACCGGGGATGCAGAAGCCGCACTGAACCGCCCCGGCCTGGCCGAAGGCGTAGGTATAAACGCGCTTTTCGAATTCCGGAAGGCCCTCCACGGTGAGGATGGTTTTTCCCTCCAGCTTATCGGTCTGGGGGATGCAGGCCCTGGTGGGCTTGCCGTCGATCAGCACGGTGCAGGTGCCGCAGGCGCCCTCGCTGCATCCGTCCTTCACGGAGGTCAGGCCCAGTTTGTCTCTCAGGAAGCGAATCAGCTTCTGGTTTTTCTCCACGGTCACAGGTCTGCCGTTTACGGTAAACGTCGCCATAAATAACTCCTTGCTTCCGTGCCCGTCCCCGGTCCCACGGTGATGATGTATTCGGAAAGGTCGACCTTTCCGTTGTTGTTCATTATACACGAAGGGCGATCTTTAATCAAGTATACTTTTGGCAAGTCGTTATTCTACATTTAGGATATCGGAAGGGTGCCCGCCCTGGCGGGCGGGGAGGGTTTCAGCCCTTTGAGGGCTGGTCCAATGCACCCCCCATTTTCTCTTTTTATTCCCGGAATAAAAAGAGAAAACGGGCCGTGCACGGTCCAAAAGAGAAAAACAAGGGGATGCGGTTTACGGGGACGCGCCTGGACTTTGGGAAGAAACCAGGCATGTCCCTGCCCGCAGCGTAGTGCTAGCGGGGATTTTGGCAATCATCGAATCGACCAGCGCCGCTTTCAGTTCAGCGCTAAAATGCAGCTCCCCCTATTACCTACAGACCTTCTTCTCATCTATGGGGAAGCTCCCAGCCCACAACCAATACTCCACTCTGAACCTCAACCCTGCCCACTGGCTCCAGGAAGTGATTGCTCACTCCCAAAGGGATCTCAGGAGTCAGCAAAGCCCCCTTCAGCGGGTACTGAAAGCCCTCCTCATCCACTCCCTCTGCCCGGTCCCCCAGGCAAAAGGTGGAAAACAGTCCCCATTCCACCATTCTCTGAATCTCCAGCGCCTCATTCTCAATCACCGTCCAGATAAAATCATCGTCATGGAGGAATCCCCTTGCTCCCCTGCGCCGCAAAAACAACAGACACTGGAGATTTGCCAAGGTATGATCCAGCCGCTTACCGCCAGTGCCGCCATAAATATAGAAAACCCCGCACCCTTCTTCCAGTCCCGCCTTCACAGCGGCCAGAGTGTCCGTATCATCCTTCTCCACCGGCAGACGCTGGAGATTCCTCCCGTCCTCCGGCGGCTCCATCGAATCAAAATCCCCCAAAATGAGGTCCGGTTCAATCCCCTCCCTCCGGCAGATTTGATAGCCCGCATCGGCGGCGATCACATAATCGCCGGGACCCGGGCGCTCCCGCAGCCCGTAAAAGGTCCCGGCAGCAAAGATAAAACAGCGTCTCTGACTCATCAAAATCGCTCCTTTTCAACGCCTTTTTCTCTTTATCTTATCACAGCAGCATGGAAAATACCAGCATCTTCCCAAAATCTCAAATTTTTCATCTGTAGGAGTACAATACAAGTTGGACAGCAGAAGAAAAAAGTAGAAGGATGAGGCCACATCGGTTAAAGATACCAGTTTTTCATCCTCTGATAGAGAACAAGACTGCCGTACAGCGGGCGGAGCAGGAACAGGCCAAGCAAACCCTGGAAAACCATGAGCGGCGAATCAATGGACTGGACGCCATCATCCAGAGGCCCTACGAGGACCACATTATGGGCAAGCTGAACGCCGAACGGGTTGCAAAGCTGATCGAGAGCTATGAGAATGAACAGATGGACTTGAAGCAGTCTGTTGAAAATCTCCAGAGCATCATGGACGCCGATAAAACCTAGGCTGCCAATGTACAGAACTTTCTGAAAATCGTGAAGAAATATTCCAAGCCCACTGGACTAACTCTGGCGCTGCTGCGGGAGTTTGTGGAAAAGGTGGTCGTTTTGCCCCGGACAAATCCAGCGGGCACCAGGCACAGCGGATCTATGTACATTATACGTTCATTGGGGAGATTGAGTTGTCCTTGGAGTACAGCAAGTACAAGAAAGAGACAACCGCATGACGATCTCGCATCATGCGGTAGTCTCCTGCCAGGAAAATTTCTTTATCAAGGTTCCCCTGACGGGGGTCCCTTTTTTCATAGCTCTACAATATCCATTACAGCTCGTTCTACGCAAAGGGCGCTTTTCGTATCCAACACCAGAGAGAGCTCCGCCCCACTTCCTGCGGCCATACGGGGATACAGCAGGGCGGAATACTGGAGTGTTTGAGGCACGCCCACAGGGTGCTCTGCGGAGAAATACAGAGGCAGCGTTTCCGTAAACGCGCCGCAGGGTGTCTGCCGGAGAAGCACGGTCCCCGCCTCCTTCGACGGCTGCATCGCGCAGGCATTCAGTGTGTACTGGACCATATAGGCTTTTTCCGGATTCAGGCGAATTTGTGTGGGAGCCTGTTCGTCCCAGCAAATGTTTTTTCCTCGAAGGATTCGCTTCCGCCAAGGCAGACGGCAGCCCCTGTTCCACAGAAGCCCTTCCCGCCGGACGGTCAGCTGAAGGGCACTCTCTTCGCGCGGCTCTGGCCCACAGGGAGGCGGGCCGGGGACCGGACTAGGCGGCGGACAGGGAGAGGGCTCACAAGAGGGCGGCCAGACTGGAGGACAGGGGGATGGTTCACAAGGGGGCGGACAGACCGGAGGACAAGGCGGTGGGCTGGGAGAGGGTTCATTGGGGCGACAGACCTCCAGGACCCGCTCTAGCTTGTTTTTTAGCAGCATCTGGTTCTGCGTCACCGCCTCTAAGAGGACCGTGACGCTTTTGTTGACTGCCAGTACATCTTGAGAACTGGCACAGGGTTTCGCGTCGGTCCTAAGAATATATTGCAGCTTTTCGCCCTCGGCGTTGAGGATGTGACTTAGGGCAAGCTCCTCCATGGCGATAGACGCGATGATCATCGTCAGGGCTTCCTCGCGGGTCATATCCGCTCCATTAGGGGGAAAGGAAGGCATAGACATAGTAAAAACTCCATAATTCCGCCCCGGTTCCGTACCGGGACGGGAATGTGCGGCATTCACGACCGCCGTTCCATCTTATGCCGTTCCATTGGACCTGGTTCCTAGTTCTCACAAGGCCTTACCCCGGGTTGAAAAGTAACATATGAGACTTTTGCCGCCACAAAAACAACAGGCCGCTTTGAGGGGAACCCTGATAAAGAAGTTTTCCTGACGGGAGACAGCCGCATGATGCGAGAGCGTCATGCGGTTGTCTCTTTCTCGTACTTGCTGTACTCTGGGGACAAATCAATCGCCCCAATGAAGGTGTAGTGTACATCGATTCGCTGTACCCGGTGCCCACTGGACTTGTCCGGGGCGTGAACGACCACCTTCTCCACAAACTCCCGCAGGATCGCCGGGGTTAGTTCGGTGGGTTCGGTGTACTTCTTCACAATTTTCAAAAAGCTTTGGACATTGACGGCTTGGGTTTCAGCGGCATCCACGATGCCCCGGAAGGTTTCAACAGACTGTTTCAAGTCCGCCTGTTCCTTTTCGTAGCCCTCGGACAGCTTCGCAAACCGTTCTGCGTTCAGCTTACCCATAACGTGATCTTTGTGGGACGGCGGCGCTGTTCCGGTATGTTTTTTTGTGATGAACTATCTTGCTCAAAGTGGCTTCCCTTCCCTGTTCCGGCTTATAGATCCGGGGTAAATCCAATCAGATTCACTGGCTTGCCGCCGGTCAAAGTCTGGATCAATGCGTAAATCACGGGGTTCACCCGATTATAGGCCTCCGGCGACTCAATGCCCAGACGGCTATTGAATGGCTTCTTTAAGCGGTTCTGCTCCTCCATCTCCCGCATCCTGCGGTCAATTTCCTTCAATCGTTTTACCAGCTTCCTTACTTCATGGGTATTGCAGTCCAGAATCGAAGGATCTTCTCTTTTCAGCCGGCAGATGCACAAGAGCAGCTCCAGCACATCCCGGATCTTCCGGGGATTGTATTTTCTCTCCCCTGTTTTGGGAGAAATACATTCCTCGCAGTCAAGCACTGCCAAAATGTTCTTTAGAATCCACTCCACCTCCTGGGGGCCATTTGGACCATGATAAAACTCAAATATCCAGTTTTCTGTCTGGTAACACACGCCGCTGATGGACCGCAGGGCATACATGGTAGAGATCGGGTCCTTCGGGTCCAGCTCTTGAAGGGCCTCCGAAAAGTCTTTCCATATCCCGTGGGAGTCCTGCTCCCGGAGTATGTACTTTGAAATTGGGGCCCAATCCTGAAGTCTGAGCCTCTTCTGTCTCCGATAATACTCCAGTATTCCCTCAATGGTGTCATGTACCCGCGTCTGGTCAGAACTCGCATCCCGCAACGCGAAGAAGCATCCAAAATTACAGGCAATGCTCGCCATGTTCCGGATCATAATCCGGCTCTCATCCTGTCCGTAGTGCATGTCAATACCCAGGTCATGACCCCTGGGAAGCTCACCTCGAAGAACCTGCGCCACATACCCGAATACGCCTCTCCGCAAAAGGTCGGAAATAAGAGGCTTACTCACCGAGAAGGCCTCTTTTTTGAAAAAGTTCTGGATATGGAAATAGGGCGGCCCCCATCCGTTCAGGTCAAACATGTACTTGGAATAAAATCGCCCGGAATCCTTTGGATTTTCGTAGACAGCTCCATAATACGTTCTTGGAGGCCGGTCAATCCCCGTCACATTCTCCGATAAAGCCCGGAATGCCCGATAGACCTTTTTAAAGTCCTCTTCTTTAAATTCAATAGTCCTCGGCTGGAAGCTGGGCGCCAGATTTTCCATCTGCTCCGTCTGATCGCACCAAACACTTTCCAGCGGCGCATCCAGTTCCTGGCTGCGGGCAATCAGTTTATAGGAGTCAATGTTGCCATAACGGTAATAGACGGTCAATTCTACTTTGGTGTCCTGCTTCAAAGGTTCCAGCAGTTTGAACCGCGCCAACTTCTCCCTGCTGTGTCGCCCATAGACCTCCCGAGAAAGGGGCAGGTCATATTGTTTTTCACCATTCACCGGGAAAATCACCGTACCGTTGGAAACCGGGATCTCCACCTCTTCCAGCAAAAAGGTGGAAATATTCTGCCGCCGGTACGCCTCTCCGATCAGCTCTATGTTGTCAAAAACACCGTTGCGGTTCACTTCCAGTTCCAGGTGCGGCAGATACTCCTGCCACAGAACCTCCTGTGCCTCCCCGCGCCTTCGGATCTCCAGACATCCCTGTTCCAGCTGCTCTAGCCTAAAGAACGAATCCCCGTCCGCAAGAAAAAAGCTGCAGAGTCCATAGGCCGGCGTCTTTTTATCAGCGCCGATTTCTTCCATATCCAGAACGGTCCGCCTGCGCAACTGCTCCAGAATCTCGCTGTCCGGCTGGATCGACACAACGGCAGAGCCGTTCCCTTCCTTTCTCGGTGAAATGAAAAATGCGTCTCACCGTGAAACGCATTTTTGCCGGTTCCGGGGCGTGGACGCGCCCGCCGCCCCCGCCAGCGATAACCGCCGGACTTTCCGGGAAACGCACCCGTCTCCCCATAGTAGCAAAA
>JBCLRG010000035.1:0-30679 GCA_041223955.1 Oscillospiraceae bacterium 38-13 | reverse complement strand
TTCTCTTTTTATTCCGGGAATAAAAAGAGAAAATGGGGGGTGCGTTGGACCAGCCCCCAAAGGGCTGAAATCCTCCCCGCCCGCCAGGGCGAGCACCAGCCCCGTTCCCCCCGCAGGGGGACCCCCCGGCTAAGCCTGAAGATCCACTTCCCCGCCAACGGCCTCCACCGGAGCCCCCGCGGCAGCATACTGCTGGGTGACAGCCTCCGCCGAGGGCTGGAAAGCCTCCGCCAGGTCCCTCGCCTGCTGGCGCAGTTCCATCCGAACCGCCTGCAGCTGTGCCTGCATGCGGTTATCCACCTCCGCCTCGCGGATATACCCGGACTCCCGGATCATCCGCATAGCCTGCTTCCTGCGGAGCTCCTGCTTCTGCCGCAGGGCCTCCCTGGTCTTCTTCTCCCGGGCCAGCCGCTCCTGGCGGACCTGCTCGGCCTTCTCCTTGGTCAGCTCCCGGCTCTTCTTCCCCGCCCGGGTCACGGCCTTTTGCAGCTGGTTGATGGCCGCCTGAATCCGCTGGGCGTTCTCCGGGTCGCTCCTCTTGGCGGACTTCAGGCGAAGAATCTGACGGCGGGCATACCCGGCGGCGGCAGTAACCTCGGCGGGACGCCGTGCCCTGGCCAGCCGGGAATACGCCTCCATAGCCGCGTCCCCATAGCGGGGCTTGGGCTTTATCCCATCGAACTTCTCCCGGGCAGCCTCGATTTTCTCCCGGGCCTCTTTCATCATCTCACAAAGGTCGCGCTCATCGTCCTGCCGCTCCGGCGGCTGAACGCTCTGCCGGGAAGCGGCGTTTACCTGCATATCGCCCATGTCGGCCTCTCCTTCCGGGGGTGTCCGCAAAAGCCCGCGTCCTGCCCTCTCTTCTCTCCATATAATAGTATATCGGCAGAACGACGAAAAAGTAAAGGCGGCAGCCGGAAAATTCCAACAACTTTCCGGAAAGGCCCCCGCTCCGATTTCCGGTAGATTTTTTCATAAAACCGTGGTATGCTTAAAGAACCGGTTTCCCCTGCCGGGGACGAAAGGAGGCGGAGGCCATGACCCTCACCGAGCTGCTGGCGGCGTATCCCGCCATAGGCCTGTGGTACACCGCGTTTGTGCGGTTTCTCTTCCCGGCGCTGGCGGGCGCGATTCTCTGGCGTGCCGTCCGGGCCCTGCTCCGGGTGCCCCATACCCCGGAGACCTGGGGGCAGCTCAGCCTGCCGGGGGGCGGCACCGTGCCCTTGACCCACTGGGAGAACATCCTGGGCCGGGGCCGGAGCGCCGACGTGCGCCTGAATTACCCCAGCGTCTCCCGCCAGCACGCCGCCCTCTGCCGGGACGCCGGGGACCACTGGACCCTCTACGACCTGGGCTCCAAGGGCGGGGCCCTGATCAACGGGCAGCGGGTGGAGGGCTCCGCCCCCGTCCAGCTGGGGGATACGATTGAATTGGGCGGCGTGCCCCTGCTGTTCCTGCCCCAGACGGTGACGGAGCGGGAGGAGCTGGAGGAAAAGCGCCGGGCGGAGCGGCCCGCCGTCATGTGGCCCTCCTTTCTGTGGCTGACAGTGTTCCAGCTGCTGGCCTGTACCCAGCTGATGGTCGCCGCCGGGGGAGACGCGCCCCCCGCCGTCCCCCTGGCCTTCCTGGGCCTGACGGCGGTGATGTGGCTCTATGCCGTGGCCCTGCGGCTGAGCCGCTGCGTGGGCTTTGAGATGGAGACCATCGCCTTTTTCCTCTCCACGCTTTCGCTGGCGGTGACGGCCTCCAGCGCGCCGGGGAGCCTCTATAAGCAGCTGCTGTCCATCGTCCTGGGGCTTCTGCTGTTCCTGACGCTGGGGCTGTTCCTCCGGGACCTGGGCCGGGTGCAGCGGAACCGCTGGACCATGGCGGCGCTGGCCATCGGCCTCCTGGCGGTGACGCTGGCGCTGGGCCGCTCCAAGTACGGCGCGGTGAACTGGATTTCCCTGGGCCCCCTGTCCTTCCAGCCCTCGGAGATTGCCAAAATCTGCTATGTCTTTGCCGGGTCCGCCACGCTGGAGCGGCTGTTCCACCGGCGGAACCTGACGCTGTTCATCGTCCTCACCGGCGTGTGCATCGGCCTGCTGGGGCTGATGAGCGACTTCGGCACGGCGGCGGTGTTCTTTGTGACCTTCCTGGTCATCGCCTACCTCCGCTCCGGGGATTTCGCCACGCTGTCCCTCATCTGCGGAGGGGCGGTGTTCGGGGCGGGGATTATTGTGAAATTCAAGCCCTATATCCTCAGCCGGTTCGCCTCCTGGGGCCACGCCTGGGCGGACCCCTCCGGCCGGGGCTACCAGCAGACGCGGACCATGTCGGCGGCGTCCTCCGGGGGACTGCTGGGCATGGGGGCCGGGGAGGGCTGGCTCCACCGGGTCCCGGCGGCGGACACCGACCTGGTGTTCGGCATGCTCTGCGAGGAGTGGGGGCTGCTGATTGCCCTGCTGGCGGTGGGGGCCATTGTGACGCTGGCCTTTTTCACGGTGCGGGCCTGCCGGGTGGGGCGGAGCAGCTTTTATACGATTGCCGCCTGCGCGGCGGGGTCGCTGCTGGTGTTTCAGACCTCGCTGAATGTGTTCGGGTCGGTGGATATGCTGCCGCTTACCGGGGTGACGTTCCCCTTTGTATCCAATGGGGGGTCCGCTATGATGTCCGCCTGGGGGCTGCTGGCTTTTCTCAAGGCAACCGATACCCGGGAGAATGCTAGTTTCGCCATCCGGCGGAGGGTTTGAGGGGTTCAGCCATGAAGATGGCCGTGCACGGTCCAAAAGAGAAAAACAAGGGGATGCGGTTTACGGGGGCGCGCTTGGGGCTTGGGAATAAGACAGGCATGTCCCTGCCCGCGGCGCAGTGCAAGCGGGGGTTTTGGTGGGCATCGAATCGACAAGCGCCAATTTTGGTGCGGTGCTGTGTCCGCCTTTTTCCCGGAACCTCCCTTCTACCGGAGGTGCTGCCGTAGGGGCGGACCTATGTGTCCGCCCGTCTCCAGGTTTCCACCGGTCTATCGGTAGACGGCTCTCATTCATGCAATCTCTTCTGGCAGGACCCCGTACCATCTTTGCGGGGCCCGGTCCCCTGACCGGGCCATTTCTTTAGGTTTCCACCCATCTCCCCTTAGACCGTTTGCCCTCACATCCCCCCCAACCGACAGGAAAGGAGGCCCCTATGAAAAAAATCGAGAACCGGGCATTTGTGTGCTTCCTGCTGGCCCTGGTGCTGGCGGCAGGAATGGGACTCTTTGTCCTCCGCTTCCTGCTTCAGGGCGGAAGCTGGGCTTCCTCCGCCTTTAACCGCCACCTCTACAACAATCAGGGCCAGCTGATCGCCGGAACCGTGGCGGACCGGGACGGCGATATCCTCTCCTCGGTGGAAAACGGAAAACGCACCTACTACAACGATGCCACCGTCCGGAAGGCTACCCTTCACGCCGTGGGAGACCTTCAAGGAAACATCGGCGCCGGGGCCCTGAACGCCTTCGCCGGAAAGCTGACGGGGTGGAATCCCATCAACGGGGCCTTCGGCGCGGAGGGCGGCCGCACGCTGACTCTCACCCTGGACGCCCGCTACAACTACGAGGCCTATCAGGCCCTGAACGGCCGCTCCGGCGCGGTGGCGGTTTACAACTACAAAACCGGCGAAATCCTCTGCATGGTCTCCGCCCCCAGCTACGACCCCCTGGACGTCCCCGAAGACCTGGAGACCAACGGCCGCTGGAAGGGCGCGTACCTGAACCGGGTCCTCTCCTCCGTCTTTACCCCCGGCTCCGTTTACAAAACCGTAACCCTGACGGCGGCCCTGGAACAGATTTCAGGCCTGGAAGACCGCGTCTGGACCTGCTCCGGCTCCACTGTTGTGGGCGGGGAAACCATCATCTGCTCCGGCGTTCACGGCGAACAGGACATCGCCGCCGCCTTTGCCAACAGCTGCAACAGCGCCTTCGCCGAAATCGCCGGGGAACTGGGGCCGGAGGCCCTCCGCCGCTATACGGAACAGGCGGGACTGACGGACAGCTACTCCGTGGACGGCTTCCAGACCGCCCGGGGGACCTTTGACTGGGACCCGGCCCTTTTGGGCTGGGCCGGTGTGGGTCAGGGCAAGGCGCTGGTGAATCCCTGCGCCCTGATGGTCTACATGGGGGCCATCGCGGAGGGAGGCCGGGCGGCGGAGCCCTGCCTGATTCTGAAAACCGAAAGTGCCTTGGGAATTCCCTCCCTGCCCCGTCTGCCCCGCCGGACCGGAAAACTCATCGAGCCGGAGACGGCGGCGCGGGTGACGGAGCTTCTGGCGGGGAATGTGGAGAAGACCTATGGGAAGGACCGGTTCCCCAATATGGACCTCTGCGCCAAGTCCGGCACCGCCGAGGTGGGGGACGGAAAGGCCCCCCACGCGTGGTTCAGCGGCTTCCTCCGGAATGAGCCGTATGCCTTTGTGGTGCTGGTGGAGAACGGCGGCGGCGGAAGCCGGGTGGCGGGGGACGTGGCCGCCCGGGTGCTGGATGTGATTGTAAACGGCTACTGACAGGATACTATTTGTAGAAACAGAATTGTTTTAAACAGGAGGTATTACAATGAAACGAGAAACATTCCTCCTGCAAGGAGTGAAGCAGCTGAACCGGGGGGCCATGGTTTCGGGGCTGGGGTTCGTGCTGTATCTGGGGGCCGCCGCGCTGGGATGGCGGACGGCGGCGGATATCCTGTCCCTGGCGTTTGCCCTTGCGGCGCTGTATGTGTATGCCTCGGTGGCGGCGGAGCGGCGGCGGGACAAGGAGGCGGTGAGCTATAACCTCCTCTGGGGACAGGGGGCCCTGACGGTGCTGCTGTGCATGTGCGCGGCGGTGACGGTGCGGGGCTGGCTGTAAAAAAGACCAGGTGAGAGGGGCTTACCGGCAGGGGGTTCCGAAAACCGGCAACAGCGCTCCGGGGGACGTCCTCCTCCGGAGCGCTGCTGTCTTCGTTGCCGCCGCTTCGGGCCAGATGCGTGCCGGACTGCCGGAGCGTGCGAAAGTTCTTTGGATACTTTCTTTCAAGAAAGTATCAGAAAGCGGGGACTACGGCGCCGCCGTAGGTGCTGTTGATGTAGTCCTTAACGGTGTCGGACTGAAGAGCCTTCACCAAAGCCTGGACAGCCTCGCTGTTCTCGCTGCCTTCCTTCACCACCAGCACGTTCACGTAGGGGGAATCGGCGGATTCGATGACCAGGGCGTCCTCCACGGGGTTCAGGCCCGCGCCCAGGGCGTAGTTGGAGTTGATGGCGGCAATGTCCACCTCATCCAGGGCAGCGGGAACCTGAGCGGCTTCCAGCTCCACAAACTCCAGGTTCTTGGGATTCTCCGCGATGTCCTTGGGAGTGGCGGACAGGTTGGAGCTGTCCTGGAGTTTAATAAGCCCCTGAGCCTCCAGCAGCAGCAGGGCCCGGCCCTCGTTGGTGGGGTCGTTGGGAACGGCGATTTTGCCCCCGTCGGGGATGGCGTCCAGAGAGGCGGAATTGCCCGCGTACAGGCCCATGGGTTCAATGTGGACGCCCGCCACGCTTACCAGGTGGGTGCCCCGCTGGGCGTTAAAGTCGTCCAGATAGGGGGTATGCTGGAAATAGTTGGCGTCCTCGTCCCCGTCTTCCACGGCGGTGTTGGGCACCACATAGTCCGAGTACTCCGTGACCACCAGCTCAATGCCCTGCTCCTTCAAAATATCCACGCACTGGTTCAAAATCTCGGCGTGAGGAGTGGGAGAGGCGGCGACCTTGAGGGTGGCGGCCTTCTTGCCGCCGCAGGCGGTCAGGGTCAGGGCCAGAATCAGGGCCAGGGAAAGAGCGAAAATCTTCTTTTTCATCATGCGTTCCTCCAATTTCAAAACAACAGACTTCACGTCCGCCCTCTCTGCGCGCGGGAGGGGCGGATTCTTATTTCAAACGCTTGTCGGTGTGCACCGACAGGCGGCTGAAAACGCTTTGCACCGCTTGCACCAAAATAATCAATATAATCACCGTCACCCACATTACCGAGGGCACGTTCCGCTGGTGTCCATAGCGAATGGCCAGATCACCCAGCCCTCCCGCGCCCACCATGCCGGCGATGGCGGTGTAGCCCACGATGGCAATCAGGGTAATGGAGGCCCCCAGAATCAGGGAGGGCATGGCCTCCGGGAGGTAGACTTTCCAGACGATCTGAAAGGTGGAGGCCCCCATGGACTGGGCCGCCTCAATCACCCCGGCGTCCACCTCGCTGAGGGAGGTTTCCACCATCCGGGCCACAAAGGGGGCCGAGGCCACCACCAGCGGCAGAATCGCCCCCCGGAGCCCCAGGCGGGTCCCCATGACCAGCTTGGTAAAGGGAAACAGCGCCACCATCAAGATGGCAAAGGGAAAGGACCGCCCGATGTTAATCACCCACCCCAGAACGGAATTCACCGCCTTGTGGGGCCGGATGCCGTGGGGCTGGCTCAGCACCGAGGCCACGCCCATGGGCAGGCCGATCAGATAGGCAAAGAGGGTGGACAGCACCACCATGACCAGCGTGTCCAGAAGTCCCTCCGCCAGGATGCCGCCGTATTCCGCCCAGAAGGCGGCGGTAAAAATCTCACTCATGATACTCCACCTCCTCCGCAGTGACGTTGGGCTGGGCCCGGATGTAGCTCAGGGCCTTCGCGGCCTCGTTGGGGTCCTCCGGCAGGCCCAGGAGCATCGTGCCGATGGCCTTCCCGCCCACGTTCCGGGTGTCGGCCCCCAGGATGTTCACCTTCACCCCGCAGTCGATGGCCAGGGAGGCGATGAGGGGCTGATAGGCCGTGCCGCCGTTGAAGGAAATCCGCACCGCCCGGGTGCTGGCGGGATACTGGGAGATGCTGACGCCGCCGGGATACACCAGCCTTCTGGCGGCGTCGGTGGAGGGATTGGAGAAAATCTCCTGCACCTCCCCCAGCTCCGCCACTCTTCCGCCGTCCAGAATGGCCACCCGGGAGCAGATGGCCTCGATGACGCTCATCTGGTGGGTAATCACCACCACCGTGACCCCCAGCTTGGTGTTCAGCTCCTTGAGCAGCTCTAAAATGGAGGCGGTGGTGGTGGGGTCCAGGGCGGAGGTAGCCTCGTCGCAGAGGAGCACCTTGGGGTCCGTGGCCAGGGCCCGGGCCACCGCCACCCGCTGCTTCTGCCCGCCGGAGAGCTGGGCGGGATAGGCGCCGGCCTTCTCCGCCAGGCCCACCAGGTCCAGGAGCTCCTCCGCCCGCTTCCGGGCCTGGGCCCGGGGGACCCCGGCGATCTCCATGGGGAAGCACACGTTCCGCAGGCAGGTCCGCTGCATCAGCAGATTGAAGCTCTGAAAAATCATGGTGATCTTCCGCCGCTGGAGCCGGAGCTCCTTCTCGGACAGGGCGGTCATGTCCTTCCCGTCCACCAGGACGGCGCCGGAGGTGGGGCGCTCCAGCAGGTTCATGCACCGGACCAGGGTGGACTTCCCCGCGCCGGAGAGGCCGATGATGCCGAAAATCTCCCCCTGCCGGATATCCAGGTTGATGCCGTCCAGGGCCCGGACCTCCCCGGTCCCGCCGCCGAACGTCTTGCTCAGGTTCTGAATTTGAATGATGGATTCGCTCACAGCCAGCCTCCTTTGGGAAATCCGAAATGCGGAAAACAAAAAGTCCTTGAAGCAATCCGCTTCAAGGACGAACGTGAACCTCACGCCGTGGTACCACCTTGGTTCGCACGCCTCCTCGCGAAGACGGCCTTTCAGAGTGCCATCACACTCCCGCGCTGTCACGTGCGCACACGTCGCGGCCTGTGCCAATGGCAGTCGGCGGCGCAACTCCGGGACCATGTTCAGCCGGCCCTTCCGTACCCCTTTTCACCAACCGGGGCTCTCTTGGACGTATCGTCCGGCCTACTCTTCCCTTCATCGTCTTTTATGAACTTGTGAAAACAGTTTGAAGTTTACACGGTTTTGCCCCGGCTGTCAAGGGCGTTCCGCACAGAAAAGCGGCGCTGGAAACCGAAATATCCGGCGGATTCCACAAAACCGCGAATACGGCCGAAAAATTCCCCCGGAAAAGGGGAATCGGATTGCAAGACCCCGGCAAAACTGCTATTATATTCTGCGTAAATTTCCACGGAACAAGGAGAGGGGGCGGCGGCGATGGAGGACCGGAGGCGGCAGAGGACCCGGTGGCTCCGGTATATGCTCTGCGGCGTTCTCATCGGCGCGGGGGCGATTCTGCCGGGGGTCTCCGGCGGGGTGCTGGCGGTGGTGTTTGATATCTACCGGCCCTTCATGGAGGTGCTGACCCGGCCCCGGAAGGCCCTGCCCCAATACTGGCGGCTGATGATCCCCCTGGGAATCGGGTGGTGCGGGGGCTTCCTGCTCTTCGCCAAGGGCATTGCCGCCGCCATCCTGCTCTCCGACGCCGTGACCACCTGGCTTTTCATCGGCCTCATCGTGGGGACCGTCCCCTCCCTCTTCCGGGAGGCGGGCAGGGAGGGCCGTTCCGCCGCCGCGTGGGCCAGCCTGCTGCTCTGCGCCCTGGCGGTGTTCGCCGGGCTGTTTTACGTCAGCCGGGTGGTTCACGTCCAGGTGACGCCGGGGTTCTGGTGGTATAACTTCTGCGGCGCCCTGTGGGGCATGGGGGTCGTGATTCCCGGCATGACCTCCTCGTCGGTGATGATGGCCCTGGGGCTCTACCAGCCCATGCTGGAGGGGCTGGCCCGGCTGGACCTGCTGGTGCTCTCGGCGGCGCTGCCGGGGATGTTCCTGACCATCGCCCTCCTGGCCCGGCTGGTGACCTGGTTCTTCCGCCGCCATTACGCCGTGGCCTTCCATGGGATCCTGGGCTTTGTCCTGGCCTCCACCCTGGTCATCATCCCGGCGGAGTACACCGGCTGGGGGGAAATCGCCCTCTCCGCCCTGTGCTGCGCCGCCGGGTTCGCGCTGGCCTTTTACCTGGCGCGGATGGAAACCGCCTGAGCGGGGCCGGAAGAAGGACGCGTCCTTCTCCCGGCCCTTTTCGCGTTCAGCGGCTGAGGTAGGCCCGGACGCACGCTTGGGCCTTCCGGACCACCGCCTCCTCGTCCACGCCGGTAAGGCGGCCCTCCCGGACCACCACCCGGCCCCGGACGACGGTGCAGTCCACCGGCCCCTTGTGGCCCACGGTGGCCAGCATGGATTTGACATCCAGATCGGCCCCCACCAGCTCCAGCCGGTCCCGGCGGAGGAGGAAGAGGTCACCGGCCTTGCCGGGCTCCAGGGAGCCGATGTCCTCCCGGCCCAGGACCCGGGCGCTGCCCCGGGCGGCAAGCTTCAGCAGCTCGTACCCGCTGGGGGCCTTCTCGCTGGAGTGGAGGCGGTGGAGGAGATAGGCGGCCCGGAGCTCCTCCAGAAGGTTTGAGCCGTCGTTGCTGGCGCTGCCGTCTACCGCCAGGCCCACGGGGACGCCCAGCTCCAGCATCTCGGGAATCCGGCACACGCCGGAGGAGAGCTTCATGTTGGAGATGGGGCAGTGGGCCACGCCGGTACCGGTGTCCGCCAGGAGGGCCAGCTCCTCGCTGTTGAAGTGGATGCCGTGGGCGTACCAGACGTCCCGGCCGGTCCAGCCCAGGCGCTCCATATAGGCCAGGGGGCGGGTCCCGTACTTCTCCAGGACATAGGCCTCCTCGTCCCGGGTCTCGCAGAGATGGGTGTGGAGGCGGACGCCCAGGCTCCGGGCCAGAAGGGCGGACTGGCGGTAAAGCTCCTGACTGGCGCTGAAGGGGGAACAGGGGGCCAGGGCCACCATCCGCATGGAGTTGAAGGAGGGATCGTGGAAGGCCTCCACCGCCTCCCGCGCGTCCCGGAGGATGGCGTCCACGGTCTGGACCACGCTGTCCGGAGGGAGGCCGCCGTCCTTCCGGCTGAGGTCCATGCTGCCCCGGGAGGCGTACATCCGGATGCCCAGGTCTCCGGCGGCGGCGAATTGGGCGTCCAGCAGGGCGGCGGAGCTTCCGCCGGGGAAGACGTAGTGGTGGTCGAAGCAGGTGGTGCAGCCGGTTTTCAGCAGTTCCCCCAGGCCGGTGAGGGAGCTGTAGTAGAGGACGTCCCGGTCCAGGTGCTTCCAGATTTCGTAGAGGGCGGTGAGCCAGTCGAAGAGCTCCAGGTTCTGGACCTGGGGCAGGTTGCGGCTGAAGGTCTGGTAGAGGTGGTGATGGGTGTTGATGAGGCCGGGGTAGACAATGCATCCGGCGGCGTCCAGGACCTGGTCCGCGTCGTGAGGGGCCTGGTCGATGGAGGTGATGACGCCGTCCTGAATCAGGATGCCGGTGTGTTCCAGGACGGAGTCCCGGGGGTCGCAGGTGACGATAGCCGAGGCGTTTTGAATCCATAAGCTGCTCATAGGGTGCCTCCTTATGCAGGTAAGAGTGGGGGGAAATGGAAAAACCGCCGGAGCAGGAAGACCGCAGGGGCCCGGGCAGAGCCCGGAACCTGTAGTCAACTGTTACGGCAGCTGGTAGAAACGCCCATCCGATTATGGGCTTATACAAGGTTGCATGAGATTATTATAGGGCGGGGCGGGGTGGTTGTCAAGGGGGTGTCCGATGCCGCATTTTTCAAAGAGGACACCCGTAGGGGCGGACCTGTGTGTCCGCTCGTTTACCGGAAGCGCCGGGGTCCTGGGGGAAGGGGGATATGCCGTTTACCGGAAGCGCCGGGGCTCTGGGGGGAAGGACGGACACGCCGTTTACCGGAGGTGCCAGGGGCCTGGGAGAAGGGCGGACACGCAAGTCCGCCCCTACAAGGTAATCTCTCTGAATAGGACACTCCCGAGGGGCGTGTCCGCTTACGCGTTTTCTCCGGCGGTGGTACCGTAGGGGGCGGTTCCCTGACCGCCAACAAGCGGCACAGGGTATATATCTGTGCGTGGGGTTCCGGCAACACCCCGCGCCCTGCCTTTTCCGCCGCTGCAAGAGCTTGCCCGTTTTGCCTGGAAAAACGTGACAAAACCCTGTAACCATTGCGATTACAGGGTTTTTAATGGCGGAGAAGGAGGGATTCGAACCCTCGAGACCCTTTAGGGGCCTACATGATTTCCAATCATGCGCCCTCGACCAACTAGGCGACTTCTCCATCGTTGCCGGTTTCTTCACCTATGCAGTTGTACTTCCCGCTTCAGAAGAACAGTAGTTATTATACCAGAGCTTTTCCCAAAGTCAAGCCCTTTTTCAAATTTTCTCCGGGAGGGAGAAAATCTCTCCCTCCCGGCTTTTGTTACGCCTCCCCTCCGGCCCGCTTCTCCTCTATGGCCCGCAGCGCCGTCACCAAGGCCGGTTCCCCTGCCGGAGACACGATGTCCGGCGTGGTGCCCGCCTCCTCGCTGCTGCTCCCGTCCGGGTTCAGCCCATACATCATGGTGAACTGGGCCAGGATGCCGCTGTTGGGCAGCCGCATCAGAACCGGGTCCAGCGCCCCGATGCC
This sequence comes from Oscillospiraceae bacterium 38-13, assembly GCA_041223955.1. GTDB lineage: Bacteria > Bacillota > Clostridia > Oscillospirales > Oscillospiraceae > Oscillibacter. Next base: position 19,248 of record JBCLRG010000035.1, on the reverse strand, counting down.
GTCCCCGCCGGTCTGAGTGCCCACCAGCGCCGCAAAGCCCGTGGCCTGGCAGAACACCGCGAAGGACTCGCTGGCGGAGTACACCGCCGGGCCCACCAGCAGCCACACCCGGCCATGAAACGCCCCCCGCTCCGCCGCCGGTTCCACCCGCAGCGTGCTCTCCACAAAATGCGTGGCCGCCTCCAGGCCCTGCCGCTCCAGCTTGGGCAGCGGGGGTAGCTCCGCGATGGGATGGAGGTCCGAGGGGGCGAAGACGTTTTCGATATAAGGCCGGTTATGGGCGCTGTCCGCCAGCAGGGCGTAATTCGTACAGGACAGCGGCCCGTCCGCCAGCGGCGCAGCCAGAAGGTTCTGCCAATAGCCCTCGTTCCCCCCGCCGTTGTCCGTCAGGTCGATGATCAGGTCCGTACAGTCCCCGGCGGCGTTATAGAAATCCCGGATGGCCTGGGCCTCCTTCTGATAATCGGGGTCGTACTCCGCCAGGAAGCTGTTCACCTTCAGGTAGGCCACGCCGGACCCCGGCAGGAGCAGCGTCCGGAGGTTCTCCCCCGTTTCCCCGCCGTCCCAGCTTCCGGAATCGTCCCCCAGCGCGTCCAGAAAGGCCTCCAGCTTCCGGTAGGATTCCTCCGACGCCTCGATGTCCGCCTTCCACTGCTCCCGGCCGGCGGTGTCCTGGTGCCTGCACCAGTCCAGCATCTCCGCGTAGGCCTCCGGCTCAATGAACCAGAAGTGCCCATAGCTCCCCAGCCGGTACCAGGTGCTGTAAAGGGCGTTGTAAAACGCCTGGTCTGTGTCATTCTCCTGAATCAGCTGCCGGTAGTCCTGAAAGATCTTCTCCGCCGGGTCCTCCGGGTTCTTCCGGTCCCGGAGGCCCAGACACAGATAGCTGTCCTTCAGCGTATTGACGAAATAGTCGTAGTCCTCCAGCCGCTGCTCCGGCGTCAGGCCCAGGGCGTGGGTCAGGGCGGGGTCCCATTGACCCGTTTCCGCCGGGGCGGCGCAGGCGGCGAGCGCCAGGCAGAGCGCCAGCGCAAGGGACAGGATGGTTCGCTTCATAAGATCGTCTCCTTTTTCCTTCGGGGTCCGCTGCTCTTTACATACAACGGGGCGGCGTCCCGGTTTTCCTCAGGGTAACAGGAAGATCTTACGAACGGCTTGACAAAATCCTTAAGAATTTCTTACAATTTCCAACCCGGTCCCCCAGCGCATTTTTACGCGGGCGACGAAAATGGGCCGGGCTCCCAAAAACTTGTTTAATAAAAATTGGCATCCGCCGGAATGCGTGTTATACTGACTCTACTTATTTCATGGAAACGGAGTGGGCACATGAATCGTACGGCACTCGTACAGATCCCGGAGGATCAGCTGGACCGCGTCGCCACCAGCTTCATCAAGGCGGCCAGCGGCTATTCCTGCTATATCTCCATCGCCCGGGACGGGCACTGCATCAACGCGAAGAGCTTCCTGGGCTTCCTCTCCCTGATGCGGGAGGGCGGCACGGTGGAGCTCAGCGCCGAGGGGGCCGACGCGGAGGCGGCTCTGGAGACGCTGGCGGGAATTCTGGAGAAGTGAAGAGAAAGGGACTGCCGGAAGGCAGTCCCTTTTCACAGTCTTGGGGAAAGCGGCATGTCCGCGTTTTCTCAGGCGGCGAACCCCGTTACGCCGCCCGCTCCAGCACCCGGCAGAGCATGGAGGCCGCCTCGCCCCGGGTGGCGGCCCGGGTCCCGGCATAGGTCCCCTCCGCCAGCCCCAGGGCCTGGGCGATGGCCGCGTAGCCCAGCCCCTCCGCCGGGATGCTCTCCGTGTCGGTGTAGGTACAGGCGTAAATCCCGCTCAGGCGGGCGGCGGGACCGTAGGACGCGGCGTCCAGCAGCATCCGCACCACCTCCGCCCGGGTGAGAACGGCGCCGTCATCCCGCTCCGCCGGACGGAGAAGGCCCAGGCGGTAGGCGTTGTAGTAGGCGTTTTCCCGGTCCTTTTCTTCGGTCTCCGGCTCCAGGGCCGGGCCCTGAAGGCTGAAGGCCAGGGCCACAAGGTCCCACTGGGTCACGCTTCTGCCGGGGCGGAATTTTCCCCCGGCATAGCCCGCGCCGTACCGGGCCAGCTTCTCGATGTCTGACCGGGCCGGGCTTCCGGCGAGATCGTCATAGGACAGCGGGCCCCGGACCTGCACCGGCTCCTCCCGGACCGGCGCGCCGGTTTGGGCGTCCACGCCGCTGTAAGCGTCCTCCTGCTCCAGACCGTAAGTGAGGCGGAGGGCGTAGGCATACTCCATGCCCCGCAGCCTGGCCGGGCCGGAGGCGGTGAGCTTCCGGGGGACGTTCCGGTAGGCCAGCACCGGCTCCCAGGTCCCCGCCCAGGCGGCGAGGGCCGTTTCCATGGAGACGGGGTCCCCGGCGCGGTCAAAGGCCGCGTCCTCGTCCCAGACGCTGGAGAGGCCGTAGACAGAGCCGTCGGCGGCGTCGATGGAGACGTCATAGTAATTGGCGGGGAAGGGATAGCCGTTTTCCTGCCGGGCGAAGCGGAAGCGGTGGAAGGGGGCCTCCTCTTCCCGGGCAATGGGGACAGGATAGGCAGCGGTGTACAGGGCCAGGTCCCGGTCCGGGCAGAGGCCCTTCAGGAAGGCCTGGGCCTTTTCCAGGGCCGTGTCCCCGGTAAGCCGGGCCTCCCGGCCATAGGGGGCGCTGGACCGGACGGACAGGACCGCGCCGGTTTTGGCGTCCACGGTGATGTTCCGGGTCAGGCGCTCACCGCCGTCGGTCCGGGCGTAGCGGAGCTCGCAGCGGACCTCCGTTTCCCCGGCGTCCCCGGAGACGCTGTAGGCGGAGGCGGTCAGGGCGTAGCCCCGGAGGCCGTAGACCCCGGCGTCCCGGAGGGTCTTGTCCAGCTCCTCGCCGGGCAGGACGCCCTCTAGCTGCCGGACGCCCTCCTGCTCCGCCGGGGTGAGGCCGGTTTCCGCGGCGTTTTCGTCCTTGGCGGAGGGCGCGGCGCTGCCGGCGGCGGAGCGGTAGCCCCGGCGCAGCTGCTCCTCCAGCTCCGTCAGGTCCAGAAGCTCTCCGGTTTTGGCGTCCAGCAGATATTCATGGGCTTCCGGCACGTAGCGGAGCACGGCCCGGTTTTCGCCGCTGGAAACGTATTCCAGGCGGAGCTTCAGGGTTTCGTTCAGGTCCTCCCGGGCCGCTTCGGCGCTGAGGGCGGCGGAGGGCTCCGGCACGCCCCCTACTCCGGAGGTCTCCGGCACATCCCGGCTGAAATGCTCCACCAGCCCGTCCCGCACCCGGATGGAGAGCTGGAGGGGGGAGGGCAGGCCGTTCAGGGCCAGCGTGCCGGTCCAGCTGCTGCTGGAGGCGGAGAAGGAATCGCCGCCGTCCTCCAGCTCCACGGCCTCCCAGGGGCGGAGGACCCGGGCAAGGAAGGCCTCCGCCGCTTCCCGGTCCGCCGCGCCGCTGTTCTCCGGGAAGGCGGGGAAGGCGGTTCCGGAGGCGCTGGCGGCGGGGCGGGACTCCCAGCGGGAGAGGGAGACCACGGTACCGTCCTCCAGGGCGCTGACAGAGAGGGAGCGCCGTTCGCCCTCCCAGCTCAGGTTCCAGACGGGGGCCAGGTCCTCGGACAGGCTGCCGCGAAAGGTCTGGTAGTCCCCGGTGTCCAGGCCCAGCGTCTCTTTCACCAGGGCGGTGACGCCGGAGAGGCGGAGGTCCTGGGACGGCTCCGCCGCGGCGGCGGGCAGGGTGAGCGCCGCCAGCAGGGCGGCGGCCAGGGTCAGGGAAAGCAGGCGTTTCATGGAAATCCCTCCTGTTTTGGTTTTCTGTTTAGACGGACGGGGCCGGGAAAAGGTTCCCGGAAAGGGGAGAATTTCCGGGAGCCGGTTTGGGGCGGGTTTACCGACAGCAAGAAGGTCTAAGGAGAGATGGGTGGAAACCCTAAAGAAATGGCCTGATCAGGGGATCAGGCCCCGCAAAGGGGGTGCGGGGTCCTACCAGAAGAGATTGCATGAATTAGAACCGTCTACCGATAGACCGGAGGAAACCTGGGGGACGGGCGGACACATAGGTCCGCCCCTACGGCAGCACCTCCGGGAGAAGGGTGGAACCCCTAAAGAAATGGCCTGACCAGGGGGTCAGGCCCCGCAAAGATAGTGCGGGGTCCTACCGAAAGAGGTTGCATGAATAAGAGCTGTTTACCGGTAGACAGGAGGTTCCGGGAAAAAGGCGGACACAGCACCGCGCCAAAATTGGCGCTTGTCAATTCGACGACCACCAAACCCCCGCTTGCACTGCGCCGCGGGCAGGGACATGCCTGTCTTATGCCAGGCCTCCCACCGCGCCCCCGTAACCGCATCCCCTTGTTTTTCTCTTTTGGACCGTGCACGGCCCGTTTTCTCTTTTTATTCCGGGAATAAAAAGAGAAAATGGGGGGTGCATTGGACCAGCCCTCAAAGGGCTGAAACCCTCCCCGCCCGCCAGGGCGAGCACCAGCCCCGTCCCCCCGCCGGGGACCCCCTATTTCAGCTCATCCAGCGTCAGCGAAAAGCTCTCCATAAAGGTCTCCAGGAAATAATCCACCTCTGGAAGGCCATAGCCTTCCAGGGTCCTCCGGGTCTGGGCGGCGGCCTCCCGGAATTCGGTATTCCCCGCCTTCAGCTCCTCCACGCACTTGATGTAGGCGGAGAGCTTGTCCGCCGCCTTCACCAGCCGCTCCACCTCCGGGTCCACCGCCGTCAAAACCGGGGCATAAGCCTCCTGAAGGGTCTCCGGCAGCATCTCCAGGAGCCGCCGGGCCGCCACCGCCTCCACGTCTTTATAGGCGGCGCGTATGGCGGGGTTGCCGTACTTGATGGGGGTGGGCATGTCGCCGGTCAGTATCTCGGCGGCGTCGTGGTAAAGGGCCGCCGCCGCCACCAGGCCCGGGTCCACGGCCCCGCCGAAGCGCCGGTTCCGGATGACCGCCAGGGCGTGGGCCAGGACGGCGGCCTGGTGGCTGTGCTCCTGGACGTTCTCCTGGGCGGTGTTCCGCATCAGGGCCCAGCGCTGGATGAAGCGCATCCGGGAGATGTAGGCGAAAAAATGGCTTCTCATAGCTCCTCCACTTCCCCGAACAGGACCTTCCCGTCGGTTCCGGTAATCCGCACCGGGCGAATCTGGTTGTGCAGGTCCTCCCCCTCCGCCAGGACCCCGGCGTAATTGGGGGCGCGGCCCAGGAAGCCCTCGCCGGAGGGCTGTTCAAAGAGCACATCGTACCTCCGGCCCACGCAGGCCTCCAGATAGTCCCGGCGCATGGCGGAGGCGGCCTCCGCCGCCCGGTGGGCCCGCTCCGCCCGGATGGGCTTGGGAACCGGGGCCATCTCCGCCGCCGGGGTGCCGGGCCGCTCGGAGTAGGGGAAGATGTGCATCCGGGCAAAGCCGCAGGCCCGGATGAAATCCATCGTCCCGGCGAACTCCTCCTCCGTCTCCTCCGGGAAGCCGGTGATCAGGTCCGTGGTGACGGCGGGGTGGGAAAAGGTCTGCCGCAGCAGCTCCACAGAGCGGAGATACCGGGCGGTGTCGTACTTCCGGCGCATCCGCTTCAGGGTGGCGTCGCACCCGCTCTGGAGGGAGAGGTGGAACTGGGGGCACAGGTCCGGCAGCAGGGCGGCCCGCTTACAGAACTCCGGGGTGATGGTCCGGGGCTCCAGGCTGCCCAGCCGGAGGCGGACGCCGGGGACGGCGGCACTGACCGCCTCCAGCAGGTCGATGAGGGTCAGCCCCTGGTGGAGGTCCCGGCCCCAGGCGGAAATCTCGATGCCGGTGAGGACGATTTCCCGGTAGCCCGCCGCCTTCAGCTCCGCCGCCTGCACCGCCGCCTCCCCCAGGGAGAGGGACCGCACCGGGCCCCGGGCGTAGGGGATGATGCAGTAGGAGCAGAAGTTGGAGCAGCCGTCCTCCACCTTCAGAAGGGCCCGGGTCCGGCCCTCCAGCCCCCCGGCGGGGAGCCACTCGAAGTGCCGCCGCTCAAAGGGGTGGTCGATGGACTCCAGGACGGTCCGCTCCCGGGCGGCCTCCTCCAGCATGCTCAGGAAGCCCATCCGGTCCCCGGAGCCCCCCAGCACATCCGCCCCCAGGGTCCGGGCCTCGGCGGCGTGGGTCTGGGACCAGCAGCCGCAGACGGCCACCAGGGCCCCGGGGTGCTCCCGCCGGACGCGGTGGATGGCCTGCCGGGACTTCTGGTCGCTGGAGGAGGTGACGGAACAGGTGTTGACGACGTAGGCGTCCGCCTCCTCCTGGACGGGGACGACGGCGTGGCCCCGGGCCCGGAGCTCCCGCTCCATGGCCTGGGTTTCGTACTGGTTCACTTTGCAGCCGAGGGTGTAGATGGCGATTCTCATAGATTCTTTGCTCCCTTTTTCATGCTTGGAACGCGCCCCTCCGGGGAGGGAAAAAGAAGCGCCGGAGGGGGTCAGATTCTCCTTGCGCTTTGGCACGTTTGCCTTTATAATAGCCTGGTATGTTTTCCCCATTATACTGGAACCGCCCCGTTTGGGCAAGCCCCAACGAAAGGAGTTTTTCATAATGATTTACCTGGACCACGCCGCCACCACCCCCGTCCCCCGGGCGGTGGCGGAGGCCATGCTGGAGGTGCTGACGGAGCAGTACGGCAATCCCAGCTCCCAGTATCCCTTCGGCGCGGAGATGAAAAAGCGGGTGGAGCTCTGGCGGAGGGCCGTGGCCGCCCTGCTGGACTGCCCGCCGGAGGCGCTGGCCTTCACCTCCTGCGGCACCGAGGGGGACAACTGGGCCCTCCGGGCCGCCGCGTGGCAGAACCGGCGCCTGGGGCGGCACATCGTCACCACGGCGGTGGAGCACAGCGCGGTGCTGGAGGCCTGTAAGCAGCTGGCGCAGGAGGGGTACGAGGTCACGTACATCTTCCCGGACCAAACCGGCGGGATTGCCCCGGAGCAGGTGCTGGAGGCCGTCCGGCCCGACACCGCCGCGGTGTCCCTCATGCTGGTGAACAACGAGCTGGGGAACCGCTACCCCGTGGAGGCCGTCGCCCGGGGCCTGGCCGCCCGGAATCCGAAAACCCTCCTCCACACCGACGCGGTCCAGGGCCTGGGGACCTTCTCCGCCCGGGACCTGGGGGCGGACTTCGTGACGGTCTCCGCCCACAAGATCGGGGGCCCCAAGGGCATCGGGGCCCTATACATGGGCCCCCGGGTGAAGAACCCCCGTCCCCTGCTGGCGGGGGGCGGCCAGGAGCGGGGCCTCCGGGCCGGCACCGAGGCCACGGCCCAGATGGCGGGCTTCGCCCGGGCGGCGGAGCTCCGGCTGGAGCGGCGGGAGGAAATCCGGAGCCATCTGGCCGGGCTGCGGGCCCGCGCGCTGGAGCGGCTTCAGGGCTTCCCGGACCTGACGGTCCTGGGGGGAGGCGAGATGGCCTCCCACATCCTGGCCCTTTCCCTGGAGGGCTGGCCCAGCCAGAACATTGTCAACGACCTGGGGGCCCAGGGCATCTGCGTCTCCGCCGGGTCCGCCTGCCACCAGGGGAAGCCCAGCCACGTCGTCGCCGCCCTGAAGCTGCCCAAGCGGACGGCCTCCGGGGTCATCCGCCTGAGCTTCGGCCCGGAGACCGCCGCCGCCGAGGTCGATGCCTGCGTTGAGGCCCTCCGGCGGCACCATGACACCCGCATGCCCATGCTGCGGTAAAACATTGACAAAGGAACGAAACTATGCTTCGCTGTCTTCGCCGTGAGCCGGGCTTTTACAAACGGCTCTTCAAGCTCTCTCTCCCCATGATCCTGCAAAACCTCATCACCTTCTCCCTGGGCCTCATCGACACCTTCATGGTCAGCCGCCTGGGGAACGAGGAGATGGCCGCCGTCACCACCGCCAACGTCCCGGTGTTCCTCTTAATCAGCATTGTCTTCGGCGTCCAGAGCGGCCTGGGGATTCTGGTGAGCCAGTACTGGGGCAAGGGGGACGCCAAGAGCGTCAGCCGGGCGCTGGGAGTGGCCTCCCTGGTGGGCGCGGGCATCACGCTGGCGCTGGCGGTGCTCTTCTTCCTCTGGCCCGTGGAGGTGATGGACCGGCTGTCCAACCGGCACGATCTGTCCCTGCTGGGGGCCCCCTATCTCCGGGTCATCGGCTTTTCCTATGTGTTCAACATGCTCTCTTCCATCTACGCCAGCGCCCAGCGGAGCGTGGAGAACCCCGGCTTCGGCATGAAGCTCTTCGGCTTCTCCACCATCCTCAACACGGGGCTGAACTACCTCCTGATCTTCGGACGCTGCGGCTTCCCCGCCCTGGGGGTGGCCGGGGCCGCCATCGCCACCCTGCTGGCCCGGATGAGCGAGTTCCTGATCTGCGCCGTGTGCGCCCTGCGCAGCCGCCTGATTCCCCTGGACCTCCGGCTCTTCTTCCGCCCCGGGTGGGAGATGATGGGGCGGTTTGTGAAATACGCCTCCCCCGTGGTCCTCAACGAGGCGGTGTGGGGGCTGGGGAACTCCCTTCTCACGGTAATCCTGGGCTACACGGAGAACTCCGTGGAGATGCTGGCGGCCAACGCCGTCATGGGCAACCTGAACCGGCTGTTCCTGGTGGTCTGCTTCGGCCTGGGGGCCGCTACGGCGGTGATGACGGGCAAGGCCATCGGCGAGGGCCAGGGCCGGGAGCGGGTCATGGACCTGAGCCGGACCCTCCTCTGGTTCTCCGTGCTGGTGGGAAGCGTGCTGGCGGTGGTCTCCATCGCGCTGGTGCCGCTGCTGTTCGTGCCGGTGATCTTTCCCATGTTCAAGCTCTTCGGCGAGTCTGCGGAGATCGCCACGGCCCTGGCGGTCATGGGCTTCGCCTCCATCCCCCTCCACGCCTGCGCCATCTCCGCCGTCACCGGGGTCCTCCGGGCCGGGGGCGACGTGTTCTGGTCCACGGCCCTGGACATCCTGCCCCAGTGGCTGGTCTGCCTTCCGGCCACGGCCCTGGCGGCGCTGGTGTTCCGGCTGGGCTGCTGGCCCATCGCCTTCGCCATCCAGCTGGAGAGCATTGTGAAATTCCCCCTCTGCCTCTGGCGCTTCCAGGGGGGAAAGTGGATCAACGACGTGACGGGAGGGGACCGGGAATGAGCCTCTTCCGCTGCCCCCTCTGCGCCGCCCCGCTGGAGGCGGGGGACCGGGCCCTCCGCTGCCCCAAAGGCCACAGCTTCGACCGGGCGCGGGAGGGCTACGTCCACCTCCTGCCCCCCAACCGGAAGCACTCCCCCCTCCCCGGGGACGACCGGGAGATGGTGCTGGCCCGGCGGGATTTCCTGTCCGGAGAGTATTACCGTCCGCTGCTGAATGCCCTCTGCAATCAGCTCCTGGCCCTCCCCGGGGAGTCCCCCGCCCTCCTGGACGCGGGCTGCGGCGAGGGGTGGTACACCGCCGGGGTCTACCGGGCCCTCCAGGACGCCGGGAAGCGCCCCCGGATAGCGGGGACGGACATCTCGAAATTCGCCCTCCGCACGGCGGCCCGGCGGGAGCGGGAGGTGGAGTTCGCCGTGGCCTCCTCCTACGGCCTGCCCCTGGCGGACGGAAGTGTGGACGGGCTTTTGAACTGCTTCTCCCCCCTGGCGCTGGAGGAGTTCCGCCGGGTGCTGAAGCCCGGGGGCCGGTTCCTCTACGTGGTGCCGGGGCCGGAGCACCTGTGGGAGATGAAAGCGGTTCTCTATGACCGCCCCTACCCCAACGAGGAGAAGGAGACCCCCTATCCGGGCTTTGCCTACCGGGAGATCGTGCCCGTGGAGGGGCGCATCCGGCTGGACCGCCGGGAGGACATGCGGAACCTCTTCCGCATGACGCCCTATTTCTGGAAGACCCCGAAGGCCGGGGCGGAGCGCCTGGCGGCGCTGGAGGAGCTGGAGGTCCGGATTTCCTTCCGGGTCCACGTGTTTCAGAAGGAGGGCAGGGGCGGACCTGCGTGTCCACCCTTCTCCCGGGACCCTGGCGCTTCCGGTAAACGGGCGGACACATAGGTCCGCCCCTGCGGGAGCACCTCCGGAAGAAGGGTGGAAACCCTGGAGAAATGGCCTGACCAGGGGGTCAGGCCCCACAAAGATAGTGCAAGGTCCTATCGGAGGAGATTGCATGAATGAGAACCGTCTATCGGTAGAAAGGCAGACCCTGTAGGGGCGGACCTGCGTGTCCGCCCTTCCCCCGGAACCCTGGCACTTCCGATAAACGGCGTGTCCGCCCTGCTTCCGGGACCCTGGCACTTCCGGTAAACGGCGTGTCCGCCCTTCTCCCAGAGCCCTGGCGCTTCCGGTAAACGGCGTGTCCGCCCTTCTCCCGGGACCCTGGCGCTTCCGGTAAACGGGCGGACACATAGGTCCGCCCCTACGGGTGTCCTCTTTGAAAAATGCGTCATTGGACACTCCCCCTTAAACGAAAGGAGTCTTTTTCATGAAACCCAATCCCACCCGTTCCGCGCTGATTCTCATCGACATGGAGAACGGCTTTGTGGACCACCGGGGCGGCCACTGCATCCGGGGGGCCCAGGCCACGGTACCCGCCTGCGTCTTCGCCTGTGACCAGGCCCGAAGCAAGGGCATCCCGGTGTTTTTCGTCAAGCGCATCTACCGCTCCGACGGCAGCGACGTGGAGCTGACCCGCTACGCCGCGTGGAAGGCCGGGGGCCACGCCTGCCGCCCCGGCTCCGCCGGGCCCAACAGCGCCCAGGCCCCCGAGGGCCTCCGGCCCCAGCCCGGGGACTACAGCATCATCAAGCCCCGGTGGAGCGCCTTTTTCCAGACGGAGCTGGACCTGATTCTCCGGCGCCTGGACGTCCGGACGGTGATTCTGGCGGGGACCACCACCCCCAACTGCGTCCGGACTACATGCTATGACGCGATTGCCCTGGAGTATAACACGGTGGTCCTGACGGACTGCTGCTCCTCCCAGACGGAGGAGATTCAGCGGGTGAACCTGGAGGACATGGGCCGGGCGGGGGCCATCCTGATGGACAGCGCCGCCTTCGCCGCCTACGGGCCGGAGACCGTCCCCGACCTCTCCGCCGCCATCCGGGAGGAGATGCTGGCCTCCGACGCCGCCCCGGAGCCCTTCGCGGCGGAGGGCGGGGCCGTCAGCTGGACGGACCGCTGGTGAGGGCGCGTGAACGTTTGCGTAAATCGACGAAGCCCTTCCGTCAAAGCGCAACAAAAGGGGGAAGGCCTTTGGCGAATTCGGAAAATTTTCGGGAAGGCCGAGAAAAACCGTTGATTTTTCAGCGGGATAATGCTACCTTCTTTATAGCGAAAATGATTGCGGGAAGCCCTCCGCTCCCCGCTGGTTTTCCCCTTCTGACTATGGGGCCGGGCTCCGGTCTCAGGACGACATTTTTTCAAGGAGGCTACTACCCATGTTTGATTCCAAAAACGTTTCCCTGGGCATCGCGCCCATCGGCTGGTGCAACGACGATATGCCGGAGCTGGGCGCCGAGAACACCTTCCAGCAGATCGTCAGCGAGATGGCGCTGGCCGGGTTCACCGGCTGCGAAATCGGCAACAAGTACCCCTCTGACCCTGCGGAGCTGAAGAAGGCGCTGGACCTCCGGGGCATGCGGATTGCCAGCCGCTGGTATTCCTCCTTTATCCTGACCCGCCCCATCGAGGAGGAGGAGAAGGATTTTCAGGCGAATCTGGACTTCCTGGCCGCCGTGGGGGCGAACCGGATCAACGTCAGCGAGCAGAGCTATTCCATTCAGGGCCAGATGGACACGCCGGTGCTCACCGGGGGACATAAGCATGTGATGAACGATGAGGAGTGGAACCGGTTCTGCGAGGGGCTGAACCGCTTGGGGAAGATTGCCGCGGACCGGGGGTTCAAGCTCTGCTTCCATCATCACATGGGCACGGTGGTGCAGACCAGCGAGGAGACCGGCCGGATGATGGCGAATACCGATCCCCGGTATGTGTTCCTGTGCTATGACACCGGTCATTTCACCTTTGCCGGGGAGGACCCGCTGACCATGCTGCGCAAGTATGTGGACCGGGTGGGCCATGTGCATCTGAAGGATATGCGCCTGCCGGTGGTGGAAGAGGCCAGGAAGAATAACTGGAGCTTCCTTCAGTCCGTGCGGAATGGGGCGTTCACTGTTCCCGGTGACGGGGATGTGAATTTCGACCCCGTGTTTAAGGTGCTGGCGGATGCCGGGTATCAGGGCTGGCTCCTGGTGGAGGCCGAGCAGGACCCCGCGAAGGCCAATCCGCTGGAGTACGCCATGAAGGGGCGGAGGTATATCCGCGAGCACGCGGGGCTGTAAGCCGGAGGACTGGTGCTCGCCCTGGCGGGCGGGGAGGATTTCAGCCCTTTGAGGGCTGGTCCAATGCACCCCCCCATTTTCTCTTTTTATTCCCGGAATAAAAAGAGAAAACGGGCCGTGCACGGTCCAAAAGAGAAAAACAAGGGGACGCGGTTACGGGGGCGCGGTGGGAAGTCTGGAATAAGACAGGCATGTCCCTGCCCGCGGCGCCGTGCAAGCGGGGGTTTTGGTGGGCATCGAACCGGCCAGCGCCAATTTTGGTGCGGTGCTGTGTCCGCCTTTTTCCCGGAACCTCCCTTCTCCCGGAGGTGCTGCCGTAGGGGCGGACCTATGTGTCCGCCCGTCCCCAGGGTTTCCGCCGGTCTGCCGGTAGACGGCTCTAATTTATGCAATCTCTTCTGGTAGGACCCCGCACCATCTTTGCGGGGCCTGATCCCCTGATCAGGCCATTTCTTCAGGGTTTCCACCCATCTCTCCTGAGACCTTCTTCCCCTTTGCCGGTAAACCCTGATTCTCTTGCTTCATAAATGATTGCCCATCCTGAAAACGGAATTTTCAGAAACCCAAGGAGATGATTCCAATGACCTATTTTAACAAAAACGACCAGCTGAAACAGGGGTATAACCCCTATATTGACGCCGCCTCCGATGATATGGGCACCCAGATGGACGTGGGCCTTCTCGTCATGGAACCCGGCGATACCTTCACCTTTGAGGAGCCCGAGAAGGAAATCGCCGTCCTCCTCTTCGCCGGGAAAGTCACCTACGCCTGGGCCGGAAAAACCCTGGAGGCCAGCCGCCCCGACTGCTTCCATCATGAGGCCTACTGCCTCCTGGCGGGCCGGGGGGAGAAAATTACCCTCACCGCTCAGGCCCACAGCGAGCTTTATATTCAAAAGACTTTGAACGACAAGCCCTTTGAGGCCGTGATGTACACCCCCGACACCGTCCAGACCCAGCACGCCGGATGCAGCGGCGAGCTCCTGGGCTGCATGGAGCGGGAGATCAAGACGTTCTTCGATCACGACAACGCCCCCTTCTCCAACATGGTCCTGGGCGAGGTCCTGAACCACCCCGGCAAGTGGTCCTCCTATCCCCCTCATCACCACCCCCAGCCGGAGGTTTACTTCTATCGCTTTGATTATCCCCACGGCTTCGGCGCGGGCTTTGCCAATGGGGAGATTTACCAGACCGGGCACAACGGCCTTGCCGTCATTACCAGCGGCTTCCACTCCCAGACCGCCGCGCCGGGCTACGCCATGTGCTACGCCTGGGGCATCCGCCACCTGGAGGGCGATCCCTGGCTCAAGACCCGCATCGACGACGAGGAGCACGCCTGGCTCTGGAAGCCCGACGCCAACGAGCATATTTATCAGGGCTGAGCCGCCGGGCCTGCCCGCGCTCCGGCGGGTGCGGGAAAAACATCTTTGGCGATTCAGCGGGGTTTCCCCGAATTTCTTAAAAAAGAAAGGTTGATTATCATGGATAAGGTTCTGAAAATTGGCATCATCGGCTGCGGGGCCATCGGCAAGGACCACTGCCGCCGCATCATCGAGACCGTCCCCGGCGCTACCGTCGTGGCCGTCAGCGACTATGTGGCCGCTGCCGCCGACGAGACCGCCGCCAAGTACGGCATCAAGTCCTATGGAAACGACTGCGACGGCATGATTAAGGACGCCGGTGTGGAGGCCGTTGTGATTACCTCCATTGACCCCACGCATCATGACTATGTTATGAAGACCCTGGCGGAGAAGAAGTGGTGCTTCTGCGAGAAGCCCCTGAGCCAGAACGCCAAGGACTGCGAGGAGATCATCAACCGGGAGCTGGAAATCGGCAAGCGGCTGGTTCAGGTGGGCTTTATGCGCCACTATGACCGGGGCTACGCCGAGATGAAGCGGATTATCGACTCCGGCGAGATCGGCGCTCCCCTGGTCATCAAGGCCTGCCACCGGAATGTGGCCCAGGGCCCTGGCTTCAAGACCGAGAACGGCGTCACCAACGTGGCTATCCACGAGCTGGACATCTGCCGCTGGCTGCTGGACGATGAGTATGAGGACGTGCAGTGCGTGAAGGTCCGCCAGTCCGCCAACTCCGACAAGGGCTACGACAACCCCCAGGTCATGCTGATGCGCACCAAGAAGGGCTGCTTCATCGACGTGGAGGTCCAGGTGGCCGACGGCTACGGCTATGACATTCAGTGCGAGGTGGTCTGCGAGAACGGCACCGTGAAGCTGCCCGACCCCTACGCCGTGGTCCGCCGCTCCCGTCCCGCCGGGTGGGACAGCCTGAACCCCGCCGAGTCCATGCCCATCATGACCGACTGGAAGGAGCGCTTCATCGAGGCCTACGACATCGAGTTCTGCCAGTGGGTGGAGTCCGTCCACGCCGGAAAGCTCACCGGCCCCTCCTCCTGGGACGGGTACGTGGCGTGCGTGGCGGGAGACGCCCTCAACGCCTCCCGCGGCACCTCGCGGTTCCTGAAGGTGGAGACCATGGAGAAGCCGGAGCTCTACAAATAAGAATCCCCCAAAAAGGGCGGAGGACCGGCGAAAGCCGGTCCTCCGTTTACCTATAGAAACAGCGCTGGAACTTCCATCTTCCCAACGTTGAGCCTACCTCCTGTTGTCCGGCGGGCTCAGGTCTCCCGCCACTGCTCCATTTTCTCGCTGGTCCAGACCACCTGGTTCCGGCCAAAGCGCTTGGCGTCATACAGCATGGTATCCGCCAGCTTTAAGTACGTGGCATAGGCGTCCCTGATTTTGGGCCGCACCGTGATGCCCCCGATGCTGATGGTCACCCACTGGGACACCTCCGGGTTGTGGGGAATCTGGAGCTTCTCCACCGCCTGGCGCACCCGCTTCAGGTGGGCGAAGTCGCTCTTCGCGTCGCTGCCCAGAATCAGGGCCACGAACTCCTCCCCGCCGTAGCGGGCGAAAAAGTCCGTCCCCCGCCGCAGCATGGAGGAGGCGGTTTCCGCCACGGCGGTGATGACCTTGTCCCCGGCGGGGTGGCCGAAGGTGTCGTTATAGACCTTGAATTTATCGATGTCGAACATGCAGATGGAAAAGGGAATTCCCAGGCGGATGGCGTCCTGCCAGCGCTTGCCGCTGACCGCGTCGTAGCGCCGCCGGTTGGGCACGCCGGTGAGCTGGTCCACCGTGGCCTCCCGCTCGATCTGGGTCCGGTACTGGTAGAGCTTGACGTGGGTGTTGACCCGGGCCCGGACGATGGCGGGATGGAAGGGCTTGGTAATATAGTCCACCGCCCCCAGGGTCAGGCCCTGCTCCTCATGCTCCGTGTCGTTGAGGCTGGTGATCAGGATGACGGGGATGCGCTGGAAAAGCACCTCCTCCTGAAGGCGCTTGAGCAGGTCGAAGCCGCTCATGCCGGGCATGATCACATCCAGGAGAATCAGGGAATAGTCGCCGGTCTTGGCCTGTTCCAGCCCCTCCTCGGCGGTGTTGATAACGGCGACCTCATAGTCCGAAGCCAGAATGGATTTCAGAAAATTCGCCTGTACGGCGCTGTCGTCGATGACCAGAATTTTATCCATAAAAATGTGTCCTCCTATCATGGCCAAGGCTCCGCTTGTTCTGTTTTGTCAGGGTGGGAGGCTGCCATTGTCGTTTTCGTCTTTACAGTGCGACATTATACCAATCTTTCCGGGAAAAAGGAAGTACTAACTTCAGAATTTCAGGAAATATTTTTCCAGCCCGGAGGAGCGGATTTTTCCGGGGCCGCAAAAAGGAACCCGGCGGGAAACGCTTCCCGCCGGGCCGGCTTATTTCCGGGTGGGGTCCTCTTCGGTGGGGCTGGGGATCGGGTGCTCCCGCTGGTCCGCGATGGCGCGGATCAGCTCCACGGTGCCCCCCAGGCCCAGGTAGCTGCTGTTCAGGCAGAAATCATAGCTGTCCACCGCGCCCCAGCGCTGGGAGGAGTAGTACTCATAGTAGGAGGCCCGGCGCTTGTCGGTCTTGCTGATGAGGGTCCGGGCCTTCTCGGGGGTGAGCTCCTGGCGCTGGGCCACCCGGCGGACCCGGTCCTCCATGGGGGCGTGGATGAAGATGCTCAGGTGGTTGGGGTCTCCCGCCAGGGCGTAGTCCGCGCAGCGGCCGATGATGACGCAGGGGCCCTCCTTGGCGATCTGGCGGATGGTGTTGAAGGTGGCCAGGTACACCTGCTGCTCCAGGGAGTCCCCCACGCCGGTGCCCGGCAGGGCGAACATGTAGGAATCCATGGCGATGGAGTAAAGAAGACTCTTAGGCCGCTCGTCAAAGTTCTCCAGAATTTTCTCGCACAGGCCGCTCTTCCTGGCGGCCTGCTGCAAGATCTCCTTATCATAAAAGGGGATGCCCAGCTCCTTGGCGACCCGGATGCCGATTTCCTTTCCGCCGCTGCCGAACTGCCGTCCAATGGTGATGATGGTTTTCATGGCGGGTCCCTCCTTTCCGCTTCCCCCACATTATACTCCAAATTCCCGGGCCCGTCAAATAAAAAACCGCCGCCCCGCGCCGTTCTGAAACCGGCCCGGGGCGCATAGGCTCGGGAAAGGCCCGTAAAGGTCTTGTAAAGAACTTCCGGGACGGTTGCGGGCGGCGGGGCCGCTGTGCTACAATAAAAGGAATCAGGAGGTGACGGCATGAGGGAATTCAGCCGCTGGCGGGACAAAATGGGACGCACCAAGACCATACTGGGGGAAAAGGTCCGGGAGGCCCTGGCCTCCGTCCTGCCCATCACCGCCATTGTGCTGGTCCTGTGCCTCACCCTGGCCCCCCTGCCGGTGGACATCCTGCTGGCCTTCCTGGCGGGGGCGGTGCTGCTGATTGTGGGCATGGGCTTCTTCACCCTGGGGGCGGAGGCCGCCATGACCCCCATCGGCGAACAGGTGGGCGCCCACATGGCCGCCTCCCGGAAAATCGGGGTCATCGCGGGCGTCAGCTTCCTCATCGGCGTGGTGGTCACGGTGTCGGAGCCGGACCTTCAGGTCCTGGCCTCCCAGGTGCCGGGGATTCCCAACGCCGTCCTGGTGGGGGCCGTGGCGGTGGGCGTGGGGGCCTTCCTGGTGGTGGCGCTTCTGCGCATCCTCGTCCAGGTGCCCCTGCAGTGGCTGCTCATCGGGTCCTATGCCGTGGTGTTCCTGCTGGCGGCGTTCTTCGTCCCCGGGGACTTCCTGGCCGTGGCCTTTGACTCCGGCGGCGTCACCACCGGGCCCATGACGGTGCCCTTCATCATGGCCCTGGGCCTGGGCGTCTCCTCCATCCGAAGCGACGAGAACGCCGCCCAGGACAGCTTCGGGCTGGTGGCCCTGTGCTCCGTGGGGCCCATCCTGGCGGTGCTGGCCCTGGCGATGGCCTATCCCGCCTCCGGGGCCTACGTTCCCGCGGCCATGCCCCAGGCGGCGGACAGCCGGGAGCTGGGGGGGCTGTTTCTCGCCGCCTTTCCCGAGTACGCCCTGGAGGTCCTGAAGAGCCTCTTCCCCATCGCCGCCTTTTTTGCCCTGTATCAGGCGGCCGCCTTGCGGCTGAAACGGAAAAAGGTCTTGAAAATCGTGGTGGGCCTTCTGTATACTTATATCGGGCTGGCCCTGTTTCTCACGGGGGTGAACGTGGGCTTCCTCCCGGCGGGGGCCTATCTGGGCCGCCAGATCGCGGCGCTGCCCGCCCGCTGGCTGCTGGCCCCCATCGGCATGCTGATGGGCTGGTTCATCGTCCAGGCGGAGCCCGCAGTCCACGTGCTGAACCGGCAGGTGGAGGAGATCACCTCCGGGGCCATCCCCGGCGGGGCCATGAGCGCCAGCCTGTCCATCGGCGTGGCGGCCTCCATCGGCCTTGCCATGGTCCGGGTGCTGACGGGGATATCCATCTTCGTCTTCCTGGTGCCCGGCTATCTGGCGGCGGTGGTCCTGTCCTTCTTCGTGCCGAAAATTTTCACCTCGATTGCCTTCGACTCCGGCGGCGTGGCCTCCGGGCCCATGACGGCCACCTTCCTCCTGCCCTTTGCCATGGGGGCCTGCGAGGCCCTGGGGGGCAATATTGTCACCGATGCCTTCGGCGTGGTGGCGATGGTGGCCATGACGCCCCTGCTCACCATCCAGCTGCTGGGGCTGGTCTATCAGTGGAAGATGAACCGCGCCCGGCTGGCCGAGGCGGCGGAGGACGAGGAGATCATCGATTTGTTGTAAGGAGGTCCTATGGCTGTTCTCATCATCACCATCACGGACCGCAGCCGGAGCGGGGAATTCGCCTCCTGGTTCCAGGCCCAGGGGGCCACGCTGGTGCTGACGGCCCTGGGCCGGGGCACCGCCGCCACGGAGGTGCTGGACTGCCTGGGGCTGGAGGCCACGGAGAAGGCGGTGCTGCTGCTGGCGGCGCCCCGGTCCTCCCGGCTGGTGCGGAGGGCGGAGCGGGAGCTGTGGCTGGACGTTCCGGGGCGGGGCATCCTGATGACGGTGCCCCTGTCCAGCATCGGCGGCGCGAAGGCCCGGGACTATCTGCTGCAATGGCAGGCGGAGGAGGACGACATGGAAAAGGAAATCACTCATGAGCTGATAGTGGTTATCACAAACCGGGGCTATACGGACCAGGTGATGGACGCCGCCCGCTCCGCCGGGGCCGCCGGAGGCACCACCATTCAGGCCAAGGGCACCGGGACGAAGCTGGCGCGGAAGTTTTTCGGCGTGTCCCTGGCGGCGGAGAAGGAGCTGGTGTTCATCCTCGCCCGGGAGGCGGACCGCAAGCCTATTATGAAGGCGGTGATGAGCCAGGCGGGCATGCAGGCCAAGGCCCAATCCCTGGTGTTCTCCATGCCGGTGACGGACCTGGCGGGCCTGCGGCGGCTGGAGGAGGACGCCTGACGGCCGCGCGGAACCGGAAAGAACGAAACGGGCGGGACAGAGGAGGCTCTGTCCCGCCCTCAGAGTGTCGAAAAACCGTAAAAACCATCCTCGACGGGAAGGAGGAGAGTTACGAGAGGAACCCAGGAAGGGT
>JBCLRG010000034.1:0-30753 GCA_041223955.1 Oscillospiraceae bacterium 38-13 | reverse complement strand
GCCCTCGGCGCTGGCCTGGGCGTGTGGGGCGTCATTAACCTGCTGGAAGGTTACGGCAACGACAACCCCGGCGCGAAGTCGCAGGGCATGAAGCACTTGATACCTAAATTGATGTAAAGACAAATGCGTTGTGTATGCCGCAGTTTTTGGAGAAGAATTGCAACAGTGCATTGTGTTTTCTCAATGGAGGCGGTATAATAGTCGAAAGGCCATAGGGCCGGGGCTGTTCCTGCTGGCCCCAGCCCGGAAAGGTGGAACAGGCTATGAAAATCAGCTACAAGCCGCTGTGGAAAACACTGATCGACAAGAACATGAGCAAGAAAGATTTACGGCTCCAAGCGCATTTGACAACGAACCATATCGCCAACATGGGCAAGGGGGAGCATATCTCCATGCCGACCCTTATCAAGATTTGCGAAACGCTGAATTGTGATATTTCTGATGTGATTGCGCTGGTGCCAGACGATGACCCGTAAGGGAGAAAGGGCAGCACAATGAAAATCGAATTGGACTATGTGAAAGTGGGCGATTACTACCTCCCAAACCTGGCAGCGGAGCTGTACCCCAAGCGCGGCCTGGGCAAATATGGCCTGCTACGTCTGCGGTATCTGAAAGAGCATCGTCCCATCGTTTGGGCCGAGTATGTGATGGAGGGCAAGCTGTACGCCCATCTGCTGGAAGTGGAGGATGCCGCCCATGACCTGCTGGACAGCATGATGCCGGGGATATCAAAGGAGGCTGGGGCCACCGAGGATTTGAAAGCCCGCGACCCCATGCGCTGGGTGGGGTTGATGAATTGCTGTAAGGCCCAGGTGGAGGAGATTATTTTTGCGGAGCTAATATACATCTAAGGCAATTTTGAGAATTGCTCTGATAAAATGCAACTTCGGCACTTTTTAGGGTGCCGAAGTTTTTTCTTGAATCTTTAAGAAATCTTCAAAATCATTCAGTATTATGAAACCATAATCCAAGAAAGGATGTGTCTGATATGAGTTATATTTTGCAAACAACAAATCTCTGCAAAAATTTCAAAGGACAAATGGCGGTAGACAATGTGTCGCTGAATATTCAGCGCAACTCAATTTATGGGCTGCTTGGGCCGAATGGTGCGGGGAAATCTACCATCTTGAAAATGATTACAGGTGTTCTCCGTCCCACCTCTGGCTCGATTGAATTTGACGGCCATCCGTGGAGCCGGGCAGATTTGGAAAACATTGGCGCTTTGATTGAGATGCCTCCGCTCTATGAAAATCTCTCGGCCTATGAAAACCTGAAAACCCGAACACTGGCCCTGGGGCTTCCAGAAAGCCGCATCAAGCAGGTGCTTGGTATTGTGCAGCTTGAGAATACTGGAAAAAAACGGGCAGGCCATTTTTCGCTGGGAATGAAACAGCGGCTTGGAATTGCCTTGGCTCTGTTGTCACAGCCCAAATTGCTTATCTTGGACGAACCGACAAATGGGTTAGACCCGATTGGTATTCAAGATTTGCGTGAGCTTATCAGAGGTTTTCCGCAAAAAGGGATCACCGTCATATTGTCCAGTCATATACTCTCCGAAGTTGAGCAAATTGCTGACCACATTGGCATTATATCTGCCGGACATTTAGGCTATGAAAACGAAATCCATAAGAACCACGATCTGGAACGTATTTTTATGGATGTTGTTGGCGCACATAGGGAAAGGAGTGAGAAATAATGTTCGGGATTGTACGTTCGGAACTTCTTAAAATGCGGCACAGCTTCTCAATGAAATTGATTTTTGCTGCGCCATTGGCAACTGTACTTGTCGGCTTTTTATTGAGCAGTCATGCAGTACAATATTCGGCTTACAACTGGTGGTACACTATGCTTCTTCCTGTTGTGACCGCACTGTGGGCCGCAGGTACAGTTATCCGTGAGAAAAATACAGGGCTGCAAAACATTGTTTGTTTGCCGTTCCCTTCTGCGAAAATATGGATTGGCAAAGGACTTACCCTGACTGCTGTGCTTTTTATCAGCAATCTGCTCATGTGGTTATTTACTACGGGAATTGCCAGTTTTACGACTATGAATATTTCGCCGCTGGACAGCATAATCGGCTGTATGCTGCTGTTCCTTACTTGCTTGTGGCAACTCCCTTTTGTTATGCTGATAGCAAGCAAAACAGGGTATCTTCCCTCTGTGCTAATAACTTTTGTGGCGAATATTGTTTCATCTACTATTGGCGCAGAAAAAGCATGGTTCTTTCTTAATCCATACGCTATTCCGGCCCGTGTAGTTTGCCCATTTTTCAAGATACGTCCTAACGGACTTCCCATTGAGGACGGTTCTCCGTTATTGGCTATTGAGCACATTTTTCCTGCTCTTGCCATTAGCTTGGCATTAGCTGCTGCCTCCTTTTGGATTTGCTCTAAATTGCTTGGAAGTGGGGGAAAGTCCAATGGCTAACTATATCTGCTATTTGAAAAGTGATTTATACAAATTGTGTCATTCCTGTTTTTTCCTTCTGCACGCTATTTTTGCCGTATGTGGGGCGGCTATGATGTCACTGTATGCAGGCGTTTCCCAAAGCGATGACATCAATAAACTGGCTGCTTATTTTCAGATCATGGCCGTTGCTTTTCCCTTTGCAATCGGGATTGTCTGCTATGTTGCAGCAGAACAGGAAGCAAAAGTAGGACATTTTCAAAATATATTGACACTTCCATACAGACAGAAAGCCGCTCTTTCCAAATTGACTATTTTGCTTGTGACTGGACTTTTGGCAACCGTATTGAGTAGTGTACTATTTGGTGCGCTATTTCCACTGGTTGGCGGCACAACTGAAATTCCTTCCGGATTTTATACAGTAATTCCACTTGTCCTTTGGGGCAGTAACATTTTGCTGTATGGTATTCATTTCGTACTAGCAATTCGATTTGGTAAAAATTTGGGAATAGGGATTGGCGTGTTCGGGAGCCTTTTGGTTGCGCTTCTCCAAACAGGATTAGGCACGGGCATCTGGTTTGTCATCCCTTATGGCTGGGGTATTCGTTTTTCTTCTTACGTTCTGGAAACGACCTTTGGCCTAATGCCGCCAGACAGAATAGGTATGGATTTTGGCATCATCTTTTGCATATTGTCAACTTGTGCTATAATAGGAATTGCAGTCCTCTGGTTTTCCAAATATAGCGGAAATCGGTCAGCCGATTGAGAGTGGAGGTAGAGCTGATGAATTGGTTGGGCAATATTATTTGGTTCTTGTGCTGCGGACTATGGCAGGGAATTTCTTGGCTGGTTGCCGGTGTTTTATGGAGCATTACCATTGTCGGTATTCCGATTGGCCGTCAATGCTTTAAGTTTGCGTCACTCGCTTTCTTCCCTTTTGGAAAAGATGTGAATTATGGCGGCGGTGCTATGTCTGCGATTGCCAACATCTTGTGGCTGCTTATCAGCGGTATCCCTTTGGCGTTGGTGGCGCTGCTGAATGGGTTGCTTTTGTGTTGTACGATTATCGGCATTCCTTTCGGAGTACAGTGCTTCAAAATGGCAAAACTGGCGTTGATGCCTTTTGGCGCAACAGTAATTTAGATGTCCTTGGAGTGCAAATATATAAATCAGAACAAAGAGGTGAGATAATGGCGCATATATTGGTAGTGGACGATGATATTGCTATGCTCCAGCTTGTCAGGCGTGTTTTAGAAAAAGATCAGCATTTAGTTACACTTCAATCAAACGCCAAAGCAGTCACAGAAATAGATTTTTCAAAGTTTGGTTTGATTTTACTGGATGTTATGATGCCGGAAATTGATGGTTTTGACCTCTGCAATCAAATCCGTGACCGTGTAGATTGCCCGATCATTTTCCTTACTGCAAAAACGCAGGAAAGTGAAATTGTTCAGGGATTAGGACTTGGAGCAGATGACTATATCACGAAGCCGTTTGGGACAAACGAACTTAGAGCGCGGGTAAATGCTCACTTGCGGCGTGATGTAAGAGAAAAGAAAAACAGCTTTTCAATATCCGGCGTCATTTTTCACCTCAATGCAAAAGAAGCTGCAATCAACTCAAAAAAGGTTCCGTTGACAAAAAGTGAGTACGAAATATGCGAATATCTGGCGCGACATCATGGACAAACATTTACGCGGGAGCAAATCTATGAGGCGGTCTTTGGATTTGAAGGAGAAAGTGATAGCTCTGTTATCTCTACTCACATTAAGAATATACGCGGGAAGTTAGCTGAATTTCACTTGTCAACGATTGAAACAATTTGGGGGGTTGGCTATAAATGGGTGTAAGAAAACTGCGTACTGTTTTTATGAAGTATGCGATATTTCTTGCGCTTGGTGTCTTTCTGGTTGCTTTTGTCAACATAGCCTTCTATCTATTTGGCGTTGAAATTGGATTTATATACCCAATAAATAGAATGAGCGCAGAAATAGAAAATGCGAGGGGAAGTTTACAATCCACAGATCGGATTACAGAAAATGAAATACCACCTCTTTGTGAATATGCCCTTTTCACAAAAGACGGAAAGTATATTGGCGGTTCGCTCGATCTGGAAGAAACAGCTTCCGTTTGGAAAATGTGTATTGTGAACAATCAGACAAGCAGCAAGCCTTATCTGTATGCTGTGGTAGACAGGACTGATGAAATACTGATTTTAAGGTATAGAATGACAGCCCAATTCAGCAATCCACTGCTGCTTGATTGACAGCCAGAGCTGGGAAATATCTACGTCTACGTGTGAAAGGAACTGAAACACACGTCATCCTGGCACCTGCCATGTATATAGGGGCAGGTGTGCGATATTCAGGATGCAGCACCTCCAGATAGAGGGAAATGGCGAACGTCACATGGGAAAACCCCTTATCCGCCGTGGAGTACAGTGACCTGCTTCTGCGTCGGAAGGAGATTTATGAAGCCCTCCACCCGGAGACAAAGCATGGTGGTGACCGCAAGAGCGAAAAAATCAAAAGTGCAAAATGCACATTTGATTCTGAAAAATCTTTTGTAGATGATACGGCTGAAAAATTAGGTGTGGACCCCAGCACCATTAGACGCCAGATTCAAACCGCAAAAAATCTGACTTCCGAGGCAAAAGACATTATCCGGGACACCGGAACCAAAATCACGAAGAAGGATGCTTTGAAGCTGTCCCGGCTGGGACCGGAGCAGCAGAAGGACGCAGCCAGCCAGTTAGCGGCGGGGGAAATCAAATCCATGGGCGAGTACCATCCCGCCCCGGCAGAGCCGGAAGAACCGCCGCCCCCGGAACCGGAATCGCCGCCAGCGGCTCCGACTGTACCCTCTGTTCCCTACTCTCTGGGCGATAAGCATTATGCCAGCATAGAGGAATCCATAGCCGACCTCAAAAACCCCAATAAAGATTGCAGCTATAACCCGGACACGCTGCTGGCAGATATTGACGGCTTTGTAGACACCTTCCACAAGAATTTCGCGTGGTATAGCGACCCCTTCTGCACAGTCGTTTTCCCAGACATATCCCCGGTGCAATTTGATTTTGTACGTCAGCGTTCCGGTTTCCTTATCATGGTCTTATCCTTATAGGAACGGGAACCGGTGCAGTTCTGTGTGAGCGTACCGGCATAAACATCATCGTTCAGAAGGCTTCGGACGGTTGCGTAAGCCCACAGCCGGGAATACTTGCAGCTGCCATTTCCGTAATGGACCGCCCAGTACCAGCGGGGAGGGAGAATCCCTTTCTCATTCAAAGCAGCAACGATTTTCCCATAGGCCATGCCGGACTGACGCATCTGGAATATCTGCCGCACAACAGCGGCGGATTCCCCGTCAATGACCAGCTTGATCTACTCAAAACCGCCGTATCCGTCAGTGATACAGGAAAGCGCACGAAATCCTCTGCCCGTCAGCGGTTTTTTTCTTTTCCCCGCTGTGGAGGCAGATGTTTGGATATGTAGGCTCGTTTCATTCCACAAAGAACAGAACCCGCCGGGCCAGCTCCGGGATATTTACCGGGGCGGTTATATAGTCGTTCACGCCCTCATGCCGGTATTCATATTCCGTGGCAAGGTCGTTGTTCTCGGTGAGGATAAAGAACGGCAGAAGCCGGACAGGGGGATTCTTCATTTGGAACATCCCTGCCACCCGCCGCAGCGTATGAAACAGCTCCATTGCTGTGCCATCCGGCAGTTCCAGATCGCACAAGATCAGGTCTATTTCCTCATCCTCAAAAATCCGGCGCTCGGCCTCCCCAATCGAGGAAACCAGAATCAGGTCAAGGCCCTTTTGCAGCATAGCAGCCCGCAGCACTCCGGCGCTGGTATCTTCCGCATGGACAAAGAGCAGCTTATGAAAAGTTGAATCTGGTTCGCCGGATAACTGCCGGTAGGCGTATTCCACCAGCTTATCTTGCAGCAGCAGTCCTTTCATTTTGTCCATGCACAGCGTCGCGCCCCGGCGCATAGCCTCTTGTTCGTAGTCGTCCTTGTCATGGCAGGACGCCAGAATAAAAGGCAGCTCCTTATCTGCGACCCGCACCTCGTTCAGAAAGTCCATGCCGGAACCATCCGGCAGATCGAGATTACAGCAGACCACCAGCGGCATTTCCTCTTGGATGGCGGCCCGCGCTTCTTTCAGTGTACAAGCCGTTTTCACCGGGTAGCCCCGGTGCTGTAAATATTTTTGCAGACACCATATATAGGTGTCGCTGTCGTCGATCAGCAGTATCTTTTTCATGTGTCCTCACCCTCAATATTGATTTACTACAAGCATAAACTACAAATGTTACACAAATGTCCGAGGTGTCTTTGATTTCGACAGAAAAACAGGCTGAATTGTTACAAAGCTCGGACATTTCAAAATATTTTGTCAAGGGATAGCAAAAATCAGTGGAGCAGCTAATGAACCGCTCCACTGATTTTCCCAAACGTCCAATTTACTTTTGTGTTTTCTTCCACTTTGTATATTCATTCGCAGTGGCATTTGTTTTCCCTTTTATGAGGAGCTATAAACAGTAACACCATGATTAAATAGTATTCGTTCCTATTTCTCAAAAACTACAAAACCACATTCGTAAGGATGGTCGCAATACACACTTTCTTGTTTATCAGTGCGGTATAGCATACTTTTCAGTATAATTAGAAAATCTCCGCCACCCGATAGAATCATGTATTCTGCCAGAATAAATAGCAGTAATTGATTTATCATTACAGAAACCACTGCTGCTCCACCGCCTAAAACTAATGTAGGCATAGCAGTTCCCAGCAAATATTGCCACTTTTCCAACGGTTCAGAGCAAGTACAGTATGGAGAAAAACTACTCCAAATAAATCCAAAATCAATCGAATGAAAATGATTCTTTGCAAAAAACCCCCAAGTGACGCCATGTATTAATTCATGTAAAATAGTTAGAGGAATAAGAAGAAACGCCGCTACGACAAATCCCAAAGAAATCCCCCTTAAATCAAAACCATTCACATTATAGTAAAACAAAAATGTTAAAGCCATAAATGGCAGCATACTCAAAGGTCCTAAAAAATTCGCTTGTCGAATATTAATAGCCATATTCTTAATTTTATATCCTTTTTGCTGCATTTCAGAATTTAATTTTTCAAATTCATTTTTACGTTTCAATTCTTTTTCTGTTAATTTTCTTTTATCGTTAGCCATAGATAATTCCTCCAAATTTTATACGCTTATTCCATCGCCCGCATTTGTTCAATCAGGGATTGCTTTTTCTGTCTGCGAATTGTCCATACAGACAAGATTATCTCCATTCCGAACAACACCAGAATGAACAGGCCCATTTCCAAAACCGGGAATTTGTAAGGCACTACATTTCCGGCAAAAGCTCCTATACTCATTTTTCTGCAAGCAAAGATGGAAGCCGGAAGCCCAACGATCAGCGTCGCCAATGTTGCAAAGAGCGCATAGCACAGCCCCTCACAGATGTTCATTCTACATAGCTGCTTTTGGGTCAGACCGATGGAACGCAAAACACTGTTTTCTTGCTTTCGGGCTATCTGGTTAGAGAGTGTCGTGTTAATCAGGTTGATAACGCCAAAGAGGAATACCAGCCATGAAAGTACCTCCATGCTGCCAAATGCAAAGGAATTTGTCATTTCTTCATATTCAATCACTGTATTGATTTCATCTAAGGCAATATTACTATGGCTGGCAACAATATTTTTCAGGCCAGATTTTACAGCTTCCGTTTTTTTCGGGTCGTTCACAATGCTCCATGAATAATCGAAAGAGGTGATTTCCGGGTGTAATTCATGGAACAATGCTTCTGGCGCAAAAAGGAGCGCTCCATCGAGGTGCATTTTTCCATGTCCTGAATATACCTTGCTTGAATCATACAATCCCGATATAGTAACAAAAACAGGCGGTTGTCCATCTCCAAAATAAAAGTCAACTGTCGAACCAACTCCTATATCTTCATTGCGATTTAGTACATAATAATCAAGTACAATACTGTGGGAATCTTTTGGCATCGTTCCATCCATCAGAGCTGCTTCAACGGTCGCATAATTCTGGTCAGTCAGCATATCACACATACCACTGCTTTGAAAAATGTCTGTCTTAAAAGTTGCATGGAGAGATTTTCTGCTTGGAATTATATCTGTAACGCCATCAATAGATAAGATTTCCTGCTTTAATTCCTCATTCAGTGGATTTCCCGCTGCCATAACCTTTTCTTCTGCCACTTCGGAATCCAAATAAATTTTATAGTCGCCGTCCGGGAAAAACTGTCTTGCAAGTGCCTCTGGTGAGCGCAGCAAAACAATGGAGGATACCACAAGCAGGATAATTCCGCCCAAACTCAATGAAGCTACAATAGCAACGGTCTTTTTTCGGTCACGCTTAAAATTCGCAATTCCCATTGAAATAGGATTGAGCTTGATATTCTTTTTGCGGCTGCGGATGTCCTTTTGCGCCGGGGTAAAACGGACGGCTTCAATGGGGGAAATCCCTGCCGCAATTTTCACCGGCTTACGGATGGAAACAGATACAATGATCCAACTACTTATAAGTGTCAAAATAAACATCGCTTGACAATGGTAAACACACCATTGAATAGGGCGCTGGGGGTAAGAAATCAGATTTTCCACTCAAACGAAACGCGCTCGGCGGTGGCTTGGACCTGAGAGAGAATGATGTCGGCCACCTGCCGCCGGTCGTCAAAGTCGATGTTGTCCCAATTCCCCAGGTGGGAGGACAGGTACTCGATTTTTTGCGGGGAGACGCTTTCGGCGTTCAGCGCGGCAATCTCCTTTATCAGCCCTTGACGGCGGGCGTCCAGCTCCTCAATCTTCCCGTTGGCGTAGGACATCAAAACCGCGCTGGCCCCGGTCAGGGTGTTCAACAGCTTCTCGATCTCGTCCTCCACCTGGGCCAGCTCCACATTTAGAGCGGTCAGCCTGGGGTTGACTGTCTCGGCCTTGGCGGTCAACGTCTGAAACTCGGAGAGCTTATGTACCATCGCCTCATAGACAAACTGCTCAAACTCCGCCGTCCGAAGCGTCCCGCAGCCCTCGCAGCTCATATTGTCCGCCCGCTTGGTACAATAGAGGTATTGGGTCCCCGCCCGGTTGCCCAGGCTTTTCAGCGCCCGTCCACAGTGGCCGCACTTCATCTTTCCGGCCAGCCAGGTATTTTTCGGTTTGCGCCCACCCTGGAATGTGATGTTCACCATCAGCTTTTTCCTGCACCGCAGCCAGGTATCGGCGGGAACAATGCCCTCGCTGGGGGCCAGCACAAGGATCTGATTTTTCAGGTCCTTGTTTTTCCGCTCCTGCACGTCCCGGCCCTGGTAGAGATAGCAGCCGTTGGTCCCGGCGAAGTCCGCCGCCTCGTTTACCACCACGGCCCCCTGCCCCTTGAAGAACTCGTACAGCTCCAGGTCCGCCTGGGCGTAAATGGGGTTGCGGAGCATTTGAGAAATGAAGCCCCGGCGCAGCTCCTTGTCATACACCAGGATGCCCTCCTGGGCGAAGTACCGGGCAATATCCCCGAACGATGTGGACGGCTCGGCGTACATTTCAAACATCAACCGGGCAATATTCGCCGTGTCGGGGTCCGGGATCATCATTTTCGTGCGTATGCCCTGGATGGTGGTGGGCTCCAGCTTGAAGCCGTAGGGGGCCGCACCGCTCATGTGAAATCCGCGCTGGCAACGGGAATAGTAGGCGTCCGTTACCCGCTTCTGAATCGTTTCCCGTTCAAGCTGGGCGAACACAATGCAGATGTTCAGCATAGCCCGGCCCATAGGGGTGGAGGTATCAAACTTTTCCGTAGAGGAAACGAACTCCACATTGTACTGTTGGAACAGCTCCATCATAGTGGCGAAGTCCAGGATAGAACGGCTGATACGGTCCAGTTTGTAAACCACCACCCGGCGGATCAGGCCCCGCTTGATGTCGGCCATGAGCTCCTGGAAGCGGGGGCGGTCCGTGTTTTTGCCGGAAAATCCTTTATCTTTGTAGTCCTTGAAATTCCCTCCCCGCAGCTCGTACTTGCAGAACTCAATCTGGCTTTCAATGCTGATACTGTCTTTACGGTCCACAGACTGTCTCGCGTAGATAGCGTCAATGCGATTTTCCATTGTCGGCTCCTTTCCGTATCGGAATGGAGCTGTCAACCTTTACAAGTATATTATACCAAAGACAGCCCCAAATCACAAGGATGTCACCCGGTCAGCGCATTTCCGCGCGGCCCGGAGCGTACTTGCGGAACACGGAATAAAGTCCCGTCTCGATCTCCCGCTTGCGCTTGTCCCGCACCTTGGGGGCGAGAATGGGGGTCAGGTTTTCAACGGTGATCATCCGGCCCTGGAAAGAGGCCGTCTTTACTTCCTTGTGGTAGCTGGTCCTCGTCTGTGCCATAATCTGCCCTCCTATGTAAAACGGGGTTCCTATGCGTACAAGTTTCCCGCTGGGTAGGTGGGGAAACGCAGAAAGGCAGCACCCGGAAGTGCTGCCTTTCAACCTTGCTCCACGTCTGGACACGGTGTCCAGAGGCCAGCAGGTTTTCCATTTCAATCCACGAACGGGGCCGCGCCGGGGGAAGTTTGGGCTGCCGCAAGACAGACAGGCCCCAGGCGGGCGGCCCCCATGGTTTTGTTGTACGCTGTATTTGCCACGCACCCCCAGCGCGGGGAGTATTCCAGGCCGCCGTTGGCTCCGGCTGTCATAGCTCCACAGCACCGCCGCCCCCCGTGGAGAGGCTGGCGTGTGCCGCAGGGCTCCCCCGCAAGTCCGTGGGAGGGCGTGAGCAAGTTTCATTATCCCCCGCGCTGTCGTCGCGCCCGGCCTGCCACAGCCGGGTCAAAGGTTCGCGTTGATCGCTCGGTCCGCTCTTTGTTCACCTCCTCGGAGCTCCCATCCTGGCGGCGCGCCTTTTGTCGCTATTCACACGGGTTTTGTGCCTGGAATACTGTGTATTCAGTTGTCGGCGGGAGGCTTGTCCCTCCTCACCTATCAGGCGGGTTATAAGCACAATTCGCAGGCGGCCAGCGCAAATTCCCAAAAGAATTTTGAGTGTTTTTATAATCTGGAAAGGCCGTGACGCCAATGGAACAAAATATCAAAAAATTTCATCTAAATAATTTCTAAAAACTCAAATTTTCTTTGGAAAAGGACTTTATTTTTTCCTAAATCTGCCGATATAAATAAAGAATAGGCTTGCAATCAGCACAAAAAGGAGGCGGCGATATGACAATCAATGATATTGCCAGAATGGTGGCAAGTGGAGACAGGTATCAGCGGCAAAGCGCGACACCAAACCTTCCCAATGGTTCACTCCCCCCAAAAGGCCATGTAAATCCCTATTGTCCCGAAGGTATGGATATTACTGGGATGAAAGAATCTGATTTTAAGATCATTCCAGTATCGAAAGAAGTAGAGACACGAATCAGAGATATGACTTTTAATAATATGAAGAAATATTACGGCATGACTGCATCAAGCGGAAATGATATGGGGGATACAATTAAAGCGTATGTCTTGACACTCCCTCCCAAGGATAGGGCTAATGCAGGATATACACTTAATCAAATCCATCGTGAGGAGGCCAACAGATTACAGGATTTTGTAAAATCCCGTGTTCCCGGCTGGCAGGTGGGGCAGCCCTTTGACACCAGCATCTTGAATGAATACCGTCAGGGCGTAGATATGAAAGCATAGGAAAAACTGGTCTGGAGTAAATCTCCAGGCCAGTTTTTCATGTTTACGGCTATACGCTCATGCGGGCCGAATTACGGGAATTTCACAGAGGGTCAGCGCAAATTCCCCAAAAGAATTTTGAGCGTTTCCATGCCCCGGCTGATACTGTCCCGGACGGCGTTCTCCGTCACATTTTCCGCCCTGGCAATTCCCGTCTTGCTCCTGCCCAGGATATAGTGGGCGTAGACGCGCCGGGCCTGGACGGGCGGGAGACGGTCAAGGGCGGCATAGAGGGCGGCGCGGTCCTCGGCCAGCTCCATGATCTCCTCCGGGGTCAGCGGGGGATAGGTCACGTCGGCCTCAAAGCCGGGGGTCCCGTCCAGGGAGCACTCGTCATGGTCCCGCTTGCGCCGCTTGTAGCTGTCGCACATACGGCCCCCAATGGAGAGGGTCACGGCAATCTCCTCCGACACTTCCAGGGTGACGCACTCGGTCAGATGGGGGTAGTAGTTGTTCAATTTGATGGTCGTCATATGTAACCTCCATTTCGATACGGGGCGGAAAGGGACAGATCGAAATGGAGGGCGGGGAACGACAGTGGGCCTCTGGACACGGTGTCCAGAGGCTCCGGGGTATAAAAATGTCCGCATGGCGCAAGGCCATACGGACGTGTCGGGGCGACAGGATTTTACAATTTTCGCATTTGCGGTCAGGGCTTCCCTTTAGAGGGGGAGGGCTTTTTTTGACAGATCAAGGGGACAAATAATATAAAATGGCACGGCGTAACCTCCTTTTGCCGCCGTGTCAGTAAAAAACGACGGTCTTGAAATCGTTGTTTCAAAACCGCCGTTTGGTATTTATTCAGAGCGCGTTAATAGACAGCCGCCCATCCAACGGTTTTTTTATATGCCGTTTCCGTTGGCGGCTAAATGTCTTTTTCTTAGTCTGCTCAATATCCTATATCATTGGAAATTTAGCGTTTGACCAGTGAATTTCATTTGCGCAGTATCTATAATTCTATGCGACTTTTCCATCTGGGACGCAAAGAAATTAAGACTGGTGTTTCCATCAAAAATAGAGGTGCTTCTGGCGGGTTCCGTAATCTGTTTACCGTTCGTCATCTGTGTGTAGGCAGATTCTACGTTCTGCTTCATTCCGTCGAGTACCTTGGACGCATTTTCTAACGCTTTCATAATTTCCTGGGGATCATCCGACAAATTGGAAAGTCCCAGGGATTCAGCGGAAATAGAATTGAGCAGATTTTCCGTCGCCTTTGACGCTAATCCACCAGACAATCCATCGTATTCATCCACTGTGGACCGGTGCGGATTGATATGGCTATGAATAATGTCGGTATAGTCTGATTGAATACTCTGCTTGTAGTTATGCAGATACGTTTCCGCCAAATCTTTTGTCATATTGGGATCGCTATGCGTACCTGTGCCGTTCAAATAGTTTTCCAGCTCGGAAATCTTCGACATGGTATATTCCAATTTGGATTTTGCATAGTCAATCACATCGGAAACAGTCTGTATTCCGTCTCTTTGCGCCAAAATCGACTGTTCCGCCCATTCCTCTTGGGTAAACATTCCGGGTGCGTACTTCTGAAAATCGGAAGCAGCTTCGGGCTTTTTGGCTTCATCTGCTTTTTCGGTTTTGCTGGCCTCCAGAAGCTCCAGAGCCGTTTTGCTCAATTCAACCGTATCACGGTTTTTCTTGCTGCCATAATTGGTGTTTATCTGCTGGATCATCTTTTGAAAACCAGCGTTTTGCACTTGTCCCATTCGTTGAATTGTATTCTGCATTTGCGGCCCAAACATATTCTGGCTGCTTGCTAAATTGATTCTCATAAATAATTCACTCCTCCTCTCTTAATTGCCCATATGGGCGGCTGCCTGTATTTGACCAACGAACATAAACTTATCACCTTTCTTATAATTTGCTTGTGCGATGCTTGTTCTTACTCTTGATTTTTATGCCACCTCCTGCTATATCGCCGTACAAACTTTGACAGACGCATTTAAGATGTCATTTCAGCGGTATCAACACTTTCCAGCACCTCCACGCTCTCGGCCATTTTAATAATTTCATCATCACTGAATGACGCCGAAATGGTGAATAGTGCGCCTGCCTCGTCATTCATCCATATAAGAACATTTTCTTTTCCTGGGTCTGGGTCTAAATATAAATCAGCCGAATGACCGTCTATCAAAATATGTTTCACTTCAATACCATCACTTTCAACCTGGGCTTCCATTGAAGTGGTGTACATAGTATAAGAAAACATGGCAAGTTCTTCGTCTGTTTTTTTGTATTCTATCTTGACATTCCGGGGATTGGAATACTCCGAAATTACCTCATAGCCATCAGGGACCCAGGTTGGGCGGTAGATAATATCTTCCAGACTGTCTTTCTTTTCACCGAAATAATGGTAGACAGACCAGCCCTCCGACAATTCCCGCACCCATCCCACAAATGCCGCCCGCGCCTCCGGGCTGACTGCCAGGACAGTACAGCCGCTCAACAGCGCCGCCAACAGGAGGCAGGCCGCAGCCTGGGCGATCCGATACCGAATAGGATGGTCGGCCCTGCGGATCAGCTTTTTCATTTTGCGCTCAAAGGCCGGTGAAAAGGTCAGGGCTTCATCCTCGCTCAATATTTCCTCGGAGGGCAGTTCCTCTAATTCCATGAAATACGCCTCTTGCAAAGCAGCTTTAAGTGTCGTCATTTTCATGCTCCTTTGTCAGTTGACCCAGCAGCTTTTTTCTCCCCCGCTGGACACGCTTTTTTACCGTCTCCGCCTCAATGCCCAGCAGCCTGGAAATCTCCGTCAGCTTGTATTCCTCTACGCATTGAAGATACAGCACATCCCTGTAAAGTACCGGCAGTTCCCGGATGGCGTTCAATACTTCCTCGTAGGCAATCCGCTCCAGTACGTCCTCCTCCAGATCGTACTCGATTGGGATCACGGCGTCTGGACTTTCAAGGACAGTTTCTTTTTTCCGTTCCGCAAGCATGGTAAGCGAAATGTTTCTAACTATAATAACCGTAAACAGCCGCGTTCGGGGACAATTTATCTGCCCGATTTTAGAAAAATTTTTTACCAGCCGCAGAAAAGCCTCCTGTACCGCGTCCTCGGCCAGTTGGTGATCTTTCAAAATCTTCATGGCGATATGCAGCATAGTCCGCCGGTGGCTGTAATATAGCTTTTCAAACTTCGCCTTTTCCTCCGGTGTGTCCAACATTTGCAAGTATATCAACATGGGGCGTTACCTCGTTTTCTGCTTTGTGTCAGGGTGGGCTTGTGCCTTTGACAAACTCCTCCGTAAAAAACACTCTAATATATAAACCTGAAAACGAACGGTTTGGGGACAGGATTTTTGAAAAATTTCAAAAAATTTTTTCTCTGCCGCAAAGCCATTATAATATGCGGGACAGCAGGGCGCAAGGGTGCCCTGCCCAGACAGCGCCGTCCCATAAAAAGCGGGGGTTTCGGGGGACGCGCTAAACGGCAAGCAGGGCAAGTGTGGCCACACTTGCCATTTTTGACTGGCCGGGGGCCGTCAAAAATGCTTGTTGGGGTTGCACCCCAAACCCGCCGGAAGCCTCTGGACACGGTGTCCAGAGGCTTCTGTCTGCGGCCCCGTCGCTATCGCTCCTGGGCCTTATTCTCCCGCCCGTCAGACAGGCCGAGGAGGTGATCGACGTTGGCCTTGACCGCCACTGCCTCCCGCATTTCCTGTTGCGCCGCCCTGTATTGAGCGTAGAGTTTTTTCTTCCGCTCCGCCAGCTCCCGGCGCTCCTTTTTCAGCGCGTCCATCCTGGGGAGCTTGGCCCCGTCCAGAATGTCGTTGATCGCCGCCTTTGCCGCCCGATAGGAGGCCAGCGCCTCCTCATGCTCCGCCAGATACTTCTTGCTGTACCGGGCGGCCTTGTAGCCGTCGAATACGGGCCGGGTCTTGGCGTAGTCCACCACGGCCCCCATGAGTTTTGTGGTGGAGGCCAGCCGCTCCTCCACTCCCCGCAGCTCCCCGGCCAGGGCGTGGGCCCGGTCCACCGCCTCCGTCGTCCGCTCCGCCAGGGCGTCATAGTCGGTCAGCCCGTTCTCCTGGAGAAACTGGAGGGCGGCGGCCATCTGTTTGAGATTGTATATTTTTGCCCACCGCTCATAGCCTGGGCCCTTGCCCTGGGCCATACGCTGCTGAATGTCAATAATCAGATTGACGCGCCGGGGAGCCGCCGAACGGGGCCGCCCCTGGGCGGGCTTGCGGACGGGGGCCCGCCCGTCGATCACCGCCTCCACGTCCTCCGGGCCGTAGCCGTCCTTCAGGGTGGAAGCCCGGAAGCGGGTGGCCCGGTCCTGGCCGGGAAGCCGGAACGAGATTACCCCGCCCCGGCCCCGCTTCACCTGGACCCCCGCCGCCTCCATCCGTTTGAGGAAGTCGGCAAGGCAGGCGGGCCGGTCCGCCAGGGCCCCGTCTATGATCCCCCGTATCTGCTCCTTGTAGGAGGGAGGCCGGGCCGCGCCCAGCCATTGGCCGTAGTGCTGGAATTTCCCCTTGCTGTGGAGCTTGGGGTTTTTGATCACGGACAGGTCATGCTCCAGGCATATCCGGTCGGACAGCCGCCGCAGGGCGCGGGCGGAGCCTAAAAAATCCCGGTATTTCCGGGTGCAGTCAAGGGTGGTGGAATTGTAGTAAATGTGAACATGAGGGTGGGGCCGGTCCGCGTGGGACACCACGAAGAAAGCGTGTTTTCCCTTGGTCCAGCGCATCGCCAGCTCATAGCCGATGTTCAGCGCCTCCTCCGGGTCCAGCTCCCCAGGAGGGAACGATTGACGGATCTGATAGCACAGCACATCGGCGTCCCGCTTCTGCTCCCGGCCCGTGATTGCTTTGTACCGGGCCTTGCTCAAAAGAAATTCGCTGCCGGCGGTGAGGGGGTCGCACTCGTAGGAGCGGATCAGGGACCCGTCCAGGGTCTTTTCCGGGTTCTGGCCGTAGTCGAAACGGTCCGACAGAGAGGCCAAAATCGACTTGTCCCCGCTGATATGGTGGGTTATGAGACGGGTCGTCGCCAGGGACAGCACCCCCTTTCAAAATCGGTTCTCCCTCCCTCTGGACACGGTGTCCAGAGGCGGGGACAGCCGGGGAGCGGCCTGGGCCGCTCCCTTTTGTCACAGGGCCACCACCTGGGCCAGCTTCTCCAACAGCTCGGAGAGGGGGCCCCATAAATCGGCGTAGTCCTTTTGAAGCGCCTGGAGCTCGTTGGGGTAGAGGCCGCCGTAGGTGTTCACATGGAGCGCCGCCTGATTGAGATTGTTGGCGCACCGCCGCTGGAGGGACACCAGCTCCCGCACCGGGGAAAGGTCCACCTGGAGCACATAGCCGTTGAGGGCCATTTTTCGCATATAGGCCCCCATGTTCAAAATCCCCACCTGGGCCATGCGCTCCTGGATTTGCCGCTGCTCCTCCGGCGTCACCATGACATGAAGATGAACAGAGCGGCGGCGTTTCTTTCCCGCCACGGCTACCGCTCGCCCCGGTCCGGGGCCTCCCTTTTTGGGCTGGGCGGGGCCTGCCGTTCCTGGGCCTGCCGCCCCGCCTCCTGCATCTGCCGGGAAATGGAGGGTTTCCGCTCCATGCGTTTCCCCACAGCCGGGTTGTCCTTGGAGGGCCGCAGCTCATAGTCCGCCATATCCTTTTCCGACAGGGGCCGCGTGTAGGTCAAATGCCCCCAGGCCAGGAATGCGCCGCCCTCCACGGGAACGCGCTGGTCGTAGTTTACGATCTCGTCCGGGGCGTTGTGCGGCGGCTTGGGGAATGTGCCGATGTCCACGGGCCGCTGGGTGGAATAATACTTGTAAAGGCCGGGCTCCTCCACCCACGCCACCTTGACGGAAAACTGCTGCTGGTAGTCCTCCACCCGCTCCGTGAGGTCCCGCGCCAGCGCCTCCCGGTCGCTGCCGTAGTGCCCCCACTCATATTGCCGTCTGCCGTGTTCGTCGTCATAGCAGGCCCAGGTCACAAAGGGCTCCGGCGCTCTGGGGCACTCGCCCAGGGCGAAACCCCGGCCATTTTCCAGCATGACGACTTTTAAGATCGCGTAGCCTTGATTTTTGTCCATATTGATCTCCTCCAAAATGTTGACAGTATGGGGCCAAAACAGGGGCGGGGCGGGAAATGATACGCCCCGCCCCCGTTTGGCGTCTGGAAAGCCTTGAAAACACGGGACTTTTGGGGGCCTAATTGTCAACAGGTCAGCCCCGTTTTTTCCTCATGTGGTCCCGTTGCTGTTTCCTATGGGCGGCCTGGGCGCAGGCGGGGGAACAGTAGCGCCGCCGCCCGTCCAGGAGAGCGGGCCGCCCGCAGAGGGGGCAGGCCCGCGTCTCCACGGGTCCGGGGGCGGTCAGGGCGGCCTCCAGGACCGGGTCCAATGGCAGGACCGCCGCCCGGAAGTAGCGGCACAGGGGCCCCGTCCAGGTTTTCCCCAGCATATAACACTCGCAGTCCAAAGGCAAGCATCCCACGGCCCGGTCATAATTGGCGCACCACTTCACCACCAGGGCCCGGATCGCCGCCCGTTCCTCGCGGGTGAGCTCCCGCTGCTCCATGCCGTCACCTCCCCCCGCCGGGTCCGGCCCGGCTCCGCAGATAGGCCCGGAAGCAGGTCACGCACCGCAGACCCCGCCAGTAGGGGCATCCCTCGCACTCCGATCCCCTGGGGGCCTGGGCAGGCTCCGGGGGGCGGTGGTAGGTGGGCTGCTTCATAAAGGGCTCGTAGGGGCTGTCAGTGAAGTTCACTCGTCCCCTCCCTCGTCCTCGTCGTCCACGTCCCAGGGGGGCGCGTCGTCGTAGTCCTCCGGCTCGTCATACTCGGAAAAATCCTCCTCCGGCTCCGCTGCTTTCTGCTGCTTGGGGCGGTAGATTTTGAAGTACCACCCGGCCCCGCCGCCGATAGCCAGCACCGCCAGGGCCGCCAGGAGCATCCCGGCCCCGCCGGACTTTTGGGGCTCCGGCTCCGGTTCGGGGGCCGGTTCGGGCTCCGGGTCCGGCTCCACCACGGGGGGCGGGGCCTCCGGCTCCTGCCCAGGCTCCGCCAGGGCCATCAGGTCGGCCATGGTGACGGCGTTGAGAAAATACACATTCTCCGCCCCACGCTGCCGGTCAATCACAAGATAAAAAACCGCCTCGTCCGCCGTGGTGATGGTGAAAAACTCCTTGCCGTCCTGGTCCGTGGCGTTGTCCAACACCGTCCCCGTCCCCTCCGGGGTGAACGGCTTGGGCTCCTGGGGCTGCTCCACGGGCAGGGGCTCCACAGGCTCCAGCCCCACCCAGGGGACATACTCGCCGCCCTCGTCGCCTCCGCCCGCGTAGGCGGGAACGGTGAGTACCCCCACCATCAGGACGGCGCAGAGCGTCGCCGCCAGCATACGGGATTTTTTCATTATGTCTCCTCCTTTCTCTCGCCGGGCTTCTGGACACCGTGTCCAGAGCCGTCCCGGAGCTGCCGCAGGAGGGCGGGCAGCTCGTCCAGGGACACGCTCATGCCCCGCACGATGTCCACGATCTCCTCATTCTCGGCCTCCCGGTGCTTCTGCTCCAGCTCTTTCAGCCGGGCCTGCTGCTCGTTGATCTTGGCCTTGACTTTCTCCATCTCGGCCCAAATTTTCGCGCTCTTGCTGACTGCCATTCAAAACCTCCTTGTTCATGGTAAACGCCCCCAGGCGTAAAAATGGGATTGCCAGTAGCTTGTATTCAGACTTGTAAATTGCACCGGGTCCCCACAGTGCAGCATCATTCCGTCTCCCACATAGAGCCCACAGTGGGTCACGCCGTCCGGGTTGGGCGCGTCGTAGGTGTAGCGGAAAAACACCAGGTCGCCGGGCCGTGGGGAGCTGACGGGGGTGCAGTAGTTATAGAGCCCCTGGGCCCCCAGGCGGCCCACGTCCCAGCCGCATTGGTTCAGCACATAGGACAGGAAGCCGGAACAGTCAAAGGACGTGGCCGGGGAGCTGCCGCCCCAGACGTAGGGGTAGCCCAGGTACTTCTCCGCCTCGGTGAGTAGGGCGGCAAAGTCGGGATCGGAAAGATACTGCTCCGGCACGTCGTAGGGCTGGGGCGGGTTGGTGATGTACTTGTCCACATAGCCGGAACCGGGGAACAGGTCGGGCCGATTGCCCAGGGCGGCCATGTAGAGGGCGTACCGGGATAACTGCTCCCCGCCCATCATGTAAATGGGCAGGTGGGACAGATCCTCGTTTTTCAGCGTCACCGTGCAAATGTAGTAATCGTAGTACACGCGGTAGCTGCTGGAATGGGTGTTGCCCTCGGCGTCGGTCCAGGTGTCCGTCTCGATGTAATACCGCCGCTCCGTCACCACGTCCTCCGTCAAAATATACTGCCGGTCGAAAATGGCCTGGAGCGTCCCCCGCACCTCCTCCAGCGTCCACTCCCCCTCGTGGAGCGCGGAGAGCATAGAGATCAGCACATAGGGGTCATGCTCGATGGCGTCCAGGTCGAAGTGGTATTCGTCGTAATCGTGGGTGCTGGTGTAGGTGTCCAGGTAGTATTGCAGCTCCGCCTCCAACGCGCAGTAGGCGGCCTCAGCCCCCAGCATATCCCCGTCCTGGGCGGGGTAGGTGCTGGCCCCGATCCCCCCGATGATCCCGTTGCCCAGCGTCACCAGGGAGGAGGCGCAGGACTGGACCGTAAACAGGAGGAGGAGACAGGCCAGGGTGATCACCACCCCGCCAGGGTGTCTCTTGACGAAGCCCGCCACTTTTTCCGCCAGCTTCTCCGCAGAGACGGCGGTTTTCTCGGCGGCACTGGCCCCCTGCTTGGCGGCCTCCCGCGCCTGTTTCGTGTACTGCCGTTTTTGGCGCTGCTTTTGGGCAAACCGGGCCAGGGCGTTTTTGCCCAGGTCCGGGTGCTTCTCCAGCTCCGTTTGAAAGCGGTGCTCCGCCGTGGCCTTGACATACCGGCTTTCCGCGCGGGCGGCGGCCTTGGCCGGGTGGTCCCGGACGGCCTGCCGCACACGGCGGGTCCCCCAGCGCCCCACGGCCTCGCCCACCAGCTCGGAGTGGTGGGCCCCCTCGGTCCCCACGTTCTCATGCTCCACCTCGTACACCTTGCCGTGGACGAAGCCGTGAACGCCCCAGCCCAGGGCCCCGGCCCCGCGCTTCACCGGGCCGGGGGGCTTGGCCGGGGCCTGGGCCGCCAGCTTCTCCTGGGCCGCGCCCATACGGAGCTTGGCCTTTTCCGCCTTGACCGCGCTCCGCTCCGCCCGCGTCTGCCCCTGGGCGCTCCGCTTCTTCCCCTCCTGCCGCAGCCGTTCGGAGGGCCGGGCCCGTTCGCTCTCCTGGTGGAGCTTGGATTTGTGGTCAGATTTGCGGGGCCTCTGGACACGGTGTCCAGAAGGCCGGGCCTTACCCATTGGCCTTGTCCTCCGGCTTGGTGGTCAGGAGGGTGTAAAGCTCGGTGTCCTGGGGGAAGTGGTCCACAAAGGGGATGGTGGTGTCCCCATAAAAAAGCAGCCCCTCGCCGGACCCGGAGTGGGTGACGTAGGAGAGCTGGTGGGGGCTGATCCCCAGGTGGCTCGCCAGTACCTTTTGATCCCCGGCGGCCTGGGACAGCATATAGAGGAAATCGCAGTTGCCGAAAATGGACTCAATTTCGCTGCTCTCCAGCAGGCTTTTCACGTTCTGGGTGATCCCGCTGGGGATGGCCCCCCATTTGCGGAAGCGCCGGAAAATCTCCACACTGTACGCCGCCGTCTGGGGCTCCGCCAGCAGAACGTGAAATTCGTCCTGATATACCCAGGTGGCCCGCCGACGGTCCCGGTTCTCCGTCACCCGGCCCCAGATTTGGTCCGTGAGGATCAGAAGCCCGATCTTTTTCAACATCTTCCCCAGGGCCTTGATGTCGAAGCACAGGAGACGGGAATTGACCTGGACGTTGGTTCGGTGGTTAAAGAGGTTGAGGGACCCGGTGCAGTACAGCTCCAGGGCGGAGGCCACCCGCCGGGCCTCCGGCTCGGACTGCTTCAGCAGTTCGTCGTAGAGGTCCTGGAGAATGGGCATCCGCTCCGGGGCCGGGTCCGCCAGATAGGGGCGGTAGATGGTCCGCACACAGCGGTCGATCACCGTCTTTTCCACGGGGGCCAGCCCGCTCCGCCCGCCCACGATCAGCTCGCACAGGGAGAGGATAAAATCGCTTTTCAGGGACAGGGGGTCCTCGTCGTCGGCGTAGTTGGGGTTGATGTCCATGGGGTTGATGAACGTCCCCGCCGTGGCCGACGGGGACAGCCGCACCACCTGGCCCCCCAGCCGGTTCACCAGGGGGTAATATTCCCCCTCCGGGTCCGCTATGATGATGTCGTCGTCCGGGAGGGAGAGGAACACGTTGACGATCTCCCGCTTGGCGGCAAAGCTCTTGCCGCTGCCGGGCGTGCCCAGGAACAGGCCGTTGGGGTTTTTAAGACGCTTGCGGTCCGCCATAATGACGTTATTGGAAAGGGCGTTCATGCCGTAGTAGAGGGCCGCCCCGTCCATCCGCAGCTCCTTTGTCATAAAGGGAATGAAAATCGCCGTGGAGCTGGTGGTCATGCCCCGCTGTATCTCGATGGCGTTTCCACCCAGCACCAGGGAGGACGTGAAGCCCTGCTCCTGCTGCCAGTCCAGCCGCTTCAAGGCGCAGTTGTATTTCTGGGCGATCCCGGAAATGGTAAATACGTCGTTCTCCAGCTTTTGCCGGGTGGGGGCGATATTCACCACAGTAAAGGTCAGGAGGAACATCCGCTCGTTGCGGGACTGGAGGTCGGCCAGGAGCGCCGCCGCGTCCTTGGAGTAGGTAATGAGGTCCGGGGGCAAAATTTCCATATCGTACCCGGCCCGGACCGCCTTTTTCTGCTCCTCCACCTTCATTTTGTCGATGTCGGAGATTTTGCCCTTGGTCATTTTGATGGCCTTGAGCTGGTCCACGGTCTGGACGTGGAGGGTGACGGTCATTTCCGCGTCCAGCTCCAGGAGCTCCAGCAGCAGCTTGTCCGACAGCTCGGAGGCCATGATCTGCAAGTAGGAGGCCGCGCCCCAGGACTGGCCC
This sequence comes from Oscillospiraceae bacterium 38-13, assembly GCA_041223955.1. Taxonomy (GTDB): domain Bacteria; phylum Bacillota; class Clostridia; order Oscillospirales; family Oscillospiraceae; genus Oscillibacter. The sequence continues at coordinate 7,544 of JBCLRG010000034.1, read as the reverse complement.
AGCCGGAACGTCCGGGCGGCGGTGAAGTCGAAGCTGTCCGGGGCGATAAAGTCTTTCGTCCCCATGCCGGTTTTCACGATGTCCGGCCAGGAGAAGCGGAACGGCTCCCGGCCCCCTGGGTGCATCTGGCCGTGGAGCACCTCCAGCCGCTCCCGCCCGTTAAGGACGCGGGAATGGGCCCCCAGCTTCTTGAAGTTGCCCATGATGTCGCTGGAGACGCGCTCCAGCCGGGGGCGGGCCGTCTCCAGGCCCTCGGCGGGGACGCCGAAGGTGATGTACTTGGAGCGGACGATCCCGTTGTTGCTCCGGGCGATCTGCCGTTTCAGCATATCCACATATTCCCCCCGGATACTGTCAAAGTCGTCGTGGGCCATGGGGATATTGACCTTGTACCGGCTGCCGCCCCTGGAGCGGTGGTTGATAAAGGAGAGCTGGAACGGGAGGGCGCTGTCAAAGTAGTTGAGGAAGCCGCACCAGCCGTCGAAGATGGCGGACTGGTCCTCGCTGGAGGCCACGGAGTAGTTGATGTCCTCGTAGGAGATGGTCTTGGTGTAGAAGCCGTCCCGCACCCGGCAAATGCCGTCTTTCAGCATCTCCACATAGGGGATGGTCTGTTGCGCGGAGAGGGAACGCCTACCGGCCCTTGCGGGCCCGGCGCTTTTGGTCCTTATGTTCAGAAGCCGATACCTCCTTTACTGTCTCGGCCTGCGGGCCTCCCAGTATTTCCGTCACCAGTTTCACTGGTTCCTCCTTTCCCGCAAAGGGAGCATAGATATTTTGCGTTCGGTAGGGCCTGGGGCCGGGCCGGAGGAAGCGGGCGCGGATGATGTTCCGCACCACTTTCTCAAAGGGCAGGCCGTCCTTTTCGTACATTGCCATGAGGAACGCCGGGAGCATGATCCCCAGCATGAGGAACATGGCCCCGGTCCCGCCGACGGCCCCACGGGTCAGCAGATAGGCGGGGACCCCCACCAGCCCGCCGCCTCCGAAACAAATGAGCTGCCGCTTGGTGAGGTTGAACGCCAGCTTGGTCTTGACCCTGGACAGGTCATTGGGGACATTCACATAGGGTATGGCAAATCACTCCTTTCCGTTCCCCGGCCCCTCTGGACACGGTGTCCAGAGGCCGGGGGTACATTCCACCTCGTTCCCCCACACGTCCCAGCCGGGGGAGGTCCGCCGGGCGAACAGCTCCACCCGTGGCACGTCGCCCAGGAGGGCCACAATTTTCTCCCGCGCCTCCTCCGGCTTTTGGCTATGGGCTTCAATGGGGGAAATGATGAATTGATGGACATTGGCGGCCTGCCGCCGGGGACGGCCCCGCGTTGCCAGCAGGCACACCTCCGCGTTGGCCCTGGTCCAGAAGCCCAGGCCGTAAAACCAGCTATCCGCCTTGCGGTTCTTTTTCAGCCAGACGAACGCCACAGACTTATACTGAAAACCCCACGCCTTGATCAGCCGCAGAGCCTCCGGGAGCTGGGGGAACGTGGCCCACAGGAACAGGGCGCAGTCCGGGGCGGCCAGCTCCGCCACAGGCAGAGCGCACAGGTCGTTTATGCTCATGGTGGGGTAGTGCTTCTCCGCCGATCCTGGCAAATTCTTTTGGGAATACCGCCAGGGCGGGTCGGCGTAGATCACAGCGTATTTCCCGATAAAATCCCTCCTCTCCACTTATAGTCACCGTGTCCAGAAGCCAGGGCCTAATGCGCCCCCAGGACGCTCCGGGCGATACTCCCCGTTTTGAACAGGCAGTAGCACAGCAGCACCGTGTAGCCGATGGTCCCCCATATCGCCCCTATGGGGTCGCCGCCTCCGGCGATACTCTGAATGAGTACCGCGTAGATCCCCACGCATACCAAAATCAGCATCCCCTGGAAGCCCACGGCGAACAGGGAGCGGAGATAGTTCTGCCCGGCCCCGCCCAGCTCCCGGTTCGCCAGGGTCGCCACAGGGAGGGGCGCTAAACTGGTGAGCATATATATTTCTATCATCCGCCCGTAGACGATCACGAAGATCACGATATTCAGCGCGGTCATAGTGAGCTGCACCACAAAGGACTGGAGCCACAGCCCCAGCAGCGGGCCCAGGTCCATCCCCTCCAGCGCCGCCTCCAGGTCCGCCAGCATATCCGGGGAAACGTCGGTGGAGCCCTGGATCAGCCCCGCCGACTGTGCCACCACCCGCTGGGCCACGTCGAACACCGCCATAACGATGTTGAACGTGTTGGACAGAATGAGGATGGCGCAGGCCGTTTTGAATATCCACTTGAAGAAAATCCAGTAGTCCAGGTCGTGGAGGTTGTTCCGCTCCACCAGCAGTTGAATGAGTTCGTAGGTCGCAACAAAGGTCAGGACCAGTCCGGCAATCGGCAATATCACCGTCTCGGAAAGCCGCCGGATCAGGGAGAAAACCCCGGCGTTCCATGCCGCCGGGGCCGTCCCCACTTGTACCGCGATCTCCCCGACACGGGCATTGACTGTATCAAAGAGCCCCGACAGGTTGTCCATGATCCCGCCGATCAGCAGCTCCTTGAGCCAGTTCGTGATCCAGTCGGTGAGAAATCCCATGAAGCGCCGCCCTTAGAACAGGCCGGACAACAGGGGAATGAGGGTCGTGCCCAGCAGGATAATGCCGCCGCCCGCCATGAGCTGTTTCATGCCCTGGGACTTGGAGCCAGGGTTATCCGACCCGTAGCCCTCCAGGAGATTGACGACGCCCCACACGCCCAGACCAGCGCCCAGGGCCACAACGAGGGTCTGCAAGGTGGTGATAGCGGAAGTGAAAAACTGCATAAATACCTCCATTTTCTCCGGGGGCGAAGCCCCGGCCATGAAAAAAGCCGCCCTCTCAGGCGGCGCGTCTGCCTCTGGACACGGTGTCCAGAGCTATACAAAGGCGTCCGGGTCGTCCAGGTCGTCATAGTTGAAGATGTCCTCGTCCTCGCCTATGTCCGCCTCGTCCGGCACGTCCGCCTCGTACACGGTGTATCGCTCGTCGGGGTCCAGCTTCTCCATACGGCGGGAGATCAGGCGGGACAGGTCAAAGGAATTTCTCTTGTCCGCCTCCGCCGTATAGCGGTAGTTGGGGTGCTGCTTCAAATCGTACTTGGGGGAGAAAAAGGGCCGCAGCCCCCGGAGCTGTAAAATGCACTTATCGCCGGGCATGGTGGTGAGCTCGTCCATGGTCATAAGCTCCCGGCCCAGGCGTTGGGTGTTCTGGCTGTAACTTTCGGACTGCCCGCGGGAGCGGCTGTCCGTCTGCATGGAGATGGTCTGCTTGCCCAGCCACGCCTCGGAAATCTCCTTGACAGTGGAGTGCTCCCGCCCGCCCAGGAAAACCACGCTGTCCATGTTGCCCATGATCGTCTCCGCGTTGTCCTTGTAAATGGCCTTGCATTGGGACTGGGCCTGATAGAACAGGGTCAGCGATACCTCGCGGGAGCGGATCACCGCCACCAGCTTCTCCAGGTTCGGGACCTGCCCCGTGTTGGCGGCCTCGTCCCACAGCACCCGGACGTGGTGGGGCAGGCGGCCCCCGTGTACGTTGTCCGCCCTCTCGCACAGGAGGTTGAACATTTGGGAGAACGCCAGCGCCACAATGAAATTGTAGGTGGTGTCCGTATCGCTGATGATGAAGAACGCCGCCGTCCGCTTGTCCCCCAGGCGGTCCAGCTCCATTTCGTCGTAGCTCATGATCTCCCGGAGCTGGGGAATGTCAAAGGGGGCCAGCCGCGCCCCGCAGCTAATAAGTATGCTACGCGCCGTCTTGCCGCTGGCTAATTTGTACTTCTTGTACTGCTTCACGGCGAAGCAGTCCGGCTTGCGCTTCTCCAGGCCCTTGAACATATAGTCGATGGCGTTCATAAAGTCCGGGTCGTCCTCTTTCACCTCCATGCCAGAGATCATATCCACCAGGGTATTCATATTCCGGTCCTCCTCCGGCCCCTCGAAGATGATATAGGCGATCAGGGCACAGTATAGAAGCGTCTCCGATTTGGTCCAGAACGGGTCCCCCTCCTTGCCCTCCCCCTTGGTATTGGCGATCAGGGTGTTCACGAATTTCAGAATATCCGCCTCATTCTTGATATAGGCCAGGGGGTTGTAGTGCATGGAGCGTGAGAAGTCGATACTGTTGAAAACCTTGATCTTATAGCCCTTTTTCCTCTGGAGAAAATAGCCCACCTGGGACAGCACCCCGCCCTTGGGGTCCACCACCACATAGGAGGAATGGGCCTGGAGGAGCTGGGGCGTAAGCCAGAAGCGGGTCTTGCCGGAGCCGGAGGAGCCGATGACGCAGGCGTTGAGGTTCCGGGCGTTGGCGGGGTTCTTGGGCCGGGTGTTGGTGGTGAGAAATTCCGTCCCGGAGAGAATGACGTTTTTCTCAAACCTGGGATCGACGAAAGGGGCGATGTCTTTCGGCCCGCCCCAACGCGCGCTGCCGTACTCCTCGTCACGGCGATATTTTTTCGCGTTCTTGGCCTTGACGTAGACGAACAGCCGGATGGCCACCGCCCCCGCGATCCCCACCAGCCAGTCCACCGGGTCCAGCCCAGGGGCGGGGGAGGCAAAGGCCGTGTTGATGGTGTTCATCATGCCCACCAGCTTTTCCCCGGCGTTGGCCCCAGCCGCCAGACGGTAGGCCGTCCCCAGCTTCAAACAGGCCCAGGCCATAAACACATAGGGCATATTGGGGAGAATGTACTTTTTCAAGCTACCTTTCTTCACGCTCCGCCTCCTTCGCCCGCTCTTTCCTGGGCCGCTGCCGCAGCAGCTCCCCGGCCCGCTTCATCCGCTCCAGGATGGGAACGCGCCGCGCCCTGGGCCGGTCCATGATACGGTGGGAATATTCCCCAAAACAGGCGGTGATGGCGTCGGCCTGCTTGGATTTGAAGAACAGCAGATATTTTCCCTCGCCGTTCTTGTAAAAGGCGTAGTCCACATTCCAGCGCCGGGCCACCCGGTCAAACTCCCTGGGGGCCTCCACGGGGAGGCTGTTGGTGGCCTCGCCCTGCTTCATAAGCTGCTTGACGCTCTGCCTGCCGTGGGGCGTCTTGTGGGCCTGCCGCTCCTTGTGGATCTTCCGGCCCGCCGCCCGCAGCGCCCAGGCCAGCGTCCGCGCCGTCAGCTTCCCCGTTCGGATGGAGAGGGCTATCGTGCGCCGGGAAATATCTTCATCTACCAAAAATCATCACCTCCTGCCTCTGGACACGGTGTCCAGAGGGCTACCGCTCCTCCCGGTCTACCTTGGGCGCAGGCCGCTCCGTGGTCTGGGAGGCCCGGTTTGCCATTTCCTGATAGGCGGCCATTTGCTCCCGGATGGGCACTTTAGGCATGGAGAATACCCGGTGTTCGTCGGGAATGTCCTCCAGTCCGTGATAGTGCTCCTTAAAGGAATGTCCCCCCTGGACATAACCGCCAGGGGCGAAGTGCCCGCCCTCGTTGATCCGCGCGTCCCGCCCGTATGCCTCATAGTCGATGTAGTCGATCAGGTGCTCCGGCACTTGGGCGGCTCCAAAATCCTGGATATACAGGCGGCCCAGGTCCTCCTCGCTGTGGACGTCCGAATAAAAATCGAAGTTGTCCAGGTTTTGGGCCAGATTGATCAGCTCCTTGACGCTGCCGGTGTACTCGCCGCCGTCCATGACGGCCTCAAACTTTGCCAGCTCGTCCTCGTCCAGTTCCGACAGCACACAGGCCAGATGGTTCAGCTCGTCGATGTTCTCATACTCGCCCAGGTGCTCATGGAGCTGGGGCATACTGCCGTCATAATCAGCAATAAAAAATTCCTCATACCGAATACCGTCGATCCCGATCTTCTTCAAGGCCGCCTGTACGGTTTCGGTATCGGTGGGGAACGCCACCCGCTCATAGGCAAGCTGGCCCTCGTTGTATTTGCCCAGGTTCGTCACGCAGGCTTCAAATATCGCTATCTACTTTCCCTCCCTCCAATTCTTCTTTTATTCCCGCCATGATGTACTCCGCGCAGGGCAGGGCGATGGAGTTTCCCAGGGCCTTTTGCCGGGCGCGGGCGGAGATAGGCCGCCCGTCGTGGCCGAACGCCGTCCAGCCGTCAGGCAGGCCCATGGCCCGCTCCCCCTCCGTGGGGGTCAGCCAGGTAATGACGCCCTCCGCCTCCCGGCCCTCCCGCCACAGGGCAAACACCGTCAGCCCTCCGGCCATCAGGGTGGGAAAAGGGTCTGTTGGTTTTCCAAAGCTCCCCAGGAAATTCCCAACGTCCCCCGCCTTGGCCGCCCCCCGCATACGGTAGCCTTGAAAGGGGTGGACGACTGGTAGCGGCCCCCTTGCTTCAACAGCAGATATTCGATTGCCTCCGGCGGGGGGCAGCCCAAAGTCTCCGCAAGGCGCAGGAGGCGGGAACAGGCGGCGGGGCTTAAACAGGACCGCTCCGGCACGCCGGCCTCCAAAATCCGCCACGACGAACACCCGCTGACGCCGGGCCAGCCGGGGGTCTGCCCAATGCTGGGCGTCCAGCAGACGCCAGCACACGTCACGGCCTCCGCCTCGCACCATTCCAGCGTTGGCCCAGCGCCCAGAAGCAGGCATTGGAATTTCGGCGTCTGTGAGAGATTGCAGCACGGCTCTAAAATCCAGCCGGTTTCCTGATAGCAGAGCTCCCATGACGTTTTCCCAAATAACGATTGTTGGAAATTGACCTCCAGTGGCATCCCTCATTTCCTCTATGATACGCACCGCCTGGAAGAACAGGCTGGACTTTGCCCCGCCCAGCCCCTCACGGCGGCCCGCGCTGGATAGGTTTTGACAGGGTGAACCAAACGTGATGATGTCCACGGGCGGGACCTCGCCGCCGTGGAGCTGGGTAATATCGCCCAGGTGCGCCATATCCGGGAAATGGCGTTTCGTGATGGAGATAGGGGCCCTTTCGATCTCGCTGGCCCACAGGGGGACGATCCCCTGACGCCGGGCGGCCAGGGGGAACACGCCGATCCCGTCAAAGAGGCTCCCCAGGGTCAGCAGCGGCCCTGCCCCTTTACGGTCAGAATACCCTCCAGGGTGGTGGCCGTGATCTTGAGGCGCTGGGCCACGGCGATGTCGTTTTTCACCGCCTCGGTGACAGCGTGGCCGCACACCACCAGCACACGGGAGCGGCGCAGCAGGTCCCGGCTCATATCAATGCTGCTCTTGTGCTCCTCCGGCACAGCGTCATTGAGAAACAGGGGGAGATACAGCGTGGGGCAGATGGGGGAGAAGCCCGCCTCGTAGACAGCCCGGCAATACCGGGCGGCCTGCTCCGTGGCCTCCGTGGGGTCGCCGCTCCAGGCGGCGGTGACATACGCCAGGGGCATTTTCATTTTGATAACCTCCGTTCAGATTTTTATTGTATGGATTGGTTGGCTGGGGAGCGGTCAACCCTTTTCCCCCCGCCCCTTTCCCAATCTTGGGAAAGGGGGGCGGCTCTGGAGGATATATCCCCCGTCGCGCCTTGGGAGTAGCACAGCCGGGACTGCCAGTCAAGGGTGCGGAGCACCGCCGCGCAGCGGCGGCTTTGCCCTTGACAGGCTGCCC
>JBCLRG010000033.1:0-30931 GCA_041223955.1 Oscillospiraceae bacterium 38-13 | reverse complement strand
CCGCCTGGTCAAACTTATTCAAAGCAAAGTCGCTTTTACTATCAAACATGTTGGCTCCTCCTGATAATTTCAATGGTCTTGGTGAGATTTGGACCATTGAAATCAGGGAGGGGCGCGGGCGGCGTACCATTTCCCGACCGGGAGAAAAAGATTTTTACTTTCTTCTCCAAAATCAGCCGGGAATGTGCATTTTCCGCAAAGGCCACAGTATTGATTCGACGGGCTTCTGCAAAATCCCTTATAATTTGAAAAAGAATCTTGTAGAAAACCGTCGATAGAAAAAAAGGGCGCAGACAACAACGAGGTTGTCTGCGCTTTTTGGAAAATATGTGGCGGTGGGGGACGTTCCCCTCGCCATTTTGCGGTTTTAATCCGCATAATTTGACCCTTTAATAGCGGCTTCTCCTGCTAAAAGGTATAAAAAAAGAAAAGGTGGCAAGGGATTTCTGTTCCCTTGCCGCCTTTCGCAGCTTGATACCCGGCATAGTTGTACCCGGCGGGCCTCAGCCCCACAGTGCCTAGCGGAAAATGCGCTGAACCGCCAGTTCTATGCGGAAAAGCCCAATGAAAAGTAGCTGACGGGCGTGACAGAATTCAAATATTATGTGGGCTCAAGCGTGCATAAGCTCTACCTCTGTCCTCCGGGACGCCAACGACAGTGCCCTGGTCCATGAGATATTGGATCAGGCCCTGGCCGCCAACCCGGATGCACACCCGCTGTTCCATAGCGACAGGGGCTTCCCATATACGACCAAGGTGTTCCACAGCCGGGATGACACAGAATATGTCCCGGGTGGGCAAGTGTATTGACAACGGTCCTATGGAGGGATTCTGGGGTATCCTCAAGCGGGAGCGGTACTATGGCAGGAAATTCACCAGCCGGGAGCTGCTATGCCGGATAATCCGGGAATTTATTGCCTACTACAATTTCAGCCGCCTCCAGCGCCAACTGGGCGTCCATACACCCATGGAGGTCTTCACCCAATACAGAGCAGCCTGAAAATTTTTGCATCTTATTTCACTGCCTACTTGACGGGGCGCAGTTCATGAGGCGGCTCCGCCTTATGTCCCTTTACGCAATTCCGCACACTCAAAACACAGCCTAATATCCAGCACATCTCCCCTAATCTCAGCGGACACCCGCCCATCCATCCTCTCCATCAGCTCCCGCACAATGGAAAGCCCCAAACCAGCCCCGCCCTTTACCCGGGCAGGGCTGCTCTGATAAAAACGCTCAAACAGGTGCTCCGGGTCCGGCCTGGGGCCGGGAGGCAGTGCGTTGGAAAAGCAGATCTCCCCACCCCGGCCGGAAACCGTCAGCCACCCGCAGCCATGGCGCAGGGCGTTGGCAATCAGGTTCCGATACACCCGGCCCAGAGCCTCCGGGCTGGCCCAGACCTTCATATCCTCCCGTTCGAACCGCAGCTCTACTCCCGCCGCCTCCAGCTGGGGATAAAACTCCGCCAGCGCCTCCCACAGGGGCGGCAGCGCCGCCGTTTCCCCGCATTCCAGCGGAAGGGACCCGCTCTGTAAACGCGTATAAAGGAACAGTTCCTCCAGAAGCTCCTCCAGCTCCTTCAGCCGTTTTTCCACAATGCCAAGATACTCCGGTTCCCCCTCCAACAGCTGCAAATACCCCATAGCCCCGGCCAGAGGGGTACGAATATCATGGGAAATACAGGCCATGGTATATTTCAGCTCCCGCTCCCTTCTTTGCGTCTCAAAACGAAGCTGCCGCCCTTCCTCCAGCCGCTTGTTCACCGCCTGGCACAGCCGCCGGGACGCGATGCCGGACATCCGCACCGTAAGCCGCAGATTGCTCTCCGCCGGGGTTTCCTCCAGAATCCGGGCCATCTCCAGCATCTGGGCGCGGTAGGACCACAGGCGAAGAACCGCAACCCCAAGGGCGGCAAGGGCTAAAATCAGGGCAGGCAGCATGGAAATTCCTCCTTAAATATCCCGTTTCTCCATAGACGACAGGCTTCCAATTCCGTAGACGGCCGCCCATGCAATGGTACAGGCCAAAATAATTCGAATTGGAGCAATCCCGCTTTCGGGTATATAAACGCCTTTTACCACGGCGGCGAGAAAACACTGCTCAAAGGGGGGCCACCGCAGCAGCTTTCCCAGCATTCCCACCAGAGCGACCGTCAGCCCGCTCCCGGATACCAGGGACAGAATGATACCCAGGGTAGTGCTCCGGGTCAGCAGGACCAGAACCAAGGTCATGAGGGCAAACGCCCAATGGGGCAGCCACATCCAAAGGACATACCGCAAAATCTGAGAAATGGAATCCGGCACCGGGTACATATGGACCAGCACGGGGGACAACAGCATCAGCAGGACGGATAAAACGGTAATGATTCCGCTGTAGATACCCGCCAGCAGTATTTTCGCAAACACATAGTCCCGGCGGCGAGGCATGGCGCAGCAGATATTCTTGATAAATCCGTTGGAAAAATCACTGTTTACAAACAGTGTCATTCCAATCCCAGTCATGACCAGCAAAAAGCCACTGCCCAAGGCTTCGTGCATAAACTCCAGCTGTGACATATTTTGGATATACTCGCTCATCATGCGGTCGGACTCTGTGATCTCCGCTCCCTGCTCCTCCATAGCGTCCATGGTTTCCGGGTCTGCAATGGCGTGGGCCATAACCGTCACCAAGATCAGCAGTACCGCTGTGATACCTAAAATGACGTAAAAGCTCCGGCTTTTGAACAGCCGCCGCAAGTCCATACGCAGCATATTAAACATGATCCGTTCCTCCCATCCGCTCCAGAAAATAGCCTTCCAAGTCCTGCCGGTGCAGGCTCATCTCCTCCACCGCGATGCCTGCCCGGGTGAGCGTCTGTCCCACCGTCCTTGTATCCACGGTTTCGTAAATGCGAATCTCGCCCTCGGGCCGCATTTCCCAGCGGGTCAGATGGAGCTCCCGCTCCAGCAGCGCCGCCGCCTTTTGAGGCTGGTCCGTGCGCAGATGCAGATAGTTCGTGCATTTCTGCTCCAGTTCCCCGGCGGTGATCTGCTCCACCATCCGGCCCTGCTGGATGATGCCGTACCGGGTGGCGATTTTGCTCAGCTCTCCCAGAATGTGTGAGCTGATAAAAATGGTCAGTCCCCGCTCCCGGTTCAGCCGCAGGAGAAGCTCCCGCATCTCCCGGATGCCCTCCGGGTCCAGGCCGTTGATGGGTTCGTCCAGCAGAAGCAGGTCCGGCCCGCCCAGCAGAGCCAGAGCTACGCCCAGACGCTGCTTCATGCCCATGGAGTAGTGGCGCACAGGTTTTTTCTCTTTGGGTGTCAGGCCCACGATTTTCAGGATTTCGTCCACCTGCCGCTCCGGGCTGTCCAGACCCAGCAGGGTGGCGCAGAGCCGGAGATTTTCCCGGCCGCTCAGGTCCGGGTAGAGCCCCGGCTGTTCAATAAGAGCACCCACCCGGCGGCGGACAATCGTGTCCCGGACGGGTTTTCCGAAAATCAGAGCCTCTCCCTGGGTGGGCCGGACCAGTCCGCACAGGAGCTTCAGGGTGGTGGATTTGCCCGCGCCGTTCCGTCCGATAAAGCCGTAGATGTCCCCCTGTTCTACCCGCAGGTCCAGGTGGTCCACAGCCCATCGGTCTTTGTAGCGTTTGGACAGCCCAACCGTCTGTATTACTGCCATACAAAAAGCCTCCTTTTTTGTTTACAGGCTTAGTCTGACAGACGAATGCCCAAACATCGCAAAGGAAAGGTAAAGAAAGGGTAAAGTTTACTCGGCCAGCTTAAAGCCGATGCCCCATACGGTCTGGATGTAGCTGTCCGTGCCGCTGGGCCGGAGCTTGGCACGGATGTTGCTGATATGGACGGTGATGGTTTTGTCCTCCACGGCGTATTCCTCCTGCCAGACAGCCTCATAAATCTGCTGTTTGGTAAAGACCCGCTTAGGACGGCCCGCCAGCAGCTCCACGATTTTAAATTCGTGAGCGGTGAGATTGACCGGCTGACCGGCGGCGGTCAGGGTCATTTCCTCCAGGTTCAGCGCCCAGTCCCGATAGCGCAGGGAAGTTTCTGCGGGGAGGGCGCTGGCGTGGCGGAGCTGGACCAGGATACGGGCCCACAGCTCCTCCAGCTGGTAGGGCTTGGTGAGGTAGTCGTCCGCCCCCAGGCCCAGCAGCTCTACTTTGTCGGACAGCTCGGTTTTGGCGGATAGGACGATTGCCGGCGTCCGGCTGGATTGGCGGATTTCCGCGATCAGGTCGCTGCCGGATAAGCCTGGGAGCATCAGGTCTACCAGCAGCAGGTCTATGCCGCCTGCCTGCCAGAGCAGGCGGCCTTCGGTACCGGAAAATGCCTGCATGCACTCGCAGCCCTGGCGGCGCAGGTATTCGGCGGTGGAGTTGTTGATGTCGGTGTCGTCTTCGATAATCAGAATGCGGGGCATGGGACGGCCTCCTCAGTCAGTTTTGATGATTATACCGCAAACTGGCAGTTAAGAAAACACCTCCGTAGCGAAATATTTTACAAACGTCATGAAATATTTCGGTTAATATCCACACCGCTTCCGGTATTTCATCAGCAGTATCGCAGCCATAACCGTCTCCAGCAGCTCTGTCATGAGAATCACCTAGCACACGCTGGTCACGCCACCCAACAGGACGGAGATGGATTGCAGTCCCAGCATTGAAAACCACGCCATGTTTTTGGCACAGTCCCCGGAGGATTTGATTATTCGGGAAATTGACGAGGCCGGTGAAGAACTGCTGTTGGAGCATTTAGTGGAGGCCATTGCCCAGTTATCTTCCACCCAGGCACGGCGGCTCCATGCCTAGTATGCCTTGGAGAAAAAGTTTCGGGAGATTGCGGTGGAAGAAGGTATCAGCGGAAGCTGTTCCTGTGACAGCGTGACCGGCGCACTCAAAAAATTGCAGAAGATTTTCGCCAAAAATGACTGGCTGGAAAAGGAGGATTGATAGCCGTGGACAAGCCCCAGGAGGTTGAGAAGAAAATCGGTCAGTTGCAGAACCGCCAGAAGATTTTGCTGAACAAAAAGCGTGGCATTGAGCGTGGGGCTATTCTGGAAGGTGTTTTTCCAGCCATTGTTGCCATGGAGGGCGAGGAAGTCAAGGCGTTCCTGATTGCCCTTTCCCGTCTGCCGGGGGCGGCGGAGATTGCAGAAAAGGCGCAGAACACCAGGGACGAGGGGTAGTCCGTTCGTAGAGTCCAGCTAAGAAAAGTCAAGATGCAGTTGTAAAAAACAAGTAAAAAGCGTTGTAGTCCCCAAAGGGTATAAAAAGACAGAGGCTTCGCAGGGCCTCAAAAAAGAAGCGGTAAAAGCTCAGGCCGCTTGAGAAATGGAGGAATATTTCTGGCAATGCTCCAATGGAGAGATCAGCACGAAAGGAGCTTCATCCCGCAGCACAGCAAAAACAATGTTGCAGAGCTTGTGAATGATGTCACCCAACGCGGTCATTTTTGCCTTAGTCTTACACTTTTCCAAGTAATATGCGCGAAGGACAGGGTTCTTAGGCTCACCATTCTTGCGCAGGCTCACAGACTGCAAGCTGAATCTGCCAGCTGCACAGGAAAACGATGTCCGCCGCCAGATTGCATGGGAAGATGAACAGGCAGTAGGGGACGCAGAACGCCTTCCCCTGCCCCGGCAGGAACCGCACCGCCCGCTCCAGGGCCGGGTCGCAGGACAGCAGGATGCAGATGGGGGTGTTCAGGGAGAGGATGGCAAAGCCGATGGGCAGGACGAACCGGGCCTCCAGCTGTCCCAGCAGCACCGGCAGGACACAGGCCACGCCCCACATAGCCGCCGTGTTGACCAGATAATTCTTGTGGGCCATCAGGTAGCGGAAGAGGTAGCGCCACACGGAGTAGCGGCGGTGGGATTTGACTGTCCGCCTATGGCTGGCCGGGCGGACATAAAAGGCGTAGGCATCTGTACGACCCAGGCGCAGGGGATAGAGACAGGACACGATCACAATAGCGGCCAGGGCGCAGAGGATACTACCTAAAATCTCCGCCCAGCTCCAATGGCCGACTGCCCAGACCACCGCCAGCAGTCCGGCGGTTTTGGTGAGCAGCGTATAGGCCCCCAGGGCGACCACATAGGAAAACACCAGAGTTCGGCCCTCAAAGGGGAGCATAAGCATATTTTCCATGTTGGCCCGGTTGTCCCCGGCGGAGAGGGCTTGCCACATGACCCCGCCGGAGAAGGCAACCGACATCAGGTACAGGATGAAGGGGGCGATCTCCACCTGGAATCCAGAGATGTGCAGTCCCCAAAAGACTACCAACTCCAGAAAGAGCGTCCGGATCAGCCGCTCATATTTCACGCCAAACAGCTTTTTGGCGGTGACTTCAAAGCTCATTTTCATCATGCAGGGCCTCCCGAATGTTAGCGGCATTGATCTCACCGCCCTCAAAGCTCCGGCGGATCTGGCCGTCCTCCAGCACTAATACCCGGTCCGAGGTCAGGGTGATGCTCTCCAGGATGTGGGAGGTGAACAGGACCGTCCCGTACTCCTTGTACCCGGCAATCAGCCGGTACAGGTACTCCGTGCTCTGGAAGTCCAGCCCGTTCACCGGCTCGTCTAACAGGAGGAGCGGCCGTTTCAGGGCGAAGGCGGTGATGAGGAACGCCTTTTTCTTGTTGCCCGTGGACAGGTCCTTCAGCAGAGTGTCGGTGTAGTCCCCAAAGTGAAAGCCCCGCACCAGCTCCGCCGCGTCCGGCAGTTTGGCTTTGTACGCCGCCGCCGCATAGGACAGATACTCCCGGAAGGTGAAATACTGGAAGGAGCTGTCCTCGGCAAAGACGGTGTACCGGCACAGCTTGAAGCCCTTGTCCCGGAAGCTGGCCGTCTGGCCGTTCAGGCGGATGCCGTCGCAGCGGAAGCCCTCATGGAGACCGGACAGGGTTTTCAAGAATGTGGTCTTCCCGGCTCCGTTCAGGCCAATCAGCCCCACCGCCTCATGGGGCCGCAGCTGGAGGGAGAAGCCGGACAGCACATTTTTCCCCTGGCTGTACCAGGCGCTGAGGTTTTGCAGCTCCAGGATGTTTTCGCCCATGATCAGCTCCCCCTCTTATCGTTCTTTGTCTTTTTCCAGGAGGCCCAGGCGGAATACCCGAAGGCCGCCCCCATCAGGACGTAGAGCCCTGTCATCTCCAAATTGCCGGACATACCGCTGACGACCGCCGCCGCCAGCCAGATCAGAGCCAGGATACCGCGAATATAGACATGACGCATAACAGTTTCCTCCTTGAAGCAGTGCTTCCTTTGATGTATCTGCATCATAGCAGAAAACCGGGCGCTGTGCGGGAATGTCCGCAAACGGCAGGTTTTTGACCGCGAAAAGGGGCGCTTGCCCACAGAGGGTAAGCGCCCGGTAAGCTAAAATTCCAGGGGAATATCGTATTCATCGTCGATCAGTACATAGTTCATCGCATATTTTCGGGCAAATTCCAGCATCCGTGCATTATCGGCAAGCACGCCCTCCATTGTGTAGCCATCATCATCCAAACGATTTTCAATCACACTTGCGTATCCCTTTATATTTGGAAAATGATTTCTTATGTAGTTCTCGCTCATAATCAGGCAAACATATTTGATGTGGTCGAGATACTTCCCCTCAAAATCCTTTTCCCAGTCAAAAGGGATGTAGCACCCCTCGACGGTAAGGTTTTGCCCGTTCTCAATGGCGGTTTTAATTATTTCACAAACAATGGGCCATAAATATTCCGTGAGGTCAGCATCTGCGCTCAGTGGAGTAAGCTCCGTATGTCCGCTCCGAATCAGCCCCATTTTCAGATGGTCTATTGATAAGTAGGGATATTTATGTTTTTCGAGCAGCTTCTGAGCAAGAACTGTCTTTCCGGTGTGTGATGCTCCCGTTATCAGAACGATCATTTTTCTTCGATCTCCTCTATTTGAACACAGCTTTTCCTGTTCCTGCAAATATAGATCGCCAGCACAAAAGCGAAGGAAATAAGCTGCGCCGCCATGATCCGGACGATCTGCAATTCGTCTGCGCCCGTTGAAGAAACGACATGCAGCATATTGGTGGCAACGGTATTATTGAACAGATGGTCGCCAAGTCCAACCCATAGGTTCCCTGTCATACGGGTAAGAAGTCCCCATTTGATCCCCATGATCCCGGCAAGGATAATATAACCAACACTCATTAGGGCCATTGCCGCAAATGACATTTCACCGTTCACATAGCTTCTGAGCGGCATGACGATATGCCAAACGCCAAACAAAAACGCGGCGATAACATTCGCTGTCATAAACGGCTTTGCAGCAGAGAGCGTTTTAATAAACAGTCCGCGAAAAACGCCCTCCTCCATCCATACATTGACGACATTGAATCCTACGCATAGCGCAAAGAACAGAAACCCTGTATTTTTTATTTGAGAGCCAGTTAATGAAAAACTGCTGATATATAGTTCAAAATGTGCCGGATCGCCTTGCAGGGTTAAAATCGCCAATTCTATCCCATATGAAACAGCAAAGCAGACGCTTCCCAATAACAGACCTTTCAGAATACCTCTTATAAAGCCGCTCCTTTGAAATCCAATACCGCTCCATGAAAGGTTGGCCCTTTTCAATGCTAACGCCAATATGATAATTCCAACAGCTTTATGGAGCACATTTTCTCCAATGGCTGTTTTGTCTGTTTCAATCAGAAAATACTCAGCAAACCTTATAAGCAGACAAAATGTGAACACTGCGATGCACAAATGATTTGTATTGCCTTTTATGTTTCTTCTCATATAGTTACCCTTTTCAAATGACGTTTGTTGAATCGGAGTTTATAAACTTATCTTGTATATATCCGCTTGTTCACCCTCAAACTCAAAGCTTCGTTCGTATTTTCCGCCATTTCGCATGATGGTTTTAATAGAGGCTTCATTGTCCCGTTCAACAGACAAATGTAACTCTTTCATTCCTGCGTCTTTCGCAATCGGCAGCAGCAAACGGAGCATTTCTGTTGCATATCCCTTCCTCCGCTCGGAAGGACGAACGCTGTAACCACAATTCCCTAAATTCTTCAAAAAGTCATTCAGTGTATGTCTCAAATCTATAATTCCAATTATCTGGTCTTTTTCATCCACAGCAAAAAAAGTGTCTGTGACCACCCAGTTGGCATTTACCGTTTCAATCCTTGTATTAGCGGCCACAGCCTTCAGCCAATCCTCGTACTGATCTGTCTTATCAAGCAATTCGCTTCCGTTAATTACCATCTCGTGGTTGTCAAAAAATTCTTGTCTGAAATTGATTGCCTGTTCCTTTAATTGTTCCGTAGGTCTTACCAATCTGATTTTCATTTTGCCTCCCCCTCGATAAAAAGTCAGTTATCAATCACCACGTTCCCATTGCTGTCGAGCAAGGGTGTGATAGACGAACCGCCAACGCCTTCTGTCATAATGTAATTAACGCCTGTCTTTGTATCAACGATAATCCGGATGGTTCCGCTTCCACTGTAGCTTTCCGCTTCTTTTACGTTGAATCTTTTTTCTTTCTTTTCGAACATAATCATTCCTCCGTTTCATAATTTCGTCTGCAACACTATGTCCCAGACTTCCACGCATGAGCCTCTTTCAGCAAGCGGCCTATCAGTTCCTGCTTGCCTGTGGTATAGCTTCCCCGGTCATCTGCAAATTGCGCCGCCAACTTTTTCTTGCAGACATCGTACTCTATTGCTTTATCAGGAAAGAGGTTCAAATAATCCCGAAAATTGATATAGTTATTCCATTCGGTTCCGTTCCATCTGACCACATGGATGTGGTGTGTACGGGTATCCTTTTCAAAATCGCCCATTACAAACAGCAGCTGTCCCGCAACATCTTCTCCGCGAAACACAATATCATGCTGTTTGAGCAATTCGACATAAGGCGCTATATCGTCCAGGTTACGAACGCCTACGACAAGATCAATAATCGGTTTTGCATGAATGGAGGGAATAGCGGTGCTCCCGATATGCTGGATGTCAACTGCAACAGGTTCTAAAAGCCGGTTTAATACTTGAATAGTCCTCTCCGCATTTTGTGTCCATTCTTCTTGATGCGGCGCCAGCATGACTGTTCCTCTTTTCAGCCCTGTCATACTCATGTCCTCTTATAGATAACCGTCTGCTCCTTCATAGAGATTTTCCCGACCTGATACCCGTAGTCCGTCAATTCCTTTTTGTATTGCAGGAAAGAGTGGTCAATGGGTATCCCCGCGATCTCCTGGATCTGCCCGAAGGTCAATTTGAGGGTCGGGCTTCCATCCTTTTGCACATAGGCCCACAAAGCATCGTATTTACTCATGAATATCCTCCATTCCCTGATAGGACAGCGTAGCCACCGCCCGGAAAACCTCCCCGGAGACACCGGCCTGCACCATGCCATCGTACTTTTCTGCGGCGGCCTGGGCGCTTTTCAGGCCCCAGCCGTGGAGACCGCCCCCGGTCTTGGTGGTTTTCAGCTCGCCGCCCTCCTGGACAGGGGAGGCGGCGAAGCTGTTCTCCACCTTGATGACCAGCATCTGGTGGATGCGGCGGATGGTGAGGGCTACCGTGCGGCCCGATGGGTCCGGCACCTGCCGGGCCGCCTCGATGGCGTTGTCCAGCAGGTTTCCTAAAATCGCGCACAGGTCCACGCTGCGGACGTTGGTGCGGCGAGGAAACTCCACCTGGACCTGGAACCGGATGCCATCGGCCTCCGCCGCAGCCGCCTTGCTGTTGATCAGGTAGTCCGCCGTCTCGTCCCCTGTCCAGACGGTGGCGGTCAGGTTTCGCACCGGGGCCTGCAACTCGTCCAGGTAGCGGACAGCCTCCCCATACCTCTCATGGGTGAGGAATTGCCGCAGAACACCGATATGGTTGTGGAAGTCATGGAACAGCTTGGCGTTGACCTGATAGGCCCGGTTGACGGCGGTATAGTCCCGCTCCAGCAGCTCGGCCTGCTCCGATTTCAGCTTTGCCAGC
Organism: Oscillospiraceae bacterium 38-13; assembly: GCA_041223955.1. Lineage (GTDB taxonomy): Bacteria > Bacillota > Clostridia > Oscillospirales > Oscillospiraceae > Oscillibacter. The sequence goes on along the minus strand of JBCLRG010000033.1, from coordinate 19,975 downwards.
TCCTTCTCCACCTCATACTGCCGGTTGATGTTGAACACCAGCACCGACATCATCAGCACCACCGCCAGGATGGTCCACATATAGAGCGTGTCGTCGGGGATCGCCAAAACGGTCTGCTCCGACAGCGTGATGACCCCGAGGAACCCCGCCAGCGTAAGCGCGGAGACGGCCCGGAACGCAGATTTGCGGTTAATCTCCCAGCCTCTGGAGAGCCAGGCCGCTAAAACGGCCAGTAGCCCGTGGAGCAGCCAGAGGGCGGACTGTCCGGCTAATGTTCCGGTATTGAGGAAGTCCTGGAAGCGGAATAGCACGCCCATCCATGCCGGCAGGAGAAAAGACCAGAAGGAGACGCCAATCTCATAAAAGATGCCGACAAACAGGCCCATTCTCAGCTCGGCCCCTTGCAGCCGGTGGGCGCAGGCGGCAATCAGCACCGCCTCCAGAGCCATCCGGTAGAAATCCGGCGCATGGAGCAGGGACAGCAAAACCGTGAGAACCAGCGCCCCGGCCAGCCCCGCCGCGATGCTTTTTCGATCTGGCCTTTTTATGGACAGCAGCCGGTGAACGAGGAACAACCCTACAAGAACACGCACCGCCCCGGCCAACAGGCCGGAGGGCAGCAGAAACCATTCCGTCATATGTGCGCCCCCCAGTAGGCGTTGATCCGCGCCTTTACCTCTTGCAGATGGGAGCGGCTGATGGGGAGGGCGGCGCCGTTTTTCAGGATGACCGTGCCCTCCTTGACCTGCACGACGTGAATCATGTTGACAACGCAGCCCCGGTCGATAAAGATGAACTCCTCCGCAGCCAGCTCCTCATAGACCTGCTGTAAGCTCTTGCGCACCTTGGCCGCCCCGCCCGCGGTGGTGATGCTGGTGTTCTTGCCGTCCCGGGAAAGGAAAAGGATTTCCTTATACGGGATTTTCTCCAGGCGGCTGTTGGTCTGGATGGTGTAGAACTTCCCCTCCTCCAGCTCAATCAGGCGGATGGCGTCACAGATCGCCCCAGGGAGCCGCCGGGCGATGTCGTTCTTGGGGACGTACCGGAAGATGGACAGTTCAAAGGCGTCGATGGCGTACTCCACATGGGAGGTAATGAAGATGATCTTCACATTGGGCAAAAAGGGCCTGATCTTCCCGGCCAGCTCCATCCCGGTGCTGCCGGGCATTTCAATGTCCAGCAGGATCAGGTCAAAGAAAAAGCCATCCTCGGTGATGTCGTAGAGGAGATTGTCGCTGTGAGTATAGGCGGCGATCTCGCCGGCACTCCCGCATTGCTTCAGGCAGTCCTCTGCGATGCTTCGATTGGATTGGACGATGGCACTGTCATCGTCGCAGATGGCAATACGCAGCATGGAATGCCCCACCTCCCTTATGATTATGACGAAATATTATACTACGGCTGCCCTGTACTGGCAAGCAGCCATCCGCCTGTTTGTTATGAAATGCTCTCTGAATGTCACGAAATGTTTTGTAATGGTCACTCCGAAGTGTCCAGAATGGAAAGAGACAAATATTTCTCATTTTCCTATTGACACGAAGGAAGAGAAGTGATATATTTGTCCTATCAAGAGATAAATATATCTCGTTAATTGGAGGCACTACATGAAAAAGAATCAGGTAAAAATCTGGGTTGGCTGCGGGATCTTCTGCATCGCGGCTGTGCTGCTCTCAGTCTGGTACGCTGTTACATTTAACGATTCCCGCCTGGTCGCTCCCATGGACTTTGGAAGCTACCCCTTTACCCCGAAGGACCTGCCCATGATTTTATCCATCTCCCTCACTTGCGTCTATGCGCTCGCTCTGTTTATCCAGCTGTTTATCAGCGTTGGGAAAAGCAAGAAGAATGTCGCAAAGACAAACATGACACGCAAAGTCAATCCCAAGCTGGGGTTCCTGGGGCTGCTGGGATTTTTGGGCCTTGCGGGTTTCTGGACTTACTCCGCCATGGGCGCTGTTTTCCCCTTTGTGTTTTTCCTGTTTTTCGGCTTTTTTGGATTTTTCTATGAGGGAAAAATGTCTGGAATCTTCATGGATGAACGCTTCCGAGAGAATGTTGCCCGCGCCCAGCTCAATACTTACAAAATCACGTTCAGCATTACACTGATTGCGCTGGTCATTCTCTGTCAGGGGAGGTTGTTCGGCAGCCTGGAATATACCCTGATTGCCACGATTATCGTACTCTCCCTGACATTGGCCCTGGGCATTTTTCTCCCGGAGTATCTGCTTTACCGCTATGACCACGACGACCAGACGGAGGAGGGCGGAGAATAAGACATGGCCGAGTTTGAGTGCAGATTAAAAAAGTACCGGCAGCTGAAGGATTTGACACAGGAACAGCTGGCCGCGCAGGTAGGTGTGCGCCGGGAAACCATCATGCGGCTGGAAAAAGCACAGTACAATCCCTCTCTGAAATTAGCTATTGATATTTCGAGGGCGGTTGAGGCCCCCATCGAAGAAATATTTATTTTCGATTGACGGCCTCATTCCGCCGCCTGTATCTGTTCTTGAGGCGCTATAAAATAGCGGATACGTCGAATCAGTTCCGGGATGTTGACCGGGGATGTCAAATAGTCATTGACGCCCTCCTGCCGGTATTGGTATTCTGTTGCGAGATCCCTGCTGTCTGTCAGGATAAAGAGCGGTCTGGATTTTACAAGAGTCCCATACCGTTCCGCTAAATTCCGCTGGCTGTGGAGCAGATCAAGCCCTGACCCATCGGGCAAAGTTGTGTCGCACAGGATCAACTCAATATTGTCATCCTCCAGCAGCAGGTCATTTGCGCCGACCAACGTCTCTGCGGTCACAATATAGAATCCTTTTTGAAGCTTAGCCGCGCTCAATACCCCGGATCGCAGTCCGTTACTGGTATCAGCGGTATCGGCATGAACATACAGCAGCTTGTGAAAGTCTGGCTGCGCCTCCCCGCACGATTGCCGGTAGGCGTATTCGATCAGCTTGTCCGCTACGAAATTGATTCTCGTTTTATCCAGACAAAGCGTGACGCCCCGCCGCACAGCCTCCGCTTCATAGTGGCTTGAGGCGTGGCAGGATGCAATTAGGAATGGAAGATCAGCGTCAGCGGCCCGAACCATGTCCAACAGCTCCAGGCCGGAGCCATCCGGCAAATCAAGATCGGAGCTGATAAAAAGAGGCGGCTCCTTTTCAATGACCTCCTTGGCCCCAGCCACGGTAGCCGCTATTTGCACCCCATAACCTCTGCGTTTCAACAGCTTTGCCAGTTCTTGTGCGATGGCGCTGTTGTCGTCAACCAGCAGAATTTTTCGCATAAACCGCACCTCGCTTCCTTTGGTGAGGTCATTGTAAAACGCAAATGTCACAGAAATGTCCGAAGTGCTCAAAATTTTGAAAAATTAAATAATAGCCATAGAAGCATCCGGACAGGAGCAGCAGCGTACTGTGCTTGCCAACCTCCTCCATAGAAATGGTGGGGGCAAAAAAGCTGTAGGCGGTCTCGAGAATATACAACTCTGCGGCGAAGAAAAACAGTCCGGGAAACAGTAGGAGTTCGATATAAGGCGTCCGGCTGTCCTCCATCCAGGCCAGGAGCTTCAGCACGGCATAATAGCAGCCAGCGCACAGCACAAAGAACAGGAGCTGTGCCGCCAAAAACAGCGGATAAAACAGCGGACTGCCAATGAAGCGGGGAAAGAACGCCGCCTCCACCGAGTTGATGATCCCGAAGGAGAGCTGTGAAACGTAGTAGGACAGCACGGCGGCCAGCCAGGACACGGACCGCTGATTTCTCATCCCATAGCGGCTGAGTCCGTAGAGCGCCAGCACGCCTGCGCCAACGGGGAGTGTCCCGCCAAGGGCAAGTCCGTTCGAGATAAGCTGAATCATACCCAAGAGGAGAAAATAAGCGGCAAAGTACCATTTTTTCAGTCTCTTCCTGGTGAGGCGGCTGATAAAGACCATATGCATCACCCCATGTCCCGCAAGGAGGCAGAGGCTGTCCAGAAATAGCGCGAAATAGTCCATATCAGATACTCCTCTCTTTCATATAGCGCAAAAGGGCCTGGGTCAGCTCCCGCTCCCGCAGCCGGGAGGCGGGGATACGCTCCCCCTGGAATAGCAGGACCTGCCCGTCCTGACACCCGCGCACATAGTCCAGATTGACCAGATAGCTCCGATGGCACTTGAAAAAGCGCCCGTCCACCCGCCGCTCCAGATCCTCCAGCTTGTCATAGTAATTGCTCACTGTTCCGTCACTTTTGTGGAGGTAGATTTTCCGGCCCAATACCTCACAGTACACGATGTCCGACAGGAGGACGACCTCGCAGCCGGTCCCCCGCTGGATCACGATGTCCTCGGTTGTCCTCTGTTCCAGGGAGCGGAGGATCCGATCCATTGTCTGGCAAAAGCGGGCGCTGTCCAGGGGTTTGAGCAGATAGTCAAATGCCTCCACCTGGAAAGCGTCGAAAACGAGTTCCTTCAGCACCGTTACAAAGACCAGCAGGCTGCGGTCCCCACGCTGGCGCAGAAGCCTGGCCGTCTCCATCCCGTCCGGCTGCTCCATCTGAATGTCCAAAAAAATCACATCAAAGCGATCAGCCGCATCCAGCAGGGCGCAGCTATCTGGAAAACTGCTGAGGTCGTAAGCAGTGATTGATTTTTCTTTCATATACTCCGCAAGATGGCCGGCAAGCTCCTGGGCCATCATGGGTTCATCGTCGCAGATCGCAATTTTTATCATGTTCACCACCACGCTTTTCTATCAATCTATCAGATTAGCAAAAGAGGGCCAAGGATACAACCCCCGATGTCATGAAATGTCGCGGATGTGTCATGAAATGCTCTTGACCCCAAAAATTTGCTCAATACCCGTACCGCTTCCGGTATTTCAGCAGCAATGCTGCCGCCATGACCGTCCCCAGCAGCTCGGCCACAGGCGTCGCCAGCCACACGCCGGTGACACCGCCCAGCAGGACGGGCATGATCTGAATGCTGGCAACGGTGAACAGGAAGGACCGGGAGAAGGCCAGCACGGCAGACACCACGCCGTTGGACAGGGCAGTGAACATGCCGCTGGCAAAGACGTTCAGCCCTACGAACAGCAGAGCGATGGAGCACAGGCGATTGCCCGTCACCGCCAGGTCATACACCGGGCTGTCCGGCCGGGTGAAAATGCCCACCAGGGGGACGGTTGCCAGAATGGAGATTACCGTACAGAGGACGGAAGCCCCAACGATGAATTTGACGCTGAAGCTCACCAGCTTCTTCAGCTTCTCGTGGTTTTGCTCCCCGTGGTAGTAGGAGATCATAGGAGCCACGCCGTAGGAGTAGCCGATGAACAGGGCGCTGACAAACATAAGTACATACATGATGATGGTGATGGCTGCCACACCGTCCTCGCCCACATATTTCAGCATCGCCAGGTTGAATAGCAACGTGGTAATGCCAGACACCAAGGAGGTCGCCAACTCCGACATACCATTGGTTGAGGCGTGGAACAGCACCCCGCCCCGGAACACCGGCTTTTCAAAATGGAGCAGGCTGTCCCTTTTCCGGAACACCAGGAAGCCCACCACGGCGGTGATGGAGTAGCCCAGGCCGGTAGCGATGGCCGCCCCCTGGATTCCCAGGTCGAACAGCGCAATCAGAACATAGTCCAGAATGATATTGGTCACGCCCCCCGCCACGGTACAGATCAGGGACAGGATAGATTTATCGGCGGCGATCAGGTAGAGGGAGAAGTTATACATCAGCAGGATGGGAATGGTGAACAGCAGATAGTTGCTCAGGTAGGTGTGGCAGTAGCCGAACACCGCCGGAGAGAGGCCCATAGTCCCCAGCAGGGTATCCATCAGGGTATAGCCCAGCAGCATCATCACCGCGCCCACTACTGCGTTGGTGAGAATGAGGAAGGTGAAGTCCTGCCGGGCCTCCTGTTCCTTGTGCTCCCCCATCTTCTTCATGACCACGGCGCTGCCGCCGGTAGCCAGCATCCCGGAGATGGCCGTGATCAGGGCGATGGCCGGGGCGGTGAGGTTGATAGCCGACAGGGCCTCCATACCGATCAGGTTGGAGACGAACAGCCCGTCCACCATGGTGTAGAAGGTGTTGAATACAGTCATGACGATGGTGGGGAAGGCGAAGCGCAGGATATTCCTGCCCGTGACGGGCAGGTGGTAAGAGTCCAGTTTGTCCATGTCCTAATTCCTCCAGTCGATGTCCTGGCCGTTCCCCAGGTCAAAATACTGCATTTCTGTTCCCTGTGCCAGGAGCTGGACGGCAGAAATACGCCGGTTCTGGGCAGGGGCAAAGTAGTACACGCCGCTCTCGGCGCACATGACGCTGGTACACAGGGTCTGCTCGTACACATCGTAATTCGGATCGGCCTTTGCCAGCCCTTCGGGAATGTCCACCGGGGCAAAGGCCCGGAACATCCGGGATACCCCGTCCAGCTCGTCTTTTCCGGGAACGGCAAGCTCCTTCATAAAAGCCAAGCGGACAAAGCGGGAAGGAGAGGAATAGTCCCCCGGCAGGCCGGAACCGCCGCCCAGGCGCTCCCCGAACTCCCGGATCTCATGCCCGGCGATAGTCTGGGGGGCCTTGGGTAGATTGGTAACCCCCACGAAGTTGCGGAGGTTGGTTCGCTGCCAGCGGTAGTCCGGGCTGTTGGTCAGCACGCCGATGGTCTCCCGGTGGATGGACAGGCCACCCTCCTCCGGCTCGATGATGACGGCCTCGCCGGTTTTATCGCTGAGGATATAGTGGGCGGGCAGGGGTTTTCCCTGGATGGGCTCGTCCACCAAAGCAGTTCCCTTCAAAGCCTCCACGGTCTCCTCCGCGCTGGCGCACTGACTGAACAGCCAAGCCAGTAGACGGCCTGGATGGACGGCTGTTCTGCCCGGGCCGGCACTTTCCTCATAGACCGCATACTCCGGGAAATGGAGCAGGGCCCCCATCAAGCCGGCGGAGTTTACCCCGTCCACCAGAATAGGCTCCCCGAAGCCAAGCACCGCCATACCGGTGTAACTGTATTCGCCGGAGGCCGCCCCCTCCCCGTGAAGTCCAGGGACACAGGGCATCCCCGGTGGAACACTGATGACCCGGTTGGCCGTCAGGTCTCCGAATTGGTCGTAGGTCCGTCCCAAAAGGTGCCGTCCGTCCTCTGTCCTCCAGGTAAAGCTGCTACATCCAAAATCCATATCAAAAACCTCCTGTTTTCTCATATTGTTGTCCAGTGGACTTGCAATTATTTCTGACAGGGGGTATCATAAACCGTGTGGCCGCCACGCAGTCAAGGGGTATTTTTAATTCTTGGAGGAAATTTTTATGGAGCGAAAAAAGGATGGCTGACCTCCGGGGCTTTCGCCGCCCTGTGCGGCACAACCAAGGAAACTCTGCGCCACTACAAAGACGTGGGACTGCTCCTCCCAGCCCACAAGGGGGACAACGGCTATTTTTACTACGACGTGGAGCAGTTCTACGATTTTTACGCCATCTCCATCTTCCGCCAGACGGGCACACCCCTGGAGGAGATCCGCCGCTGTCTCCAGGGACAGAACACCGCCAAAACGCTGGAGCTGCTGCGGGAACAGCGGGTCCGCCTGGAAGCGGAGCGGCAGAAGCTGGAGCACATGGACTTTGTGCTGTCCGGCGCCCTGCACAGCCTGGAGTTTGAGTCGGGGCCGGACATGATCCCCCGGACCGCCTGGTTTGAGCGGGAGCACCTGCTGGCCCTCCCCGTTAGGGAATTGGAGGGGCTGATGACCCCGGAGGCCAGCGAGGATGAAGCATTGATCGTTGTGCTGGAGCGGTGTCGGGCGCTGTGCAGCCAATACGGGATACAGACCGACTTCCAGCTGGGGGCCATCCACCAGCCGGGGGAGCAGGGCGGGCCAGGGGCCATCAGCCACCTCTATACCCGAATCAAAGAAAAAGCGGACTTCCCTTATTATAAGGAGAAGCCCGCTGGGAATTATCTGTACCTCTGCTGCCGGGGCCGTTGGGACATCTCCGCAGGTTATGCCGCCCTCAACCGCTGTATCCTTGAACGGGGGCTGGAAACGATAGGAGATTTCTACGCCTGCGACTTGGCCGGTTTTATCCTCAACTCGGTGGAGAAAAATGCGGCATCCATGATTTCGGTGCGGCTTTTGGACAGCGTTTTAACAAGATAAAGCGTATTTATCTATCGCATTATACTTCCAGGGAAATTTATGCGGACGGTGTCCGGTGAACGCACAGCAGTTTTCTAATACGATCCACCGTCCCCGGCGTAGCGTTCCCGGTAGTCCTTGATATACTCGTCCAGGTATTCCAGCTACTCGGCCCCGCCGCCCTCAATCGTTTCCAAAATGGCAGTGATTTTGCGGCGGCACTCGGCTTCTTCGCTCTCCGTCATGGTGTGCGCTTCATTGAGATGGGTGGTGGAACGAGGGGCAACAACATCGTTGATGATGTCATTAAACAGGTTGTCCAGCATGGCCTCCGGCGTGTCAAGCTGCTCCGCGCCTGCCGCGCCGGGTTCATCAACCACAATCCAGACATAGCCGATTTTCTTGGAGTAGACTATATCAAAATAGTTCTGCCCATCAATGTAATTCTCAAATGCTTTGAGGATAGCGTCCAGTTCTTTCCGTACTTTTTCCGTATAAATCATATCGATACGACCTTTCACAAAATTGGTCCCTGGTAGCGTACCCGGTTCAGGTTGATTCTAATAAACGTGCGCCCTCTTAATTATATGATTGCTCAATATATTAGTCAATAGCCCGATAATAAGAGCGGATAACGAGGCGCAAAAATTTTATAATAAAGGCATCCTAATCACAGGGGGATGCCGTGGATGAGCAAGAAGGAAGTGGACTTCAGCAATCGGGACAGGTTTATCGAACTTGGCCTGATGATCGCCAGCCTGCGAAAAATGCAGGGGATGTCCCAGGAGAAGCTGGCGGAGAAGGCGAAGATCAGCCGTTCCCATCTGAGTTCCATCGAGGCCCCCAACATCGTGCGTCCCTTTTCCCTGGAAGTGCTATACAACATTGCGGACGCTCTGGGTGTCCGAGCGGGGGATCTGCTGAACGCCACCCTGCCCCCAACGAAATGAGAGCAGCGCCTTGCCACCGGCAGGGCGCTGTTTTGTCCCCTATGCCGCCTCACCGCCGTAGAGGTCATGGTTGACCTGGGCGGCGTAGTGATTCTCAATCGTGGCCGGGGCGTTGTACAGCACCGCCAGCAGGTACTGCTTCATGTTCCGCACCTGGGTGGTGTTCTCCCGGAGGCAGTCGAACACGAAGCGGATGTGTTCGCTGTCCAGCTTCAGCAGCCGGGACTTCACCACAGCCTGGGGGAAGTCGTTCCCCGCCACTCGGAGGTTTTTCTTTTTGGAGCAGACCGCCTCCACCATTAACTCCACCATCTCGTCCAGCTGGCCAGCGTCATAGGGGCGCTCCCGCACGAAATCGTCATAGCCGATGTTCTCCCGGATCACTCCCCGATAGGCGTCCATCTCGCCCTGACTCATCCCGCTGCTCCTGCGACCCTTCCTTCCCTTCGCTTCAGGCGGCTCTGCCGCCGCAGGCGTGGAGGTGGTGGGAGGGGATGAAGGGAAAGGAAAAGATTCTGTACTTACTGAGTCAGTTATTTTTTTCTCTTTTTTTACTGGGTCTTTATTTATTTGCGTTGGATTTCCCGTCTGCGTGGAACCCGTAGACGGATTCTCCGTTGTCTGGTTTTCCGGCAACGGCTGGGCCGGAGACGGCCCTTCCGGGGGCGGCTCGTGAGAAGCGGGGTACTCCCGGATGATGTACTCGTTGCTGCCGAATTTCCCGGCCTTGTCGGTGGTCTGGTGGCGGTGGATGTACCCAGCTTTCTCCAGCTCCACTACGGTGGCACGGACGGCGTCCTTGCCCTCCAGGCTGATCCGGGCGAGGCCGGCCAAGGTATAATCCCAATTTTCCGGGAGACTGAGCATCATAGACAGCAGACCCTTGGCTTTGAAGGAAATCGTCTTGTCCCGCAGGTGGTAATTGCTCATGACGGTGTAATTCTGGGTGCGTTCCACACGAAAAACTGCCATAACATTTCACTCCAACTTCATAAAAATTAGAGCCGGGAAACAGGACGATCCTGTTCCCCGGACTCTTGAAAATTAGTTATAAATAGGGCAGCCGTAACCCCAGATCTCGTAATGGCCCACACTGTAGGTGTTCTGGCGGCAGCTGTCGCCGGAGTTGCCCTCCACGGTGTAGACAAGGCCGTTCTCCACCTTCTCCACGATGCCCACATGGTCGGCAAGGCCGTCCTGGGGGCCGGAGCTACCCTTGTTGTCATAGCGATAGGTAATCCGCCGCTTTTACTGTCCTCGTGAGAGAACAGCAGTCAGAGCGGATTTTCCCCCGCTTCGCACCGTGCGTGCGACTTTCACCGCACACGGCGCTCCATCAATGCAGATTATTTGTTGCGTGTATGTGAAGGAACCAGTTTTTCCCTGTAACCGATAATTTTCTTCTGTGCTTTCACATCAAATTGGCTGATTTCTTGGTTCGGATTATTCACCGCCATAAAGCATTTCTTATGGAGTGAGACCAGATTGTTGACACGATTCACCTTGTCCAGCGGGAGGTAGGGGTTAACCCGGTGCGCCCATTCCTGCCCAGCGCCCGGTTGCGGATCACCCGGTTGAACACGCTGTCCAGCACTACCAGCATACCTACCGGAAGGAGCTGCTTGCCCAGATCCCGGATGTCGTAGCACAGGATTCTGGCGTCCGTGTCCACATTAGTGGGCTTGGCAAAGGTGTTGAGGCTGCCCTCGGTGAACAGCTCTATCGCCAGGGCCACGTCCCGCGCCTCCGGCTCAGACTGGCGGAGCAGTTCGGCGTGGAAGTCCTGGAGGGTGGGGGCTTTCCCCTGGTAGCCGCCCTTGATGTAGCTGTGGTAGACATTGGCGGTGCAGCGGTCGATGATGGATTTCTCTTTGGCGGACAGCAGCCGGTCCCCCATGAGCTGCTCACACAGGGACAGCAGGAACTCGGACTTCAGCACCACCGGGTTCTCCCCATCGCCATACCCCTGCTCCATGTCCATGGCGTTGATGTGGTTGGGGGAGGTAGCGGAGATGTTCACCACCTCGCCGCCCAGCCCTTCGATGAGGGGCCGGTACTCGCTTTCCGGGTCGATTACGATGATATCGTCATCGGTGGACAAGGCCAAGTTGACCATCTCCCGCTTGGCGGTGAAGGACTTTCCGGAGCCAAACACGCCCAGGACAAAACCGTTGCCGTTGAGCAGTTCCTTCCGATTGGCAATGATGAGGTTCTTGGAGATCACGTTCTGCCCATAGTACACCCCGCCCTGGTCACGCACCTCCTGGGCCTTGAAGGGCATGAGGACGGCCAGGGCCTCGGTGGTCAGGGTGCGCAGGGCGTCGATCCGCCGCAGGCCCAGGGGGAGCGCCGTCACCAGCCCGTCCGCCTGCTGCCAGTTCAGGGTGGAGAGCTGGCACAGGTGCTTCCTCGCGGCGGACTGGAGGGCATCCGTGTCGCTGTCCAGCTCCTCCTTGGAGTCCGCCAGATGCACCAGGGTCACCACGGCAAACATCATCCGCTGGTCACGGGTGGTGAGATCATCCAGCATTTCCCTGGTCTCTTTCCTCTGCTGCTCTAAATCATAGGGGACAACGGCGGAGAAATTGTTGTTGCTGTTCTGCCGGCGCTGCCAGTTGGTCACGTTCGTCTCCACACCGAGCAGGCGGTTCTGCAGCTCCCGGACGGCCTCGTCTGTGGGTACGGGGATCACATCGATGGACAGCATCATGGTGCGGTTCAGGGCCGTCAGCTCGGAGATCATGCTGTCCTTGATATAGCTGGCGTACTCCTTCAGGAACAGCACCCGGCCATATTTGCCGCCCATGACGAAGTAGTCCTTCCTGAACTCCAGGCTGTCCGGGCAGATGGTATCCTTGAAGCTGTGGCCCTTCCGCATCAGGTTCCGGAGATCCACATGGAATTCCGTTTCCTCGCCGGTGCGGTAGAAGTCGTGGAGGACCCGGAGGCGCTCTACCGCGTCCAGCTCCTCGCTGCGGGCGTCCAGGTGGCTCAGACGGGTGGTGACGTCCGCCGTCACCCGGTCGAAGAAGGTGCGGGCCTCCTCCACGCTCTTGCGGTGGACGGACAGGGTGATGTACCGTTCCTGCACTACGCTGTTGGAGGAATCCGTCACCTTGTCCATGAGCATGGCGTTGTACTCCGCCCGGTAGCCGTCCAGGTAATCGTCCTGCCTGGGCAGCAGGATCTTCTGCTCGAAGTCCTGGCGGTTGAGCCGCTTGTTGTTGATGGTGAGCTTGGTGGTAGAGCCGGTGTCCAGGGCATTCAGCAGCTCCGAATAGCCCAGGAACATGGACGTCTTATCTTCTTTTGAAGCAATCGCATAGTTGATATCCGAGAAGCGGATGGTTTTGGAGAACTTGCTCCCGAACTGGAAGATTCCATCCGGCCACAGGCGGCGGATGGGGATGGCGTCCTGCACGGACTTGGGGAGGACAAAGCCCTCCCGGTCCTGCTTCAGCGTATTTTGCAGGGTTTTAATCAATTTTCAATGCCTCCTTTACTGCGGAATACTCCATCGCCTGGGCGTAGAGGTTCTCCGCTCGGAACACCAGCTTTCTGGGATACAGCAGCTCCGAGCGGATGACGGCGAGGAGGAAGCGTTCAAAGGTCATGCCGTTGTAGGTAAAAAAGCCGCAGAGGGCGAAGGGGAAGGCGGCCAGGACGCAGATCCAGCCGATTTCCCCGCTGCCCACCACGTTGCGCAGGCCGAAATACAGCCCCACCGCCACCAGTACGGCCAGCAGGGCGAACAGGAACTGCCGCAGGGACAGCCCGAAGAACAGGCTTTCCTGGTAGTCCCGGACTTCTTTGTTGATGCGGACTTCTATGGGTGATCACCTCCAGAATGAAAGAATCGGCAGACAGACCGTTGCAAGGCCCGCCTGCCTATGGTAAGATGCGACAAACCAGAAAAAGGGAGGTCTGTCACATGACGCTGTTTATATTTGGATTTGGTTTGATGTTGCTGCCCATCCTGTTCCGTCTGGCCCTGAAGCTCCGATTGGGCATCCCCATCCTCTACACGCTCCTGATGCTCACCGTGTTCCACGGCTGGTATCAGGCCCATGCGGCCCTGGCGGACGGCATCTTCTTCGCTCTGGTCGGCGTTGCCGCCCTGTCCTGGTTGGTGACGCTGCTCCGCCGCCTCTGGGGTCTGCTGGAGGACTGGCGGGAGGAGCGAACCATGGCGGAGCTGCTGGCCTACCGCGTCCGGCAGGCCAGGGCCGCCGGCGAGTACGCCATCAATACCGAGGGCCTCTGGTGACCGTTATCCCAGCCCCATTAGTTCCCGGATCAGCCTATCGCTCATTTTGATGCAGCCAACCAAGACAAGCATATTAAAGATCAGTTCGCCCACATAGTTCCATACGATGGTGGCCGCCGCCAGGGTATCGTCCGCGATGGCGGGCGGCGTAGAGGCGAACGCCGAGAAGATCACACAGGCTAACACGATGATGCAGCCCTCCAGACAGATGGCGGCGTAGCTTTTGAGAAAGGCCACGCCAATACTGCTGGAGGGCTGTCCCGCGAAGCTGGCCATGGGGATGGGAGCGATGGCGGTGGCAAGATAGAGCTTGAAAAACCGGGAATAGACGGTTAAAATCATAATCAAAGACAATACCCAGATGAACAACGACCCCAGCAGGGTAATGGCCCAGAGGGGGATGCTCTCCAGGAAGCCCACATCCTCGATGATGGTGACCATCTCGTCAGGCAGGGTGGTGTCGGTGAGCGCCGACATCCCGGAGGCCGTCATGATAGTGGAGATCATCCCCTGTGCCACCTTGAAGAGTGCCGTCATCAGTTCCATCCCGTGGGTCACTGCCGCCTGGGCCAGCACAAAGCGGATAAAGCACTTGAATACCATTTCCGGCTTCTTCAATTCTGTAAAACTCGAACACGTCTTTACAATTCCCATCACGAAGAACAGCACCAGCAGGGCGCAGCCGATGGCCTGGAGTGCGCCGTTGATGTTCCGCATAACAGACCAGACGGCGCCGCCCTTGAAGTTCTCCGGGCTGGTGGAGAGCAGCGTCCATATCTCCGCCAGCTTCTCGTTCCAGGTCCCCAAGGCGGAGTTGAGGTTGTCCACGATCCAGTTTCCGCTTCCTATTTCTATCACCTCGATTCACTCTGAATTTATGTTGATATTTACACCGAATTCTGCTATACTGTTGGCAGAAGGAGGTGGCGTTGATGCCAAGTATTCGTCCTATTTCAGATTTGCGCAATAATGCCAATGAGATTTCCGACTTTTGCCGCCAGACCCGTGAGCCGGTCTATATCACGCGCAATGGCACCGGCGATATGGTTGTTGTCAGCATTGAGGAATACGAGCGCCAGCAGGCCCTGATTGATTTGTACGGCAAGCTGGCTGTTGCTGAACAGGAGATCACCTCCGGTGCCGAGGGCGAGGACTTCCAGACGGTTGCCCGTCAGATGCGGGAGCGTGTGCATGGAAAGCTATAAGGTTAAAATCTACCCTGCGGCAAAGCAGGACTTGCAGGACATTGTTGACTATCTGAACACACTTTCCCCTGACGCTGCCCTGCGGTACTATGACCTTCTAACGGAGCAGATCGCCAGCCTGTCCCATATGCCGGAGCGCTGCCCACGTCCCAGAGATTTAGCGTTGGCCGCAAAAGGCTACCGCTGCCTGCTTGTTGAAAAATACCTTGTTTTCTATGTGGTGGCCGGGGATACAGTGCAGATTCGGCGTATCATTTACGGGCGAAGGGATTACAGTTCTCTCTTGTAAAGACCAAGGGCGGGGACATTGAACCCTGCCCTTGCCTTTCCTCAACCGCCAGTGATAAGGGTGAGGATCTCCTTCGTGAAAGTGATGACAATGCCGCCGGCGATGGTGAGCATACCGTTGGCCCGCTGGGAGGGGTCGTGGCTCTTGAGGGACAGGCCAAGCTGGAGGATGCCGAAGCCCAGCAGGATCAGGCCGATGGCCCGGATCAGGGAAAAGATGAAGTCCGTTAATCATAGTTAGGGATGTACCGCAAAAATAATTTCAGATGTCGATCTTACCCGCAAAGCGGTAGAAAATCTCCACTTCCTGCTCCCGGACGCCATCCGGCCCTCGTTTCCCTTCGTGAACCAGGATTTTCTCAATCAGCGTATTGAGCAGGGGAGCGTCCAACTCGGTGATCTCGCTGTACTGTCGGATGAGCTTGACCCACTTCTCGGCGTCCTCCACAGACTGCTTGTCATTTTCCGTGGCCGACTTCAGCGCGGCAATCTTATCATCCAGTTCCGCCTGCTCCACCTGGTAGCGCTCAGACAGTAGATTGAAGTTGCTCTCTGTAATGCGGCCCGCCGACCAGTCCTCGTACATCTTTACAAAAAGATCATTGACCGTCTTGCGGCGCTTTTCGGCTTTCCTGAGTTCGGACTCCCGCTTCTTCCTTTCTGCCTGCCGCCCCTTATCACCATTTTGAAGCAGCCGTTCCAAGAGCTGCCGCTCATCCTTCTGCGCCATGGACGCCCAAAATTGCAGCCGTTCCAGCACATAGGCGTACAGCGTATTGTAGCTGATAAAGTGCATGGTACACTCGTCCACCTTTTTGCTGTAGGTGCCGCAGGAAAAATATCCGGGATGATTTCCTTTGTTCTGCCTTGCGAAGTGCATCGTCCATCCGCAGTCTGCGCACTTGACCAGACCCGCGAATATCTGCGTCGTGCCATCCCTCCGCTGCCTGCGGCGGCTGACGATCTGCTTCTGCACTTGGTCGAACACATCCTTGCTGACAATGGCCTCATGGGTTCCCTCCACGCGAACCCATTCAGAGACAGGATTCCGGGTCTGTTTCTTCAGTTTGTAGGATTTGACGGACGTTTTGTTGTGGATGCTGTTGCCAAGATAGTTCTCATCTGTTAAAATGAGCCTGATTTTCGTTTCGTTCCATGCGTACCGCGCTTTCTCAGGCGCGTTTTGGTAGATGTGCGCATAGGCGCCCTCCCTGGTGTAGTGGATATATCCGGGAGTCGGAATCTTTTCCCGAATCAGCGCTTTCATGATTTTCGCCGCGCCCATCCCGTGGACAGCCATGTCGAAGATCTTTTCCACGATCCACTTCGTTTCCGGGTCCACCAGCAGATGGCCTTTCTGTTCTGGGTCCCACCGATAGCCCAATGGGGCAAACGAACTGATGTGAGCGCCGTTCATCCGGCGGGCTTTCAGGGCGGCTTTTACCTTCTTACTGGTCTGCCGCGCGTGCATCTCGTTAAGGATATTTAAGAATGGTGCCAGCTCACTTTCTCCATTTAGCGTATCCACATTGTCGTTTACCGCGATATAACGGACACCTTTGCTGGGGAAATAGATTTCCGTATACTGGCCCGTCATGATGTAATTGCGGCCCAGGCGGGATAAATCTTTGGTGACCACGCAGTTGATTTTCCCATCCTCAATGTCATCAATCATCTTCTGGAAGCCGGGGCGGTCATAGTTCGTACCAGACCATCCGTCATCCACATACTCGGATACCACGTTGAGGCCATGGGTCTGGGCGTAGTCACGAAGCATCATGCGCTGCGTTTGGATGCTTCCACTGTCCCCTTGCTGCTCATCGTCACGGCTGAGTCTGAGGTAGAGCGCTGTGTTATAAATCGGTTGTTTCAAAAAACGACCCTCCTTTGGTTGAAACAACCCACGCTTACGGAACCACAATACCATAAGCGTGGGCAGATATCCAGCGCTTTTCCCTAACAGGCCGGACGGATATCATCGTCCCGCCGCTGGGCGGAGAATTGGATCACATCCTCCAGCAGCGTGTTCAGCGGTTTCCCGTCCGCTGAGAAATGTTCTGTAACTTTAATGCGTGTTTTCCCATGGATAAAATATAACTGCCCGTCTTTTGAATACCTGTAGCGGCCAATGCCGAAAACTTGCTCGGCCAAGCTACGATTCGGTTTAATAATAGCAACGCCTCCTTTTTTCGCTTTGCGGGCCCACACGGCGCGTTCTGCGGGGGTGTTGGGCTTGGGTGATGCTGGGACTCGTGGGATGCCCACGAAGGGCCACAAACGGCGTTTTACCGCTCTCTGTGGCCGATGTGGTTCTCCCGCTCCCTGAACTCGATCCGCTCTATAGCCCGCTCCATCTGAGACTGCTGGCTTTGGATTTCCCTGCACAATCCCAACTGCTTCCTTGCCGCCCGGATGTCGCGGTTGATCTGCGCCAACTGCTCGTACAATTCAGCCTTTTCTGCCATAAGCCGATCCGGGGGGATACCACACTGCTCCAAAATAGAAGCAGCCTCCATGTACCGGAAAAATTCCGCTTCCATGCCGGACAGCCCTTCCTCGTAGAACGCCTTGGCCTGGGCCAGTGCCGTTGCGTCTGTCAGGGCGGTGTACAGCTTCTGCCGTTTCTTCTTTTTCACATTGAGGATGGTGCGCTGCTTGGTCAGGCTGGCCAACGTTTCCTCTGCGCGGACTTGAAATGCGGCTATATCCTCCTGCGTGGCAATACCGTTTTCCCGGAGAAATGCAAATTGCTCCCGATAATGCTCGGAGTGCATGACGTCCTTTTTCATCTGCGGTGTCATCCGGGGCGGATACTGCCGCTTTTCGATTTTGCCTAAAACGTACAGGTAATGAACATAGAGTGCCATCAAGCCAGTGTATTTTGGATGCTTTTTGTAGGGCTGGTAGCGAGGCCGAGGGATAACTGCGGAGCGGCGTCCGGCCTCGATTTCTTCCAGATTGCCCAGAATTGCAGTGCAAATGCCGTCCTCGGTGAACAGCGGATTCTTCCTGCCGGGGTACATGAACCGTTCCTGACCCCGCAGACGAAAGCCCAGGCGGTTCCCGTGACTGATCTCCCAGCCCATGTGCTCGATGAGCATGAAGAAATGGCCCAGGTCGTTGGCGTCCTCGATGGCGGTGCGCAGGTCCTCCTCCAGCATGGAGCGGAAGGTGGGCTGATCCCTGGATTGACGCAGCCATTCGATGTAGCTGACGGTCTGGGAGGGCTGGCCCTCCATGATGACGGATAGCCCATGCTCCCTGCACAGTCGGTCTGAGATAGCCCGAATCTGACGGTAATATTCCTGTGTCGTGACGTGGTATTTTTCCCCGGTCTGCGCGTTCACCGAGTTGAACACCAGATGGGAATGGATGTGGCCTTTATCAACATGGGTCCCAATGACCACCTCGTAGTCGGCCAAATACTCAGCGGCAAATTCCTTTGCGATCTCCAGCGCCAGTTCCGGGGTGACCTCCCCCGGTTTGAAGGACTGGATGATATGATAGCATTGACGGCCATCCAGCTTTCCCACATCCCGCTTGGTATCCATCATCTGGCGGTACTCCCGGCCAGGGTCGCAGTTCTGATGGGCAGTGAGGATTTGATGATCCGTTTTATCCCCGTTCAGCACATACTGGATGGCCTGATCCAGACGGGCGTTCCGGGCCAAAATTTTCGTAACAGCCATTATTTCCTCGCGATCTGATACATCAATTCGTAGACCTGATCCAGCAGGAACAGCCCCTGCTTGGCGTCCTCAGCTTTGGCGATTCCAGCGTTGACGCTGTGGGCGATTTGTAGGCTAAGTACCCCGCGCCTTACGAAATCACTTAGGCAGGTTTCGGTGTACTCGCCTCCGAACCGGACGTACAGCTCTCACCGTATCCGGCTCTCCACTTGTTGGCTTAGTGTTCCTTTATGCAAATTGACATGACAATTATGGCAGAGGGCCATTGTCTTTCGGCGTCGCCCCTGCATAACCCGTTCCCATTCATTTTTCCCAGACAGGTTTTTCAGCTTTCGGACGTGGTGTATTTCGATGGGAATGCCTGCTGCCCCACACCATTCGCATATCTGTGCCTTCAGACGTTCTGCCAGGGGATTCCTTGTCCAGAAGATTCCCTTACTTGGCATTCCATCTATGTCGGGCTTTGTTGAGGGCGGCTTTCTGGCAAATCCCTCATCATAGAACAGTCTTGTCCTTTGCTGACCTGTCGCTGTGGTAAATGTCACCCCGAATCCTTTGCCAACCCGGTATTTTTCAATGATATTGCGTTTCTTTGTCCTGTATTTGGCGGCAAAGGTTTTATACATGCTGTACTCCATCACATATTTGAAGTGATGAAGCCAGCTACTGTTATTGGCAAGCGAGTAGTAATTGCGGATTCCCCGAATTTCTCCATTGTATCGGTCTATAATTTCCAGGTCACTGTGGTCTTTCAAAAAATCACGAGACTTTGGTTTCCAGCTTTCCGTTCCACAGTGCAGCATCATCTTCATAGCGCCATATCCCAGCAGCTTATTTCGGATAAGAGTCTTGGGTACTTCCAGGACGATTTTATTTCCGAATTGCCTCTGGATTCGTCCACTCTTTCCTTTATGTGGCTGGTTAGATTTGCGTATAGTGATGTCGTAGCCTAAAAACCTGGCTTTGCTGTTTGCGTGGGTAATCAGCGTTTTTTCCATGGATAGCTCTAAGTGAAGGCTGCTCTCTAAGTATTGAGCTATTTCTTCTTTTAGCGTCATAGCGTCCATCTTGCTGCCAATCACACCAACGAGGAAGTCATCTGCATACCGCACATATTGTAGGCGCTTAAAACTGTTATCCATTGCGTCAGAGGCCGGTGTATTGAGAAGTGTTTGCTGGGTCTGCCAGAGTTCCTCTTGGATGGTGCTCCTTTGGTATGGGTCAGCACATTTTGCCAGCTTTTGCTGTAATGTCCTCTTTCGCCGGGCTATTTTGGCGTATTCTGGTGATGTTTTCCGCTTCGTGCCTCTGTCAAACTTCTTTTTCAACTCGTTCATGTACTGGTCGAGTTGGTCAAGATAGATGTTTGCCAAGATTGGGCTGATGATTCCGCCTTGGGGTGTTCCGCTGTAGGTATTGTGAAATTTCCACTCCTCAAGATAGCCGGC
>JBCLRG010000032.1:0-31987 GCA_041223955.1 Oscillospiraceae bacterium 38-13 | reverse complement strand
TGGTCTTTCCGTCCGCACCTTTTGTCATGTTTCCTTCTTTTGCGTATATCTTTTGGTACGCCGCCAAAAAGAAATCCTGATTAAAGAGATTGCGGTATAATTGCGGTAAACACGCCTACTATTAATAACTATACAACCAACTTTTTTGCCGATGTTAGCAATTCTCAGGTGCAGCAAGGCACTGATAACTCAACGCAGGCTCAATGAAAGCAACCACCATTTGAAGCAGATAAAAGCCGCCAGTATCAGCATTAAGAAGTGTCTGTACTGGCGGCTTGCTATCAGTCCAACGGCGTATAAGGGAACAACTACTGACGCAATTATTCTCTCCTGTTAGTTTATATATTAGCTTGGCATGAGTATCTGTAAGCGCAAGTTGTAGGTGTGTATCCTTAAATAAATTACACATCCGTATAACGCCCCACTTGCAGATAATCTCTGCCAAATCTGCTCATGTCTTTGACGATCCAGGTGCCAACTAAGCCTTGCTCCACCAGAGAAAGCCCTTCCTGTACACCAGGACGATTGAAGTTCGTCCCGGTGTACCCGTCATCCACCAGAATACGGGTGTTAGTGAATCCCCGTTCTGCCGCGAAGCGAGTTAAGATATTTCTTTGATTGGCTATTGAATTCGACTCGCCGTCAAGGGTATCTTCGTTGCTTAAACGGCAGTATAAAATGGTAATTTTCTGCTGATCCACGTTATTTTCTCCTTTCTTATGTGGGTCAGCCGACAGTACCGTAGTGCATGGCTTCATGTTAACATAACTTTTCCGGTTTGTCGACATCAAATTGCCTCTTGTCCCGAAAAAATCATCCGCCTTATTAGACCGTGAAGCGGTTCACTCCCGGCGCACTCCGTCTCAATGCTGTACCAGGTATTCCCGATCGTACGTGTTACTGTGCAGGAGAAGGGATTCTGCGGCTCATGCTCTCTATGCCGTTCCGCAATAAAATCGGCAGGCGGTTCAAACATCGGCTCATAGATAGCACAAAGGTCGATGGGCTCATACACAAAGTTCTTGAAATATTCGTCAAAATCAATTATCATTCAATTACCTCTCAATTTGTTTTGTTTGGCGTCCATTTTGGTATGCTTGCAGAATTTCCGGCGGGATATGATCCACTGTCCGGCGCAGTTCCTCCAGTTCTTGAAGCTGCTGCGACACCTCCAACTGGCGTTTGATGCTCTCCTTGCTGGAATTGACTTGCTTTTTCAATCCAGCGTTCTCAGCCCGGAGCGCTTTATAGGCGGCATCATACTTCCGCATCTGCGTCTGCATCCGCTCTACGCCGGGGATGTACTGCTCCAGCAGGGCCTCAATCTCGGCACTTTTCTTCTTGGCGTTGAGAGGATTGACCTCCCCCAGCAACTTCATCAGCATATCCCGCTGGCGGTTGAGGTGTGCGGCCTCCTTGAACAGACGGGGCGGAATGTGTGTCCTGCCAGTTTCGCTGGCACTTTCGCCCCGCTCCAGATCAGGATACTTCCTGACCATGTGTTTCCCAAAACTATCCTGCCACCATGTCAGTTTCTTCTTGTTTCCGACAATATCCTTGGCACTCAACCGCTTGTCCGGTGTCAGCGGGACAAAGGATAGGTGCATATGAGGCGTTTTCTCGTCCATATGAACCACGGCGGAGATAATCGTATTTTTATCCTGATGTTTCGTAATAAAACGAACCGCTTCTTCAAAGAATGTCCGAATTTCAGCCCTTTTCTTCCCTTTGAAAAACTCTGGGCTGGCCGTCACCAGGGCCTCGACCACCCGAACGCTGTCCTTTCGAGTACGGCATCCGGCCTCGGCAATCTGTTTCTCAGCCTCGGCACGGTATTTCCGCTCTGGCTGGACAAGATGGTAATTGAGATGACTGCGACTAACATCCACATCGGGATTACTGGCGTATTTCTCCTTCTTTCGCTCGTTATGGGCCTCAATTTGCCCGATTTCCGGTCCCTTATACTTGGCAAAGCGGAGAATGGCATACTGCGGCTTCTGCATCGCGCTCACCGCCTACCCTCAAGCTGTGCCGTAAGCCTATCCGCCGCTTCACGCAGCTTATTGGCTTGAATTCGGGCGGTTTCCGTCTGTTCGTCAGTAAAGTCAGGACTGGCCGCTAAAAGCGAGGAAAGCCGCTCAAATTCATTAAGAATCAGACTTGAACTTTCCATAAAGCTGTCAAAGGATGAGGGAGTATCAGTCCCGGCGGTTTCCGGTTCTCCCTGCTTCAAATATGTGTTCACCGATTTGATCTCGCTGGACAGGAACTGCGCGGCGCACTCAGCCTGACGGTCCGGCTCCAAGCGGGCCAGCTTCATCAGCTCACTCCGGGGAGGCTGTTTATCCATTTTTTTGAGAATCTCACTGGCTTTCGGTGTCAGATGTTCGGCCAGATACAGGTGACGCTCAACAGTCCTGGTCGAAACACCCAGCTTTTCAGCGGTATCTTCCACAAAAGATTTCGCTTTGGGTTCGCACGACACATTGTCGCGCGAACTTTGGTGATTGCTCACATGGCCAGGGCGGTTCCGGGCAATCGTCTCTGGATGCAGAGTTTCATAGAGTTTCTTCCGGCGGGCAAGCAGACTGCTCACTTCTGTGTTGGTCAGACTTCTGCGGATCACATTCTCGTCGATCTCCGCCAGTTCCGCCCGGATGCTGTCAATACTGCATACAGTACATTCGATTTTAGCCCAATCCAGCAGCTTCGCCGCTTCCAGCCGGTGTAGCCCGGCAATCAGGGTGTGGTTGCTGTCAACCGTGATTGGATTGAGCAGGCCCACGTCGGCTATGCTTTTAGACAGTTCGTCGACATGGGTTGGGTCGGTCTCCCGCCGTCCGGGGTTGATTTTGATTTCACTGATTGGAATACGCAATGATTTGATACCTCCTAAGTTGATTTGACAAATGTTTTTGCGTATTTCAATATACCGGAAAATCGTCTATAGCCTTTAATTCCTGCATAAATGCCCGAAAAAACAAATCAGCCAGGAAATCCTGCAAAAATGCAGTTTCCTGGCTGACCCCAAATTATGATGTTATTTTACAATATTCGACATTCAATCGAGCGAATATATGGTAAGATAAGCAGAAAGGGGTGGATATATGGCAAATATGTTATCGGATACCACGGGACGCCGCATTACCGGGCTTCGTGAACGTGAGGATATGACCCTGGATGAGTTAGCGGCTAAAATCGGCATCAACGCCACTACACTGGGCCGCATAGAGAAGGGCCAGACGCAGAAGATCAACAGTGATGTGCTGGTGGCGCTGGCACGAGAGTTCAGCGTCTCCACTGACTTTCTGCTGGGTCTGACCAGTATCCCCGAGCGCAAAAACTATGACGTAAGTGAGTTGGGCCTCTCAGCACAGTCGGTACGGAACCTTTACACGCAGAGGGTCGATACGGATGTGGTCAACCGCTTGCTGGAACATCCACGATTTGCCACGCTGACTGCTATGATTGCACAGTATCTGAATGATACCTTTGCGGCTGGAGTAGCTGTGCAGAACCAAATCTTTGCGTCTTTGAGCGAATTGCTGGTGGGTGCAGGGCAACGAAAGGTGGCACAAGCTGTCAATTTGTCCAAAGTCCCACCTCATCAAGTAGAACTAACAAAAATCCAGACTGTGTTTATGAATATGCTGAAAGAAATGAAACATGATGTCGGTTCAGACCTGGGAACTGCCAAAATCTTGACAAAAGAAGTCGTTGAGCGGATGATGGATGAGTTGTCAAAAGGCCAAGAAGCACCATTGACTTTCATCACGCCAGATCAGGTCACCGATGCCGTTTTACATACAGTGGGCGATGGAATCGATCAGGAGAAGCTGGCAGAGTTCCGGCGCGGGCTGGTTTCGCTCTTTGAAAATCTGCCTAAAGCAAATGATACGAGCGGCCAGTGAGCGGTCTTGTACCCGCACCCGCACAGGCGGCTCGCAGATCGGGAAATTGGTCCGTTGGCGATGTCGCTGCGGCGGGACGAGAGACGAAGGACGGGGGCTTATATACCTTTTGCCCCTCCCAAAATCAGGCAGTGGGATGATTGCTGCGCTCCATCCCGCCGCCTGATTTCCTGGTGCTGGAAAGTGACTGCGCCAGACCGCGCCGCCCCTTTCCCGCGCCAGCCGGGACAAAAGGTATAACACACTAGACTTTCTCCGAAAGTCGTGTGCCAAGAGGGGAAGTCTCCCCCCTTGGATTCCCCCTCCATTTTCGGGGCGTTGGGTACCCATGCTGCCAGATCGCAGCCTGGATACCCCGCCCCGAAAATGCTAACAACTCCACGGTTCTGCATCCGCAGAGCCGTGGAGTTGTTACTGCTCGTCTGGAATATATTCAGCAATATCTTCCAGACGGCAATCAAGGACCGTACACAATTTGTTCAGTGTCTTGGTTTCCATGTTGTCGTTTGCCCGCAAGCGCCGGATGGTCTTGCTGTCGACACCGCACTTTTCCCTTAATTGGTGTGTGGAAAAGCCGTTTTCCTTCATCATATCCCACAGTTTATCAAAAATAATCACAGCCACACCCCCGATTGACATTATCCAGTATGGGGGTTATAATCTCCATTGTTAAGGGGATATAATCCCCATAGTCAAACTAAAGTCAGGAGATAGATTGTGATGATTAAAAGATGCTGTGCGTTCACAGGTCATCGTCCGAAAAAATTTCCCTGGGGCTATAATGAGGCTGATATCAGATGTGTTACTCTGAAAAAAGCAATTACCGAAGAAATTGTCAAGCGGGTGGATGCTGGGTATACGGACTTCCTCTCCGGCATGGCAGAAGGCACCGACACCTGGGCTGCTCTGGCGGTGCTGGCATTGAAAAAAGAAAATCCCGCGCTGAAGCTCCACTGTGTCCTGCCCTGCGAGGGACAGGCGGACGAGTGGTCGGCTTCGGCGCGGGAACTGTATTTTTCTATTCTGGAGCAGGCGGACGAGATTGTGTATGTCAACCGGGAGTATAGCAAAAATTGTATGCTGAAACGCAACCGTTATCTGGTCGATCACGCCGCCTGCCTGCTGGCTGTTTACAACGGGGAGCAGCGGGGTGGGACGGCAATGACGGTGAGGTATGCTAGGAAGTTGGGGCGGGAGATTATCGTACTGAACCCTAATATGGTTATGACAACTACTCAAAATGTTTGTGACTCATGAAAAAGTTATTCCATTTTTCTACAAAATGCGGTACAATAATAACATCACTAAAAGAGCCGATTGTGATAGCCTCAGAACCATTGGTACACCTTTGTAACAACGGCCACAATAAACTACTACTTTCATGATACAAGGATTGAATAAAAAGATGGCAAAGAAAGAAATAAGAACCGATTTGTGGGTAGCGCGTCAACTTGATGACTCCAAAATTAAATATGATGCCCAAGGTAGTAATGTGAAAGAAATTAACGATGCTCTACAAAGTGCTTCAAAGCGTGGTACCGGAAACGCTGGATATCCGGAATATGTTGCAGTTGTCAAGGACTTCGTTATTGTCATTGAGGATAAAGCTGATCTGGCCAAGCATCAAAAGCTGACCGATACGGGAATCCTATCTGTTGAACAGAGGGATATTGCTGACTATGCTGTTAATGGAGCATATTTTTATGCCAAGCATATTGCTCAAAACAGTACATTCCATAAAGTGTTTGCAATCGGAGTTTCGGGGGACGAAAAGCATCACAAAATTACTCCTTTGTATGTAGATGACAGAGATGGATACAAACTCTTACCTGATATTGAGTCTTTTACATCGTTCACTGTTACTAATATAGATGAGTATTACACCCGCTATGTTCTTGCGGAAAAGACGGATATAGAAAAAACTACCGAGGAAATTTTGAAAGATGCAGCGGAATTACATGAATATCTGCGCACCTATGGCTCGCTAAAAGATCAGGACAAGCCGCTGGTGGTTTCCGGTATCCTGCTGGCATTGGATGATAAATTTTTCAAACCAAGTGACTTACTTGGTGATGAAACTACTACAGATGGCCAGTTAATCTATGATGCCATCCAACGGCGTCTTAAAGCATCCAATGTTGGGCCAGATGCAAAGCGCGATAAGCTAATGAGTGAATTTTCGATTATTCGCACAAGCGCTCGCTTGAACGAGATCGACCACAAACTGGGTAAGACACCATTGAAATTCTATACGGAATTCCTGAAAAAGAATGTTTTCGACAACATTAAATATCGCAGTTCCAGTGAAGACTTTATCGGAAGATTCTATGGCGAATTTATGAGCTACTCAGGCGGTGATGGTCAGACGTTGGGGATTGTCCTTACACCTCGACATATCTGCGACCTGTTCTGTGACTTGCTGAACATCCAGGCTACGGACATTGTGCTTGACCCTTGTTGCGGTACCGCTGGCTTTTTGGTTGCCGCAATGCACCATATGCTTGAAAAAGCTGGTACCGATCAAACGAAGCGAAAAAGCATCAAGAAAAAGCAACTGCACGGATTTGAACTCCAGAGTAATATGTTTGCAATCGCTGCGACCAATATGATCCTTCGTGATGATGGTAACAGCAACATCAAATGTGAAGATTTCTTACGTCAGAATTCTGCTCAGGTGCAGCTTAAAGGGGCTACTATTGGAATGATGAATCCGCCCTATTCTCAAGGTACCAAAGCTGACCCTTCGCAGTATGAACTTTCGTTCGTGGAGCATATGCTTGATTCCTTAACCGAAGGAGCGCGGGCTGCGGTAATCGTTCCTCAGTCTTCTATGACGGGTAAAACGAAGGATGAGCAGGCGTTTAAGGAAAGCATCATGAAGCACCATACTTTGGAAGGCGTCATTACCTGCAATACAGATACCTTCTACGGAGTGGGTACTAACCCCGTCATTGTAATCTTTACCGCCCATGAGCCTCATCCTGAGGATAAAGTCTGCAAATTTATCGATTTTCGAAATAATGGGTATGAAGTGCGTGCTCATGTTGGCCTTGTGGAGGGCGATTCCGCTAAGGACAAACGTCGACATTTGCTCGATGTATGGTTTGGCCGGACTGAAGCAACTTCGAAATTCTGTGTTGAATCCACAGTTAAGCCAGAGGACGAATGGCTCCATTCTTTCTATTACTTCAATGACGAGATTCCAACTGATGCTGATTTTGAGAAAGCCATTGGAGATTACCTGACGTTTGAGTTCTCAATGATTATGCAGAATCGAGAGTACCTATTTGAGCAAGGAGGTAACGAAAATGCAGAAACTTGAAGGAAGGACGTGGGTTTCTGTAAGTCTGGATTCGATGTTTAATCTTGAACGTGGGAAAGAAAAGAACATGGCAGCACTTGCGGAGGGCCATACTCCGCTAGTATCTGCCCGAAAGGTAAATAATGGTGTTAAAGGCTTTATTGCGACTCCATCTAAAGTAGTCAAAGGTGGCAATGTTATATCGCTTAACAATGATGGAGACGGTGGTGCGGGTTTAGCGTACTATCAACCAAGCGATTTCGCGTTAGATACTCATGTTACAGCATTACACCCTAAAAATATGGTTTCACCTGATGCTCTGCTTTATATGACAGCAAGCATCTCAAAACAGCACTCCATTTTTGGTCATGGGCGATCAATTTCATTACCACGAGCAAAGCGGATTCAAGATATGCTCCCTGTTACAAATTCGGGGGATCCGGATTACAAGTATATGGCAGAATATACACAACAGAAACGTCTGTCTTTAATAAATAAGTACCGTACTTATGCCCAAAAAAGTATTGCTAATTTAGGTGAAGAAGTTAAACTTCCTGCTTTATCAGAAATGTCGTGGGATTCCTTTTCTATCTCGGATGTCTTTGATATTTTGCCAGGTAAACGACTTGTTGCCGCAGACACGACTCCCGGAAGCAGGCCATTTATAGGTGCGTTAGATAATAACAACGGGGTAGCACGTTTTGTTAGTGATAATAATGCATCATTAGACAGAAATGTCCTCGGCGTAAATTATGATGGGAACGGAATGGTTATTGGATTTTATCATCCATATGAATGCATTTTTTCTGACTCAGTAAAGCGATTTCATCTGAAAAGCTATAAAGACAATGCGTTTGTTCTGCTATTTATGAAAGTAGTAATCTTGCAGCAAAAAAGCAAATTTGGCTATCTATATAAATTTAATGCAGAACGCATGACCAATACCCGAATTATGCTCCCTGTTACCGACAGCGGAACGCCTGACTATGAATACATGGAGCAGTATGCTAAAAATATGATGCTTCGCAAATATAAGCAGTATTTAGCGTATCTTGATTCAAAAAATAAAACTGATACGATAGCCACAAACGATTGACAGCTTACTACAGATAGAAAACGGAGGCAAATATGCAATTATCAAAAATCAGAATCAAAAATTATAGATTGCTTATTGATGCCGAGTTGGAAGTTGATCCTAGGACAACCTTAATTGTGGGTAGGAACAATACTGCAAAAACATCGTGTTTTTCGTGTATTGGAAATGTGCTGGAAGGAAATTCTATATCTTTCGATGACTATCCGCTATTAATGCGGGAAGATTTCTATAATAAATTTGCACTGTTTATGGAGAAAAAGCTCTCCTATGAGGACCTTTGTAAACAGATAGAGGTTATCTCCATAGATTTCTTGGTGGATTATTCATTAGAAGACCCCAATGATAACCTGGGAGCTTTGTCACCTTTCATTATTGATGTCGATGTGGATACGACAACAGCCCTGATTCATGCAGAGTATCGTTTGAAAACAGACGAAAAAACATTGCGGGCACTCTTGGAAAGCAGCTATTATAAGGACGGCGCTTTTTCACCGAACGAGGAAGCGCATAATGTACTTGCCGACAATTTCGGCAAATTGTTTGGATTAACCGTATATGCCATCAATCCAAACGATCTGGAGGACAAACAAGTAAAAAGCCAAAAAGAATTACATGACTTGTTCCCATTCCATGCCATTCCCGCTGAACGAGTTCTTGGTGAAAACGACACACATAATAATTCCCTTAGCTCGCTGATTTCTAATTTCTTTGATATGAGTGAAGGGGATTTGGATCCAGATATTGCCGAAGAAATAAAGCGATTGCGTGCAATCGTAGAAAAAGCAAATAACGATGTTCAAAAGCAAAGTGATGAAATTCTGAGTGCAGTTGTGAACAGTTCTATTGGCTTTGGTTATCCAAACATAGAAGAATTGACGCTTGGGGTTACGACTCAGCTCAGCATTCGATGATCAGATAAAGAATCAGACTAGGCTATCGTATATCTCTGGCGCAGCAAACGAAAGTTTGCCGAGTTCCCACAATGGTCTGGGTTACAAAAATCTGATTAAAATGGAGTTCCTCCTTGCTGCATTTGCCAAGGATATTGAAAAGCGTGGTGTTGCGTGTGTTCCGCTGCTCTTTATTGAAGAACCGGAATCCCATATGTATCCGCAAATGCAAACCGCTTTTGCAGCGTATTTGGAAAAGTTTCTTAGCACGCTCTCTACTGTTCAAATCCAGACTTTTCTAACCTCACATTCTGCTCATATAGCAAACACCATGGAATTTGCAAAGGTTCGCTATGCGCAAAAGTCTAACGCTGGTGTGATTTACAAGAATTTGAGTACCTTTGCTCAAGCCAATTCAGATAATGTGGATTTTATCAGGAAGTATTTAACTTTGACCAAATGTGATTTGTTCTTTGCGGATAAAGCGATTTTCGTTGAAGGTGCCTCCGAGCGTTTGTTACTACCAGATATGATCGGAAAAGGTGGGGTATTTGGTTCCTGCAAATATCCTTTATCTGCACAGTATTATGCGTTAATTGAGATCGGTGGAGCCTATGCACATAAATTTATTCCACTTATTGAATTTCTGGGAGTACCATGCTTGATTCTTACTGATTTGGATTCTGTAGCAGACCGAGTAAGCAAAGGTGGAAAGGTAGTAAAAAAGTCCGTAGTGGTTAGTCAGGGAGAAACAACATCGAACGAAACAATAAAATGGTGGGTCCGCAGAAATAAGGACCTTCCAAAGAACGACACATCAAAAATCGATCTCACAGAAATTACTTCGATGACTCCGGATGATAAGACCAGAGGGAAATGTCATATAGAGTTCCAAATGGCCGAAAACGGGTTGTGCGGACACTCGCTGGAGGAAGCAATTCGCAATGTCAATCGAAAGTACTACGATTTAGGTGACAGCATAAGCGAAGAAGATCTTGAATTCAAGGGTGAAAGTAAAACAGATTTTGCACTCAACCTTATTTATGAATACCCCGATTATTGTGTTCCGGAGTACATAAAATCGGGGTTGATATGGCTAAATAACCAACGAGTTCTTGAGTAAGGAGGTGCCAGTTCATGAGTAGTGAGTATATAGGTGCAAATTATAATCTTGCAAAAGCTGAAGCTGACAAGATTGATGCAGAGATTATTGAAACGCTTAAGTCCGGGCACAGTTTTCGTGTCGAAGCAGGTGCGGGCTCTGGCAAGACTTACTCTCTGAACCGAGCTATTGAATGGATACAGGCAAATAAATGGTCTGATTGCAGCCGAAAAAAACAGAATGTGGTATGTATTACCTATACAAATGCAGCAGTAGATGTGATTGCAGAGCGACTTGCAAAAGATTCGTTTATTCTCCCCTCCACAATCCACTCTTTTGCATGGAATGCTATCAAACAGTATCAGAGTGTTTTGGTCGATGCAGTCACAACAAATCCTGATTTTCTGCCAGACGAGGGGGATTTTAATAAAGTTACTGAAGTTGCATATACTTTGGGACATCGCTACAAGGAAAATGGCATTCAGTACCTTTATCATGACGATGTTTTAAAGCTATTCTGCTTACTTTTAGATAATGCTAAGTTTCGCCGTGTGTTTGCGGACAAGTATCCTTTAATTCTAATTGATGAATATCAGGACTCTTATAAGCCTATTATTGACCGATTTGTTGATTATTTCATTGCGAAAGGTATTGGATCGCAATTCGGTTTTTTGGTGATGCTTGGCAAACAATCTACCAATATAATAAGGCTTGTGGCGCAATAGAACATGACAATATCGATGTAATCAAGAAAAGTTCAAATTTTAGATCCGCACCGAGAATAGTACAGCTTCTCAATGATATTCGTCCAGACTTACCCCCAAAATCTGCGATTGATGGATTTGGTGGAGAGGTTCTTGTAATTACCTGTGAGGATTACAACGGCACTCGACGCACGGACCGTAATTTCAAAGGCGAGCTGCCTCCCGAGGTATTAAAATCTCGATTAGATGAAATAGAAGCAAAAATAAAGCAGGACACCCCAAATGATGAGTCCATTAAAATTCTGATGATTACACATAAAGTTCTTGCAATGCAACAGGGGTATGAACAACTTTTGGATGTTTTGGGTGATGGACTTCGCAACAAAGAGGATCCTTTTCTCTTATTCTTTATGAATACAGTCGAACCGATTTACAAGGCACTCTGCACATCAAACACACAGCTTCTATTTGATACGCTTGACATTAAACGCTATCCTATTACCAAAAAGTCTGAAAAGGTAAAATGGCAGGAACTTCGGGAACGGTTGGTAGAAGCTCGGGCCCAAAAAGCGATTAATGTGTTAGAATTGGTATATCAAACTGGTTTAATTCCCATACCTCCAAAACTGGATGGATATTCGTTTGTACCACGATGCTCCGGAAACCATCTATATTGCAGAAGTTACAATTCGATCTTTCCTGGAGTTGGAATACACACAGTTTCTGGCTGCGATAGACTTTTTGTATCCAGAAGCAGTATTCTCTACTGAGCATGGTGTCAAAGGTGAGGAATATGACAATGTCGTTTTCGTTGTGAGCAAAGGGTGGAACCAATACCAATTTGAAACCTATGCACCAATGATAACAGGTCATTCTCCTGCTCCTAGAGGCAAGGAGGCATCATTTGAACGAAACCGAAATCTTTTCTATGTATGCTGCTCAAGACCCCAAAAAAGATTATTCCTTTTCGTTACCGTTCCAGTAGAACCTGTATTTGAGGATTTCTTAACAGACCTCATCGGTAAAGACAACATCTATACCTACTCACAGTTTTTGAAAACAACACATTAAGATGACAAAGAACAGCCCACCGATCATCTGACCGATGGACTGTTCCATGATTATTTTGTTCAATCCATCAGCCGATGTTCCGGTGTGCCTTTCACATACTGTTCCAAGTCGCCGTCAAGAACTAGCTGCACATACTCCAGAGGGTTATTATAGATTAGCCAATCCAACTCTGACCGCTGGTACATATTCTTGGCAACCTCATCCTCCACAGCGGTACAATCAATAGAAATCATGCTGCCATCGCAAAATTCAACTCTACGCAAGCGGTGTCAATGTTGAACTCGCAGGAAAGTAATGATGCCATTAGCAGGAACCTCCTTAAATCATCTTGAACGAATTACTGGTCCTATGCACTACGAACTGCCAGCTGATGATGTCAAGTCGAGGTAGTTCCTTACCACTAGAAAGGCAACGGGTTGGCGGTTTGTCCTTATTCTTTTTCCACTGAAAACGGCTCTTGAGTGGGGCTTACGGGAGGGGGTGAAAAGCCAGGGTTACACTTAAAGGACAAATTTTCTAAAGATTGCATAGGATATGAATGGATCACAAAACATTACCGGGACAGATTAGCTTATATAATGGCTACTATAATTTCAATTACCAAAAGAACCAGCAATACAATTATCTTGTATACTAATTTTCGAAAATACTCGACATCCTTCAAAACTTTTGCATCAATTAATGAGACAAGCATACTAATGCACAGCAAAAAGGCAAGAAAAGCTGGAAGAATTTGTATCATACGTGCCCAAACTGCACTATCTAAAGAAAACGTGATAACTGCAACTACTATTCCCAAAAGAAGCGAACAATAGCTTGCTAACAAGGTGGACCTTCGATGAGTTCTTTCATCTTCAATAATATTATAACCTTGATAGTTTTCAGTGTAAGCATTACCCTTATTTATTAATATTTCTTCAAAACCATCAACGTAAGAATGCTCATATTCATTACTATCAGAACTTTTAGATCCCATAGCAGGCGTTGATTCGTAATCACTGTATTCCCTTTTCAGAGAATCCGAAAGTATACGCTTAACATTCTTTGAAAGCCCTTCTGTCAAATTAACCATTTTTATTAAAGAAGAAATGGCATTATCTTTGTCGCCTAACAAAGATGGAGTTATTTTGTGTTTTTCGGCAATATTGAGATAATTTTTGATATGTAGCGTCATCAACGTGCAGTCCACTAAAAAACATCTCTTTGAGCACCTTGAACAATTCATTCCGTGCCCCCTCAATTCGCCGTGATTTTGGTCCCAAAAACTTTTCGCGCAATAAATCACTAGTAATTGACAATAAAGCAAGCGTTGTGAGAATTCCTGGCAAGGCTGCACGGAAAAATTCATGTAGTTCTTCAAATGACATCGCAGGCTACCTCCTTCGATATTTTAAGCATATCTTGGTAAATATCGACATATTATACTAATAAGTTAAGAGCACAGCAAATGGTATCTTTAAATATGATTACTTCCTGAAAGACATAATTTCTCATCTGCTTTCACTATTTGCGCCGTTGCTAACCCCTTATCCTGTATGAGAATGTCATAGTCGATATTGTCCTTGATGAACTCCCGGTAAATTTCAAAAGCGGTCTGTGCTTCCGCTTCCTTTCGTTTCCGTTCCGGCGGCGCAGCCGCTTCCTGCTCCAAAGGAGAGGGGTTAGGGGAAAGGATAGGAATGGAATGGGTACTTTGTAAATCCGTATTTATTTTTTCTTTTGTTGGTAAGTCAGTTCTTTGTATATCTTTATTTAATTGCATTGGATTTTCCAACGTAGGTTTTTCCAACATTGGTTTTTCCTGCGTTGGATTATCCAATGTTGGATTTTCCAATGTAGGTAAATCCGGCGTAGGTTCTGTATGCGGCTGCTCATAGATTACATAATCGGCTCCCCGCAAGCGTCCTTTCTCGTCGCGCTCCCGTGAACGGACGATATACCCGGCGCGTTCCAGCTCCTTTATGGCTTCCCGGATAGCGTCTATCTTTTCCCGGTTGATCTGTGACAGCCCCGCAAGGGTGTAGTCCCAATCTTCGGGAAGTGACAGCATTTGCGATAAAATCCCTTTTGCCTTTAAGGTCAGCTCCTTGTTGCGTAAATGGTGGTTGCTCATAACGGTATAGCCCTTGTTGCGCTCCACTCGGAAAATTGCCATAGCTTCATCACTCCTTTGGTTGTGGATTTGTTACGCGATAGAACGCCATTTTGCCGGGGTTAGGTATAAATCCCTGTCCCCGGCAGAAACGCGCCCGCAAAGCCGCATATAGCAAGGCTCTTTTTGCCCCTACTGCGTAACATGAGGGCATAAAAAAAGCGGCGTTCCTGTTCTCCCGTGTTGGGATAGAGAAACGCCGCGTATGCGTCGTATTCAGTTTTCATTTATTCTTTCTCAATGCTGTGTGCTGGTGGCTGGGCTTGCAGGGTTCCGGGCGGCATATCAAGGCTCTTCCCTCAAAAGTAGTAAATTGGTAGTAAATTCAGCTTGAAATCCTGCTTGTATGCCCGTAAATCAAGGCTTTTTTGAGATAATCAACCATTTTAAGGTAAAAAGTGCAAAAATATCATCTTAAGCAGAGCGCTTTTCCCTGATGAATCGTTTCCGCTTATTTCAATTCGTTTATTTATTTCTAGCTTTTGAAAAAAGTCTTCGAATTCGCACACTTCTTTTATATCGTCATCTTCGTCAGTTGCTTCGCGTTGAAGACCAGGAAATATATAGTAATCAGCTAAGTTATCCGAAATGTGAATATGCTGATCTTCGACAAGACTTGCGATATGGGCATCAATACGCCTTTTGGGAATTTCTACTGAGTATTTGTGAACTAAACTGCCGCAATCCTTTTGTTTCTCAATATAAATATGGGACTCCTTGTCCCATTTATAACTATGTTGTGAGAAATATTCTTTATCTGTATCATAAATACAACTAAAGAATTCACTATTGCTCCAATCACCGCAATTACATAAACTTCCGCCACAAAAGACATGAGCAGGACTCACTCCATTATATGTAATTTCTTGTGTTATCGGAGTGTGTTTATGCCCACAGAAGACAAAAGTATTTTTTTCTAAAAGCGCGCGCTCAAAGTCACGCTTACACGAGTCATGAAACCATTGGTGAGAGTGGTGCAATAATGCAATTGCTATCATGGCACCTGAAAGCGATTCTAGTTTTTTAATAACATCAGAAGGCAAAAATGTAGCCCTTGATCATTTTCGTGTATTAAAGAAAAGAAGATCGTATTTAAAAGATTAATCTCCAATGAGAATCTATCAAGAGCAATCGCATATCTAGCAAACAGTTGGGCAGCAGGGGTTAAAGAGTTTACTTTATGAGAAAAACGAATAAATTCCAAGCGGGACGCTACTTCCCTGTCCACATCTAAAAGCGTATAATTATTTGAACTTTTTAAAAAAGTTTCATAATACTGTCTGTCATCAGGGTATGAAAAATAATCATAATCGATATCGTGATTTCCTGGAACGATATACATATGAAGAGTAGTATCATGAGGCAGATTTTCTGCTAATGCGGAAAGAAGTAACTCTTTAAAGGAAAGAAATGCATCATATTCGTTTTTCTTGCTAGCATTTGCAATATCTCCAGTTACTAATACAAGAACGTGGTTTATAGAGCCGATATTTTGAGAAAAAAGTGTCTGTGCTATCCCCGCTATTGCGTCCTTATTTATATCTAAATTAGATTTCTACGTAATTCGTTGGTTCTAGAGAACAGAGAGGATAGATTTAATTTAAACGCATTAATAAATACGCCCATGCTATCTTCTCGATAAACTGAGGGGTAATATCCCAACAACAGTCATCCTCAAGTTGGTGGAAAATGAGTTTTATAAGTTCACGATAATGTTCACACCGCTCTATTGACGGAAAAATTCGATTCCTTTTAGTGCCTGGAGGAAAGTCTCTATATTTCTCGCCTCTTGGATTTTGGGGTGTACGAAAATATGTGCAAGTATAAGGGATGTGTTTACTGTCTGTTCAGGATTGCTAACACAAACTCCTGGGTCCAATTCACGAACCACTTCACGCATTTGAGCAAATGACAACGGACGCGTAATGGGGCTTACTTTGTACGAAATATAATCTGCGATAAATTCGCGCCATATCGCATATCCGAAATCTATACATTGCTCTTTCGGACTTTTCGTAATTGCACTACTTAAGTATTTGGCAGTAAAATTATCTCTGCTAAGCTCACGACTAATGCAAAAGATATGGCTCATTTCATGAAAAATAATTTGATACCAGTCAGCATCTTCTGGTTCTATATCTAAACAAATCAAAATGCCATAGATTTCATCATCCGCATTGGTAAAAGATTGAGCCACAAAAACCAAGTTTCTGTCATAATTTTCTGACAAATAAAGAGGGAAAAACCGTTAGCAGAAATCTTCATAAACTTCGGCGCGGTTTTCAAAATTGCAGTAAGCAATCTTGAGACAGTCATTTTTGGAGAAATCGAAACCAAGCGCCTCATCAAAAAACGGCTTACAAAACTCAATAACAGACTCAATAGACTCCCTCTTGGATTGGCTGGCAGCGTCAAACTCTAATTGCGGCATAAATACCCTCCCCACTTAATTCGACATAGGAGTACCAGAGTTGTTTATTTGTAATTATATTTTACATTATACTACACTTTGATTGTTTGATACAACAGATTTATACAATTATGTTCCATTAGATATTGACTGGTTTCCCTTGCCGTCGGAACACGGCTTGTCCCTCACTGCCAAAAATCTCTCCTTCCGCTTCACCCCTTCTTGGACGGGTGAAGCAAAGGGAGGAATCTGCCCGGTTCAAAGCGGCCTCCCATGGGCCGCCGAATTTCAGGTGGACGTCCAGATGGATTTCCTCTTTGGTGCTGTCTTTCTTGACCACGATTTTCTCCAGGATTGTGGTCACCAGGGCGGAGCTGATTCCGTTTTGGAAGGTCAGCTCCCTCTCCAGGGCTGCACGGATTTCCTCCAGCTGCGCCTCCGTGCGCCGCCCCTTTTCTGCCTCCGCCCGGAGGGCTTCCAGGCGTTCTTCCAAGGCTTGGGCCTGCTGGTTGAATCCGTCGTTGCGCTGTTTAAACTCCGCCACGGAGATGACGCCCTCGACGCTCAGCTCCAGCAGGCGGTCTTTTTTTGCCCGGAGGGCGGACAGGTCCTCCTTGATGTGCCGGATGTCCTGGGCGTAGTCATGCTCATCAGGGATGGACTGGAGAACGGTTACCACTGCGTCAATGATGGCCTGTTTGTTTTGCGCCAGTTGGTTGAAGATATTGGCCATGATTTGGTCTAACTCCGCCGTCCTGAGCTGGGGCGCGGAGCAGGCCGCCCGGCCTTTGTCCCGGTAGAGCCGACACTGCCAAATCTCCTTGTCCCCCTTGGCGCTTTTCAGTACCTGCCGGTGGAAGCTAGTGCCGTGCTCCTCACAAATAATCTTGCCGCTGTATGGATAGCGGTTGTGGAACACCGCCCCGCTCTGGTGGGCCATCATCTGCTGGCTCCTTCTTTTGTAGAGAGCATTTGCCCGGTCCCACAGCTCCTCGGACACGATAGCCGGGATGGACGGGTCCGGGTACATAACCCACTCGTCCTCTTCCAAGAATATCTTTCGTTTGCTGCGGTAGTCCACGGTTTGACTCTTGTTGGCACAGTACCAGCCCTTGTATTTGGGGTTGCAGAGGATGTGTCGAATCGTCAGCACATTGAAGGTATTGCCCTTCCGGCTGGTGAAACCCTCGTCATACAGCACCTGTGAAATGCGGCGGATACCCATTTGCTGGTTGGCGTAGAGTTCGAAAATCCGCCGTACCACCTGGGCCTCCCCCTCGTTGATGGTCAGCACACAGTCCTTTTTGTCATACCCCCACAGCTTGTCGTTCCCCAGCACATGCCCGTTCTTGATGGCCTGCCGGAAGCCGAATTTCAGCCGCTCGGAGAGCTTGCGCACCTCGTCCTGGGCCACCCCGGCCATGACCACCAGACGGAATTCGCTGTCGGAGTCCAGGGTGTTGATGTTGTCATTTTGGAAGAGCACTCCCACATTGTGCTCCAGCAGTTCCTGTGTGTACTGAATGCTATCTAGGGTGGAACGGGAAAAGCGGGAAATTTCCTTCGTGATGATGAAGTCAAACCGCCCCGCTTTGGCGTCCGCGATCATCCGTAAGAAGCTGTCCCGCTTTTTCGTACTGGTGCCGGAAATACCCTCGTCCACATAGCCCTGGACGTAGGTCCAATTCCGCTTTTCCTGAATGAATTGTGTGTAATACTGCACCTGGTTTTCCAAACTGTTGAGCTGCTCATCCTTGTCGGTGGAAACCCGGGCATAGAAGGTCACCCGCAGGGGCAGGTCGAAGATGGTCTTCCCGTTCCGCATTTCATTTCGTATCCTAAGTACATTCATGAATCTCCGCCTCCTTTGTCATGCACGCAGGATACTGGAAAAGCTCCGGGAAGTCTATCACAGAATGTACCAAATCCACGGCCTTGGAATAGGTGAAATCGGATATCAGGCCAAGGGAACGAATATGCTCCAGCAGAACGCTGGCCAGCTCTCGCTGTGCGCTTTCCAAATTGCATCACCTCAGTTCATGGATATGTTGTGAGAACAAAAAAATGCCGGACGAATTTACTCCGTCCGGCGTAATAATATAGCGTGTTCTCAAGATGATGCCTTACCAATCACCTCTGCCTCTGCCAAAGAAAACCGTACTGAGCGCCGATCCTGCATCAGTACGCCGGGAACACGGTAAGAGTATTCCGGATTCCAACCGTGGAGATTAGCCAGAATCCTGCACAGCTTACAGCTGGATACTTCAAACGAGCGCTTGCCGTTGTACACATTCGGCGGGGCTCTGTGGGACTTGAGGTCTCTGGTTTCATACGCGCGCATCAGCAGCGACTGCCCATCCGCAGAAATCAAAAAGCATATCCGCTTTGGCTGGCCGATGAGCCGAAGCGTTTCTGTAAAAATGTGAATCCGTCCAACCCTTAAGTAAAAGGAAATGTGAATGTCATTCATTTCTCCGATGTTCTCTCTTTGCCTTTCCACTGCTCCGGAGAGCTGAAATCGAAAAGGAGCATGACCTTGTTGTCTACTGTCACAACGCGCCCCACCGCCCTGCAAACACAGCCGGTATCCCAGTTCCACATTTCGTAAAGCTTCGAAGAAAATCTGACGCATTCCATGCGCCGGGGGGCGTAATCTTTGATGTTTTTTCTCCAGGGAATGCCGTCCTTGTCTTTCATGGTTACCGGAACAAGCAAGACGCTCTTTTTCTGAGGATGAATTTCAATCCTCACCCGTTCACAGTTGTTCAGGGCCGTCAAAGCTACCTTATTAAAGGTGATCCCGCCGCTCCAAATCGTGCATGTCGGGGAATAGTAGCCGGATCTGCGTGCAAAGAGGTCTCCGCTGACTACCTGAAAACCGTCCATGGAAATTTCCTCAATCTCACTGCTGAAAGGAATCACCGCCATTTGTAGCCCTCCTATACTCTGTCAGTTGTAATATAACCGTCCGCAAGATCAATTTTGTACTGCTCCTCGTGAGATTCCACCGGCGTTCCGAAATAGTCCCTCCATTCTCCTGGAAGGTAGGCCCGCCGCTTTTTCCCGCCCATAAACAGCTCGAAATCCGTCAGCTTAAACAGAAACAGCATTTCCTCCTGATAGACGGCGGGCCTGCCCATCATTTTGTAGCGGTATTCCGAGTCCCATTTCATCAAGTCAAAGACCTTCCCCGCGAAGATTCTGCACAGCATATCCCGGTTGGATAACTCCTTTTCTCCCCCGCCTTTCGCCCACCGCAGGGAATCCGGCGCGTCGGGATCGCATGGCCGAATGATCAGACGCCGCTGTTCCGGGTGAATCAGAATCTGAATGTGCGTCACGCCCGGGAACCTCCGCAGACAGGCCATGTTGAACTTGATTCGGGTCGGCCAGATGGTAATGGCCGGTTCGTAGGTGTGTGAGAAAAGCTCCGCCCTGGTGACCTGATATCCCGCTAAATCCGCCACGGCTTCCGGGTCCTCATCATCGAGCGGCCTTGCATTCAAAAAAATATCATCCAATTGACTATGATCCAACATGACCAGCGGCCGCCTCTCTTGTAAGTGTTTCCATCATGATTTGGAGTTCTTCTTCCGTTGGCGCTCTGTACTGCGCCATGCCGGGAGCCGGGATACTGGGCCTGCGGGTCTGCCAGGCCGCGCTCCCTGCCATGTAGAAAATCTCATTTTCCACAATGTGGTCGTAAAACTCCTCGCCAAAACGATCCTCCCATTGTTCCTGAAACAGTTCCACGCGCTTCTTTTTTAAAGAGGTTTCATCTGCCGGGGTC
Source organism: Oscillospiraceae bacterium 38-13 (assembly GCA_041223955.1). Taxonomy (GTDB): domain Bacteria; phylum Bacillota; class Clostridia; order Oscillospirales; family Oscillospiraceae; genus Oscillibacter. The sequence goes on along the minus strand of JBCLRG010000032.1, from coordinate 11,560 downwards.
AGCAGCACAGATACAGCTTCTTCCAGGTTGAACATGATGATTTGGCCGTCGTTACACCGCACCCAGGTTCCTCTGACTCTGTAGATAAAATCCGGATTCCACTCCATAATGCGAAAGAGCGCGGCGCAAAAGTACCGGCAGCACAGCGCCTTCGCGTACAGCGGCTTGGCGGCGTCAGAACGCCATTTGATACTGTGCGTCGCGTTTTCCTCACAGGGCCTGATGGCGATTTTACGTTCAGAAGGATGAAGAAGCAATTGAATATGACCGATGTCCGCGAATCTTCTCACGCAAAAAAGATTGAACTTAATCCTGTCCCTGGAGATTGTGATTGCCGGACCTTCATACCGGGTCTGTAGAAACTGGCTTCTGACAACCTGATATCCCTCCAGATTAAACGCGGAGAATGTGCTTCTTTGAATTTTGATTTTTCGGTCCGGCCCTTTCACGCTGTTGGATGTATCGTAGTAAAGCCCGGGATCATCATTGACCCAGTGATGGTTAATGGGAACAAACCCGCGAAAAACTCCGCCGTCTATCACTTGAAGAACGGGCAGACCGCCCCGCATGTGGTGCTTTCGATTTTGGAGAAGCGTCTGCGCCATCTCGAACGTCTCCCTTGGAATAATGGCTTTATGCTGTCCCATGTAGTGGTATTGATCCAGGTCCTGCCGGTTCTTCCTGCGCTTATGCTCAAACAAATCTGATGTAAAGGTTTTCCAGGTCAAGATATCGCCGCAGTACCGCTCATTTGTGAGGATATAGCCGATAGAGCCGCTGTTCCAATCGGTGTTTCCGGTTTTTGTCCGGCAGCCGATATCCGTCAGGAAATCCGCGATATGCGCCTGGGACCATCCATGGAGATATGCGTCGAAAATGAAGCGGACCACCTTAGCCTCTTCTTCGTTGACGACAAGCGGAGCGTATTTGATATAGCCGCCGGCGGCATCCCTCTGCCTGTCATAGCCCAGCAAAGGAGGAGTCAGCAGCTTGCGGTCCTGAAACCGCTGGGCCAGCGACCAGACCATGGCCTCCCGCTTTTTAATGGATTCCTCCTGGGCAATCGAGGCGAGAAAGGTCAGCATCAACTCCGAATCCTTCCCCAGAGTGTTCAGATGATCTGTCTCAAAAAACACGCCCACCGGAGGAGAGAGATTTTTGAGCTTCCGAATCAGGGAGATACAGTCCACCAGGTTCCTCGCGAAACGGGAGACGCTTTTTGTCACGATCAGGTCGTATTCGCCGTTCTCGCAGGCGGCGATCATGGCGTTGAATTCCGTACGGTTTTTCAGGGATGTGCCGGAGATGCCCTCGTCCGCATAGACGCGCTTTAAATCCCAGTTGGACCGCTCCTTTGCCAGCTGCCGGTAATGGGCCTGCTGGAGTTCAAAGGAGGAAAGCTGTTCCTCGCTGTCTGTTGAGACACGGCAGTAGGCACACACTCTGAAAATTTGAGCCGGGTCGTCAAAATGGACTTTCGGTTTGGCGGGGATGAACACTTTGCCGCTTCCGGCTTCGCTTTGACACGGCTTTCCTTGCGCTTCTCTGTCGTTGAGGGGCATAAAAGTACCTCCTTTTTCAAATTCTCTGGCTGTTGATTTTAATGCGCCTGCAATTGACGAATTCTTCGGTTTTTCTCTGACAGCTCGGAAGCCATGTTGTAAAGCAGGGCCGTATCCTCTCCGGTGAGATCAAATGTGTCGAAGGTAAGTGCGCTTGTCCTCCCCAAAAGATAGTCCGTGCTTACACCGAACACGTCGGCGATTCGGGAAAGCGTATCCAGCGGAGGCTGGCGTACGTTGCTCTCATATGAGGAAATTGTGCTCCTGTCTACTCCCAACAGACGGGCCAGCTGTTCCTGTGAAAGGTGCATGGACTGCCGGAGCCTTTTGAGCCGTTCGGAAAGACAATATATCACAATTTACACCACCCTGCTGAATAAGAGAGATTATATCAGCAAAATAGCGACGTTTGGTCGCATTCCTGCGACACTTTGTAACTTCTTGCAATTTCCAAATGGCATTACACCGGTTTGCGGATATGCTTGGAGAACAAAACTGCCGGGCGGATTTCCTCCGTCCGGCAGTTGCTGAGAGATTATAGAACAGGCCGTTCGTTGACCGGCGGCCGGCAGCTGTGCCCCCGGCAGACATAGAAGGTGGTCTTTCCGTTTTTCAGCGGGTACTCCACCCCTGGCTCCCGCAGAACTACAGCCGCTTCCGCCGGGAGCTCCAGGGGAAAGCAGTCTGCCTCCGGTTTCCCCGACAGCACCACGGTCACCTTGGGCGGCGGATCGCGGTCATCCAGAAGCGCCAGCAGGAACATGGCGTATCCGACGGGGTACTGTTTCGCGTCCGCCGCCAGAAAGTCCAGCTGCCGCTCCGCCAGGGGTCCATAGGTCTCCTCGGGAACCAGCTGGCTCAGCCGCACCAGATTCCAGGCCATCAGGGAGTTTCCACTGGGCATTGCCCCGTCGTAGGTCTCCTTGGGCCGGAGAATCAGGGCCTCGTGTTCCTCGCTGCAGAGGTAGAAACCTCCATGTTCCCGGTCCTGGAATTGCTCACAGGCATCCCGGCAAAGCTCCTCCGCCCGCTCCAGATACGCGCTGTCCAGGGTGGCCCCATACAGCGCCAGCTGGGCGAAGATACAGGCGGCGTAGTCGTCCAGAAACCCCTTTTCACCCCGCCGCCCGGCCCGGAAGCTGACGTGGAGCGACTTACTGTCCCAGAGATGTTCCCAGAGGAAGCGGTCTGCCTGTTTCGCGGCCTCCAGGTATTTCTGTTCCCCGCCAGCCTGATACAGCCGGCACAGAGCCGCGATCATCAGGCTGTTCCAGGCGGTCAGAATTTTGTCGTCCAGGCGGAGGGCACAGCGGCTTTTGCGGTACTGATAAACCGTATCCAGAAGACCGTCCAAGGTCCGGTCCTCCGGGTCGCTTTGAAGGAGATTGGGAATATTTTTCCCCTCAAAATTCCCGGCGGCGGTAATGTCGAAGTGCTGGTTGAAGGCCCCACCCCGCTCCGGGCCCAGGAGGCGGACGGTCTCCTCTAGCGTGAAGAGATAGTACTTTCCCTCCTCGCCGTCGCTGTCGGCGTCCTGGGCGCTGTAGAAGCCGCCCTCTGGGGCGGTCATCTCCCGGAGAACAAAGTCCGCCGTCCGCTCCGCCGCCAGCAGATACAACTTCTTCCGGGTGATGCTGTATGCCTCACAGTACGCCAGAATCAGCAGGGCGTTGTCGTACAGCATCTTCTCAAAGTGGGGGGTCAGGAACCGCTCGTCGGTGGAGTAGCGGCAGAAGCCCCCGCCGATGTGGTCGAACAGTCCGCCCCGAACTATCTGCGTCAGCGTATGCTCCGCCATTTCCAGGCACTCCCGGTCTCTCCGCCTCCGGTAGTACGCCAGGAGAAACAGAAGATTGTGGGGCGATGGAAATTTCGGCGCGCCGCCGAAGCCACCGTGTTCCCGGTCAAACAGTCGCTTATAGAGCTGTACGGCGTCATCCAACAATTCCGGTTCCGCCGTGGCTTCCGCTGTATTTGAGCGGTTCAGTAGGTCCATGATCTGCTCCGCCGGGGCCAGCAGCGCAGAACGGTCCCGCTCCCACTTTTCGTGGATGGCCGTCAGAAGTTCCTGGAAACTAACCATATTGCCCTGGCGGCGTTTGGGGAAGTAGGTCCCGGCGAAGAAGGGCCGTTTCTCCGGCGTCAGGAAGATGCTGGCAGGCCACCCGCCGTTTCCGGTGAACGCCTGACAGACCGCCATATAAACGCTGTCCAGGTCGGGCCGCTCCTCCCGGTCCACCTTGACGGAGACAAAACAGCGGTTCAGCAGCGCCGCCGTCTCGGGGGCCTGGAAGCTCTCGTGGGCCATAACATGGCACCAATGGCAGGTGCTGTAGCCGATGCTGAGGAAGACGGGCTTGTCCTCCTCCCGGGCCCGGCGGAAGGCCTCCTCACCCCAGGGATACCAGTCCACCGGGTTTTCCGCGTGCTGGAGGAGGTAGGGGCTGGTTTCATGCTGTAAATGGTTCGGCACAGAATCACATCCTTTTTGCCCTTAGGATGACTGTGACTCCGTGGATTTATACCCAGGACGGCCTGTGAAATGCAGACACTTCTGCGGGCAGGCGTCCGCACATTTGCCGCACCGGATGCACTCCGGGGAGCGGGAAATCTCCTGTACGGAAAGAGCCACCGGACAGGCCCTCTCACAGGCCCCGCAGGAGACGCACCGCTCCTGCTCCCAGTGAATCTGCACCAGGCTGAACCGGTTGAACCAGCCGTAAATGCCTCCCAGGGGGCACAGGTACTGGCAGAAGGGGCGGAACACCTTCACGGAGAGCAGGACGATTCCCAGCAGGACGCCCAGCTTCCAGAGGAACAGCCCGCCGGCCTGATCACGCAGAGTTTCGTTGGCGCCCAGCAGGGGAAGCGCCCCCAGCAGGGTGCCGGAGGGACAGAGATATTTGCAGAAGGCCGGGACCTTGGCAAAGCCTCCAAACAGGAACATGGAACCAATGCACACCAGCAGCACCAGCACCACATACTTTCCGTATTTCAGGACGCGGTGGCCGGGCAGGCGCTTTTTCTTTTTGAAGAGGGGAATCTTATGGAGAAGGTCCTGGACCAGCCCGAAGGGGCACAGCCATCCGCAGACAGAGCGCCCCAGCACACTCCCGAACACAAAGAAAAATCCCAGGGCGGCGAAGGGGACCTGGAAACCTCGCTGGTTCAGCAGCGCCTGTAAGGCCCCGATGGGGCACGAGGCCACGGCCCCGGGGCAGGAATAGCAGTTCAGGCCCGGCACGCAGGCGTATTTCAGCCCGCCCCGGTAGATTTTTCCGTTGAGGAAGCCGTACAAATATCCATTTGTCACGATGGTAAACAGCAGCTGTACGGTCAGTCGAAGTTTATCTCTCATCGCTCACCCAATCCCGATGCACTCCAGGCAGATCATGACCGCCTTTTGCCAGATCACGGACAGCTGCCCCTGAACGGCCCCGATGACCAGAAAGACCACCCCGGCTAGAACGCCCCATACCCAGGTATACCTGCTACTGTTCTTCCAGAAGTTCATAAATGAGCTCCTCCCAATCCGATTTTTCTGCGGAGCCGACCACGCCGCCCAGGTACACCCCCTCCTGGTTGAAAAAGAAGGTGGTGGGGACGGCGCTCACACTGGACAAAAGCGCCTGGCCGATGGAGTCATTGGCCAGCAGGTGGGTGTAATCCGCCCCCGTCTCCTGAACTAGGCTTTCCACCAGTGTCTGGTCGTCTCCCTCCCGCACATCGCTGACGACGCCGATGAGCTGAAACTCCGATCCGTCGTGTTCCGCTGCCAGCTCCCCCAGTCCCGGCATCTCGTTCAGGCAGGGGTTGCAGTAGGTGGCCCACACGTTGACCATGGTGAGTTTGGACTGGGAAAAGATCTCCTGAGAAACCGGATTCCCCTTCAGGTCCGTCCCCTCAAAGGTGATGTAGACGGGCTCGCTTTCCCCCTCTGGGGATGAATCCTCCGGGGCGGGAGTTTCCTGAGACTCGTCGGCCGGTTCCGTTTCCGGCGCGGTCCCGGACGGCAGCTTACCGCTGTCCCCGCTGCAGCCGCAGAGCAGGACGAGCGACAGGAGCAGAAGTCCGAAAAGTATCTTGTACCGTTTGTTCATGTCCGTTCCTCCATTTTTACAGCTTTTTTTGTCTTGTGAGAATACACGATTCAACTCGATCCGTAATGATGCCCCGGTCCCGCTGGGGATAATAGTCCAGAGCTGGCCGCAGGACCTCCCGGAGGTAATCCGCCGTCATCTTCGGTATCGCCAGCTGCGGCCCGTACAGGCCGCGGGCTGTGTTCATCTGCCGGGTGAAGGCGGTGTTGAAGGGCCTGGCCCGCAAAGCGGAGATCAGGGCGGGCGGAGAAGTGTCCATAGGGGATAGCTGGATGTTGGACAGAAGCCCCGCTCCGTTATCGAAGATTGGGCAGTAGTCGTATTTGCCGCCCCGCTCAAGGACCGCAATGTTGTTCAGATGGCGGTCATCGTTGCAAAACAGGGCGTCGATTTCAAAGAGCAGGGTCAGGTATTGGGGGAAGAGCTTCAGGCCCGTGATGTCCGCCGTCGCCTCCGCCAGATATGCAATCCGTTTTTTATCACCGGAAAGCTGGGTCAGTTTCTCCCGCAGAGGCTTCCCCAAGTGGCTGGACAGCAGACGGTTGACGGTGATGAGAGACTGTCCGGGCCGCAGGAAGTTCTGGCTGGAGCAGCCTGTGCGCTCCCGTCCGTGGACTTGGAGCCGCTCCATCCGATAGCGGACAAAGGTAAAGGGCATCTCTGCTTCAAGATTGCTACGCTCCAGAAGCACAGAAACAGCGGTTTCCGCCAGCGCCTCATAGCCAAACTGGTCAAGTTTGTACCAGCGGTCTGGCGCTCGGTCGTGCCACTTTTCCTGATTCCCTTTGGAGGAGGTTTCCGCGATTTTTTCATCCGTTACCAGTCGAATCGTCATTTCAGAACCTCCATGGATAACCACTGTTGGTCCTCTGCCATGCGTCCGCCGGTCTTCTCAATAATAGCTAAGGGGTCGTAGTCATCTAATCCCAGCGCCTCCAAATACTCCCGCAGTCCGGCCCGCTGCCGGGGGATACAGCGCTCTGCGAGAAAGCGCTGGAAGTCCTCCCAAGAGGGGACCGGGTTATTTCCAAATGCGGTCTTTATGGTAGGGACCGCCTGATTTTCCACCATTACGGTTTGTTCGGTGAAGTCCGCGTAGATCGTGGAGCAGAGCTGATCTCCATCATAAAGACTGAACGCGCGAACCGCATGGCCTTGTGCCCGCTGACGCTTTGCGAATTCGGAGCCGCTTAGACGTTGAGAGAGGATGATCCTTCTTCCATCGAAGGCCAGATCCAGTTCCCGGTGTTCTTCTGTGATGCCTAACCTTTCCACCCATGTGGTGGGCAAGGTGATCTTGTACGTTTTCGCGCCTTTGCCGGCTGTTCCGCCAGCGGAGCTGATGTTGACCTTTGCCTTGCGTCGTTCCATGCTTTCACCTCGGTTATATTATAGCTTATTCGGTACGAATATTCAAGGGCTAAAATAGTATTATCAAAGGGTGGAACAAAATGCTGGCCAGGGAATCCTGACCAGCATTTCGCTTATCATTACGATTTGATTGCCTGCTCCACTTCAGCGCCGCCCTTGAATGTGATCAATAAGCGCTTCGCGTCCAAAACCTTCAAGGTATCTAAGACTTGCCGGGTAATCGTCTCGTTATATTCTGTCAGTTGGAATGGCAGGTGGTATGTATTTTTCCAGCGCTCCTCCTCATACTGCCGCATATCGAATGCGTCAATATATTCGTCATATTCCGCGCGCTGCTTTACCAGTTCTCGGAATTGAGATTCATGTGTTTCCCAATCTTTTTGTTCGGCGCATTGCCTGAGTAATTCCGTAAATGAATGGTCGATCCTTTTTTGAAACTCCAAGAGATTCGCATATAGTTCAGGCCAGCTCTTTGCGGGAGGGATCAATTCGGCGGAAGACGATTCAAGAGAAGCTCTGTTAAAGGGAGCAAGCAGATATTCCGGACGATGGAGCTGATGGTTGATTGCGGTGATCAGGGCTTGCTGCAGGGGGCCTCGTCTAGCGTCGGGGAATGCTTGCAGTATTGTTTGCCATGGTCAAGACGGTTACAGCAGCGCCAAACGGTACGAATTTTATGCTTCATATGCCACACACAACGACGGTACGGTGTGTTGCATTCTCCGCAAATAAGAATTCCTGTCAAAGCATGCTTGCTGGAATATGATTTGGCCTGTTTAGGGACAGTGCTTTTGATGGTGCCGACAGCCTCGCCGCGGCGCTCCAGCTCCTTCTGTACTAACTCAAACATTTCGTGGGATATAATAGCGGGATGGCAGTTCTTTACAAAATATTTTGGAAGTTCACTCCCATTCCGGCACCGTTTCTTGGATATGGGATCTGTCGTATAAGTTTTTTGCAGAATAGCGTCTCTTGTATATTTTTCATTTCGCAAAATGCTGTTGATGCTGGATATAGGCCATTTTTCCTGGCCCGATTTCGTCAGACGCTTTTGGCTTTCCAGTAATGCCTTGATGTCACGCAAACTCTTTCCGTCCAAATAAGCGGTAAATATTTGCCGGACAATGACCGCCTCTTCCGGTATAATTTCCGGTTCGCCATTTTCACCCTTTCGGTATCCAAGCCAACTTTTGTAGCTGTATCTCACATTACCTTCTTTATTGGAGATTCTCCAGTTACCCAATATATCATTTTAGATAAACTCTCTATTGTGCCCTTATACTCGGAAATATAAGCGTTCAATAAATAATTTAAAAGCAGATTTTCTATATTCATTGCATCACCTGAAAAAAATTTGCTGCTCTTGCTAATATTAAAGCGCAAAAGCAGCAAAATCGCACGAAAATGTGCATCAGTTTTTTTTGTTTTCTAAATAGCGACGATAAACAGTGGCGGAGTGATTTTTTTCATAAAAACCGTTGATTCCAAGCGATTGATTTGCTGCTTGGAAGGAGTTCCCATTACTAATAGCTGCCTAACAATGCAGGTGAGCGCTAATTTTGCCGCAGGAGACTTAGATGCTTCCATGAGCGCCTTGCTTTGGATATAGAAGTCATCAATTCTCTTACTTTGACTTAAAACGAGCATCTTTTCTAATTGATGTGTTTCAAGTTGAAAATCCACAATAGATGAGGTTGTTTCTGTCAAATAGTCATAGGTATTTTCACGATAGGCATTATTTATTGATCCATTGTATAGTTCTAAAAGAAGGGATATCGAATTCCATTGTAAATATCGTTTAGCGTCTGTTTTCGTTTGAATTTTTCTCGTAAAATCGTTTGTCTGCATGCTCAGGATCATATCAATAAGGGATTCACTACATTTTTCGGTTTCCTGAGCCCATACATAGAAAATCTTATTTGGTAGCTGATAAATAGTTCTAATAATAGCTTCTTTTTGGCCTCTTTTTAATCTGTGTTCAAAGTTTGGCAAGCATCTAGCATTTAGCATCAATAGAGATATAGCGCGAACCAGTTGGTTTTCTAATTTAGAAATTTCTTCTTCGTTATAGTCGTAGATGCTAACAATATCAATGCGAGCTTTATCAACTTCAGAGTGGTCTGTTTTGTCATCAATCTGCTGATTCCAAGTTAACTCTTCTTTGGTAGGCAAGAAAGCATTCCTCGGGGGAGCTTGTACCTCAAGGTGATTGAACCCAGGCATTCCAAAGTAGAACTCACTCCATTCGTCTGATATTTTTTTCGTGTCCTCCAGAATATGGTCAATCAATGTCGTCTCATTCGTTAGATATGTTACGAACATCAAAATCGTTGCGTTTAAGCCAAAGCAAGCATATTGCAAGCATTGTTGAACTGCATCTGTATTTTTGCTTGCACATATTTCGGCGGCAATAAAGTATGCTAAATAGTTATTGTTTGTAAATTTATACTGCCCATCCTTACCATACTCAGTTAATATCCGGGCACGAATAGCTATTGTGATAAATTCTACTGAATTCACTTTAGTTCCATATTCTTCACAGTATGAATTAATTACATCTATTCTTTTCTTGTCAGAAATAGGATATTCCTTGTGAGAATAGATATAAAATGCAATCTTGCCTAGGACTAACATGGTCTTGTCGACTGTAAGGGATGTGGTTGTGTAAGGGCTAAGAAGGGTGGTCAAAGACGATTCAAAAACCTTACTAAAAATACTGCCATCATTTTGGACTGATTCCATCTGATAATTCGCATAATGCTCAAGAAATTGCAAAATAATTTCAGGAGTTAATGGGATATACCTCCGCTGCAAATCAAGTATATGGCAGATTTTTTCAACTAGCCCTGCTATTTCCTTGTAAGAATAATTTGGATATTTAAGTGGTATAACTTTTTCAACCAATTGCTTCCGCTTCTTACTATATAGTGGAAGAAGACGAAAGCATGAATATGAGTCTTTTGCTAATGCAGCTTCTATCCTTTCTTGAATGTCAAGCTTCAATAAATTATTTGTTGTGTAGATGACATAGCCAAATTCTTCTTCAATGCCCTCAAGAAATCGATTAACATGTTTGGAACTAATCAAGTGAATATCGTCAATTAAAATAATTTTGTCTTCCTTATTTGCCATTGTGAATCTTTCATAATCGCCTTTTTCAATACCGTATATGTATTCAAATAAGTTTTTGATAATATTACGCCTATTCCCGGATATGATATTATCTACCTTACAAAAAATTACACATTCCTGTAAATCCGGCACCTTTACAACAGCTGGGCCTTTTCGTAAAGCTCCGCCCGGCAGCGGAAGGTGGACAGCGGCATCCCGCACTCCTTTGCCGCCGCCGTGCCGGTGATCGCTCCTTCCTTCCACCGCTGGCAGGCGCTGTGGTAGTTCTCCGGCAGCGGCCTGGGCGGCCGGCCGAACCTTACGCACCTGGCCTTTGCCGCCGCGATGCCCTCCGCCTGACGCTGGCGGATGCTAGTGCGCTCGTTCTCCGCCACGAAGGACAGGACCTGCAAAACAATGTCGCTGAGGAAGGTTCCCATCAGGTCCTTGCCCCGGAGGGTGTCCAACAGTGGCATATCCAGCACCACGATGGCGATTTTCTTCTCCTTGGTGAGAATCCGCCTCTGATTCTGGATTTCTTCATAATTGCGTTCCAATCGGCCTCCATGCCATCTGGTCACTGGCCTTCATTTTCTCGACCACACCAGCAACAGCGGTCATGCGGGGAATCATGTTCTTCAGATAGCTTTGTGCAGCTTCATCGACCTCCAGCAAGTGGGGAAACAACTCCCCGGACAGGAATGTGTAACTGTACCTGCCAGAGTGATGCTCTTTCAAGTACCGCTCCCTCATATGTCTGGAGATGTTGATCTCTTTACTTATGGTATAGGGACTACGCAGATGTACTTGCGTCTAATTGCAGAGCTCATTTGCATGCAGTGCGATTATCTTGGCGTCAGTAAATCTACAAAGAAAAACTTGTTTTCTTGAACCTGCTGTGTTATTATATAAAAATAAAGTGTTTAAGAATTGTATAGTTAGCCGTTCATCTGCATCGGGGAGAAGGAGGTTTTATTTACAGTTTATAGCGGCAGAGACTAAATTTTAGCATTTACTGGTTTCAGTGAAAATTTCTCTCTGAATACACTTGGTTTACCGGTGTGAAATCTTTTCTTCATATTTATGTTATAACTATTTCCGGGTATAATGGAATTGATACCACACCACATTGGAAGCAGGAGAGCTGGGCTCAGAGCTTAGTATCCGGAAAGCACTAGGACGCACGGGACAACGATATTTTTCCCCCGCTGGTAACTGGTCAAAAACCAGCGCTGACCACATGTATGACCACAATTAAAAACCATATCCGGGTGTAGCCTATCGGTTAGGCACTTGGTTTGGGACCAAGGTCAGGCTGGTTCGACTCCAGTCACTCGGACCATAAAGGTGAAACAATTTGGATATTCTGAGCTGAACGCTTAGAGTCCCAGTTGTTTCACCTTTTTCTTTTCCGGG
>JBCLRG010000031.1:0-32438 GCA_041223955.1 Oscillospiraceae bacterium 38-13 | reverse complement strand
TTAATGGTCAGACTGCAAAGCGGCTCATTAAGAAACACAAGGGTCTGTGTATCCTCCGGGTTGACGGTGACGGTCTGCGTCTGGGTGGACTGGTCGATCACATAGCCGGGAGCTGCCTTGACCTCCTTGGCAACGATAGTCCCGGTCACGCCGGAAACGCGGACTTCTCCCTTATCGTCCGTGGTGTACAGGCCGTTGCTGGAGAGGTGGCCGTTGTCGTTGTCTACATAGCCGCCGGAGGCGTAGGTGAGTTGGAACTCGGCCCCGGCGATGAAATTCCCGGAAACACTGTCCTTTTTCTGGATGACCAGTGTTCCGGCCCGCTTGTTCCAAAATGTCAACTGCTGCACCTGTCCCGCCTTAATGAGAATGTCTTGGGGAGTGCCGTCGAGGACATACCCCTCCACGGTCTTGATCTCGCGGGCAATCACGGTGGTTCCCGGCTCAATGCCATCCAGAACGATTTCTCCGGCCTTGTCGGTGTAATAGCAGCCGTCGTCCGGGCCAACAGCGGCCCCGGAGCCGTCTACCACCTTAAAGCAAACGCCGCTCAAAGGCTCGTTCTCCGTGCCCTCAATGAACTTTCGGATAATCAGGGTGGTGGCAGGCTCGTTGTCAAAAATCAGGCTGTTGGCAATGCCGGTACGGACAACGATATTTTTCGGGGTTTCGTCCTTGATATAGCCGGTGGGGGCCTTGCTCTCGGACACCACGATAGTGGAGTTGGGGGCCAGCCCGGAGACTGTCACAGTACCGTCCGTCCCGGTGATATACCGGCCATTGTTGGGGCCGATAGCCCTGCCCTCGCTGTCCCGAACCAGGAACTCCGCCCCTTTCAACGGCTTTTTGGTCACGGCGTCCCGTTTGAGGATGGTCAATGTGCAAAGAGGATCGTCGTAAAAGCGGAGGGTCTGCGTGTCCCCGGCGTTGACCACCACCGTCTGCGGGGTGGGGTCCGCCTGATAATTGTCCGGGGCCTTGACCTCGGACACCACATAGGTTCCGGGGAGCAGCTTGGACAGCACGATCTGGCCGCTGCGGTCGGTGGTGTAAAGGCCGTTGGAGCTGGTCAGGCCCTCGTTGTCCGGGGTCAGCTCCCCGTTGGCGTTGGTGATTTTGAACTGAGCGCCGGAGAGGGGCAGCTTGGTCACACTGTCGTACTTCTCCACGATCAGCCCGCCCTTGGGGGTGTTGGTGACAATGACAGTCTGTGTGTCGCCGTTGGCCCCAATGACCACGTTGGTGCTGGGGCTGTCCATGACATAGCCTGCCGGGGCTTTTGTTTCAGTCAGTACATAGGCCCCCGGAGCGAGGTTGGTAATGCGGATTTCGCCGTTGCTGTCGGTGGTGAACAGACCGTTCTGGGTCAATGTGGATGTGCCGATCACACCGTCCAGACCTACCTCACAACCTGCGGCGGTAGCCACTCTGAACTCCGCGCCGGGGAGGGGCTGGCCGGTGAGACTGTCCCGTTTCTGGATAATCATGGAGCCTTTCGGCTGGTTCTTAAAGGTGAGGGTAACGGTGCGGCCCTCCTTGATCTGCACGGTCTGGCTCTGGGTGTCGATGATAAAACCGGCAGGGGCGCGGGTTTCCGTGACTACCACGCTCTTGCCGGGTTTCAGGCCGGGGATGCGGATTTCGCCGTTCTCGTCGGTGCGGTAAACGCCGTTGCTGTCACCGATTAAAGTACCATCTGCATACATGATTTTGAACTCGGCATCCTGGAGCGTAATGCTGGGATTGACGGAGCATACCTTTCTGATAAGCAAAATCCCGTCCGGGGCGTTGTCAAAGCGGACGGTGACAACACTCTGTTCCCCGCTGTCGGCCAGATACACCGTCTCGGAGGCGTTGATGATGGAATAGCCGTCAGCCGGGTCTACTTCCTCCACCACATAGGTGCCGCTTTTCAGCCCTGTCCAAATGGCGGTGCCATTCTTCCCGGTCACTTTCTGCCCGATGACGGTGCCGCCCGTGCCGGAAGTGCCGCCCAAATACCGCAGTTGGAACGTACATCCCGGCAGGGCCTCATGGGTCACACTGTCGTACTTTTCCACAATAATTCCATTCAGCGGCTCATTCTGGAAGGTCAGGGTCTTGCTCTCGCCGCCGTGGATAATAACGCGCTGGGTGGTGGGTTCTTTCATCTGAAAGCCGGGGGCGGGGGCCACCTCGGTCACGGTGTACTCGCCGGGATACATCTTCTTGCCCTGCTCATGCACCTTGATCTGACCGTTGGCGTCGGTGAAAATATACCCGTAGTCAATGGAGCCGGGAGCGTCCGCCGCCTCGCCGTTGCTGGTGTAGGTGACGTGGAACTTGGCCCCCTCGATGGGAGCGCCCGCCACACTGTCCTCCTTAAAAATCGTCAGCTCCGGGGCCTTGTGGTCCTTAAAGGTGACGGTTTTCTCATCGCCGGAGTTCAGGCTGACCGTCTGCTCCCGGTCGGCGTTCCTGCTGGGGAGGTAGTAGGGCGCGGGCACGGACTTCTCCGTGATTTTGTAGGAGCCGGGGGCCAGCCGCAGGGAAACCGTTCCGTCCGCGCCGGTGGTCACATCGTTGCGGTAGTCGCCGTCAATGGCCTCGATGGTGAACACAGTGCCGGGGATGGCAACCACGTCCAGATTTTGACCAAGGGCGACGGAAGCAGGGACTTTGACCTGCTGGACGGCGAGGACTGGTATGCCGGTCGGTGGGCTAGAGTAGTATCTGCCATAGAAAGGAATGAAGTTATCTCCGGTATACTTTGGCGGCGGAGTGGGCAGGGGCTTTTCATATCGAAGGAAGTCTCCGGTTTTAATCGCAAGATATATCATGTGCTTGCAGGGCTGGCCGCGCTTTTTGAAATCCTCACAGTCGCACGATTCTGATGTGACGTGGTATGTATTGCCGGTCTGCTCATTGTGGACATCGGCGGAGACACACCGCCCACCCATAAGCCGCTGGCGGAGGAGTGAAAGCGGTTCTGATCTGGCACGCAGTAAACGATTCTCAAAGTCGCCGCTTGAAACATCAGGCGACGGTGGGAGATCGTCGCATTGTACCGGAGTTTTAGAAGGTGGTGTACCCTGCTGACCGCTGCGCCATCCTTCCATGAAGGAGGCGGCGAGAACAGAAAGAAATCCCATACTGATACCCCCTATAATAGAATCCCACACATGGCAAGCGAAACCTGTCGATTATTGGCTTTTACTGAGGAATGTGTGATATTACCACAAGTGGGATATTGCCACAATCATACTCGTGCTTTGTGGTAATGTCAAACAAAAATCCGTAATATCCCACAAGAAATCTGGAGGTGACAGGGTGAAAGCCTTTAACTACAACGGGCAAAGGAATGTATCAGGGGAAAGAATCCGGCAGGAGCGGACACGGCAGCGGTGTACACAGTCCGATCTGGCGGCAAGGGTACAGGTGAGCGGCGTGATCTTGGAGCGGGACTGCATCAGCCGAATTGAAAACGGCCTGCGCATGGTGCAGGACTTTGAACTGCGAGCAATCGCCGGGGCGCTGGGTGTGACGACGGACTGGCTGCTGGAGGACGAAGAAAAATAATTTTGCCGTAGGCTTTATGCCTACGGCAAATGTAATTTTAGAACGGGTGAGCTATTGATTTTCGACATTTTCGTGTGTTAATATCCCACAAAAAAGGGGGATAAAACCATGAATAAGAAGGGCAGTACACATATAACCTGGAATGACAGACTGACTATCGAAAAGATGCTGAAAGTCAAAGATACCAAGGCGAAAATTGCGGAGGCAATCGGCGTTTGCGAGCGGACCCTTTACTATGAGCTGGCGAGGGGAAAGTGCGTTCAACAAACTACAGACTATGAGTTTGTCGAGCGCTACTGCGCAGACGTGGCAGAGCGGAAATATCAGGAGCATTTGCGGGAGAAGGGGCCGGACACCAAACTGGGGAACGACCACAAGTTTGCCAAGAAGGTTGAGGAGTTGATCGTAGACCACGGCTTTTCTCCTGCCGCCGCACTAAAGGTCATTGAGGCAGACGAGGAGGAATACAGCACGGACATCTGCGAGAGTACGCTTTATAATTACATCTACCGGAGGGACGTGTTTCTGATTCTGTCCCCGGAACACCTGCGGGAAAAGGGAAAGCGCCACAATGAGAAGCACCCAGGCGGTGAAAAGAAAGCGGCCAGAGCGCCACGAGGGGAGAGTATCGAGCACCGGCCTGACGAGATCAACGACCGGGAGGCATTTGGGCATTGGGAAATGGACTGTGTGGTGGGTACGGTAGGCTCCAAGCGGACGCTGCTTGTGCTGACGGAACGGCTGACCAGGACGGGAATTATTATGCCAATGCGGGACCACACCACGGCCAGCGTTATCAGAGCGCTTAATCGCCTGGAGAGGAAATACGGAAAGGACTTCTGCAAGCTGTTCAAGAGTATCACGGTGGATAACGGCTCCGAATTTGCCGACTGCGCCGGGATGGAGAACTCCTGCCGCCGGAAGGGCAAGCGGACGAAGCTCTATTATTGCCATCCATATAGTGCCTACGAGCGGGGCAGCAATGAGAACATGAACAGGATGATTCGATGGTTTTTCCCGAAGGGAACCAACTTTGACGAAGTGACCGACAAAGACATCCAGCGGGCGGAGGATTGGATTAACTCTTATCCCCGCCGTGTGCTGGGTTGGCGATCTGCCAATGCCGCTATGAGGGAGTGTCTGGCACAGGCCGCCTAAATTAAACTTGAATTTCCTTCCAGTCGAGATGCCATATAGGCCCTCGGCGGCTTTGCTATGGTCGTTTTGTGGTTAAGATATACAAATAGCGGCACTCCGTTTTGTGCGGAGTGCCGTTTTATTATTGTTTACTGCAATTTATTATTGACATTTTGGAAAAGTCCGCAGGAGGCCTTCCGCTGCATAAAAACAGCACCCGCCTCCCAATTGGAAAATGGATTCATGCTTCTGCCAAAACAGGCGCTTGCAGCATCTCCGCGGGGCCTGACCCCCTGGTCAGGCCATTTCTAGAGTGTTTGCCTTTCTATCGATACCCCATCCACCCTTGCACATAATCCGCAAAAATGCTATACTGCCCATAAAGGGAGGATGAGCTATGGAATCCATCAAATATCTCTGGAAGGACCGGAAGCGCTTTCTCGGCATGCCGCTGTCCTTCACGCAGTACCGCCTCAGCGAGGACCGGCTGTTCTGCGAGACCGGCCTTTTCAACCTGCGGTCTGATGAGGTGCTGCTTTACCGCGTCCGGGATCTGCGGCTGACGATATCCCTGGGGCAGCGTCTTTTCGGCGTGGGAACGGTATGCGTGGTGTCCTCGGACAAGAGCATCCCGCATCTGGACCTGAAAAACATAAAAGACCCCCGGGGGGTCAAGGAACTGATTCACCAGAGCGTGGAGGCCGCCAAGGACCGGCGGCGCATCCGCACCACCGAACTCCTGGGCGGAGAGGAAGGTCCGGAATGCGTGGAGGAAGACGAGGATATCTGACCGGTACATACAGAGGCGCTGTTCACATGAACAGCGCCTTCTGTCCGGCTCAGAGCCACGCCGTTCCCAGCAGCTCGTCCTTCCCGGCCCGGGTCATCAGCTCGGAGACCACATCCCGCGCCCGCTTGCCATGGTAAAGCACCTCGTACGCACAGCGGCAGACCGGCATCTCCACGCCCTCCCGCTCCGCCAGCTGGCAGACGCTCTCAGCGGCGTAGTAACCCTCCACCACCGCGCCCACAGCCTCCATGGCCTCCTGCACGCTTTTGCCCTGGCCGATGAGAATGCCCGCCCGGTTGTTCCGGGAATGCATGGAGGTACAGGTGACGATCAGGTCTCCCATTCCCGCCAGACCGCCGAAGGTCCGGCGCTGTCCTCCCATGTGCTCCCCCAGGCGGGTGATCTCCGCCATGGCCCGGGTCATCAAAAGGGCCTTCGTGTTGTCCTGA
Organism: Oscillospiraceae bacterium 38-13; assembly: GCA_041223955.1. GTDB lineage: Bacteria > Bacillota > Clostridia > Oscillospirales > Oscillospiraceae > Oscillibacter. Next base: position 26,504 of record JBCLRG010000031.1, on the reverse strand, counting down.
AAGCCCAGCCCCGCGCAGATGCCGCAGCTGAGGGCGATCACGTTCTTCAGCGCCGCCGCCAGCTCCACGCCCACGATATCATAGCTGGTGTAAACCCGGAAGCGGTCGTTCATAAAGGCATCCTGCACCATCCGGGCGGCATTTCGGTCCGGACAGGCGGCCACGCAGCCGGTGGGCAGGCGCAGTCCCACCTCCTCCGCGTGGGAGGGTCCGGAGAGGGCCACAATCTTCCGCCCTCCGGCGGTCTCCTCCAGAATCTGGCTCATCCGGAGGTTGGTGTCCCGCTCGATGCCCTTGGAAACCGTCACCAGCACCGCCCCCGGGCGAAGGTACGGCGCGGCCCGCCGACCCGTCTCCCGGACGGCGAAGGAGGGCGGCGCGCTGACCACCAGCTCCGCCTCCTTCAGGCTGGACAAATCCCCGGTGATCTTCAGGTCCTCCGGCAGGGGAACACCCTTCAGCAGGGGGTTTTCCCGGGTCCGGGCCATCTCCTCCGCCTTGGCGGGGGTCCGGGACCAGAGAGTCACGTCGTGCCCGTTGTCCAGAAGCACCAGCGCCAAAGCCGTGCCCCAGCCGCCGCTGCCCAATACCGCTGTTTTCATGACCCACCCTCCTTTTTCTTGTGGAACGAGAGCTTTCGTTCCGTGCCGTGAAGCAGCCGCTCCGCGTTGCCCCGGTGCTTCCAGACCACCAGCCCCCCCAGAAGGAAGGCAAGCACGATGACCTGAATATCCGGGTAGCAGTACCAGCTGATGAACGGGAAGCTGGCCCCGGCCCACAGGGACCCCAGGGAGACATACCGGGTCAGAATGGTCAGAATCAAAAAGCCCCCCCAGACCACCAGGGCAATGCGCCAGTCCATCATCAGGGCGATGGCCCCCCCGGAGAGAATCCCCTTACCCCCCTTGAAGTGGAACATGCAGGGGAACATGTGCCCCAGAAGGCAGAAGAGGCCCGCCCAGTACTTGGCCGTAATGGCCCCGCCGAACACGGTGCCGGCCAGCAGCACGGCCAGTACCGCCTTCAGCACGTCGCAGAGAATCACCACGAAGGTCAGCCCGCCGCCAAAGGTCCGGTGAAAATTCGTCAGACCCGCGTTGCCGCTGCCGTGGTTCCGAATGTCATTCCGGAGGATATACTTGGATACAATCACCGCGCCGTTGAAGCAGCCCAGGAAATAGGACGCTATGGCCGTTCCGCCATAGGCAAGGAGCATCGCCAGCCACAGGTTTTCCATACTCAAACCTCCATATTCTTTTGAATCCCCGCCCAGTGCCCCAGCAGGAAGCATCCGGCCGCCAGCAGCCCGCCGAGGGTCCGGCCTTTGGAGACGTACATAATCCACCAGCCGTTCCAGCGGCCCAGGAAGACGCTCACGGCCAGCGCCGCGCCGTCCCACACCAGCGCGGCCAGAGTCCAGCGCCAGCCGTAGAGGCGGAGGAATTGCCGGTAGCCAGGCCTCCGGAGGCTTTTCCGCGCCCGAAAGGGAAGGACTGCGGGGCCCTTGCACCACCCCAGCAGGAACGACGCCGCCATACCAGGAATCATCCGCGCGAAAAAGCTCAGCCACCCGACGGCCATCAGGAACAGCCAAACAGGAAAAAACAGCTTTTCCGCCGGGCTCACGGCTCCTTGTCCCCCCGCTGCCGGACGGAGATGCGAATGGGCGTCCCCTCCAGGCCGAAGGTGTTCCGGATGCAGTTTTCCAGGTAGCGCTGGTAGGAGAAGTGGAACAGCCGGGTGTCGTTGCAGAAAATGACGTAGTGCGGCGGCTTCACCCCCACCTGCGTCATGTAGTAGATTTTCAGGCGCCGCCCCTTGTCCGTAGGGGGCTGGACCCGGGTCTGGGCGTCCGCCAGGACGTCGTTCAGCATGCCCGTGGTGATGCGGGTGGCCGCCTGATTGGAAACGTAGTCGATGAGCTCAAAGAGCCGGTCCACCCGCTGGCCCGTCTTGGCGGAGATGAAGAGGATGGGGGCGTAGGACATGAAGCTCAGGCCCTTGCGGACGTCCTCCCGCATGTGGTCCATGGTCTTGCCGTCCTTCTCCACCAGGTCCCACTTGTTCACCACGATGATGCTGGCCTTTCCCGCCTCATGGGCCAGGCCGGCGACCTTCGTGTCCTGCTCCGTGACGCCCTCCATGGCGTCGATGAGGATGAGGCACACGTCCGAGCGCTCAATGGCCATGGTGGCCCGGAGGACGCTGTAGCGTTCGATGGCCTCCTCCACCTTGGATTTCCGCCGGAGGCCCGCCGTGTCGATGAAGACGAATTTCCCCTTGTCGTTCTCAAACCGGGAGTCGATGGCGTCCCGGGTGGTGCCCGCCACGTCGGAGACGATGACCCGCTCCTCACCTAGTATCCGGTTGACCAGGGAGGATTTCCCGGCGTTGGGCTTGCCGATGACGGCCACCTTGATGGCGTCGTCCTCTTCCTCCTCCCCGTCCTCGGGCGGGAAGTGCTGGAGGCAGGCGTCCAGAAGGTCCCCGGTGCCGTGGCCGTGGACGGCGGAGACGGCGATGGGGTCCCCTAGGCCCAGGTTGTAGAACTCATAGAAATCCGGGTCCGGAACTCCCGTGGAGTCCATTTTGTTCACCGCCAGGACGATGGGCTTTCCGCTGCGGAGCAGCATGGAGGCCACCTCCTGGTCCGAGGCGGTAAGTCCCGTCCGGATATCCGTCAGGAAGACGATGACCGTGGCGGTCTCAATGGCGGTCTGGGCCTGGTCCCGCATGAACTCTAGAATCTGGTTGTCCGTCCGGGGCTCGATGCCCCCGGTGTCCACCAGAGTGAAGGCCCGCCCGCACCAGTCGGATTCTCCGTAGATGCGGTCCCGGGTGACGCCGGGGGTGTCCTCCACGATGGACAGGCGTTTTCCGATGATCTTATTGAACAGCATGGACTTGCCCACATTGGGCCTGCCCACGATTGCGATAATAGGCTTTGCCATAAGCATCCCTCCCAGCGGCCCGCGCCGCGTACTTTTTTTACACATCAATACGATTTCATTATAACCGGGATCCGGCAAAGGCGCAAGGGAAATCTTTCCTGTGCCGGGACGGGGCGCGATTTGGGAGTCGGGATTTCCCCTTGCGGAATATCGTTTGTCCGGATAACGAACGGGAGTCAGGAAAAGGATGGGAAATTTTTCAGGTAATTTCCCGTCCACAATTCCTGACTCCCCAAACGGAGGCCCGTGCTTGTTCAGCAGTCCCTAATTCTTGCGGCAGTATCCCCACGTGCTGACAGCCATGGAGAGGAATCCCCCTCCCGCCAGCACCGGCAGGACCAGCAGCCATGGCACGCCCGTGCTCCCGGCCATAGACGCCAGAGCGGGCGCCCACCCCGCGCCGCCGTCCCCGATTGCCCGGAAAAACACGCAGAGCGCGAGGAACGGCAGCGCGCCGGTATACTGTGCCGCCGGATAGCCGAACCAGTAGTAGGCCGGAAGGGAGACCACCGCCCAGGCCAATGGAATCACCACCGCCATCAGGACGGAAAGCCCCAGCGGCGCAAAGCGCCCATAGACCGCGAAAAGCGCCAGATTGAACAGCACGGCTCCCGCCGCGCAGGGCAGCGCCGACAGCAGTACGGCGGCATACTTCCCCGCCACGACCGCCCCGCCGCTCACCGGCAGGGTCCGCTGGTATTTCCTCCAGCCCGCCTTCTCCTCATGCTCAAACACCAACACGTTCATCATGCCCACGAGCATGCCCAACCCGGCGGAGAGCAGCATGCCCGCGTACGCGCCGCCCTCAACCAGGAACAGGGCTGTCAGGGCCCCACACGCCAGCAGGCCCCGCCAGTCCAGAATCCTGAACAGAAGGCAGAGGTCTTTATAAACGATTCCGCGCACGCCGCCCGCCTCCTTTACGGCTGTAGCCCGCGACACTGGCCGCCAGAGAGAGCAGGAAAATTCCCGCCACGGCCAGCAGACCGGCCAGAAGCAAGGCGGTAAAGCCTCCCGCCGCGGCCAGAAGTTCCGCCACATTCCACATGCCGTCCTCAAAATTCTTGACGACGAAAAACGCGGGGAAGACCAGAATGACGGCGGCATACTGGGCTACCTGAAAATCAAACCAGTAGCAGAACGGCAGGCTGACCGCCGCCCAGGCCGCCGGGATGACAAACGCCATCAGTGCCGACAGCCCCAGCACCGGGAGAAGAAAGGTCCGGTAGGCGGCGAAGACCGCCAGATTCAGCACCACGCTCACCGCAAGGCTCCCCAGCGCCGTCAGCAGCACGGCGGTGTATTTCCCCGCCACAATCCTTCCGCCGCTCACCGGCAGGGTCCGCTGATACTTCCCCCAGTCCGCCTTTTCCTCGTGCTCAAACACCAGCACGCTCATCATGCCTACGATCATGTCTACCACGAAAGAGGACAGCATCCCCGCGTAAACGCCGCTCTTTACCACGAAGACAACCGCCGGCACCACCGCGACCGCGCACACCCGCAGGTCCAGGCTTCGGAAAAACAGGCAGATATCCTTGTAAACAATGCCCCTCATGACAGCTCCCCCTTAATGTAAAACAGCATGATGTCCTCCAGAGACGCGGCGTCCGCCACGGCCTTCGGGTATTTCTTCCCGGCGGCGGCCCGGTCCCGGACCAGATACTCCGCGCTGACGCCTGTGGTCCGGCGGGCGATGTAGTCCTCATGGTCCACCTCCGCGCCCTTTCCGCAGCGGAGGATGCCGTAGCAGTCCAGCAGCGCGTCCTTCTCCTCCTCAAAGACAATCCTGCCCTGATGAATCAGGACCACGTAGTCCGCGATTCTCTGGATGTCCGAGGTGATGTGAGAGGAGAAGAAGACGGAGTGCTCCTCGTCCTGGATGAAGTCCAGAAGGATATCCAGAATCTCATTCCGGACCACCGGGTCCAGTCCCGCTGTGGCCTCGTCCAGAATCAGAAGCTTGGGCTGGTGGGACAGGGCCCCGGAGATGGCCAGCTTCATTTTCATGCCCTTGGAAAAAGTCCGGATTTTCTTCCGCTCCGGCAGGCCGAACCGCTTCAGGTAGCCCCGGTAGGCCGGACTGTCCCAGGCGGAATAGGTCCCGGCGAGAATCCGTTCCACATCCAGGGGGGTGAAGACCTCCGGAAAGCTGCATGAGTCGAACACGACGCCCACGCTGCCCTTTACGGCAGGGTCCGTGTGGTCCCGGCCCAGGACCTCCACGGTTCCGCCGTCCTTTTTCAGCTCGTTTAAAATGAGGTTGATGGTGGTGCTTTTTCCCGCGCCGTTCTCTCCGATGAAGCCGACAATGCGGCCCCGGGGCACCTGAAAGGACACGTGGTCCAGGGTAAAGTCCGGAAAGGCCTTGCACAGGTCCCGGACGAGAATGCTGCTGCTCATGGTTAATCTCCTTCTTCGTAAAATAGCGCCAGAATGCCCGTCAGCCGCTCCAGGGGGATGCCGTTGGACCGGCCGATCTCCGCGGACCGCCGCAGAAGCTCCTCCGCCTCCCGGAGTCTCTCCTCCCGGATGAACTCCTGATTCTGGGCGGCGACAAAGCTCCCCTTGCCGGAAACCGTCTCGATGAAGCCGTCCCGGGTCAGGTCCTCATAGGCCCGCTGGACCGTGATGACGCTGAGGTGCAGTTCCTTCGCCAGAGCCCGCATGGAGGGCAGGGCCTCGCCGGTGGTCAGGGTTCCGTCCATGATCTGGCTTTTGATCTGCTGGCAGATTTGCTCATAAATGGGTTTGCCGCTGCTGTTGCTGATGAGAATGTCGATTCCAATCACCTTCTTGCGTATCGTTCGTACTGTGTGTACTGGTTCGTTAAGTACACTATAGACGCTTCTGCCCCGTTTGTCAAGGGGGATTTGAAAAAACGGAGAGAACTTTTTCCGGACCGCCGGAGCTCGGGCAAAAAAAGGAACCCCCTCGGGGGGTTCCTCTCACTGCTGCTTTCCTTCTGAAGGCCTTTAAAAGGAGGGCGGTTTCACCGGCTTGTCCTTCTCATTGTAGGTGATCTGAAACACCAGATCGAACAGCCATCTCCGGAAGGACGGGTTGTCCTGAAACTGCTTGAACAGCTCCATATTGTCCGCCATAATGGCGAAAATCGCCTGCTGGAGGGCCCGTTCGCTTTCCAGGCGTGCGCTCTGTTCATCGGAGTTTTTTATGGCGTTCCGGTATTTCTCGTCTCGGGACACCATTGCGGGAATTTCGAAAATCTGCCTGCGCACATTATCCGCGTCGCTCCACTGGATATTCCCGAACATGACGTTGAAGTCCGAGAGAATCACCGAGAGCGGGTCCATCTCCGGCCCACCGGCACTGCCCGTCCTTCCCGCCGGAACCGGACCCACCAGGGCGTCCTCGTCCTCCAGCTTGAGGGACATGGTCTCCCTGGCCTCGAGGCGGTAGCTCTCCAGACCGATGGCGTCCAGAATGCCCTGGGAAAAATCGTCCTCCTGGGGCGTGGGCAGCTTGGGGAGGAGGAGGTTCAGGAAAATGGACAGCCGTTCCCACGCGGCGTCGCCATAGGGGAGTATGGACCCCAGGAAGCCGTACGTCCGGACGAAGGACTTGGCCGCGCTTTTGAACGCGACCTGTCCGTCGGTCTCCAACTGCTTATACACCGCCGCACAGGCGTCCAGAATCGGGTCCAGCTTGTGGCGTTCCCCGCCGGAGAGGTACAGGTTGACCAGGCGCTCCACGTCCTCGTTGGAATACACCTGACAGCGCTCCATCCCGGCAACCAGATCGTGCAGCTTGTTGGGGTCCGTCTCGCCGGACAAGATGGTGGTGCGGTAGTAGCGGGAAAAGGCCTTCTCAATGACCTCCGGCTTGTTGGCAAAGTCCAGGACAAAGGTATCGTGCTTCTTGGGATGACTGCGGTTGAGCCGGGACAGGGTCTGCACCGCCTTGATGTCCGAGAGGGGCTTGTCCACATACATAGTGTGGAGCAGCGGCTCGTCAAAGCCCGTCTGGAACATATCCGCCACAATCAGGATGCGGTAGGGATTCTGCCTGAACATGCGGGGAATCTTCCCGTCGGGGAAGCCGTTCAGCCCCGCCGAGGTCAGCGTCTCCTCCCCCTTGTACTCCCCGGAGAAGGCGATAATCGCCTTATAGGGGCTCCCCCGCTCCGCCAGGTGCCGGTTGATGGCGTGGTAATACTCGATGCAGCGCGGGATACCGGCAGTAACGACCATGGCCCGGGCCTGCCCGCCGACCTTCCCCCTGGCGACGACCTGCTCATGGAAGTGCTCCACCATCATGGCCGCCTTCTTCGACACGGTGCAGCGGTCCCCCTCCACAAAGCTCCGGAGCTTCTTCTGGGCGCGTTTTTTGTCAAACATCGGATCGTCCTCCACCGTCTTTCTCAGCCGGTAGAAGCTGTCAATGGGGGTGTAGTTTTGCAGCACGTCCATGATGAAGTGCTCCTGAATCGCCTGTTTCATCGTGTAGACGTGAAAGGGCCGGTGCGTGACGGCGCCGCCGTCCTGACAGGGCACGCCGAAGGTCTCCAGGGTTTTGCTCTTGGGGGTGGCGGTGAAGGCGAAGTAGCTGGCGCTGCGCAGCAGCTTCCGTCCCTCCATCATGGCGTTAATCCGGTCCTCGTTGTCCGCCGCGTCCTCCGAGGCCTGTCCGGAGAGGGCCAGATTCATCTGGGCGGAGGTCCTTCCGCTCTGGCCGGAGTGGGCTTCGTCAATCAGAATCGCGAAGCGGCGGTCCCTGTGGCTGGCTCCGATCTGCTGGACAATGTAGGGGAATTTCTCAATGGTGGTAACGATGATGCGCTTGCCGTCCTCGATGGCCTTCAGGAGCGCGCCGGAGTTCTCCGCCCAGGCCACGGTGCTCCCCACCTGCATAAACTGCCGGATGGTGTCCCGTATCTGCTTGTCCAGGATACGGCGGTCGGTCACGACGATGACGGAGTCCAGCATGGGATGTCCGTCCCGCTCCAGCTCAATCAGCTGGTGGGCAAGCCACGCGATGGAGTTGGACTTTCCGCTGCCCGCGCTGTGCTGTATCAGATACCTCCCGCCGACGCCGTTCTCCCGTACGTCGGTCAGGAGCTTTTCCACCACGTCCAGCTGGTGGTATCGCGGGAAGATCTGCCGGACCGTCTTCCTTCTGGTCTCTGGGTCGGTCTCCTCCACGACCTGGGCGTAATTTTCGATGATGCGGGCCAGCTTCCGCTTGGTCAGGATGTCCTTCCACAGGTAGTCCGTCATGATGCCGTCCGGGTTCGGCGGGTTGCCCGCGCCGTCGTGATACCCCTTGTCAAAGGGGAGGAACCAGCTGTCCTTTCCCGCCAGCCGGGTACAGAAGCGAATCCGGGCGTCGTCCAGGGCGAAGTGGACCATGCAGCGCCGGAAGAGGAACAGCAGCTCCCTGGGGTCCCGGTCCGTCTGGTACTGCCGCACGGCGTCTTCCACGGTCTGCTTGGTCAGCCGGTTCTTGAGCTCAAAGGTGATCACGGGCAGGCCGTTGATAAACAGGCACAAATCCAGGGCCAGATTCCCGGCGTCCTGGGAGTAGCGGAGCTGCCGGGTCACGCTGAAGATATTCTGCTCAAACCGCCTCTTTGCCGCGGAGTTTCCCTCAGTGGGGGTCATGTAAAATAGAATCAGGTTCGCCGGATAGGCCTTGACCCCGCCGCGGAGAACGTCGACAACGCCCCGTTTGGCCAGCTCGCCCTGAAGGCGGTTCAGAAATTGAACATACTTCTGGCGGCTTTTCCGGACTCCCAGCTTTTCCATCTCGCCGGGCTGCGTCTGCTCCAGGAAGCGGAACAGCTTCTCCTCGTCAATGCCGTATTCCTTGCTGTAGTCGCGGCTGCTGCCAAGCTCATAGCCGTTGGCCGCGCAAAGGTACTCTGCAATGTGGCTCTCCAGCCCTTCTTCTCGGATGTTGACTGCCATGCGCCGTCCTCCTAACAGGGCCAATTCCGCCCTTTGATTTCCGTCATGGTTCCGTCTCCTCATCCCCGGCGGGTTCCGGTTCCCAGTCCGGGATTTCGATGCCGCGGACGTCAATTCCGCCCGTAACCGCTTCGGCGGTCAGGCGGACCTTCAGGTCCTGAAGCGCCGCGATTTTCTTCCGGGTCTTTTCGGCCAGCGCGTCAATTCTGGAACAAGCCCGGTTCAGATAGGCCACAATCTCCGTCTGCTCCTCCTGGGGAGGCTGGAGAATCAGGGCGTCCTTCAGCATTTTCTGGGTGATGCTGTACACCTTTACGCCGTTGGCCTTCCTCTGAATCTGACTGCGCCAGGACGGTGAGCGGAAGAGGTATGCCGTATAGAGGCCCCGGATATCCTCATTCGGGTGGGCGATGATGGTGTGATATCCCGCGAAGACCGGTCCCTCCCAGTCGGTATAGGCGCAGCTTCCACAGCCCGCGAGGTCCTCGGAGGTGTCGGCAAAAATGAAGTCCCCCGGCTCCACCAGGGCGGAGGGATTGGAGTCGAGATAGGATTCATCCACATACCGGATCAGCCCCTGGTGGAGTCCGGTGCCGGAGTTCTCCCTGGCGTGAATCTGCCCATAGCTGACCACGGGGATTCCGGACTCCTTCAGATTCGCCTTGGTGATGGAGAGGCCCTTCCGGAAGGTGAAGACCTCCCGGACCCGCTGGACCTTCCAGTGGGCCGGATACGAGATTTCCCAGCGGGCATCGCCGGTGGCGGCCAGGGGGGCCTGACGCAGTCCCTGGATGACGGCGCGGTCGATGAACGTCCGCTTCATCTCCTCCAGCAGGTCCAGCCTGCGGCGGCAGCCTGCGGCCAGGCGGTTGATGCACGAGACCTTCCAGTTCAGGAAGCGGACGATCCGGTCCTGTTCCTCCCTGGGGGGGAGGAGAAAGGGGATTTCCTTCATCCGCTGCATGGACAGGTCCCACTGGCCCGTCCGGATGCCGTCGGAGGCCTGGGCGAAATACTGCACATAGGTCCGGGCCCGGATGGCCTGATGGAAAAATTCCGGGTTCACATCCTGGCGGAAGGCAAAGACGAAATAGGCCGGGCTGACAATGCCGTCAAACCGGGAGATGCCGTAGGACCCCTGCCAGGCCTTCATTTTATTTATCACGAACTGTCCCCGCCGGACCACCTTGTAGTTGCTCAGATCGTCGGGCACGTAATTGTGATTCTCCTCCTTATCCGCGACGTCCCGCACAATCACGCCCTTCTCCCGAACCACCGACAGCAGCGGCAGGTCCGGGCGGTTCCTTTCACTGAACGGCGTGAGGAGCTGCCGGAGCTTCCGCACCTGCCAGTGTTCCGGGACGGGCTCCAGCCACGAAAGCTGTCCGGGAGTGAGGAAAACGCTCATAGTATCCCTCCCATGATTTCCGACAGCACCCCGTCGGCCTCGTCCTCCAGGGCCTTCAGGCTCTCCAGAATCTCGCTCATGTCCCGCAGCTCCGGCGGATGGTAGAAATATTTGGTGAAGCTGATTTCGTAGCCGGTCTGGGTTTTGCCGGGGTCCACGTAGGCGTCGGGGGCATAGGACAGCACCTCGTTCCGGATGAAAGCGTCGATGCCGCCCGGGTAGGAGAAGGGGATGTTTTCAGTGTCCCGCAGGTCCACATCGGGAACCACCTCGCCGTTCCGGCGGACGATGGCGGCGTCCGGGTCCTTTTCCAGCAGCGGGAAGAGAAAGGCATCATATTTTTGGAACTTGACGGCACAGTTCTCAATGCAGGGATTCCGGTACAAATCCTCCAGGAACTGGTTGTAGTCCATATAGGGCTCTTGGCGGACCAAGCCGCAGAGCGCGTTCAGATAGGCCCGGGCAACGGTTTCCATCTGCATGGCCCCAAAGCTCTTGGGCATCTTTATGGAGCGGACGGCGGGGTTTTTCTGGGTAAAGGCCAGAATATCGGCGGGACTGACGATGGGCAGGTCCTCCTCCGGGCGGAGCTCCAGGCCATAAAGGCAGCGGAACATGGAAATGGTGTCCCGCAGAGTCTCGGCGGTTACGACCACCTTCTGCCGCAGAGGCCGGTCCACGGTGACGCACCAGTAGCCGAACTCCCGGTTTTCAAGGACCCGGCTGACCGGGCTCTCCTCCATGTTCAGGAAGATGCGGAGGATTTCCTTCCGGACGTCCGGCGTCAGCTCGCAGTTCTTTTTGCCCATGTTTTTGCGCAGGGGCGTTTTCAAGCCGGTGGCGTCAATCAGCTGAATGCGGCCCTTCCGGCGTTCCTCTTTCCGGTTGGAGAGGACCCAGATAACGGTGCCGATGCTGGTATTGTAAAACATGTTTTCCGGCAAGGCGATGACCGCTTCCACCAGATCGTTTTCAATCATGTAACGGCGGGCGTTACTCTCGCCGCTGCCCGCGTCGCCGGTGAAGATGGAAGAGCCGTTGTGAACCTCGGCGATCCGGCTGCCCAGGGGGGTGTCCTGCTTCATCTTCGACACGTTGTTCAGGAGGAAGAGAAGCTGGCCGTCGCTGGTTCGCGGAATCATGCTGAGGGGGACGCCGTTCCGCAGGAGCGCATTGAACCGGCAGTCCTGGATATCCTTTTTTCCGCCCATTTTCTCCGCGTCAGTTTTCCAGCTTTTTCCGTATGGAGGATTGGACAGCATGAAGTCAAACCGGCGGGAGGCATTCTGGTCATTTGACAGCGTGGACCCGTACATAATGTGCTCCGCCTGATCGCCGTCACCCTTGAGGAGCATGTCCGCCTTGCAGATCGCGTAGGTTTCCGGCTGGACTTCCTGGCCGAACAGGTGGATGGAGACCTGTTTTCCCTGTTCCGCAGCAAGTTCCGTCAGCCGGTCCTGGGCGATGGTGAGCATGCCTCCGGTGCCGCAGGCCCCGTCGTAGCAGGAATAGGTGGCATCCTTGATCTGTCCGGCGATGGGGATGAAAATTAGGTCCGCCATCAGCTCCACGACGTCCTTGGGAGTCCAGTGCTCACCGGCCTCCTCGTTGTTCTCCTCGTTGAAGCGGCGAATCAGCTCTTCAAAAATCGTGCCCATGCCGTGGTTGTCCAAGCCGGGGTGGCGCAGGATGGTTTTCGCGTCGTCCTTCCAGACCGGGTTGGGGCTCAGGTTGATGTCCGGGGAGATGAATTTCTCAATCACCGCGCCCAGGATGTCCGCCTCAATCAGGGTGTCGATCTGGTTGCGGAACTTGAACTTGTCCAGGATTTCCTGCACGTTTGGGGAAAAGCCGTCGAGGTATTCCTCAAAGTCCCGCTTCAAGGTCTGCGGTTTCCCCCGGCTGGTCAGGTCCCGCAGGCAGAAGGCGGAGGCGTTGCAGAAGGCATGTCCCGCAGCGTTGCAGAGGACGGGCCATTGGTTTTTGAGCTCGGCTTCATCCAGCATGGCCTTTGTGTGGAGAATGTTCTCCTTCTTGTCCTGAAGAAGGGCATCCAGGCGGCGGATCACCGTCATGGGCAGAATGACATCCCGGTATTTCCCCCGCACGTACACGTCCCGCAGGCAGTCGTCCGCGATGCCCCAGATAAAGCTGACAATTGACTGATGCACCTGATTGTCCATATTGATGTGTCCTTTCCGATGAATGCTCTGTATCAAAAGGGAGCGTCGCGGTGTTCCGAGCCTCCCGAAATTCGCCGGTTCTCCGGCCGTTTGTGCGCCTGACGGCAAAATCCAACATGTATACTATAATCGCTGGCGGGGATAATGGCAAGCGCTTTCTGCTGATTTTTCAACGTACCTGCGTACTTTTGGAAATATGACTGGAATTTACAGCCTGTCCATGGTATACTGTAAGCTATCTGATTTTTACGCAAGTTAGGAGCGTGAGTTTTTTGACCCTGCTGTCTTCCGTTCTCCTGGGCGTCATCCAAGGCGTTACCGAATTTCTGCCGGTATCCAGCTCCGGCCACCTCGCGATTGCGGAGCATTTGCTGAACATGTCCGGCGCGTCCGAGAATCCGCCCTTTTTCGATGTGCTCCTGCACCTGGGCACGCTGTTCGCCGTCTTCGCCGCCTACTGGCCGGACATCCGGGAGATGATTCTGGAGTTCTTCCGGGGCGTGAGCGATCTGGCTCACGGAACCACCCCCGCCCATGCGCCCCCCGCCCGGCGGATGATTCTGCTGATCATCGTGGGCACGCTGCCGCTTTTCGCCATACTGCCCATCAGGGACCGGATTGAGGCCCTAGGGGACAATATGTATTTCGTGGCGGCGGCGCTGCTGGTTACGGGCTGCCTCCTCTTCGCCAGCGACCACGTCCGCCGGGGACGCAAGACGGAGAAATCCGCCTCCATGCTGGACGCGCTGCTGGTGGGCGCAGGGCAGGCGCTGGCCACCTGCCCCGGCATTTCCCGCTCCGGAACCACCATCACCGCCGGGTGCTTTGTGGGCTTTGAGCGGAAGTTCGCCGTCCGGTACTCCTTCCTCATGTCCATCCCGGCCATACTGGGCGCGAACATCCTGAGCCTCAAGGACGCCCTGGAGACGCAGATTCTCTGGTCCGAGGTCCCGGTGTATCTGGTGGGCGTGGCGGTCTCGGCCGTCGTGGGATACGCCTGCATCCGCCTCATCCGGCTGGTGGCGGACAAGGGGAAATTCGGCTTCTTCGCCTACTACTGCTGGCTGGCGGGCATTGTTACGCTGGCCCTGATCCTGACGCAGAAATAAGCATCTGCCGGGCGCCTCCGGTCCCACCGGGGCGCGGCGAAAATCTTGGACTTTATGGAGGTACATACCGTGGCTTCCGCATCACAGAAGAAACCCGCCGCCCGGAAGAGCGGCGGCAAATCCGCGAAAAAGCCCCCTCAGAAGCAGCCCATCCGCCGGGAGGTGACGGGCGGCGTACTGCTGGCCCTGGCCCTGTGCGTCTTCGTCAGCTATTTCGGCGTCAACGCCCTGTTCCTGGACTTTTTCGCCAGGCTGCTCAAGGGTCTTTTCGGCTATGGCTACTGGCTGGCGGGGCCGTCTCTGGTGCTGGCGGGGCTGATTCTGCTCTGCCACCGGGGCCGTCCCGTTCAGCTCCGGACCACCTGCGCCCTGCTGCTGCCCCCGCTGTTCGGGACGCTGACCCATCTGGTTTTCTGCAAGCAGACCTACGAGCCCTCCTTTTTCGGGATGCTGTCCGCCATCTGGGCCGACGGCACGGACCTGAAATCCGGCGGGGCCGTCTCCGGTGTGCTGGCCAACGGGTCCGCCGCCGTGTTTTCCCCGCTGGCGTCGGTGATTCTGTTCACGGTGCTGTTCATGGCCCTGCTGTTCGTCTCCCTGCGTCTGACGCTGGCGGCCTTTGACGGCTGGAGGAGGAACCGGCCCGCCTATGAGGAGCAGCCCGCCGTTCACCTGACTCCCGCAGAACCGCCCCCGCGCCGCGCCGCCCGCCCCAAGCCCCAGATCGACATCCCCCTGGACGGCGAGGAGCGCCCCGCCCAGCCGGAGAAATCCGGGAATTTCACCAGCTTCTTCCGCCACAAGGCGGACTCCCAGCCCACGCCGGATCAGGTCGTTCAGGCCGCGCCGGAGCCCCCCCAGAAGCCCCAGCGGGCCGCCATTCCCGTACCGCCCCCCGAGCCGGTGCCGGAACCGGCTCCCGCCGCCGCGCCCGTTGTGCCGGAACCGGCTCCCCCGCCTCCCGAGCCCGAGCCAGTTCCTCCTCCGCCGGAGAAGCCCCTGCCCACCGCCGAGGCCTTTACCCGCAGCGGAAAAGCGGAGACGGCCAAGGAGGTAGCGGCACAGACCGCCGCCGTGGCGGCGGAGATCGAGGAGAAGCTGGCGGCGGAGGACGGAGACTACCTCTATCCCCCGGTGGACCTCCTCCGGGAGAATCAGGAGGAGAACCACGTGGAGGCTGGGGCTGAGCTCCGGAACAACTCCCGCCGCCTGGCGGAGACGCTGACCAGCTTCGGCGTGGAGGCCGCCGCCGCCGACGTCATCCACGGGCCCTCCGTCACCCGGTATGAGTTCAAGCTGGACCAGGGCGTGAAGCTCTCCAAGATCACCAATCTGGCGGACGACATCGCCCTGGCGCTGGGGGCCACCGGCGTCCGGATTGCCCCCATTCCGGACAAGATATCCGTGGTGGGCATCGAGGTTCCCAACAAACAGGTGACGCCGGTGCTCATTCGGGACGTCATTGAGTCCCGGGATTTCAGCGGCCATAAATCCCAGGTGGCCTTTGCTCTGGGCCGGGACATCGGCGGGCGGAACGTCATCGGAGACATCGGCACCCTGCCCCACGTCCTCATCGCGGGCACCACCGGCTCCGGCAAGTCCGTGTGCACCAACTCCCTGATCATCAGCCTCCTCTACAAGTCCACGCCGGAGGACGTGCGCTTCATCATGGTGGACCCCAAGATGGTGGAACTGGCCCCCTACAACGGCATCCCCCACCTGCTGATTCCCGTGGTGACGGACCCGAAGAAGGCCGCCGGAGCGCTCCAGTGGGCGGTGTTCGAGATGATGCGGCGCTATAAGACCTTCTCCGAGCACGGCGTGAAGAAGCTGGAGGAGTTCAACCGGCTGGCAAAGGCCCGAGAGGACCTGGACCCCCTGCCCAGCGTGGTGGTGGTCATTGACGAGCTGGCGGACCTGATGCTGGTGGCCGCCAAGGAGGTGGAGGAATCCATCTGCCGGGTGGCCCAGATGGGCCGCGCCGCCGGAATGCATCTGGTCATCGCTACCCAGCGGCCCTCCGCCGACGTGATCACGGGCCTAATGAAGGCCAACATCCCCAGCCGCATCGCCTTTGCCGTGGCCTCCTCCATGGAGTCCCGGATTATCCTGGACAACGGCGGCGCGGAGAAGCTGGTGGGCCGGGGCGACATGCTCTACGCCCCCCTTGGCGCGGGGAAGCCCACCCGGGTTCAGGGCTGTTTCATCACCCCGGAGGAGATTGACCGGGTGGTGTCCTTTGTCAAGCAGACCGGCGAGGCCCAGTACGACGACGACGTCATCGCCAAAATCGAGGAATCCGTTCAGGAAAAAGGCGGCAAGGGCGGAAAAGCCCCTGCCGAACCGGAGGAACAGGAGAGCGACGAGCTCCTTCCCGCCGCCGTGGAGGTCATTCTGGAGACCGGTCAGGCCTCCACCTCCATGCTTCAGCGCCGCCTGAAGCTGGGGTATTCCCGGGCCGCCCGGCTGGTGGACCAGCTGGAAGAGCGGGGCTACGTGGGCCCCTTCGAAGGGTCCAAGCCCCGGCAGCTGCTGATTACCAAAGAGAAGTGGCAGGAAATCAAGCTGGGGTCTGGAGCCCCGCCGCCGGAGGACGAGGAATAAAAAATAAGCGCCGGAGAGGGAAAATCCTCTCCGGCGTTTTCTGCGCCGCCGGCTGGCGAAATTATTAAATTTTTTCAGTCAAAATCCATCAAAAAATTTTCGATCTTTTCCACCAGAGAAATCGCATTATTGATAATTCGGCTGGTCATAAGACTTCTGCTGTCAAAGTTAACGGTATTTTCAAGGCACACTTCCAATACAGAATACAACGGCATTGTCCCTCTGTTTTTGTTCCATTCTGCATTTTTTAAAAGCTCCCAGTATGCTTTCTGCACAGACACGTTCTGTCCCATCAGCCATAATTCAAACCGCATATCCAAGTGATTCAGCACAATGCCAAACCGCAGCTTGCGCCGTCTCAAATATTCGTCATAAAACGGGAAATATGTGTAATCTAAATATCCAAACGAAATATTACCGGTTGAATACTGTTTTGGAAACTGCGCCTTTAATTCTCCCATGTACTTCATCAATACAACATATGCGCATCTGATGTCGCCCTGAATTAATTGACTTTTATAAATTTCAATACACTTTGAAACATCTTTTTCCACAGTTGCATCCTCATCGAACTCCAATTTATAGCCTGTTTTCTGATTCTTTGAAGGACCAGCGTACCGGAAAGAGGACTCAAAACGTTCAGGAAAACGTCACCGCCGCCTCTGTAAACAGCTCCTGCACCCGCTCCGCCGTGGCGGGGCAGCCTTCCAGCTCCGGATCCCGCGCCAGCAGGGCGTCCGCCGCCTCCTGCGCCTCCCGGAGGAGCAGGGTGTCGCAGCCGATGTCCGCCACCCGCAGTCCCGGCAAACCATGCTGCCGCACGCCGAAGAAATCCCCGGGCCCCCGGAGGCGCAGGTCCTCCTCGGCAATCCGGAAACCGTCGGCGGTCCGGGTCATGACCTTCAGACGCTGCTGGGTCTCCTCGTTCCGGTTGTCGGAGATCAGGACGCAGTAGGAGGCGTGCTCGCCCCGACCCACCCGGCCCCGGAGCTGGTGGAGCTGGCTGAGGCCGAAGCGCTCCGCGTTTTCCACCACCATCACGGCGGCGTTGGGTACGTCCACCCCCACCTCCACCACGGTGGTGGACACCAGGATGTCCGTCTCCCCCCGGACGAAGGCGTCCATGACGGCCTCCTTCTCCTTGGCCTTCATTTTTCCGTGGACACAGGCCACCCGGAGGTCGGGGAAAACCTCCTTCGCCAGCTGGGCGGCGTACTCCGTCACGGCCTTCCGGTCGTCCCCCTCCTCGTTCTCGGAAATCTGAGGGCACACAATGTAGACCTGCCGCCCCTCGCCCACCAGCTTCCGGAGAAAGCGGTAGATGCGCGGATGATAGCTGCTGTCCACAAAGGAGGTCTGAATGGGCTTCCTCCCCGGCGGGAGCTGATCAATGACGGAGACGTCCAGGTCGCCGTAGAGAATCAGGGCCAGCGTCCGGGGGATGGGCGTTGCGGACATGACCAGGGTATGGGGATGATGGCCCTTCCCCGCCAGCGCCGCCCGCTGGAACACGCCGAACCGGTGCTGCTCATCCGTCACCACCAGCCCCAGGCGGCGGTACTCCACCCCTCCGGAGATCAGGGCGTGGGTACCCATGATAAAGTCAATCTCCCCCTCCGCCAGGGCGGCAGACAGGGTCCGCTTCTCCTTGGCGGAGGCGGCTCCGGTGAGCAGGGCGCAGCGGAGGCCCAGGGGCTCCAGCAGCGGGGCAAGGCCCTCGTAGTGCTGCCGGGCCAGGATTTCCGTGGGGGCCATCAGCGCGGCCTGCCTGTCGTTCTTCACGCAGAAATAGGCACAGGCGGCGGCCACTATGGTCTTGCCGGACCCCACATCCCCCTGGCAAAGCCGGTTCATGGGCCGGGGAGCCCGCATGTCCGCCAGGGCCTCCTCCACGCAGCGGCGCTGGGCCCCGGTGAGGGTGAAGGGCAGCGCGCCGTAAAACGCCCCCATGTCCACCTCCTGAAAGGGCTCGGTTTCCACCGTCTCCCGTCTCCGGCGAAGCCGCCGGAGGCCGATGGTGAAGAGGAACAGCTCCTCAAAGGCCAGCCGCCGCCGGGCCAGGTCCAGCGCCTCCGCGCTTTCGGGAAAGTGGATGTTCTCATAGGCATAGCCGATGCGGCAGAGCTGATGCTCCCGCCGGATTTCGTCCGGCAGAACGTCGGGAAGGATGTCCGCGCAGGCGTCCAGCCCCTGGCGGATGGACCGGGAGAGGACGGTCTGGCTCACCCCGGCGGTAAGGGGGTAGACGGGCACGATGCGCCCGGTGGTCTCCCCCCGGCCCTCGGGCTCCACGATGGGGTTTGTCATCCGGCGGCGGAGCAGGTTTCCCTCGGCCTTGCCGCAGAAGACGCAGGTCTCCCCCTGCCGGAGGCTGTTTTTCAGCCAGGACTGGTTAAAGAACGTCACATCCAGCACGCCGGTGGCGTCCACCGCCCGGAGCTTCACCAGCTCCAGCCCCTTCCGGACCCGGGATACCACCGGGTCCGCCGCGATCATGGCGGAGACACAGGCGGTCTCGCCGGGGATCAGCTCCGCGATGGTCCGGGTCTCGGTACGGTCCTCATAGCGCCGGGGGAACCAGGAAATCAGGTCCCGGAGGGTACGGATATCCAGCCGGGCCAGAGCCTTGGCCCGCTGTTCCCCGATGCCCTTGATGAACCGTACATCCGTTTTCAGGTCCGCCATGACGCGCCTCCTCTGTTTGATGCCCCCATTATACCGTGAGGCCCCGGAAAAAACAAGGGACTTTGGGAAGCCCCAAAGTCCGAATGCGTTCAGTTTCTGATCTGGTTTGCCAGCTCCGCCAGCATGGGCGCCTTCGAGTCCCGGATTTGCGCATAGACCCGGTCCCCATAGCCCATATCCGTCAGGAGCCTGGCGGTAAAATAGTGCATTACAATCGTGCCGCTGTTCTTCTGCGCCTCACCGCTAAGGATGCTTTCAATGGTCTCCTCCTTCGTGGGAAAGAGGCTGAACCAGTCCCGGGCCCGAGTCAGCGCCGCCCGAAGGTCCTGAAAAAGCTCCTCCGTCTCCGGCTGAACGCGCCATTCCTGCCCGGGGCCGTCCGGGTTCAGCCTCTGCCGGAGGATGCATTCGTACTCCTTGAAGCGCCGGTTCACAACCTCCCGGTCCTTCTCAAAGTAAACGCCCAGGTTGATGAAAAACTCCAGGCGCTCCGAATGGTTCTGCCGGCTCTTCTGAAAATTGATAATCCGGCACAGTCCGTCCGGGGCGAAGAAGCGGAAGCTGGGCCCCTCCTTCCGCCAGCCCTGGGGCCCAAGCTCCTCCCGGAGCCGGGACAGGAGCTCTCGGAAGCGGGCGTCCAGATGGGGCCCCTCAGTCCTCCAGCTTGGTGTTGACATACTCGATGAAGCGGAATTTCAGGCCGTTTTCCTCCATCATCTCCCCCTCGGACTCCACCCTCCAGTTGGGCAGCTTGTCCAGATTGGGGAAATAGGTGTCCGACTCCTCCACCCGGATTTCCACCCGGGTAAGATACACCCGGCGGCAGCGGGAGAGCAGGGCGGCATAGATGCTTCCGCCGCCGATAATCCACAGATTCTCGGCTTCTGGCCCCCCGGCCAGCGCCAGGGCCTTTTCCGGCGAGGAGGCGGCCTCCACTCCCTCGGGCAGGGTCTCAGCGTGGCGGGAGATGACGATGTTCCGCCGCCGGGGCAGGGGCTTGCCCTCCGGGAAGGAGTTCAGGGTCAGGTGGCCCATGATGACGGTGCCGTCCATGGTCAGCGAGCGGAAGCGGTGCATGTCCGTAGGGAGGGAGAAGAGCAGCCCGCCGTTATGGCCGATTGCCCAGCGCTGGTCCGCAACAACGATAGCGTTCATATCCATTCACCTCATACAGCAATTGGAATTTTATCCTCAAGGGGAGCGGGGGCATAGCCCTCCACGTGGAAGCTGTCCACGGTGAAGGCATAGAAATCCGTGACCTCCGGGTCCGCCCGGAAGGACGGGGCGGGGGCGGGAGAACGATTCAGCATAGACTCCACCAGGGGAACATGCCGGTCGTAGATGTGGGCGTCGGCGATGACGTGGACCAGCTCTCCGGGAATCAGGCCGCTGGCCTGGGCGAACATGTGGACCAGGACGGCGTACTGGACCACGTTCCAGTTGTTGGCGGTGAGCATGTCCTGACTTCGCTGGTTCAAAATGGCGTTGAGCACGTTCCCGGAGACGTTGAAGGTCATGGAGTAGGCGCAGGGGTAGAGATTCATGGCGTGGAGGTCCTGAAAGTTGTAGATGTTGGTCATGATGCGCCGGGAGGCGGGATTGTGCTTCAGGTCGTAGAGAACCCGGTCCACCTGATCCATGTCCCCCTCCGGGTAGTGGTGCCGGACGCCCAGCTGATAGCCGTAGGCCTTGCCGATGGACCCGTCCTCATCGGCCCACTGGTCCCAGATGCGGGCGTCCAGATCCCGGATGTTGTTGGACTTCTTCTGCCAGATCCAGAGCAGCTCCTTCACCGCCGTCTTCCAGTAGGTCCGGCGGAGGGTGAGCAGGGGGAACTCCTCCCGGAGGTCATAGCGGTTCACAAGGCCGAATTTCTTGACGGTGTGGGCGGGAGTGCCGTCCCCCCACCGGGGCCGGACCTCCCGGTCCGTATCCCAGACGCCGGAGGACAGGATTTCCCGGCAGTTTTCCACAAAAATCTGGTCGGCACGGCTCATGGAATTCCTCCTTACAAGACACAGTATATGAAACGTCTTCTACGCATACTATAACAAATTTCAGGGAACTTGTGTGCCCAAATTTTCAAAAAATCCGGACCGGGTTTTTGCCGCATCTTCCAAAGATCCCTGAAAACTTTTTCAGAGTTTGTTGGTTATTTGGGTTGCGGGGCTGCAAAAAGTGCGCTAAGATGAACACGGAAACACCCCGGTTTCCGAAACTGCCGGAGAGGGGGGAGCGCCATGACGGGCTATGGAGCCGCCGGCAAACGGGGATACCTGAACGAGGACTTCCGCCTGTTTCACCTGAAGGACAGCCGGGCCCAGAAGCTGGATTATCACTACCACGAGTTTGACAAGCTGATTCTCCTGCTGAACGGCAAGGTGGCCTATCTGGTGGAGGGCGTGACCTATTTCCTCCAGCCCTGGGACATTCTCCTGGTTCAGCACAACCTGATTCACCGCCCCGTCATCGACCCGGCGGAGCCCTATGAGCGGATTGTGGTCTGGCTGGGCCGGGACTGGCTGTCCGCCCGGAGCGACCCCGGCGAGGAGCTGGACGCCTGCTTTGACGCAGCACGCCGCCGGGGCTTCCACCTCCTGCGGACCGGAGCGGAGCGGCGCCTCCAGTACATGGGGGCCATCCAGCGCCTGGAGGAGGCCCTGCACTCCACGGAGTTCGGCGCCGCCCGTCTGGCGGACACCCTCTGCCAGCAGCTGCTGATTGCCGTAAACCGGGACATTCTCCAGGACCGCACCGCTCAGGAGGAGACGGACAGCTACCGCGTGGACCCCAAGATCGAGGAAATCCTCCGGTACATCGCCGCCAATCTGGACGGGGACCTGACCGTAAATACGCTGGCGGGCCGGTTTTACCTCAGCCGGTACTACCTGATGCACCGCTTCAAGGCCGTCACCGGGTACACCATACACCAGTATATCAGCCAGAAGCGCCTGCTTCGGGCGGGAGAGCTCATCCGCTCAGGGACGCCGGTGATGAAGGCGGCGGAGCAGGTGGGCTTTCTGGAGTACTCCACGTTTCTCCGGGCCTTCCGGAATACCTTCCACATGAATCCCCGGGAATTCCGGTAACACCCCCAAAGGAGGCCCCGCCATGGACGAAATCAAACCCATACAAATCGACTTCAGCGGGCGGGACCTCCGGCGGCTGATCATTCCCCTTGTGATTGAGCAGCTCCTTGCCATCACCGTGGGCCTCCTGGACTCGGTGATGGTCTCCCAGGTAGGCGAGGCAGCAATTTCCGCCGTATCCCTGGTGGACACGGTGAACGTGCTGCTGGTAAACGCCTTCGCCGCCCTGGCCACCGGCGGCGCGGCCATCGCCGGGCAGTACCTGGGGCGGCGGGAGACGGAGAAGGCCGGGCACTCCGGCGGGCAGCTGCTGCTGTTCATGATCGAGGTCTCGCTGCTGATCATGGTCCTCTTCTACCTGGGAAAGGGCTTTGTTCTGAATGTGGTCTTCGGCCAGGTGGACCCCGCCGTGTCCGCATACGCCAATACCTATTATATGATTGTAGAGGCCTCCACCCCCTTCCTGGCGGTCTACAGTGCCGGGGCGGCGCTGTTCCGGGTGATGGGGAATTCGAAAATCTCCATGTGGGTGTCCCTGGTGATGAACGTGATCAACGCCGCGGGAAACGCCCTGCTGATTTTCGGCTTCCACATGGGCGTGGAGGGCGTGGCGATACCGACGCTGGTCTCCCGGATGTTTGCCGCCGCCGCCATGGTGCTGACCCTCCGGCGTCCCGGCCTGCCCATGCGGGTGGAGGGACTGCGGTTCCGGCATGACCGGTATATTGTGAAGAACATTCTCCGCTTCGGCGTTACCAACGGTCTGGAGAGCAGCATGTTCCAGCTGGGGAAGATTCTCCTTCTCTCCACCGTCTCCGTGCTGGGCACGGCCTCCGTAGCGGCCAACGCCATCGGCAGCACCTTTGCCACCTTCCAGTGTGTGGCGGGCAACGCCCTGGGGCTGGGGATTGTGACGGTAGTGTCCCAGTGCGTGGGAGCGGGGAA
The DNA here is from genome assembly GCA_041223955.1 of Oscillospiraceae bacterium 38-13. Taxonomy (GTDB): domain Bacteria; phylum Bacillota; class Clostridia; order Oscillospirales; family Oscillospiraceae; genus Oscillibacter. The sequence continues at coordinate 3,603 of JBCLRG010000031.1, read as the reverse complement.
CTATAGCAAGGCCCGGTTTTACACAAAGAAGCTGATGAAAATGGCCTATGTCTTCATGGGCCTCTCCATCCTCCTGGTCTACCTCTCCCTGCCCCTGTTCCTCCGGCTGTACAATGTCTCGGCGGAGGCGGAGCACTACGCCCGGCAGATCATCTGGATGCACGGCTTCATGGGCATGCTGATCTGGCCGCTGGCCTTCACGCTGCCCCAGGCTCTCCGGGCCGCCGGGGACACGAAATTCACCATGGTGGTCTCCTCCGTCTCCATGTGGACGATGCGGGTGGGTTTCGGCATCCTGCTGGGCCGGTACCTGCACTTCGGCGTGGTGGGCATCTGGATGGCCATGTTTACGGACTGGCTCTTTCGGATTGCCTTCTTCCTTCCCCGGTTCCGCAGCCGCCGCTGGGAGACTATGGGACTGGAAAAAAGCTGAATGCTCCAGACCCCGTGTACGCCATGTACGCGGGGTCCTGTTTTGATTCCGGGAACATAAAGCCGTGCTGTCCTGGGGAGCCCCCGAAACGGCACAGCTGTTTAAATTAGTACCCCCTCGTCCGGTCCACCAGCCCCTGAAGAGGCCGCCCGGCGGCGTAGTTCCGAAGGTCCTTGCAGAACAGCTCCACATTCCGGTCACAGGTGTAATCCAGGGTCATGTTACCGGAGATATGGGGTGTCAGAATCAGGTTCCGGGTGCTCCAGAGGGAATGAGACGGCGGCAGGGGCTCCGGGTCCATCACGTCCAGCGCCGCCCCGGCCAGATGTCCGCTGTTCAGGGCCTCCATCAGGGGCTCCTGATCGATGGCGGTGCCCCGGCCCACGTTCACCACATAGCTTCCGGCGGGCAGGAGGGCAATCCGCTCCCGGTTGAGAATGTGAACGGTTTCCGGCGTACCGGGAAGGGCCATAATCAGGTTCCGCGTTTCGGGCAGCACGCTGTCCAGCGCGGAGATGGGAAGGATCTCGTCGTAAACCGAATTCCGGGCGGTCCCGCTCCGGCTGAGGCCGGTAATCCGGGCGGCTCCCATACTCCGGAGGCGCTCCGCCACCTGGAAGCCGATGTCTCCCAGCCCCAGGATGGTGAAGGTGTTGTCCAGAATGGAGCGGATGGGGAGCTTGTTTTCCCAGCTCCGGTTCCGGACGATTTCCTCATACTCGGGCATCCGGCGGAGCATCATCAGCAGCACCATGATCACATGCTCGGCAATCGTGACGCCGTAGCAGTTGGAGTTGGTCAGCAGGCAGTCCGGATTGGCAAACAGGGTGGGGTCCTTGCAGTAGGGGTCCACCCCGGCGTAAGAGCAGCAATACCACTTCAAGGACGCCGGAGCCGCCCGCAGAAGATCGATGGAGTGAGCGTAAAGGACCTCACAGCCGGGAAGGCACGCCTTAGCCTCTTCCTCCTGCTGCAAGGTAAAGAAATGCGGGGTAAAGCCCACCGCCTCCGCCGTTTCCTGAATACGCCGCCGGCGCTCCCCGGTGAGAAATTCCTGACAAATGCAAATGTTGCGTGACATAAAAAAGACCTCCTTAAACGATCTTGACCATCCTGAGAACGGGAAACCCTACCGGTTCCGGAGTACGGCTTCTGCGCAGCGCATGCCGTCTGCGGCGGCGGAGAGAATGCCTCCGGCGTAACCGGCCCCCTCGCCGCAGGGGTATAACCCCCGGATGTTGGCCTGTCCCTCCGAGTCCCGTGGAATTCGGACGGGAGAAGAACTGCGGCTCTCCACGGCGGTGAGGACGGCGTCGGGGGCGTCGTAGCCCCGGAGCTTCCGGCCCAGAATAGGCAGGGCCTCTTCCAGCGCCGCCGAGACAAAGGGGGACAGGCATTTGTGGAGGTTCGTCCAAGTGACGCCGGGGCGGTAGCTGGGCGTTACCCGTCCCGGTCCCACGGAGGGACGCCGGGCCAGGAAATCCTCCACCCGCTGAGCGGGGGCCCGGTAGCCGCCGCCTCCCAGGGCGTAGGCCGCCGCTTCCAGCCGCCGCTGGAATTCCACACCCGCCAAAGGGGATGAGCCAAAATCCTCCGGTGTGACGCCAACGAGAATCGCGCCGTTGATGTTCGCTTTATCCCGGGCGAATTCGCTCATGCCGTTTGTAACGACCTGCTCCGGCTCCGAAGCGGCGGCCACCACCTCCCCGCCGGGGCAGACGCAGAAGGAGAATACGCCCCGTCCGCTGGGCAGGTGGCAGGAGAGCTTGTAAGAGGAAGCGGGCAGGCCGGGATGCCCGGCGAACTCCCGGTATTGGGCGGCGTCGCAGTCCGCCTGAAGATGTTCGATCCGCAGACCTACGGCAAAGGGCTTGGCCTCCATGTGAACGCCGCGCCTGTATAGGGTCTCAAAGGTGTCCCGGGCGGAGTGTCCGGGGGAGAGAATGAGGTTTTTGCAGGGCATTTCGCAGGGCCCCTCCGGCCCCTCTGTAAGAATGCCCGCCAGCGCGCCGTTTTCGATGCGGAGGTCCGTCAGGCGGGTCTCAAAGCGGATATCCGTCCCCAGGGACAGCAGGGTGTTCCGCAGATTTTGCAGGGTAATATAGAGGTAGTCGGTTCCAATGTGGGGCTTGGCGTCGATGAGGATGTCCTGGGGCGCACCGGCAGCGGCCAGCGTCCGCAGAATGTAGCGGTGGCGGGGGTCTTTGGTGCCGGTGTTTAGCTTGCCGTCGGAGAAAGCCCCCGCGCCGCCCTCGCCGAATTGAACGTTGCTGGACAGGTCCAGCTCACCGGTAGACCAGAAGTGTTCCACATCGGCCTTCCTGGCTTCCACAGGGCGTCCCCGTTCCAGGAGGATGGGGTTCTGTCCGGCCAGTGCCAGTACCAGAGCGGCGAAGAGCCCCGCTGGGCCAGCGCCTACAACCACGGGGCGGATTTCCGGGGGACGCGGGGATTCCGGGACCGGAATGATGTAATCGGGTTCCGGAGTCAGGCGGCTTACCTTTTTGTTCCGGCAGCGGCGCAGTACGGAGACCTCGTTGTCCACCGTAACCGCCAGCGAGTAGATCATGGATACGTTCTCCCGCGCGTCCACACTGCGCCGGAGAACCTGAAGTTCCCGAATATCCTCCGGCCGAAGCCTCAGCAGCCGTGCGGCCTGAGCACGGAACTCCGCGTCCCCGCCGCCAGGGGGCAGGCGGAGGCCTTCCAGTTTTAGCATAGCAGTCTCCTTGAGGGAAAGGATCGCGGCGCAGTCTCCGGAAGCTCCCGCCGGACGAGTGGGACTGAAGCGGGGGGTGGAGAAATCTGCCGCGCTGTTTGATAATGCAATCATAGCAGGTTTTCCAGGGAAACGCAACGATAAACCGGGTTTAAAGAGGCTAAATCAGGCGTACCAGGTCCTGAGTCAGGGAGGGATGGGAGGATTGAATAGGCAGAGAAAGGAAAAAACAGAAAAAATTTTGGAAAACCTCTTGACAAGATGAAGTTTTTGGGTATAATAAAATCTGTTCAACGGCAATATAGCGGGTTTGTGTAAAGGTAGCACAGCAGACTCTGACTCTGTATGTGAGGGTTCGAATCCTTCACCCGCTGCCATAAAGGTGAAACAATTTGGATATTCTGAGCTGAACGCTTAGAGTCCCAGTTGTTTCACCTTTTTCTTTTCCGGG
>JBCLRG010000030.1:0-33995 GCA_041223955.1 Oscillospiraceae bacterium 38-13 | reverse complement strand
AAGTGCGGGAACTGCGGGTACGCCCTTATGAGTATCTTCAATCCCTCCGGCAGACAGTACCTCCGCTGTACGAAACGACTGGATAACAAAAGCTGCCCCGGCTGTGGGAAAATCATCACGGCAGAACTGGAAGCGATTGTGTATCAGCAGATGGTGAAAAAGCTGGACAGATACAAGACGCTGACGGGCAGGAAAAAGGCGGCAAAGGCCAATCCCAAAATCACCGCCCTGCAAGTGGAACTTGCCCATGTGGACGGTGAGATTGAAAAGCTGGTGGACAGTCTGACAGGTGCAAACAATGTGCTGCTCTCCTATGTGAATGTGAAGATAGCCGAACTGGACGGACGCAAGCAGGAGCTTCTGGCGAAGATAGCGGAGTTGACGGTGGAAGCCATCAGCCTGGAACAGGTCAGCCAGATTTCTGGCTACCTCGACACATGGGACAGCGTATCCTTTGACGACAAACGGCGGGTGGTGGATTTGATGATTACCACCATTGCCGCCACAAGCGACAGCTTGAACATTACATGGAAAATCTGACGGGCATATCAGCGCCCGTCAGACCGTTACCCTGTGTAGTCCCTTGTAAACTGTACTTTGTTGACATATCAATAACTTCCTTTCCCGCCTCCGCTCGCCAATATAGTATTATAGAATCGATAATTTGCACATGCAAATCTTTTTCCTTGCCGGAGAAGTCTTTTCCCGAAGACCTGAAATGGTGGACAGGGGCGCGAAAAGCTGGTATACTGTCCGGGTAATTCTCAGGAAAGCAGGGTAATGATTTATGAGCGGGCATGTCTTTATATGGGACCTGGATGGAACGCTGCTGGACTCCTACGGCGTCATAGTCTCCAGCATCCGGCAGACTCTGGGGGAATTCGAAATCCCGGCGGACCCGGCGGCGGTTCTCCGGGAGGTGAAGGACGGTTCCGTCAGCGCCTTCCTCCACCGGGCGGCGGAGGAGAGCGGGATGCCGTACCAGCGGCTCAAGGACCGCTATTCCGCCATCAGCGGCGGGCGGGTGCTGGAGATTTCCTCTATTTCTCACGCGGCGGAGACGCTGGAGGCTCTGGCGGCCCTGGGCGCGGAGCATTTCGTCTACACCCACCGGGGCAGCACGACCGCGCCGGTGCTGGACCATCTGGGGCTGAACCGCTTTTTCCGGGAGGTCGTTACCAGCCTCAACGGCTTCCCCCGGAAGCCCGCTCCTGACGCGCTGCTGTATTTGATGGAAAAATACGCCCTGGAGAAGGACCGGGCCTGCTATGTGGGAGACCGGACCCTGGACATGGAGTGCGCCCGGAACGCCGGGGTCCGGGGAATCTTCTACTCCCCCGAGGGCGGCACGGCGGGAGACTGGACGGTGCGGGACCTGATGGAGATTGTTTCGGAAATCCGGAAATGAGGAAAGAGGAGCCAGGAGGTTCCCCGACCGGAAGCGGGGGGCGTACCTGACTCCTCTTTTTGGATTTCTCAAAGCCCCAGGAGAGCGGAGGCAAAGCGGAAGTAGATCAAAAGGGACAACGCGTCCACAATGGTGGTGATGAACGGCGAGGCCATCACCGCCGGGTCAAAGCCAATCCGCTTGGCAAGCAGCGGCAGGGAACAGCCCACCAGCTTGGCGCACAGCACCGTTCCCACCAGCGTGGCGCAGACCACCAGCGCCACCTGGGGCGTCACTGCGGGGTTTTGCAGGAGCCAGCGGTCCACCAGCATCATCTTCACAAAGTTCGCCGCCGCCAGGCACAGCCCGCAGCACACGGAGACCCAGAGCTCCTTCCACAGGACCCGGAGCAGGTCGGAGAAGTGGACCTCCCCCAGGGAGAGGGCCCGGATGACGGCGGTGGAAGCCTGGGTGCCGCTGTTGCCGCCGGTGCCGGAGAGCATGGGAATGAAGGAGGTCAGAATGGCACAGGCCATCAGGGACCGCTCAAAGTGGGTCAGGATGATGCCCGTGAAGGTGGCGGAGAGCATCAGCAGCATCAGCCAGGGCGTCCGGGCCTTCCAGGTTTCAAAGATGCCGGTTTTCAGATAGGGCTTATCGCCGGGGAGAATGGCGGCCATCTTCTCGATGTCCTCCGTGACCTCCTCCTGAAGAACGTCCATGGCGTCGTCCACGGTGACGATGCCCACCAGGCGGTTCTCCTTGTCCACCACCGGCAGGGCCAGAAAATCGTATTTGCTCAGGGCCCGGGCGGTGGTCTCCTGGTCGTCCAGAGTCTGGACGGCGATGAGGTTCCGCTCCATGATGTCGCCGATGATATCGTCCTCCTCCGCCAGGAGGAGGGTGCGGATGGTCAGCAGGCCGATCAGGTGCCGCCGGTCGTCGATGACGTAGCAGATGTTGATGGTCTCCTTATCCGGCCCCGTCCGGCGGATGCGTTTCAGGGCGTCCTCCACCGTCATGTTGGCCTTCAGGTCCACGAACTCCGTGGTCATGATGCTCCCGGCGGAGTCCTCGGGGTATTTCAGGATCTCGTTGATGCTCTTGCGCATTTCCGGGCCGCATTGGCGCAGGATGCGCTTCACCACCCCGGCGGGCATTTCCTCCACGATGTCCACGGTATCGTCCAGGTAGAGCTCGTCCAGGACCTCCTTCAGCTCCGTGTTGGAGAAGCTGTGAATCAGCACCTCCTGATCGTCGCTGTCCAGCTCGACAAAGACCTCCGCCGCCAGCTCCTTCGGCAGGAGGCGGAACACCACCGGAACCTTCTCGTCCAAGTCCCCGCAGAGCGCGGCGATGTCCGCCGCCTCCATGGGAAGCAGCAGGTCCCGCAGCTGGGCGTACCGTTTTCGGGTGTAGAAATCCTCGATCCTTTCCAGCAGCTCTTCCCGATTCTTTTGCAGTTCAAACATGCCGGGACCTCCTCTCCACGCGAATGGCGAAAAAACGCGAAAAACTCCAATCGTCCCGGGCCGGTACGACTGGAGAAAATCCCTCTCTGACAGGCGGCGCTCCATGCTCCGCCCCTACCGTTCGAGCTTTAGCCTCACAAGGCGGTGAAATCGCGTTAGATGATACCTTGGGTTTCGATATCGCCTGTTCAAACCAGCTGGTGATGTCTCCATCACTTCGCGGCAGCGACCCATATCCTTGTGGCAGCCTTACCTACCGGACACTATGAAGTTTTTCCTTGCTTATCTATATTATGCCTATTTTCCGCCCCTGTCAAGGGTGGGCGGCGGGGGTCCCTTTTGGGGAAAGTGTTTCTGGGATATGACTTCGGCGATTTCTACAGAGGAACATTGATATGACAGGAACCCTGTGCTATAATCGGCTCAACAAATCGAAAGTTCTTGAGGAGGTTAAAATATGAGGCGGATTGAACAATTAGACATTAGTTATAGTACGGACGAAAGCCGCTGTTCAGTTTTTGTTGGTATTTGTAAATCACAGGAGCTATTTGAGCAATATTGGGAAAAGGATTATGACCTTTTAGATGATGATTATATAGGGTTTGAAATGGGTGTTGATTTTGGCATCAATACCTATGATGAAGATTTTGCTGTTATGGTGTTGCAGAAAAATTTGACTACCAGAATAGATGAGCTTGTCATGGATGCAGAAATTTTTGACATTGATGCGTTAAAAAGAATGTATCCTAATGGATTGGACAGGCCCTATAATGCAATCATCATTTTAGACAGAGTAATTTATGATGGCTCAATTAAGGAAGTACAAAATGATACCTTTGGCTATTTTAAGTTTTTGGGTGTATTTGATAGCTAACAATACCTTTAGGAAAATTCAAATTTATCTGTCAAATCCTCTTAGAACCCTGATATATCAAGGCTTTCCGCTGATTGAATGTTCAAACCTTATGTAGTTTCCCTTGTTTTTGCCCTTATGGGCTGAAACAAGGGAAACTTTTTCACTCCCCGCAGACTACCTTATCCAGCAGTCGGGCGGAGGTACGCTTGGCCTCCCTTGTGGCGTGGGCGTAAATGTTCATCGTGGTACTGACATCGGCGTGGCCCAGCAGCTCCTGCACGTCCTTGGGAGCCGCCCCGTTGGACAGGAGGTTGCTGGTGAACGTGTGCCTGAGCATATGGAAATGGAAGTCCTCTAAGCCCTTTACTTTCTTCTTTGCCTGACGGCACATGATACTCACCGTACTCGGCGTTTCAATGGCCCCATCAGGCCGGAGGCATACAAAGGAAAGCTCCCTATACCCCTCCGGCACATCCGCCGTCCTGGGCAGGGTGTAGACCTCGTAATAGGCCCGATCTCTCTCCCGGACCTCGGTATAGTAGTTCAGGCTGTAAAGCTCCCCATAGCGCAGGCGGTTCCCAATCTGCTCCTTTTTGGCCCTCCGCAGGATCGCCGCCAGCGTGTCGCAGAAGTCCACGGTGCGGACTTTCTTCCGCTTGGTGGCCCCGATCTCCGTCCTGTGCCTCGCCCCGTTGTAACGGATGCTCCGCCGCACCGTGAGGTACTGCTCGTCCGGATTGATGTCCTGCCAAGTGAGGGCGCAGACCTCCCCAATGCGAAGCCCGGTGTAGTAGGCGATCTGGATGGGCAGCAGAGCCGGGTTATCTTTCTTTTTCAGAAAGTTCTCCAACGCCTGGAACTGTTCATGGGTGAGGGTGGGCACAGCCGGGGCGTCCCCGTCCTCCTGGGAGAACAGCTCGTATTCCTCTTTCTTCCCCCGCCAGACCACATACTGCATAGGGTTGAAGCTGATGAGCCGCTTGGGGAACACAGCGAAACGAAACGCCCCTTGCAGGACTGCGGAATACTGCCGTAAGTACCCCTTGCTGAGTGCCTTTGCCGCTGTACCGTCCGGGTTTGTCCCGCCGAAGCTGAGCAGGTCAATGTAGGCTTGCAGGTGGTCGGGGGTGACGCTTTTCAGCTTGCGGTTGCCAATAGGGTGCTGTTTGATGCGGTTGACCGTCCCCTGGTAGGCCATCACGGTGCCGTTGCTGAGATTTCCGGGCTTTAGTTCTTCTTCCACCCACATATCCAATAGCTGTCCCACGGTGGCGTTTTCAGACTTTGCCACGAATTTTTTCGCCTCGTAGTCCTCCATCGCTTTGCGGAGCAGGGCCTCCGTCTCGGACTTGCTCTCTGCCCCGGCGAACTCCCGCTGTACCTGCCGCCCGCTCTCGTCCTCCACATAGAAGCGATAGTACCACTTTTTGCCCTTTTTGCGTACAGAACCTTTTGCCATAGATGAAATACTCCTTTCTATCCGTGGCAATCGGGCCTGTGACGTATGATGTGCGCTGTTATGTTGTCAAGGTGCCACGGAATTATTGGCGGCGTTCAGCCGCGCCTGGGCGTCATGCAGGATGTTATGCAGATAGACTGTATCGACCCTGGTACGCCCTTTGTCGAAGATATGTAGCAGCCCGTCCAGGAACCGCTTCATATCCTCAATAGGAGCTTCCATCTCCCGGCGATAGACCGGCACGATGATGTCGTCAACGTGGATGGTGTACTGCTGAATGGATTTTTTGAGGGCTTCATCCCCGGCCAGCCGGTCGATTTCGTTCAGCGTCCTGCCATAGTGCTGGGCGGTGACGGAGAACAGGTCAATCAGCAGACACAGCGTGGACGTGAGGAACCGCTGCTGGATTTCCGGCTGTACCGTCTTAGCCACAGCGTCCAAGAAGCTGTTCAGATGGTCTAAAACCTCGCCCTCGCAAATGGTTCGGCCATCCTCGTCTTTGACTTCTTTTTCCTCGGACAGACCCGTGAGCCATTCCGGGGTGGTTTGCAGGGCGTCCGCCAAGCCGTTGATGATCATACTGCGGTTGGGATTGACCCCGTCCGTTTCATACCGCTGGATGGTGGACTTGTTGACCCCCACCCGCCGTCCAAGCTCCGGCATGGAGATACCGATCTCATTTCTACGCTCTTTGATACGTTTGCCGACCTCTTTTGGCGTGAGCATTTCTGCGTTATCCAAGAAGTTCACCTCCTATCGAGTGTGAGTATAACACAGTCGTATTTGAATTACAACCCTATTTTTTATATATTTCCAAAGTCAGTTTTTAATGCGCCTTAAAACGAGTTGACAAACGGCGGCAGTTTAAGTATAATAGTGGTGTAGCAGTTGCGAAATAGGTGCAACAGAAAGGAGTATGCAGAATGAGCAAAGTTAAAATGGGGCTGACCATCGAGGAAGCCGCCGAGTGTACGGGCATTGGGAGGAACACCATGCGGAAACTGGTGGACTGGGGCAAGCTGCCGGTGCTGAAAGTGGGCCGAAAGGCCATCATCCGCCGGGACACACTGGAGCGGTTCATGGCCGTCAACCAAGGACGGAACCTGCTCCGGGAGGGTGACGTCCGCCGGGTCGAGTGACGTACTTTGAGCGTGTTCCCCCCAAAAATTCACCGGCTGAAAAGAACAGCCAGAGGAGCGGGGACGCACCCGCAAAATACATCGGGGTTGAAGTGGTACAGTCTTAGCAAGCAACGTATTGTGATATCACAATACAGCTTGATAGGGGTTCCACCCCTATGACCCCGGAGAAAGGAGAATCCATGCGAAGCAGAACCAACCAAATCATCATCCGCCTGTCTGACGAGGAACTGGCCGACCTCAACGAAAAGGTCAGCAGGGTAAGAGGCTCCCGTGAGCGGTTCATCCGGCAGTGCATCAGCGGCGCTGTCATCCGGGAGGCTCCCTCCGTTGATGTGCCGAAACTGATCCATGAAGTCCGCAGGGTGGGGGCCAGCCTTAACCGAATTCTCATCATTGCCAACGCCAGGGGCCTGCTGGAAGTGCCGGAACTCCGCAAAGCACTGGAGCGGAACCGGGAGATGGAAGTACGTATCGTGGACGCTTACACGAAGAGCTGACGGTAAAAAGCACCGCACAGCCAAAAGGCCATGCGGTGCGTACATAACGGTTAAGATGCTTCTGCTACAAATCCGATAGAAATACTGCCCTTTACATTTCCTAAAGCACCATCTGTTGCTCGGAGGAACAGTTTATAGGTTCCGGGCTTTACCGGCGACCTAAAGGTAAAACTGGAAGTACATTTCAGCGTATCCCCTTCTTGGCGTAAGTTCGCTACCGAGTAATAGGTTGTGTTCAAATCGGCATCCCCTGGTTTGGCAAATCCAACCTGCAAACCGTTTCCTGTTTCTGCTGAAACATCATACCAAATCCTGTCTCCTTCGGACAACGTATATTCTCCCAGCCAAATGATCTCTCCGTCTGCCATCGTTTCATAATTGACGGGAATAATCTGGGGATACCAAATCCTACCCCCAGCAGTTTTCTGCCAATCGTCCTCACCATCGCTCATATCTTCCAACAGCTCTGTTACCTCCGCCTCGGTCATATAGGCAACGCCTGTGATATTGTCGTCCGCGTCCCGGGTGATTTTGATGTTGACCGTCCCAGCCGGGTTCATGTTCAGTGTATAGAAGGAGCCTTCCTTTCGGATGTCCAGAAAGATATTGACCAACTGTCCTTGATAATAATAGGTTTTTTCATCGACCATCGTGACGCCTGCCGCCTCATATTCCGCCATCTGCGCCTCGGCCCATTCCTTTTCCCGTTTCGCTTCCAACTCGTCGAATTCATCATCCAAATCCAGCCTGTTGAACAGCATGGATTGGAATACCCAGTTCCCGTCGTCTAACGCCCTGTCCAGCCAGAGCTCCAGCTCCGCTTCATCCATCCAGTTCATCAGGGTGGAGAAAAACACGATGTCGCCGTTCTCGTACACCTTTTCAGCGAAGCTGGCAAGCACAGAAGAATCTGCATCGATCCCGTGTACCGCGACAGAGAAGAACGCGATATCCCCATCGGCGTAAATCTTTTCCAGCCATGCGAGCTGTTCCTCCTCCTCCAGCCGGGGGAACGCAATTTGAAACAGCGGCAGGCTGCCGGCTTTATAATAGCGCTCTATCTGTGAGAAGTCATTTTCACTATCTATCCCCATCTCTTTCGGATAAACGAAATTATCGTAGGAGCGGCTTCCCTGTCCAATTGCGAGAACTGCTCCAACCGATTTTCCCGAAACATTTTTGCCCGCACTCGCAATATCATAATCACGCAAAGTGACATTATAAATGTGAGCGTTTTTAGCAACGCCGAACAGTCCAATAATCTTTGCGTTTGGATCGGTCATTGTAAGTCCTTTAATTTCAAACCCATTCCCATTAAAGGTGCCGGTAAATGGGTTCTCCCACGTTCCAATGGGCGTCCATTCCTTCGAGGACAGCTGAATATCCGCTTGCTGCATATAATTTTGATCCATGCCATATGTGCCTGTGCCAATCGCTCTAAGCTGGGCCTCGTTTTGGACTAAATAATATGTGGTTCCCTTGATGGTCAAGGTTTCCATTTCTGTCAGTTGGCCAGTCTGTGACGGCGTTGATTTTTCCGCAGTCCCTGAATTTGGCGACTTTGCGTCGGCTGTGGGATAAACGCCAACAAAAGCCGCCCCGAACATCACACACAGCGTTAACACACCCGTCAAAAGACGTATCGCTTTTGACTTTTTCTTAAACTTCATAATTGCACCTAACCTTTCTTTCAATAGCTGTTTATTTTCGCTTAAAGTGACAGTCCCGAGATTTTCCTTGTATTTCCCGACTGCCGCCATAGCCTCAAGCAGGGTTTTCCCGTAATCTTCAGCGTTCTCGCCGCCCATTTCTGCAAGGACAGCCTCATCACAGGAAAATTCGCAAGCCCTGGTAATTTCCCGGCTCATAAAATGCACGAGCGGGTTAAACCAATGCAGGCAGACCGTAATCTGTACCAGCCATTTATAGAACATATCCCGCCGCTTGTAGTGGGTCAGTTCATGTAGGACGATATACTGAAAATCCTTTTCGGCAATATCGGCGCTTGGCAGCACAATGCACGGATGGAAAAAGCCCATCAGCAGCGGGGAAGAAACCAGCGGATTGACGCATAACTCTACCGGCTTTTGAACGCCTGCCCGTTCTGCGGCGATGGAAAGCCGGTCTAAAACTGAAAGATCAGAAACCGGGTTCAAGCCAGCCTTAATATACCGCATAAAGCCCTGATAGATGGTCATTTTCCGTATCAGCAGTCCCAGCGCAATCACAAGCCAAATCAGCCAAACATGATTTGTCAGCAGCACACCGATCTCTTGAAGCGGGGGAGCGGTTGTTAAATCCTCTGCCGGAGGGCTTGCAGGTTCATGGTTTTGCTCCAGGCCAACAGCAGGCGCCAAAACATCTTCCGGAGTATTGACCGCAGGTTGCTGCGGCGGCAAAGGAGCGGCATGGGTGATCGCCTGATCGACAGCCTGATAGGTTTTCCCCAGCAGGTTTACCTCCGGCCCGAAGGGGAGCAGCAGCCGCAAAATGACAATAAGCCAAGTGTAATACTGCCATTGCCGGCTGATTTTGTTTTTCAAAAATTGCGTTCCCAAAAGTAAGGCCAGAATAAGCAAGCCGCCGGAAAAAGACATAGACAGGAAGATTTTCAAAACTGTGTTCATTGCTGCTCCTTCCCTTTCTCCAACAGCTTTTTCAAGTCCTCATATTCCTCGTCTGTCAGCAGGTCGCCCATAATCAGATTGGAAACCAGGCCTTTTGCGCTGCCCTCATAAATCTTGTCCAGGAAATTTTTTGTCTGCGCTGTCTGGTATTCTGCTTCCGAAACGAGCGTGGTGTATTCGTTGCGGCGACCGATTTTCTTTGCGCTCAAAAAGCCTTTGTTAATCAGCCGCGATAGAAGTACAATCAGGGTGTTTTTTTGACATGGCTTGCCCTTGGCAGCCAGCCCATCCATGATATAGGGGAACAATGTCACCTCCTCCGGGTTCCCCCACACAATTTTCATAATTTCCAATTCGGCATCGGATAATTGCTGTACCATATGTTTGCCCTCCACAATATATAACACGATGCTGACAGTTAAAATATAACATGACGTTGTCCTTCTGTCAAGACCGTTTACAAAAAAGCGCCGGGGCAATAAAAATATCAGATTGGCAAAAATGACGGCGAGGAACTTTCCCCGCCGTCACGTTGGTTTATCAGTGTATGATTTCCCCGTTCACAATTTCCATCGCACTTGCCCGGAGGTTGTTCATCATACCCACCCATGCCATTTGGTCGGTAACTTTTAGCGTTTCAGTGATGCCTTGGGCATAAGCCATCTGCTGGATAATGGTATCAAACAGTTCTTGCGCCCGCTGGTCAATATCGACAAGGCAGCTGTTCAGATCGCCGCTCAACAGCAAAGCGTTATAAAAGGCTGGGCGATATTCTTTGAGATACCGTCTGTGCCTTTGACCCCACACGCTGACCGGCCGTTCTTCTTCAGCGGGTACAGTCAGGCAAGGAAAATAGTAGTCGCCAGTCAGTTCATACCATAGGCCATTGGTTTCGTTAAAAATGTACTTGTCCATAGTGAAATCCTCCGCTATAATATATTCGCACATACGTCACAGTTTTCCGATTGCTACACGTTGTTATATCCTATTGCGAGATTTTCTTGCCCTTGCTTTTGCCCTTATGAGTAGCCAGGGCAAGGACAAATTTGTGTGAAATCGAATAAAGGGATAAGGCGCACACACTGTGAAAAATCCTTTGTTTTCAAGGCTTTTGGAGAACTTCATTGAAAACCTACGGCGAGCAATAATCGCTCATAAAATTGTAGTATTCAAATTCCAGTTTATCGGGCAGTCATCCACCAGTGGATGACTGCCCACTTTGAATATTTTTGATGAATGGTTTAGCAAATCCTCTTTCAGCAACACCAATCTGAAAAGGGAGCGGCGGGGGGAGTGTCCGATGACGCATTTTTCAAAGAGGACACCCGTAGGGGCGGACCTATGTGTCCGCCCGTCTATCGGAAGTGCCAGGGTTTTGGGAGAAGGACGGACATGCCGTTTATTGGAATCTCCGGGGCCCTGGGAGAAGGGCGGACACGCCGTTCATCGGAAACGCCAGGGTCCCGGGAGAAGGACGGACATGCCGTCATCGGAAACGCCAGGGTTTTGGGAGAAGGACCGACATGCCGTTTATTGGAATCTCCGGGGCCCTGGGAGAAGGGCGGACACGCCGTTCATCGGAAGCGCCAGGGGCCCGGAAGAAGGGCGGACACGCCGTTTACCGGGAGCTCTAGGACCGTGGAAGAAGGATGGACACGCCGTTTATCGGAAGTGCCAGGCTCCCGGGAGACGGGCGGACACACAGGTCCGCCCCTATAAAATAACATCTCTGAATAGGACATTCCCGTAGCGGGGGGTGTCCGCCTACGCACTTTTTAAGAGGAGATGCATGGGAGGGTCTACCGGCAGGAGGTGGAAACCCTGGAGAAATGGCCTGACCAGGGGGCCAGGCCCCACAAAGATGGTGTATGCTCCTCTTCAGGAAACAGCATGAATCCATTCCTCCTCCCGGCAGAGGGCGGTTCCGGAGGGAAACTGCCCGGCTTCGGCTGTATTTACAGCATTTTCCTCTCCCGGCGGATTTTCCTCGACCTTTTGGGAAATCTGTGGTATAATACCAAACTGTACGATATCTCTGTGTTCAACACCGTGAAATACAGCGATCCACCCTCCGACAGGAAAGGACGGCTATAACTATGTGGGCTGATACAAGCGTATTCTACCAAATCTATCCCCTGGGCTTCTGCGGGGCCCCTGCGGAGAACGACGGCGTTCCCGCCAGCCGCATCGGCAAAATCGCCGCGTGGGTTCCCCATATCCGGAAGCTGGGCGCCGGTGCGGTATACCTCTCCCCCATCTTCGAGAGCGACCGCCATGGCTACGACACCCGGGATTACCGGAAAATCGACTGCCGTCTGGGAACCAACGAGGACTTCGCCGCCGTGGTGAAGGCCCTCCATGACCAGGAGCTCAAGGTGGTGCTGGACGGCGTCTTCAATCACGTGGGCCGGGGCTTCTGGGCCTTCCGGGACGTGCAGGAGAAAAAATGGGACTCCCCTTACAAGGACTGGTTCCACATCAGCTTCGACGGCAATTCCAACTACAACGACGGCTTCTGGTACGAGGGCTGGGAGGGCCATTTCGAGCTGGTGAAGCTGAACCTCCGCAACCCCGCCGTAGTGGACTACCTTCTGGACTGCGTGAAATTCTGGGTGGACGAATTCGGCATCGACGGCCTCCGGCTGGACGTGGCCTACTGCCTGGAACCGGACTTCCTCCGCCGCCTGCGGCAGTTCTGCGATGGGCTGAAGCCGGAGTTCTTCCTGGTGGGCGAAACCCTCCACGGGGACTACAACCGCTGGGTGGGAGACGGCCTCCTCCACTCCTGCACCAACTACGAGTGCTACAAGGGCCTCTATTCCAGCCTGAACTCCATGAACCTCTTCGAGATCGTCCACAGCCTCAAGCGCCAGTTTGGCCCCGAGCAGTGGACCCTCTACAAGGGCAAGCATCTCCTCTGCTTCGCCGACAACCACGACGTCACCCGGGCCGCCAGCATCCTGACGAATCCGGCCCATCTGCCCCTGATTTACGGCCTGGTCTTCGGCATGCCCGGCATCCCCTGCCTGTACTACGGCAGCGAATGGGGCGCTCTGGGGGAGAAGTCCCAGGGAGACGACGCCCTTCGCCCCGCCTTTGACGCCCCGGAATGGAATGATCTGACGGACCAGATCGCCGCCATGGCTAAGGCCCACGCGGAGAGCGAAGCCCTGTGCTATGGGGACTTCAAGGACATCGTGCTGACCAACCACCAGACCATTTTCCAGCGCCGGACGGACTCCGAGCGGGTGCTGGTGGCCGTCAACGCCTCCGACGCCCCCTACACCGCCCACTTTGACGCGGGCTGCGGTCAGGCGGTGGACCTGATCACCGGAAAGCTCCACGACTTCGGCGGCGGCAGCGAGCTGCCCCCCTACAGCGTGGCCTTCTGGAAGTGCGAACGGTAAACCATTGGCCCCCCGCCGGAAGGCGGGGGCTTTTCCTATTCCATGCCGCTCCAGGTGCTCCGCCGCTCCCCGGCGGCGAGGAGGGTGAATTCATTCTTCCGGAACCGGATCAGCCCCTCCGCCTCCATGCGGCTCAGCTCATGGGACAGCGCGCTCCGGTTCACGCAGAGGAAGGCCGCCAGCTCCTCCCGGGAGAAGGGGATGCGGAAGGTCGTGGCCCCCCGGCGCTCCGCCTGCATGGTCAGGTAGATCAAAATCCGGTCCCGGAGGCCCCGCTGGGCCAGAATCGCCAGCCGGTAGTGCTTGCGGAGGCTGTCGTCCGAGAGGATGGTCAGCAGGTTCCGCCACAGGACCAGCCCCCCCGGCAGGGCCTCCGGCTCCAGCAGCAGCGCTCCCGGGAACTGAAGAATCCGAATATCTCCGGCGGCTACGGCGTAATAGGGAGACCGGCGGCTCCGGGTGCAGAGCAGGTCCGTCCCCAGGGTGTGGCCGGGGCCCAGGGCGTCCATCAGGCTGCTGGTCCCGTCGGCAAAAATCTGGGAAATCTGAACCTTCCCCCGGAGAACCACGGCGAACCAGTCCACCCGGTCCCCCGGCGCGATGAGCACCGCCCGCTTCGCAAAGCTCCGGACCCGGCCCTGGGGCAGGACGGCCTCCTCCAGCGTCTCCGGCGGCAGGTCCCGGAACAGGCGGCATTGTTTCAGAATCGGCGTATCCACAGGCGGGGCCCTCCTCTATTGCTGTACTGTGGAAATTATAACAGAAAAACGTTGTCCGGACAACATCTTTTTCCGGCGCGCTCCGGTATAATAAGCCCAATTTACTACGGAGAGAGGAGAGGAATGCGCCATGCGGGACAGTCACGGACGGACCATCTCCTATCTCCGCCTCTCCGTCACGGACCGCTGTTCCCTCCGCTGCCGGTACTGCATGCCTCCGGAGGGCGTCCCCCTGCGGGACCGGGAGGCCCTGTGTTCCGTGGAGGAGCTGGTGGAAATCGCGGAGGCCGCCGCCGCCTGCGGCGTCCGGAAGGTCCGCCTTACCGGTGGGGAGCCCCTGGTCCGCCGGGGAATTCTGGATATCTGCCGGGGCGTGTCCGCCATCCCGGGGGTGGAGGAGGTCTGCCTGACGACCAACGGCCTCGCCCTCTCCCGGCTGGCGGGGCCTCTCAGGGAGGTGGGGGTGAACCGGCTCAACGTCAGCCTGGACACCCTCCGGCCGGAGCGCTACGCCTACATGACCCGGGGGGGCTGCCTGGAAGAGGTGTTCCAGGGCCTGCGGGCGGCGGCGGCGGCCGGGTTCACCGGCATGAAGCTGAATGTGGTGCTGATGAAGGATTTCAATGACGATGAGATTCCGGACTTCGCGGACCTCGCCTGCCGGTATCCCATAGAGGTCCGGTTCATTGAGCTCATGCCTATCGGCGAGGGGAAGCACGCCCGGTTCCTCCCGGCGGAGGCGGTGCTGGACCGCTATCCCGGCCTCCGGCCCCTGGAGGGCTCCGGCGTGGCCCGGCGGTACCGCCCCCCCGGTGGACGGGGGACGGTGGGCCTTATCGAGCCCATGAGCCACCGCTTCTGCGAGGACTGCGACCGCATCCGGGTGACGTCCGACGGGAAGCTGAAGCCCTGTCTACACTCGAATCAGGAAATCCCCCTCCGGGGGCTCCACGGCGAGGACCTGCGACGTACCATCCGGGAGGGCATTTCCGCCAAGCCGGAGCGGCACCACATGAACGAAACCGGCCGGAGCGAGGCGGGCCGGAGCATGCACCAGATTGGAGGCTGAACCCCATGGAATTGACCCATATCAACGAACAGGGCCGGGCCCGGATGGTGGACGTGACCCAGAAGGAAATCACCTTCCGCCAGGCCGAGGCCGAGGGCCGGGTCCGGATGAATCCGGAGACGCTGGCCCTCATCCGCACCGGCGGGACCCCCAAGGGGGACGTGCTGGCCGTGGCCCAGGTGGCGGGCATCCTGGCCGCCAAGCGGACCCATGAGCTCATTCCCATGTGCCACCCCCTCCGGCTGACGGCGGTGGACATCGCCTTCACCCTGGAGGACTCCGCCGTCCACATCCGCTCCAAGGTGAAGTGCCGGGGGGAGACCGGCGTGGAGATGGAGGCATTGACGGCGGTCTCTGCCGCGGCGCTGACGGTCTATGACATGTGCAAGGCGGTTCAGCGGGACATGGAGATTTCGGACGTCCGGCTCTGCCGGAAGAGCGGCGGAAAATCCGGGGATTATAAAAAGGAGTGGTGAGCATGGCGGAAGTGGTATCCGTAAACATCAGCGAGAAAAAGGGCACCGTGAAAAAGGAGGTCCCGGAGATCTGCCTGAAGCTCCGCCACGGCATCGTGGGGGACGCTCACGCCGGGGACTGGCACAGGCAGATTTCCCTCCTGGCGGAGGAAAGCGTGGATACCATGCGGGCCCTCCTGCCGGGGCTCCAGCCGGGGGCTTTTGCCGAGAACGTCAACACCCGGGGCATCGAGCTGAAAACCCTCCCCGTGGGAACCCGGCTCCGGCTGGGGGAGACGGTGGTGGAGGTCACTCAGATCGGCAAGGAGTGCCACAGCGACTGCGAGATTAAAAAGATCACCGGGAAGTGCGTCATGCCCACCGAGGGCATTTTCGCCGTGGTGGTGAAGGAGGGCTCCGTCCGGCGGGGGGACTCCATCGAGATTCTGGAGGAGGCGGAAGCATGAAGCAGATTCCCACCCGGGAGGCGGTGGGCCATGTCCTGTGCCACGACATGACCCAGATCATCCCCGGCCAGTATAAGGACGCCCGGTTCCGCAAGGGCCACGTGGTTCAGGAGGAGGACATCCCCGTCCTGCTGTCCATGGGAAAGGAACATCTCTTTGTCTGGGAGATGGTGCCGGGGATGGTCCACGAGAACGACGCGGCGGAGCGCCTCTGCGCCCTGTGCCGGAACGAGGGCATGGACCGGAGCGCTGTGAAGGAGGGCAAAATCGAGCTCACCGCCGCCCGGGACGGCCTGTTTCGGGTGGACAGCCGCCGCCTGAACGCCGTCAACGCCCAGGAGGACGTGATGATCGCCACCCGCCACGGGGATACGGCGGTCCAGAAGGGGGACAAGCTGGCGGGCACCCGGGTCATCCCCCTGGTGATCAAAGAAGAGACCCTGCGCCGGGCGGAGGAGGCCGCCGGAGACCGCCCCGTGCTGGAGCTCCTGCCCTGGAAGCTGAAGACCGCCGGAATCATCGCCACGGGCAGCGAGGTGGCCCGGGGCCTGATTCAGGACTCCTTTACCCCGGTGGTGAAGGGGAAGCTGGCGGAGTTTGGCATCGAAACCGTGGAGCGCCGGACTCCCGGCGATGAAATCGAGGACGTGAAAAACGCCGTTTTGGAGGTCAAGGCCTCCGGCGTGGACCTGATTCTCTGCACCGGCGGCATGAGCGTGGACCCCGACGACAACACCCCCGGGGCCGTGCGGCGCACCGGAGCCAGGATTGTCTCCTACGGCGCGCCGGTTCTGCCGGGGGCCATGTTCCTGCTGGGGTATTTGGGCGGAACCCCGGTGATGGGCCTCCCCGGCTGTGTCATGTACGCGAAGCGCACCATCTTTGACCTGGTCCTCCCCCGGATTGCCGCCGGGGTCCCCGTGACCCGGGAGGACATTGTCCGGCTGGGGGAGGGCGGCCTGTGCCTGAGCTGCGAGGTCTGCACCTATCCCAACTGCGGGTTTGGGAAATAAGGGCCGCCGGAGTGCGGGCCCCTGGGAGGAGGAATGACATGAAGCGGCTGCTTCCCATGCTGCTGGTCCTGCTGCTCCTGTCCGCCTGCGGCGGCTCCGGGAGGGAGAGCGGGGAGCTGGTCGTTTTCGCCGCCGCCTCCCTTCAGGAGACGCTGACGGAGATCGGGGAGCTCTACCAACGGGACCGCCCCGGCGTGACCCTGGTGTTTAATTTCGACTCCTCCGGCACCCTCAGCACCCAGATTGCGGAGGGCGCGGCCTGCGACC
The DNA here is from genome assembly GCA_041223955.1 of Oscillospiraceae bacterium 38-13. GTDB lineage: Bacteria > Bacillota > Clostridia > Oscillospirales > Oscillospiraceae > Oscillibacter. The sequence goes on along the minus strand of JBCLRG010000030.1, from coordinate 17,158 downwards.
TCTTCATTTCCGCCGGGCAGAAGCAGATGGACGGGCTGGACGCCGCCGGGAATCCCGGAGGGGGGCTGGATTTCGTCCTGCCGGACACCCGGATGGACCTGCTGGAGAACCAGGTGGTTCTGGCGGTGCCGGAGGGAAATCCGGCGGGCATCCACGACTTTTATGAGCTGAGCGCCGCCCTGGAGGCCGGGGACGTGCTTTTGGCCGTCGGGAACAGCGACGTGCCCGTGGGGCAGTACACCCAGGCGATTTTCGCCTTCTGCGGCCTGGACGAGGACGCCCTGAACGCGTCGGGAGTCCTGACTTACGGCTCCAACGTCAAGGAGGTCACCACCCAGGTGGCCGAGGGGACCGTGGACTGCGGCATCGTCTACGCCACGGACGCCTTCTCCGCCGGGCTGGAGGCGGTGGACGCCGCGGCGGCGGATATGTGCGGGCAGGTGATCTACCCCGCCGCCGTCATGACCGCCGGAACAAACCAGGACGGGGCCAGGGACTTCCTGGCTTTTCTCCGGGGAGAGGCGGCTGGAGAGGTCTTTGAACGCGTGGGCTTCACCCCTCTGGGATAAATAAAACGGGAGGTCCCCCCATGGACTGGTTTCCCCTCTGCAACTCCATCCGCATCGCCGCTATTTCCACGGTGCTGGTGTTCTTCATGGGCATCTTTGCCGCCCATTTCATCGCCAAAGCCCCCCGGCTGGTAAAGGGGGTTCTGGACGCGGTGCTGACGCTGCCCATGGTCCTGCCCCCCACGGTGGTGGGCTGGCTGCTCCTGCTGGCCCTGGGGCCCCGGCGGCCTCTCGGGGGCTGGGTGCTGGAGACCTTCGGCGTCCGGCTGACCATGAGCTGGTGGTCCGCCGTCTTCGCCGCCGTGGCGGTGAGCTTTCCCCTGATGTACCGCACGGCCCGGGGGGCCTTCGAGTCCTTTGACGAGACCCTGGCCCAGGCGGGCCGGACTCTGGGGCTCAGCGACGCGTTTATTTTCTGGCGGATACGCATGCCGGAGTGCCGCCAGGGCATTCTGGCGGGGACGGTGCTGGCCTTTGCCCGGGCGCTGGGGGAGTACGGGGCCACCTCCATGGTGGCGGGCTACACCCCCGGCCGCACCGCCACCGTTTCCACCACCGTCTATCAGCTCTGGCGCACCGGACAGGACGGGCTGGCCCTCCGCTGGGTGCTGGTGAATCTGGGGCTGTCCGCCGCCGTGCTGCTGGCGGTGAACCTGCTGGAGCGGAAGGAGGGGCGTTCATGGCGCTGACGGTCCGGGTTCAGAAGCGCTACGGGGATTTCCGCCTGGATGTGGATTTCACGGCGGAGGGAGCCCTGGCCCTGCTGGGGGCCTCCGGCTGCGGGAAGAGCGCGGCGCTGAAGTGCATCGCCGGAATCGACCGGCCCGACCGGGGGCGGATTGTTCTGGACGGGCAGGTCCTTTTTGACAGCGAGGCTGGAATCAATCTCCCGCCCCAAAAGCGCCGGATGGGGTTCCTGTTTCAGGATTACGCCCTGTTTCCCGGCATGACGGTGGAACGGAACATTGCCGTGTGTCTGGGTTCTGTGGAGAAAGCGCGGCGGCGGGAGCGGACGGCGGAGCTGATGCGCCGTTTCCGGCTGGAGGGGCTGGAGGGCCTTTATCCCCGCCAGCTCTCCGGCGGACAGCGGCAGCGGGCGGCGCTGGCCCGCATCCTGGCGGCGGAGCCCCGGGTACTGCTGCTGGACGAGCCCTTTTCCGCCCTGGACAGTTTTCTGAAGCGCCAGCTGGAGCAGGAGCTCCGGGAGGTGCTGGACCAGTTCTCCGGCCCGGTGCTGTGGGTCAGCCACGACCGGGGGGAGGCCTGCCGGAACTGCCCCCGGGTCTGCGTTCTGGAGGCGGGGCGGTCCTCCCCGGTGATGGACATGGCGGAGCTGATGACGAATCCCGTCACCGTCGGGGCGGCAAGGCTCTCCGGCTGTGAGAATTTTGTCCCCGTTCGCCCCGGCCCCGCCCCGGAGCTGGCGGAGGTCCCGGACTGGGGCGTGGTCCTCCGGAGCGCCGCGTCCTGGCGGAAGGGGGTTTCCGTTTTGGGCGTGCGGGCGTGCGGTGTCCGCCCGGCGGAGGCGGGGGCGGTTAACGCTTTTCGCTGCCGGGTGGTTCGGGTGATGGAGGATGTGTTTACCATCCACGCCGGGCTCCGTCCGGAGTCTGCTGTATCGGGCGCGCCGCTTTTGTGGATGGAGGCGCCGAAGGAGCTCTGGGCGGCGCTGCCGGACCGGGAATGCCTGTGGGCGGCGGTGAGGCCGGAGGATATGATGTTGTTGGAACAGGAGGAGAAGGTATGTACACAGCCGCGGTTTTGACGGTCAGCGACCGGAGCTTTCGGGGGGAGCGCCCCGACGGCGCGGGGCCTCTGGTGGCGTCTCTGCTGGAGGAGGCGGGATATCAGGTGCTGGAGACCGGACTGGTTCCGGATGAACAGCCGGAGATTGAGGCCGCGCTGGTCCGTCTGGCCGGGGAGGTCGGGGCGGCGCTGGTGATTACCACCGGCGGCACGGGGTTTTCGCCCCGCGACGTGACGCCGGAAGCGACGCTGGCCGTCTGTGAGCGCCTGACGCCCGGCATTCCGGAGGCCATGCGGGCGGCGTCCCTGGCCATAACGCCCCGGGCCATGCTCTCCCGAGGGGCGGCGGGCATCCGGGGCGGGAGTCTCATCATCAACCTCCCCGGCAGTCCCAAGGCGGCCCGCGAAAACCTGGAATCCATACTCCCCACCCTGGAGCACGGCCTCCAGATGCTCCTCGGCGGCCCCGCAGACTGTTACTTTTCTCGAGAGAAAAGTAACCAAAAGAGCTTTCGCACGCTCTGAGATCTGGTGATCATTCTGGCTGAAGCGACGGCGACGCAGTCCGCACTTGAAGAAAAAGACTCCTCCCGCAGGACTGGGAGGAGCCTTTTTATAGTTTTTACAAATGTGATGGACAACCTGCTTTTTCCGCCTCGACTCCCTCCCGCTGGAGGGCCCGTTCGTATATTAATTCTCCGGTGATGCTGATGGCAATCTCCTCCGGCGTCACTGCCCGGATTGCGGTCCCGATGGGCGTATGCACCCGCTGAAGGGCCTCCTCCGGAATCCCCGCCTTTCGAAGCCGCCCGTTGACATAGGCGGTCTTCGTCCGGGAGCCCATGACGCCCACATAGCGGAGGGGACGGCGGAGGAGCTGCTCCTCCACCTCGAAATCATGGCTGTGCCCGCTGGTCATGACCACGGCATAGTCCTCCGCCGTCAGCTCCAGCCCGGCGGCCAGGTTGGTATAGCTGCTGCACACCACCGTTTCCGCCTCCGGGAACCGGTCCCGGCTGGCGAACTCCGGCCGGTCGTCGAACACCGCCACCCGGAACCCCACGCTCCGCAGCACCGGAACCAGGGCCAGGGCGCAGTGTCCGCCGCCGAAGATTACCACCCGCTCCCCCACCGGAAGGGGCAGGGTCAGCCGCCGGCCGTCCCAGGAGGGGCCGCCCGTTTCCAGAAGGACCGGGTCCGCCCCGGCTTCCAGCGTCAGGGAGCCGCCCTGGTGGGAAGTCAGCCGTTCCAGGGCCTCTCGGGCCAGGGTTTTCCATGGGGTGCTGTCATGGGGGATAAACTGGAGGAGGACGGTTTGCTCTCCGCCGCATACCGAGTCCAGCTCCCCGCCGTGGCGGAGCTCCAGGCGGCTTACGCCGGAGGTTCCCGTCCGCAGGAACTCCGCCGCCAGCGTCAGGGCCTGAGCCTCCCCCGGTCCGCCGCCGATGGTTCCGGCGCGCAGGCCCTCCCGGTCCGCCAGCAGCTGGGACCCGGCCCCCCGGGGGGTCGACCCCTGGGCGGAGGCCACTGTGACCAGCACCGCGTCTTCCCCCCGGTCCAGCAGGGCCAGCAGGGCTTCAAATAGTGTGCGCATAAGCAATCCTTTCCGGTCCCGGGGACCTGCGTGCTATCGGGTTTTCAGCTTCCCGGAGAGTATCATTTCCCGGGTCAGCGGCGTGTCCTCTGGGAGCTCCACTGTGATGAGGTAATGCAGGGTTTCATATTCATTTTTTTGCACCGCGTCATGGCCGTATTGCACGGAGATGGTATGCACCGGCGTTCTGGGGGACAGGGCCGCATAGAGCTCCATGGCCCGGTCCGCCATGATCTCCCGCATCGCCGCCTCGTCGGGGACAGGAACGTCCTTTTTGTCTCTGAGGCGGATGCCCAGGCTCACCAGCGGCGTCTCCGGGTCCCGGGGGCTCCACTGGGCTCCCCAGGATGCCATATTCCCGTTGACCTCCGGAGATTTGGCGATTCCAAGGCGCATCCGCAGGACCGTCTCCCGCCGCTCATCCTGGACGGTTCCGGAGCGGGAGTCGTAGGTCAGGTAACGGTGTCCCCCGCCGTTTTTCAGACTGAAGTCCAGGCCGTAGCCGCCATTCTTCAGGTCATAGGCGGCCCAGTAATGCCCCGGCACCAGCTCCGGATAAACTTGTGCGGTGTAGGACCGCAGCTGGGCGGCGGAAATCAGGTTTCCCAGCACCGGGGCCCAGCCTGTGAACACGTACAGCAGGACGAGGCCGTTGAGAAACGCCAGCAGGCACGCGGATGCCAGCAGCAGATTCCTTGACTGTTTTGGTTTCATCGCTCTCCCTTTCTCCGTCCCTTCAGGCTCCCGTGAGAAGCGGATACGCTGCCCAGGACAGCGCGTACAGAATGTAAACATGGAGCGGATAGAACAGGTAGAAGAACCGCTTCGGCCCCTGCCCCCGCTCTCCATTGTAACACAGCATCAGGACCGCTGCAAGAGCGCCGTACCACTCGTAGTACATGGTAAACATCTGTGTCCAGTGGAAGTCCGGAAGCTGGGAGGCCATCAGGCCCACATAGCCCAGGTCGAAGAGCAGGGTGAATCCCGCGAATACCCCCGCCTGAACCTTCCGCCTTTTCCGGCAGAGATACAGCAGTAATCCGGCCAGGATGGTGGGCAGGCTGGCGTCCGGATTGCTGTTCCACATGGGGAGGAGGGTATAGGCCAGAACCGTCAGGGGCATTTGCAGGACGGGCACGCCCCGCATCAGCAGGGACGCCAGTATGGGCCACGCCAGAGGCAGAACCACCGCCGCCAGTCCGGGGCCCCAGCGTTTTTCCGCCAGCCAGTCCATGCCCTGAAAGACCACCAGCAAGATAGCGAAGGAGGTCATCATGCCGTTCAAGGGATAAAACCCGTCGGGCCGGAGGGGAAGGAGGCCGCAGATCATCAGAAGCAGCAGCCCGGACATCAGAAGGTGGATCGCGTAAATCTTGCTGAAATACCGTTTTCGGTCATGGGTGTGGCAGAATCCCTCCACCAGGCAGAACAGGAACAGCGGCGCGGCCAGCCGTCCAGCCATGCTGAACCACTCCGGGACCCGGCCTGTGTAGCCGAAGAAGTAGTGAATGTGGTCCAGAACCATCAGAATCAGGGCAATCCATTTCAGCCCTGACGAGCTGAGGCCTCGGGTTTGTTTCATGAAAACCTCTCCCCTCTATTGTACTATTGATTTGGTACAATAATATAGTAATACAGAAAAAGGGAAATGTCAAGCAGAAAAATACCGGCTCAAAAGTCCGGTCATTGGAAGGCCTGAAAAAGAGCAAACCCTGGGGAAATGGTCTGATCAGGGGATCAGGCCCCGCAAGGAAGGTGCGGGCCCCTGCCCAAGTCCCAGCAGGAATAAGAGGGCATCTGAGGTGTGTCCTATTTCGAGAGATTATCTTGTAGGGGCGGACCTGTGTGTCCGCCCTGCTCCCGGGACCCTGGCACTTCCGGTAAACGGCGTGTCCGCCCTTCTCCCGGGACCCTGGTGCTTCCGATAGACGGGCGGACACACAGGTCCGCCCCTACGGGTGTCCTCTTTAAAAATGCATCATCGGACACTCCCGGCATCTGAAGAAGGTTGACCGGGGAACCAGCCCATGGTATAATCAGGCCCAACTTTTCGAATTGATGGAGGTGCGGACATGCTCAGACCCAAGGAGGTGGTAAACGCATTCGTGGACGCGTTCAACGCCAAAGACGCGGATGCCCTAGCGGCTCTTTACAGCGAGGACGCGGTGAATCACCAGGTGGCAAACGAGCCGGTAGTGGGCCGGGAGGCAATCCGCCGGATGTTCCGCGACGAATTTGCCTCCGCCAAGATGGAAACGATCGTGGAGAACATTTTCGAGGACGGCCAATGGGCGATTCTGGAATGGCGGGACCCTCTGGGACTGCGGGGATGCGGCTTTTTCCACGTCGTAAACGGGAAGATTCTCTTCCAGCGGGGATACTGGGACAAGCTGTCCTTCCTGAAGCAGCAAAGTCTGCCTATCGAATCATTCCCCCGAAAAACCAGCAAAACGCCCGGCCGTCAGGCCGGGCGTTTTTTCCCTCAACGAAAGGCTTCAGCTGGCGCTGGGATGCATGCGCCGGATTACAAACAGGGTGCCGACCATCAGCACAATGCCGATGGGCAGGCCCAGCAGGCCGGGCGCGCCCGCGCTCACCAGAATTCCGGCGATGAGATAGGTCACGCCGGACACCGCCGCGCAGGTGATCGCATAGGGCAGCTGCGTGGACACGTGGTTCACATGGTCGCACTGCGCACCGGCGGAGGCCATGATGGTGGTGTCGGAAATGGGGGAGCAGTGGTCGCCGCATACCGCGCCGGCCATGCAGGCGGAAATGCACACGATGGCCATGGGGTTGTCCATAGCGAAGACACTCTGCACGATGGGAATCAGGATGCCGAAGGTGCCCCAGCTGGTGCCGGTGGCGAAGGCCAGCAGGCAGCCGATAGCGAACACAATCAGGGGCAGAATCATCTGGAGCCCGGCGGCGGAGGAGTAGACGAAGTCCCGGACAAAGACCTTCGCGCCCAGGGAGTCCGTCATGTTCTTCAGGCTCCAGGCGAAGGTGAGAATCATGATGGCGGGCACCATGGCCTTGAAGCCCTCGGGGATGCAGCTCATCATGTCCTTGAAGCTCATGGCCCGGCGGAGCAGGTAGTACGCCAGGGTGAACACCAGGGCAAAGGCACTGCCCAGCATCAGGCCCACGGAGGCGTCTGAATTGGAGAAGGCGGTGATGAAGCCTTCTCCGTCAAAGAAGCCGCCGGAATAGATCATGCCGATGACGCAGCAGATGATCAGCACCACCACGGGGAGCACCAGGTCCAGCACCCGGCCCTTGTCCTCGGGGGCGTCGTCCTGCGCTCCGGCGTAGGGGTTGGAGCCGGAGAAGAGATCGCCCTTCTCCATGGCGTTGCGCTCATAACCCGCCATGGGGCCGAACTCGGTCTTCATGATGATCATGCCCACCATCATGACGATGGTCAGCAGGGCGTAGTAGTTATAAGGAATGGCCCGCAGGAAGAGGTTGAAGCCCTGGCCGTCCTCGGCGAAGCCCGCCACGGCGGCGGCCCAGGAGCTGATGGGGGCGATGATGCACACCGGGGCGGCGGTGGCGTCGATGATGTAGGCCAGCTTGGCCCGGGAGATGTTGTGCTTGTCGGTGATGGGCCGCATGACGCTGCCCACGGTGAGGCAGTTGAAATAATCGTCAATGAAAATCAGCACGCCCAGAAGCACGGAGGCCAGCTGAGCTCCCACCCGGGACTTGATATGGTCCTTGGCCCAGCGGCCGAAGGCGGCGGAGCCTCCCGCCTTGTTCATCAGGCACACCATGGAGCCCAGGATGATCAGGAAGATCAGGATGCCCATGTTGTAGCTGTCGGTGACGGAGGCCACGATGCCGTTGTTGAACACGTGGAGGATGGTGCCCTCAAAGGCGAAGTTGGAATACAGGAGTCCGCCCACCAGAATGCCCAGGAACAGAGAGGAATAGACCTCCTTGGTAATCAGGGCCAGGGCGATGGCGATGATGGGGGGCAGCAGGGACCAGAAGGTGTTGTAGAAGCTGCTGGGGGAGTTGACATAGCCCACGCCCTCGCAGGTTTCGCAGGTGACGGCCTCCAGGTCCTCGGACAGGACGATGCCCGCCGCGCCGCAGTCGGGGCACTCGATGAACTTGCTCCCCACCGCCTCCGTCAGGTCTTCTCCCGCCGCCAGGGCGGGGACGGTCATGGCCGCGCACAGCAGAAACACCACTGCCAGCAGAGGCACGAACCGCCTTCTCAGGTTCTTCATAACGCTCTCTCCTAAAAAAGAATAAAGTCATGACAGCTCGTCATGACTTCACCCGTGCCCGGCTGAATCCACGACAGCGCTCCACTCCGGTGGGAGTGACAGTCCGCGGGATGTTCTCCGCGCGGCCCGGCTTCGCGTTCCACTCAGGCCGGAACGGGCGAAACCTCGGCGGAAGCCCCTTTCCCCCTCCCCGGTCCTGACCCTTGGGAAGGCGTACTCTTGACATCCGCGCCTCTATCATGCTGGCCCCTATTATAGTAGCCTGTCCTGAAATGTCAACCGTCTTTTCGAAATTTTTCCGGCTTTTTTGCGGGGGTCCTCCAGGGACCGCGCCTCCGGGAGGGCGGATTTCCGTCCCTTCCGCCGGAGCGCCTTTGCGCAGTTTGCCCAGCCCCCGCCCCGGCTTCCGGGGGAGCGTCGGGCAAAACGACGATTTTTGGAAAAGCGTTTGACATGGGCGGCGGAGGTGCTACAATAGAAAAATGCGCAGTCTGCGCGAATTAAGTATGAAAGCCCCAAGGAGGCGAAAAGGATGAAGTTTTCCAGCAAATGCGAGGCGTGCAGCCTCTCCCCCATTCGGAAATTCCACCCCTATGTGGTGGCGGCGGAGGCAGCCGGGCGGCGCGTCCTCCATCTGAACATCGGACAGCCCGACGTGGAGACCCCCAGGGCATTCTTTGACGCCGTGCGGGACTTCAGCGATTCCGTCCTGGCCTACGCCCCCGCCGGAGGCGTGGACGTATACCTGGAGGCTGTCCGGGGGTACTACCGGAGCTTCGGCGTCTCTCTGGAGAAGGACGATATTCTGGCGACCTACGGCGGCAGCGAGGCCCTTCAGCTGGCGGTGGCCTGCATTCTGGACGATGGGGACGAGGTCCTGATTCCCGAGCCCTTCTATCCCAACTACGGCACCTTCACCGGCGTCGCCGGGGGAAAGATCGTCCCCATTCCCACCACGGCGGAGGAGGGCTACCGCTTTGCCCGCCGGGAGAAAATCGAGCCCCTCATCACCCCCCGCACCCGGGCCATCATGGTCACGAATCCCGGCAATCCCACCGGCGCGGTCCTCACCCACGAGGAGCAGCGGGTCCTGGTGGACATCTGCAAGGAGCATGACCTCTTCCTGGTCAGCGACGAGGTGTACCGGGAAATCATCTACTCCGGGAAGAAGCTCAGCTCACTTCTGGAGTTCGAGGACGCGGCGGAAAACATCATCGTCACCGACTCCATCTCCAAGCGCTTCTCCTCCTGCGGCGCCCGGGTGGGAGCCCTGATTTCCCGGAACCGGCACTTTATGGAGCTGGCCATGAAAATCTGTCAGGGCCGCCTCTGCGCCGCCACCCTGGACCAGATCGGCGCCGCCGCCCTGTATCAGACCATGACGCCGGAGTACCTGGCCTCCGTCCGGGACGAGTACGGCCGGAGAAAGGACGCCCTGGTCTCCGCCCTGTCCAAGCTCCCCGGCGTCACCTACAGCTCTCCCGAGGGCGCGTTTTACGTCATGGCGACGCTGCCGGTGGACGACGCGGAGAAGCTCCAGTATTTCCTCCTCCAGGAGTTCGAGGACCGGGGGGAGACCGTCATGTACGCCCCCGGCGAGGGCTTCTACGGCACCCCCGGCAAGGGCCGGAATGAAATCCGCATCGCTTACGTCACCAACCCGGCGGAGCTGACCCGGGCCATCGAGCTGCTGGGACGGGGCATTGAGGCGTACAACCGGAAGAGGGGAAGCCTATGATCCGCCATATCGTTATGTGGAAGTTCCGCCCCGGTACCGAGGCGGAGCAGGAGCGGTTTCTCAGCGGCCTCCGGGCCCTTCAGGGCGTGGTGCCCCAGCTTCTCCGGAGCGAAGTGGCCCGGAACGTGGGGGCCGGGAATTATGACGCCGTGCTGGTCAGCGAGTTCCGGAGCCTCGAGGACCTGGAAGCCTATAAAAACGACCCCCGGCACAAGGAGGTTTCCGCCCTGTGCAAGTCCATCCGGGAGGACCGGGTGGCGGTGGACTACGAATTTCAGGAGGCGTGAAGGCATTGGATACGTTTCTGGATCCCCATTCGGAGCCCGGAGTCACGGAGGAGGAATTCCGGGCCTTTGAGGAGGCCTTCGGCGTGGTCCTTCCGGAGGACATGAAGGCGTTTTACCGGAAGCAAAACGGGGGATTTTTCCAGGAGGGGCGGGAATACTTCATCGGCGATGACGAATATGAGCTGCCTCTGGCGGAGTTCCACGGCCTCACCCGAACCTTTCACCCGAATATCCTGACCATCGAGCATATGCTGAAATGGCAGCAGGCCGACGGGTTTCTCCCCAAGACACTGGTGCCTTTCTGCTCCGACCAGAGCGGAGATTCCTATTTCATCGAAGCCGGCGGCGGATCCAATCATTGGGTCTACTATATTTTCCATGAGGAATATGACGAATTTCTGAACAGTTTTCTGGAGTATCCGGAGGACTGCCGGAAGGCAAAATCCTTCACGGATTTTCTGGAGAAAATCCACGTCCGCTAAGCAGACACACCGAAAAAAGCCCCGCCGCTGTTCTGCGGCGGGGCTTCTCTTGTTTCGCGCAGGGCTCAGGCGTTCCGCCGCAGGGCCTCCAGGTCTCCGTACTGAATGGCCCGGAGGCATCCCGCCAGCTTCTTCACTGGCCAGTCCCACCACCGCAGCTCCAAGAGCGCGTCGATGGTCTCCTGGCCGAAGCGCTGCCGGATGGGCCGGGCGGGAACGCCGCCCACAATGGTATACGGCGGCACGTCCTTCGTCACCACGGACCGGGCGGCCACGATGGCCCCGTCTCCGATGGTGACGCCGGAGAGAATCACGGCCTCATAGCCAATCCACACGTCATTGCCGATCACGATGTCCCCCCGGCGGTCCCAGGCCTCCGTGACCTCCATGCCGTGGTCCCACTCCTCATAAAAAATGGGGAACACATAGGTGGACAGGGACGCCATGGCGTGGTTGGCGCTGGTCATCAGGAACCTTGCCCCGCAGGCGATGGAGCAGAATTTTCCGATGCTCAGCCGGTCGCCGTTGACGGGGTAGTGATAGAGCACATTATTCCGCTGAAAGTCCCGGGGATCGTTGACAAAATCGTTGTAGATGGTAAAATCCCCCACTTCAATCCGGGGGTTCTGAATGGCATTTTTCAGATAAATCGTCTGCCTGTCCCCGGCTCTGGGGAACAGTCTGGCGGCATCCGGAATCGTCATAGGTCGTCTCCTTTATGATTTTCATTAGTTTAGACGATTCCGGCCAAAGCAATACAGCGCTTCACCCAACCACCTCTTTTTTATGCGCCCTACCGGAGCAGGGCGGTTCTGGCGTCCAGCTTCCCGTTCTCCAGGGTTACGACGCCGTAAGTGGGCCGGGAGGAGTCCCCGATGCTGCCGGGGTTCAGGAAGAGCGTCCTGCCCCGCATGTCCACCAGCGGCTTATGGGTGTGGCCGAAGAGGAAGAGGTCCAGGCACTTCTCCTCCGCCGCCCGCCCGGCGATGGACAGACTCTGCTTGACGCCGTAGGTGTGCCCATGGCACATGAGGACCCGTTTGTCCTCCCAGAACAGCAGCTTTTCCACAGGCTGGACGGTGCGGAAATCGCAGTTTCCGCAGACCTGCTCCAGAGGCACGCCGGAAAGGCGGCCCTGAAGCCGCTCGCCGTCCCGCCAGCAGTCCCCCAGGTGGAGGACCAGCCGGGGCTGCTCCCGCTCGAATGCCTGGAGCATGTTGGAGATGTTTCCATGGGAATCGGAGAGAACGAGGACCTTCATAGCGGCGCTCCTTTCTGCCTCCGCGAGGCGTCCGGAGTTTTCCAAGATATTTCGAAGGGAAATTCCGGATGGCACACAGTATAGGACATATCTTTATCATTTTCAATTGCCTGGGGAAAGAATTCAAAATTTCTTAAAAAATAGGAGAAGTGTTTCTGAAAAGCGCTCAAATTCATAAAATTCTCCTGTAGAAACGCCGGGACCTGCGGTCCTTCCGCCGGAGAAAATATTTTTCAGATCTGGAAAAAACCTCTTGACAACGGGAGTTAGACGTGCTAAACGGTACGAAACCGTAGCCGAGAGTTAGGAAAAACTAACTCCCAATCAACCGGCGGGAGGTCGAATTTATGATGCCGCTTTCCATGGCAAAGACGGGGGAACCCGTCACCATACTCAGAATCACCGGCAAGGACGAGGTCCGCCAGCATCTGGCGGAGCTGGGTTTTGTCCCCGGCAGCGCCGTCACCGTAGTCAGCGGGATGGCGGGAAACCTGATCATTCAGGTGAAGGGCAGCCGCGTCGCGCTGGACCGGGGCATGGCGAACCGCATTCAAATTTAAGGGAGGAAATCTTTATGAGGACACTGAAGGACATCGGCCCCGGCGAGACCGCCACCGTGACGCGCCTCCGGGGGGAGGGCCCCGTGAAGCGGCGGATGATGGACATGGGCATTACCAGAGGCGTGGAAATTCTGGTGCGGAAGGTGGCCCCCCTGGGGGACCCCATGGAGCTGAATCTCCGGGGCTATGAGCTGTCCCTCCGGAAGGCGGACGCGGAGATGATCGAGGTCTCCGGGCCCTGAGCGGACTCCCCATCGCGAGGGGGATTTATGAAGCGGCACGCGCCGCCCGTTTTTAACGCCTTGAGTTAGTCTAAAATAACTACCTGAGAAGGGAGCACCGGTACATATGGATATCAAAATCGCCCTGGCGGGCAACCCGAACTGCGGAAAAACCACCCTCTTCAACCAGCTCACCGGCTCCAGCCAATACGTGGGCAACTGGCCCGGCGTCACGGTGGAGAAGAAGGAGGGCCGCCTGAAGGGCCGGAAGGACACCGTTATCCAGGACCTCCCCGGCATCTATTCCCTGTCCCCCTACACGCTGGAAGAGGTGGTGGCCCGGGGCTATCTGGTGAACGAGAAGCCGGACGCCATCCTGAACATCCTGGACGGCTCCAACATGGAGCGGAACCTGTACCTCACCACGCAGCTCATCGAACTGGGCATCCCCGTGGTGGCGGCGGTGAACATGATGGACCTGGTGCGGAAAAACGGGGACCGGATTAACCTGGAGGAGCTGGGCCGGGCCCTGGGCTGTGAGGTGGTGGAGATGAGCGCTCTCCGGGGCGAGGGCGGAATGGAGGCCGCGGAGAGGGCTGTCCTCGCCGCCCAGGGCGGGCGGAGCGGAGCGCTTCCCCACGTCTTCACCGGTAGCGTGGAGCACGCGCTGGCCCACATTGAGGAGTCCATTCAGGAACTGGTGGGCGCCCGGAGCCTCCGCTGGTACGCCATCAAGCTCTTTGAGCGGGACGGGAAGGTCCTGGAGGAACTGGCTCTGGACGAGGCGCTGTCCGCCCACTTAGAGGAACACATCACCGAATGTGAGCGGGAGATGGATGACGACGCGGAGTCCATCATCACCAACCAGCGCTATGACTACATCAGCGCCATCGTGGACCGGGCCGTAAAGAAGAAGGCGAAGAAGCACAGCCTTTCCGCCTCCGACCGCATCGACCGGATTGTCACCAACCGGGTGCTGGCCCTGCCCATCTTTGCGGCCATTATGCTGGGCATCTACGCCCTGGCTATGGGCGGCTGGGCCGTCTCCATCGGAGCACGGGGAACGGACTGGGCCAACGAGGTGCTGTTCGGGGAGTGGGTTCCCGGCTGGGTCCACGGCCTCCTGACCGCCCTGCATGTGGCGGAGGGCTCGGCCCTCTATGGCCTGATTCAGGACGGCATTGTGGCGGGCGCAGGGGCGGTGCTGGGGTTTGTGCCCCAGATGCTGGTGCTCTTCCTGCTTCTGGCGGTGCTGGAGGATGTGGGCTATATGGCCCGGGTGGCCTTTATCATGGACCGGATTTTCCGCCGCTTCGGCCTCTCCGGCAAGAGCTTCATACCCATGCTGGTGGCCACGAGCTGCGGCGTTCCCGGCATCATGGCCTCCCGGACCATTGAGCAGGACCGGGACCGGAGGATGACCGTCATGACCACCGGCTTTATCCCCTGCGGGGCCAAGCTGCCCATCATCGGGCTTTTTGCCGGGGCGGTGTTCGGCGGTTCCGCCTGGATGGCGGTGTCGGCCTTCTTTATTGGCGTGGCCGCCGTGGTGGTCTCCGGCGTTATGCTGAAGAAGTTCCGGGCTTTCGCCGGGGACCCGGCTCCTTTTGTCATGGAGCTTCCCGCCTATCACGCGCCTTCGCCGGCTAATGTACTCCGGGCCACCTGGGAGCGGGGCTGGAGCTTTGTCAAACGGGCGGGAACGGTGATACTGCTCAGCTCTATGGTTCTCTGGTTTCTTCAGGGCTACGGCTTCGAGGGCGGCGTGCTCCGGGCCGTGGAGGATAACAACGCCTCCCTGCTGGCCGGGCTGGGCCGCTCCATCGCCTGGATGTTCGCCCCCATCGGCTGGGCGGGAGATATGGCCTGGAAGGCCGCAGTGGCAACCCTGACCGGCCTCATTGCCAAGGAGGAGGTGGTCTCCACCTTCGGCGTGCTGTACAGCTTTGCCGGGGAGGAGCTGGGGGACAGCGGCGAGGCCATCTGGACGCTCATCGCGGCGGATTTCGGGGCCATGTCCGCGTACAGCTTTATGATTTTCAACCTTCTCTGCGCTCCCTGTTTCGCCGCTATGGGCGCCATCAAGCGGGAGATGAACAACGCCAAATGGACGGCGGCGGCCATCGGCTATATGTGTGCCTTCGCCTACGCCGTCTCCCTCATCGTCTTTCAGCTGGGCGGGCTGGTGACGGGAGAAGCCGCTTTCGGCCTTGGCACCGCTGCCGCCCTGGCCCTGCTGGCGGGCATCGTGTACCTGCTGGCCCGCAAGGGATACCGGGCGGAGGCCGGACACCGCCCCCGGGTGGCGCTGGGCTGCGGGAACTGCGCCTCCTGCAGCGGCTGCGGCCGGGCTTCCTGAAAAGCTGCGCCGGCACCTCTTTAGAATACGAAAAGGCCCCGGGATTGCCTGTTTCCCGGGGCCCTTTCGTATTACTCGATATGGCGGAGGTACAAGACCTCCCGGAGAGGTTTCCCCCCGATCTCATTGTCCATCACGTCCCCGGTCAGGGCGAACCCGGCCCGCTCGTAGAAGTGCCGGGCCCGGCGGTTCTCCTCCAGCACCCAGAGCAGCGCGTCCCGGAAGCCCCAGTCCACTAGGGCTCCCACCGCCGCCGCCAGCAGGGCTTTTCCATAGCCCTTGCCCATGGACTCCGGCAGCAGGTAGAGGGAGACAATCTCTCCGAAATCCGGATAGTCCAGCCAGCGGGAGGCGCAGACGCTGGAGGTCCCGATCAGCCGCTCCCTCTCGGTCAGGACGAGGGTTTCCCATCCGGCCCGATCCAAGGCCTCCGCCCAGCGCCCGGCGGGAATGCCGTCCAAGTACGCCTGAGGGACGATGCCCCGGTAGGCGGACTTCCAGCTCTCCTCATAAATCCGGCTGATTGTCAGGCGGCTGTCCGTCTCCCGCAGCGGCCGAATCTCCATCTAGTCCCTCCTTTTCCCCAATCAGCGCCAGCTTTTTCCGGCGGTCCAAGCGCTTAATGGCCGCCTCCCGCCGGAGGGCGGCGGATTTGTCTGCGGTGTTTTCCCGGTAGACCAGCTCCACCGGCAGGCGGCTCCGGGTGTACTTGGCGCCCCTGCCGCTCCGGTGGGCTTCCAGCCGCCGGGGCAGATCGTTGGTGCAGCCAGTATAGAGGGTCCCGTCCCCGCAGCGGAGGATGTACACCGTCCAGCCCATGCCGCCGCCTCCCTTCGTTCTCTGGTTCTGGGAAATACTATACCATACCGGCGCTTCAAATGCAAAGGCCGCATAGGGACTTCCCCGGTTTTCATAGGCTGAAAGCGGGGACGCTTCGTCCCCGAATACGGTCCGCCGCCAGCCGGGAAAGCGGCAGCCGGGGCCTCGGGCTCCGGTAAGGAGGTCTTATGCTGTCCGCCGCGTTGCTGATGTTTGCCAATACGATGCTGTTTTCCCTGCGCCTCTCCGGCGGAGGGTCCTTTCCCCGGCCCCTGTCCGCCGCGGAGGAGCGGGAGTGGCTGGAGAAGTATGCCCAGGGGGACCAGGAGGCCCGGCAGGTGCTGATTGAGAGAAATCTGCGGCTGGTGGCGCATATTATCAAGAAGTATTACACCCAAAGCGCCGACCAGGAGGACCTGATTTCCATCGGAACCATCGGCCTCATCAAAGGCATTTCCAGCTTTGACCCCTCCAAGGGAGCCCGGCTTGCCACGTACGCTGCGCGGTGCATCGAAAACGAAATCCTGATGTACTTCCGGGGCCAGAAGAAATTGCAGGGCGAGGTCTCCCTCTCCGACTCCATCGATACAGACAAGGAGGGCAACGCCCTGCAATTAATGGACGTGGTAGGCGTGGACGACACCATGCTGGACGACCTCCACGACCGCGACAACGCCCTTCGCCTCCACAAGCTGGTGCGGGAATGCCTCACCTCGCGGGAGGCGGAAATCGTCCGCCTGCGCTACGGCCTGGGCGGGACGATTCCCCTGACACAGCGGGAAATCGCGGCGTCCTTCCACATCTCCAGAAGCTATGTATCCCGCCGTGCCTAATGTAAACGATGCCCGGAAATCCTTGCGGGGCAAGGGCTTGTCCGGGCATCGGTGTTCGGGGCAGCGTCGTGGTTATTGTAAATGGTGGGAAAAATTTAGTGGAGGTAGGCGGCCATTCATCTATAGTTATCCATGAGGCAAATCAAAACGGTAATTCTTCATATTTAATATCTGGATATTCTTTTAATTCTTCTTCAAATACAGCCCACCAAGGATGGTCTTTGTCCCATGCAATTTGATTTTTCAGCTGTTCGATAACTTCCTGGTCGTGGTCCTCCAGCCCTTTGTCGAAGTAGTGTTGCAGGGGCCATGTAATATTTTCTTTGTTTACATGGCATATTTTGTGCCAAAAAAATTTTTTAATATAAGTATGCACAGTACGCATAAAGAACATTTCAGGAATATGGTAGGCAACCGCATGATGCAGTAGCGTTATGCGGTTGTCTGTCTG
>JBCLRG010000029.1:0-37237 GCA_041223955.1 Oscillospiraceae bacterium 38-13 | reverse complement strand
GCTACTGTGTCCAGATCGCTGGAGGTGACAGTGTACTCTGTGGCACTGGGACCGATGATGAGACCGCTGCGCTCTCCCACCTCCAGGGTACTGCCCTTGTAGCAGCTTACCCGGATGGTCGGGGCCTCCACTGCTATGGCGGGGACGGCAAGAGCGGCTGTGAGGATGGCTGCCGTCAGTACGGCGGCAGTGCGTTTTTTTGTGCTGGTCATGTTTTTTCCTCCACTCAGTTTTTTGTTGGGTTTTGGTAACCACACAATACCGAATTGTAGGCTACAAGTCGATAAAAACTTATGGGTAAAAACGGAGAAATACAGAGGCGAAAAGCAAGCGAACTACACAGCGTTTCGCTGTTCATATGTAGGGCCTCTTTCGTTGCGATAATCATTCTGACCACATAAACAGCCACAGACAGACGTAGAGCACATGGAAACACTGGCTTCAGAGAGTGCCGGAGAGTAAATGAAAAGGAGCAGAAACGCCTATAAACCATTAGAATTTGTATAAAAAATTTTTGCAAACCTCTTTGTTTACGGTGGTGCAATCCATGGATTAATTTCCCCGGCTTTCTATCCATGCTGACAATCGTCCACAAAGCCCCAACACAGCGATTTGTACAGGAAGTCTCGCTTCCAAAAAACTGCGCACAGCGGCTCACAGAGCAAAATACGAGGGACTCAACTTTCCTTTTTCTCTTCACTATTCGCTGTTCTTTGCCATTCCTGTTGTTTGCGGGAAAACCGTGAATTTCTCCGCCGGGCCACAGTTGACCCCGCTAAATTTCCTGTCGCTGTAGGCATTGAGGATTACAAGAGGTCAAACTGAGAACCGTTCCGTGGATGTGGCCCCGGTGTTCCGGGCAGTTGCTACTCCCCGACGGGGAGTAGCAGAAAGTTAGCGAGTTCCTTTACCGATAACCGGAGCGGGAAGTGCCACGGCACATGGGCACCGTTTAGTTTCTTCGGATTCTCCGCCTCATCGTGGATACGCACACCAGCGGATTCCAAAACTTTAAGGGCAGAAATCAGGGCGCGGAGACGCGAGACGGCTCTCTTATCCGACACACCAATGCGGATAGCGGCCTCTTTCTCCCGCACTGTTTTCCGGGCTTGGCTGTGGCCTTGCTGACCGAGCCGAGAATCACTTCCAGCCAGGTGGCGTGCGGGTCAGAGAGGTCGGCGGAGACTGGAGAGGGGGCAAAGCCCCTCCATAGCACCACTTGAAAGACAGTCTCGGTGCCGCGCTTGTCCTTTGTCATTGCTGCCAGCCCCGCCGGGACCACCGCCCCGGCGAGGTTGGTGTTGAGCGACGGCACCAGTTTGGAGTTGCAACAGGCGGAACGAAGCCACCACCACACAACGGTACCCGTGGCACTATGCCAGTACGTTACCCTGCTATCGCTTGCTTTGTAGAAATCATACTGTAGCTGATATGCCTGCTCTGTTGAGCTTCTATAAGCTCTGTAACCACAAAGACCCGCCGCAAGAAGAACCGCGGCGGGTCTTTTCCTCATACTCCCCAGCCCGCGATGGGGAAAACAGGGGGAACGCGGTCGATATTCAATAACCGTCCGGCATATACTAGGTCTGAAATTACAGGCCGCAGCCCAATATCCGCCGCATGTTTCCGCCTGCCGCCGCATAGAGTGGAAGATATAGCGGAAGGTGGGTAAGCGCCCGGTTCCCCACAAAGGAGGTCCCCATGAGACGAAACGGAAGCCGTCCAAGCCCTCAACAACTCAATCAGATTATCACCGTATCCGCCCTGCTGATGGCGGCGTTGTTCCTTTTGCCGCTGCTGACAGCATCCCCCGCCACTCCGGCCCCCCCCGAACCTGAGGAGGAACCGGTGGACATGCCTGAGCCTCCCGCCCCCTTTACCAGTGGCAGTCTGGACTCCGCCCGTCCTCTCCGAGTGCTGGACGGGGAAAACGTTTTGGAGATGGACCTGGGAGAATACCTGTTGGGCGTCGTTCGGGCGGAGATGCCCGCCGCCTTTGAGCCGGAGGCCTTAAAGGCCCAGACAACAGCCGCTCGGACCTATACACTGTACAAGCTCCAGACCGGTGGAAACCACGGTGAGACCGCCGATATCTGTACCAATCCGGCCTGCTGCCAGGCATATATCAGCGAGGAACAGGCCCGGACCAACTGGGGAGAAAACGCGGATGCTTATGAAACAAAAATTGAAACCGCCGTCAAGGAGACCGACGGCCAAACCATCTTATACGGCGGCGTGCCCATTCTGGCGGTGTTCCACTCCTCCTCAGCCGGACTGACCCGGGCGGCGGGAGCCGTCTGGGTGAACGACCTGCCTTATCTTCAGGCAGTATCCTCCCCGGAAGCGGGGGACCAGATTCCTAATTACTACAGCCGGGTTGAATTCACTCCGGAGGAGCTGAAGCAAAAGCTCCTGGCCGCTTTCCCGGAAGCGGACCTCTCCGGCGGTATGAGCAGCTGGCTCCGCGCGGCGGAGCGGGACAGCGCGGGGAGCATTGTCACAGCATCGGCAGGGGGCGTAACGGTCAAGGGCACCCAGCTCCGTACGGCGCTGGGGCTTCGCTCGGCGTGCTTCACGTGGGAGGAGGAAGGTGGAAAAATGGTGTTTTTCGTTACCGGCTATGGCCATGGGGTGGGGCTGAGTCAGTACGGCGCGAACCAGATGGCGCTAGACGGTGCGGATTACCAGGAAATCCTGACCCACTATTACAGCGGCATCACTATCGAACCGTACCCCGCTTAGCCCAAGCCGATTCATCCGCCACGCCAGCGGCAAGCGGAAAGAGCCGGAAGTCCTTCGACAACCACCAAAACCCCCGCCTGCACTACGCCGCGGGCAGGGACATGCCTGGTTTATTCCCAAGGTGCAGGCGCGCTCACGTAATCGCATCCCCTTGTTTTTCTCTTTTGGACCGTGCACGGCCCGTTTTCTCTTTTTATTCCGGGAATAAAAAGAGAAAATGGGGGGTGCATTGGACCAGCCCTCAAAAGACTGTTGACTTCCCTGCTTATTAGGGCATGTGAAAGCCATGCCTCCTCTTCGGTAGGGAGTGTTCTATTCGAAGATTTTATGCAGGGGCCAGACCCAGTCCCAGACCGTCTTCCGAAGGAATGGCAATTTCGAAAAACAGGGTAGTCAGGGGACCGCCCCCTACACCACCTCCTCCTGATAAAATGCGTGAACGGACACTCCCTGCTGCTTCGTGGCCTTGACATAGCCGTTTTTGTCGCCTCCTCGGGCGTCATGTCCAGCACAGCCTAGCGGAGCAGTATTGTTTTCCAGTCCGCCGGAGGCCGAAGAGAAGGCAGACACGGTTGCATCCGGCGCTGTACAGATAGGCGTTCAACTGGCGGTAGTGGTCTTGTTTCTGCCAGCCCCGGACATTCTCGGACAAAGCCAGCAGGGCGGAGCCGGTCACAATGTTGGTCTTGAATACTGGCATCTTCCACACCATCCTTCCCACAGTCCTGAGATTGCTGTTTTGCACAGTATATCATGGCTGGGCTTGCAAGTCGAAACAAATTTGCCTGATAACCGCCTTTCGGTGCGGTTATGTTTGAAGCATCTATATTTATAAAGAGGATAGTCGCTCTCTGCCGTTTCGATGGGGCTGAGGGGCAGCGGATTGTTCCTATCTATTCCCTCAGAAATTTTCTCTAGGAGTTTGGCCTTCGTCCAGCGGAAACGGCGGACAACACTGATAAACCGGGGGCGCTCTTCGGTTGTTGCACAGTTCTCCAAATTGTTGGGTAGGGCAAAGGTGCCTTGAGGTGTATGAATTGAGTGACAAGTTTCAGACATCGCGAAATCGGCATGAACAGAAGAAAAGAAATGACTATATCCAAAGTCCTAAAGCCTCTGGGTATCGCTCCTTACATCTCATATATAGATTTAGAACTGATACACCGGATAAAGAAATCTATAATCAATATCCAATGCTGGGTGAATTACAATTTCGAACACACCTTCAACACATATGGGCAACTTCCTTAGAAACTATTGGATTGTTTGCAAATCAAGCGCTAAAGGCAGGACAAGGTAATCAAGAAATACTACGGTTCTTCGTTCTTGTATCATCTCTATTCGCAATTAGAGAAGGTTCCCAAGCTGCTCCGGGAACGATAGAAGATGAAAAAGAACTTATCTCCGAAAAGGAGCAGATCCATGATCAGCATCATATTTTAGATATGTTGAGGGTTATCCGTACGGCTATAGATCACGATGCGAAAAGCGTTCCAGATAAGCGTGGGTATTATATTCTTCAGCCAAACTACAAGAAAAATACATTAAAAAGCTGTTTTTAAGCCCGGTGAGCTGGAAATTGCAAACAAAATGTATGACCGTCTCGAAGAACAGCGTGGTAATGCTCCGCTGGATATTGTGTTAGTTCGGGCAGCTTCCTATGCGACGGTAAAAGTAGCTTATCCCAATTACTTTATGGATATTGGGGAATTTGTGGATATTGTTAAGGGCTATTTGCAGTAGACAAAGAGAGGCTGTCAACGTGGAACAGCCTCTCCCTTCTATTTCCTTAGATCATCCGAAAATGCTCCAGCGCTGCCCTGATTGCTTTTTCCCACTCCTGCGGGCAAGTAGGCACCTTGGCGTTTTCTGATTACGGATGATTAACGGATGATTATAGTTATCTCCAACCTCCAGCTCGCATTTACGCTTAACCTGGGAAATATACAAGGATGACACCTTCAGTCCGAACTTCTCCAGCATATACGCGTTGATTTTGCCATAGGTTACGCTTTTCTTAAATTCCGACATATCCATATCTTCCAGGGAGAACTCCACCCGAACCTTTTTATGAGTCGATTTCTCCATTGGAAAGCAAGACAACCGTCTCCACATGCCGCGTCCCAGGGAACATATCCACCGCCGTTGCACGGACGGCCTGATACCCACACCCAGCAAACCGCTGCACATCCCGTCCCAGCGTCGCCGGGTCGCAGGACACATACACAATCCGTTCCGGCCCCATAGCCGCCGCCGAGGCAATTACCTCCGGACTCAGCCCCTTCCGGGGCGGGTCTACCGTGATTACATCCGGTTTCAGGCCCTCCGTTTCCAGCATCGCCGCCGTTTCCGCCGCGTCTCCGCAGAAAAACTCCACGTTCTCCACGCTGTTCCGCTTGGCATTCTCCCTGGCGTCCCGGATGGCGGCGGGGACAATCTCCGCCCCGATGGCCCGCTTTACCCGGCCCGCCAGGCACAGCGTAATCGTCCCCGCGCCGCAGTAAAGATCCAGCGCTGTCTCCGTCCCCGTCAGGTCCGCAAATTCCAGCGCCTTTCCATAAAGCACCTCCGCCTGGTCCCGGTTTACCTGATAGAAGGAGGGAACCGACAGCTTGAACTCCAGCCCGCACAGCGTATCCATTATAAAGTCCTGCCCCCAGAGGGTCCGGTATGTCTCCCCCAGAATCACATTCCCTTTTTTGGTATTCCCGTTCAGCACCACGCCTACCGTCCCCGGCGCGGCAGACAGCACCAGCGCGGCCAGCTCCGCTTCACGGGGGGCCTTCCGCCCGTTGACCACCACGCAGCAAAGACTCTCCCCCCGGCGGTTGGTCCGCACGTAGATATGGCGGACCAGCCCCTTGCCCGTGCGCTCGTCATAGGCGGGCACCTGATAGCGCTTCATCCAGCTCCCCACGGCCTCTGCCGTCCGGTCGCAGACCTCCGGCTGGAGCAGGCATCGCTTCACCGGCACCACCCGGTGCGTCCGGGCCTGAAAGAACCCAATCTCCCCGCCGGGCCCCACGGGATACTGACACTTATTCCGGTAGTGCTCCGGGTTTTTCGCCCCCAGAATCTCCTCTACCAAAACGCCGGATCCCCCGATGCGGGAAAGGGCGTCCTGCACCCTCTGCCGCTTGGCCCAGAGCTCCTCGGCGTAGGTCAGGTGCCGGAAATCACAGCCGCCGCAGACGCCGAAGTAGGGACAGTCTGGTACAGCCCTCTCCGGAGAGGGGGCGTGCACGCGGAGGATTTCCCCCAGCGCGTGGGTCTTCATCACCCGGGTGATCTTCAGGTCGATGGTCTCCCCACGGACGGCCCGGGGGACAAACACCACCGCGCCGTCCAGACGGACAATGCCCAGCCCTTCGCTGGAATACCCCTCTACCAGGGCGGTATAACGCTGATCCTTCCGCAGCTGTTCCATCTGAGGCCCTCCTTAGCAATCCGCCGCCTGTCCGGCCCGGGAAACCCGGCGGGCCGGACAGGCGGTTGTATTTACAGGATTCCCGGCAAAGCAAACAGGGGGAACGGGTCCCCCTGCCGCTGTCAGGTATCCCACTTCTCAAGCAGCTGCCGCAGCTCCGCCGCGTACTTCGCCAGAGACTTGTTGTCCCGGCCCCGGCTCCGCTTGATGAACTCCGTGAGCATGCCGCCCATGGAAACCAGCCGCTCGTACGCCGGCGCGGACTTGGAGCTCCCGGCCACCTTGGCCTTCCGCTCCGGAAGATAGCCCTGCTCCACAATGGCGTTCGCGGCCAGATCGTAGACCTCCGTGTACTGAGGCGCGTGGGCCGGGATGCCCATGTTCTCCAGCGTCTGGGCGAAGAAAGGAGCCACCTCCCGGTCTCCGTGGACTACAAAGACGTGCTGGGGCTTGGGCTCGTGGAAGCCGGAAATCCACTTCAGCAGATGGTCCCGGTCCGCGTGGGAGCTCAGGCCGGTGAAGTTCTCCAGGTGGGCCCGGACGGTGATCTCCTCGCCGAAGAGCTTTACGCTCTCCGCTCCCTCCAGCAGCTGGCGGCCCAGGGTTCCCTCGCCCTGGTAGCCCACGAACAGGATGGTGCACTCCGGACGCCAGAGGTTGTGCTTCAGGTGGTGCCGGATGCGGCCCGCGTCGCACATGCCCGAGGCGGAAATGATCACCTTGGGGGCCCGGTCCTCATTGAGGGCCTTGGATTCCTCGCTGGTCTCCGTGACGCAGAGGTTGGGGAAGCGGAACATGTTCGTGCCCTTCCGCACTAGCCACACCGCGTCGTGGTCCATATAGCCCCGGAGGTCCCCGTCAAAGATGGACGTGGCCTTCTTCGCCAGGGGGGAGTCAATGTACACCGGGAAATCCGGGTGGGATGTTACCATGCGTTTTTCCTTGATCTCCCGGATGAAATACAGAAGCTCCTGCGTCCGGCCCACGGCAAAGGAGGGGATGATGACGTTGCCGCCCCGGGCCATGGTCTCGTCAATAATCCGGGCCAGATTGTCCGTATAGGCCCAGCTCTCCGGATGGTTCCGGTCGCCGTAGGTGGACTCCATCACCACGTAGTCCGCGCCGGTGATCTGCACCGGGTCCCGGATGACGGGCTGGTTGATGTTGCCGATGTCCCCGGAGAAGACAATGCTCTTCTTCACGCCGTTCTCCGTCAGGTCCATGGCCACAAAGGCGGACCCCAGAAGGTGCCCCGCGTCGGTGAACTCCACATCCACCCCCTCGCAGAGGTTGATGAGCTCGCCGTACTCGCAGACCACCATGAACTCGCTGACCCGCTCCGCGTCCTCCACGGTGTAAAGAGGCTCGGTCCGGGGGGCGCCGGAACGCTCGCCCTTGCGGTTCTTCCACTCCGCGTCCTGCTCCTGAATATGGGCGGAGTCCAGCAGCATGATTTCCAGCAGCTGGGCCGTGAGGCGGGTAGCGAGAATCCGGCCCTTGAAGCCCTGCTTGATCAGCATGGGGATCCGTCCGGAGTGGTCAATGTGGGCATGGGTGACAAGCACAAAGTCGATGGTATTGGCGGCAAAGGGGAATTCGCCGTTGCTGACCTCATCCCGGCCCTGCTGCAAACCGCAGTCGATCAGGATGCGGGTGTCGTTGATCTCCAGGCAGTGACAGCTGCCGGTGACGCATTGGTCCGCGCCGTAAAAGCTGAGCTTCATATAGGGGCCCTCCTTATCTCTTGGTACCATCCATTGTAACACGTTTTGACGGAATATACAATGAGCAATCCGGGAATTTTGCCGGGACTGTAGAAAATGTCCAGCCCTCCGCTGGGGGAGCGTCTTCCGCCCGCTGTGTCTGGACAGGGAGGAATTGGGGGTATATATTATGTGGTATATGGACCGTGGAACGTGTTCCGCCAGAAAGGAGGCCCTATGGAAACACTGCTGATTCCCGCCCTGCTGGACCATCACTGGCCCCTTCTCCGTCTGGCCTTCGAGACCCGGAACCGCCGCGCCGTGGTCCTGGAGGGAGACGCCGCGGCGGCGGAGGCTCTGGGCCTCCGGCATATGCACAACGATCTGTGCTACCCCTTCGTCCTCATCGCCGGGCAGGTTCTGGCGGCCCTGCGGTCCGGGCGCTATGACCCGGAGCACACCGCCGTCCTGATCTCGCAGGCCGCCGACGGGTGCCGGGGCTCCTGCCTGATTCGCCTGCTGCGGCCGGTGCTGGACCGGGAGGGCTTTGCCCGGGTGCGGCTGGTGTCCCTCAACGCCGGAGGGCTGGAGCGGGACAGCGCCCTGACAGTTTCCCCGGTGATGGCCCTCCGGGCCGTGGCCGCCGCCTTCTGGGGAGACGCCCTGATGCTGCTGGGGAATCAGGTCCGGCCCTATGAGGCACTTCCGGGAGAGACGGACCGCCTGACGGAGCGCTGGACGGAGCGCCTTGCCGGGGACCTCCGGCGGAACCAGAACCTCAGCCCCTGGGGCATCCTCCGGCGCTGCCGGGAGATCACGGCGGACTTTCGGGCCGTGGCGCGGCGGGAGCGGGAGGTGCAAAGGGCTGCCGTAGTGGGGGAGCTGTACACGAAATACTGCGGCCTGGGAAACTGGAACCTGGAGGCGTATCTGCGGCGGCAGGGCTGTGAGGTGGGGGTCAACGGCCTGACCTGGTACGCGCTTTACTATATGGACACCCATCTGGGGGAGAGTCCCCTCCCCGTCCGTCTGGCGGGGAAGGCCCTCATGGCCTGGGCCCTGGGCTTCCAGCGGAGGTTTATCCGGATTGTGCGGAACGGGGGCTTTTCCACCCTCCCACCCTATCCGGAGCTGAAGGCCCTGGCCCTCCCCTCCGGCTGTGCCCTGGGCTGCGGCTGGCTCCTCTCGGCGGAGGCCGCCGCCTGGGTTCGGGCGGGCTATCGGAAGGTGCTGGCGGCTATGCCCTTCGGCTGTCTGCCGGGGCACATCTACGCCAGGGGGATTTACGCCCGCCTTCAGCGGGAGCTCCCCGGCGGACTGCTTGTGGGCGTGGACTACGACGCCTCCACCCGGGAGGGCACCGTTTACAACCGCATCCGCATGCTGCTGGACACGGAGCTGGAGGACTCTGCCGGGGAATAGGGGCCGCGCCCGGAAAAACACGCGGAGGGCGTAAAGAAATATATTGCATTTTGCTTTACATGTGATATAATAAAGCTGTACAGAGAAGGAGGGATGTTGATGGCGCAGGTAATGGTGAACTTCCGCATGGACGAAAACGTGAAGAAGAGCATGGAGCAGGCCTGCCGGGAGATGGGGCTGAGCATGACGACGGCCTTTACCATTTTCGCCACCAAGGTCGGAAGAGAAAAACGGATTCCCTTTGAGGTCACGGCGGAGCCCGGCGGCGAACCCGTCCGGAGGCCCCGCCCCGCCGGAAGCCGGAAGGAGGAGCCCTTTATGCACGAAGAGAAGAGGGAATGGTTCGAGGCGTCCTGCGCGGAGATCCGGCAATCGCTGACCGCCATGCACACCGCCATTCCCTCCTCCGCCACCGGGATGGTTATGGAGCGCATACGGATGCTGTGCGGCGGGGAACTCAAGGAGAGGGCCGCCGAAATTACCGCGGGCCTCCGGAACCTGTTTCTGGAGCGGAACGCCGGAGCGCTGGAGGAACGGGACCACCGCCTCCTGGATATATGCCTGAAGGGGCTTTCCGAACTGGCCGGGATTCTCCGGGACATCGAGGGGGAGCTGGTGCCCGCCTTGAGGACCTGGCCCGGCGGGGATGCCGGGTGCTTCGCCATGTATGAGCGGCAGCTTCAGGCGGCCAACCGGGACTTTGACCAGCTGCAATATGTATTGCGGCGCTTCCTGAGCTCCGGCGAACAGAGGCAGGGGAGCGCCCGGGCGGTCACGGCCCGGATTCGGAAGGCCGGGTCCCTGGTGGAGACGGCCTATGTGCGAACGGCGCTGGAGAATCTGGAAGCGCTGGTCCTCCGGCATTACGACGGCCTGGACGGACAGGCGAAGAGCCGCCTGGAGGGCTATTATCTCCAGACGCTGGAGCTCACCCTGGAGGAGCTGGCGCAGGCCGAGCAGGAGGACGGGGACACCGGCGAAAAGGCCGCTCTGTGCCTCCGGGCGGCCAACGTGCTGTCTCGGGTGCTCACCGGCAGCGGGCAGGTCCACCGGGAGCTGCGCCGGAGAAACCTGGAGGCGGAGGTGTCCGCCCTGGAGCGACTGGCCGCCCTGCGGGGAGACGTGGAGGGAGACACGAAGCCGGAGACGTGAAGCCGCCGGAAAGCGTATTCCGGCTTTTATATAGAAGGTGCGTGTGTCACATTTGAAAGGAGGAGTTTCCATGCTAGATACCATTCTGTCCATGCTGCCCGTGATCATAGCGGTTGTGGTGGTGCTCGTCATTATCCTGTCCGGCTATGTCAAGGCTCCGCCCGATCAGGCCTACATCATCTCCGGCCTGAAGAAGGAGAGCAAGGTCCTCATCGGCCGGGCCGGGATTCGGGTTCCCTTTTTCGAGCGTATGGACCGGCTTTACCTGGGCCAGATGACCGTGGACATCAAAACGGAGCAGTCGGTTCCCACCAGCGACTTTATCAACGTCAACGTGGACGCCGTGGCCAAGGTCCGCATTTCCCCCCATGCGGAGGGCATTAAGCTGGCGGCCAAGAACTTCCTGAACAAGCGCCCCGAGGAGATCACCCGGGACCTTCAGGATTCTCTCCAGGGCAACATGCGGGAGATCATCGGCACCCTGTCCCTCAAGGAGATCAACACGGACCGGGATTCCTTCTCCGATCAGGTGATGCAGAAGGCCAGCAAGGATATGGATAAGCTGGGCATTGAGATTCTCTCCTGCAACATCCAGAACGTCACCGACGAAAACGGGCTCATCAAGGACCTGGGCGCGGACAACACCAGCCTGATCAAGAAAAACGCCGCCATCGCCAAGGCCCAGGCGGACCGGGACATCGCCATCGCTCAGGCGGAGGCGGAGCGGGAGTCCAACGAGGCCCGGGTGCTGGCGGACACCCAGATTGCCCAGAAGCAGACGGAGCTGGAAATCCGGCGGGCGGAGCTGAAAATCATGGCCGACGGCAAGAAGGCCGAGGCCGACGCCGCCTATGAAATCCAGAGCCAGGAGCAGCGCAAGAGCATCGAGACCGCCACGGTCAACGCCGAGATTGCCAAAACCCAGCGGCAGGCGGAGCTGAAGCAGTACGAGGTCGAGGTGGAGAAGCAGAAGCTGGAGGCGGAAATCCGGGCCAAGGCGGACGCGGAGCGCTACCGCTTGCAGCAGGAGGCGGAGGCCGCCCTCTACAAGCGGCAGAAGGACGCCGAGGCCAAGCGCTATGAACAGGAGCAGGAGGCCGAGGCGGAGCGCAAGAGCGCCGAGGCCCAGAAGTTCGCCAAGGAGCAGGAGGCGGAGGGCATCGCCGCCGTGGGCCGGGCCGAGGCCGAGTCCATCCGGGCCAAGGCCCTGGCGGAGGCCGAGGGCATCGACAAGAAGGCGGAGGCCATGAAGAAGTACGGCGAGGCCGCCGTCATTGAGATGGTCATGCAGGCCCTGCCGGAAATCGCCCGGAACGTGGCCGAGCCCCTGTCCAAGGTGGATAAGATCACCATGTACGGCTCCGGCAACAGCGCCAAGCTGCTGGAGGACATCGTCACCGGTACCACCCAGGTCACGGAGGGCATCACCCAGGGCATGGGCATCGACGTCAAGTCCCTGCTGGCCGGGATGCTGGGCGGAAAACTGGCGGCCGGAGAGGAAAAGCCTATCATCCTCCAGACCTTCCCCCAGGAAGAGAAAAGCGAGCCGGAGGAGACATAACCGCCGCGAAAACCGAAGTATCCCCCGTGTTCCCAGTGAACGCGGGGGGTATTTTTGTGTTGCGTTTTGCCGGGTTTTGTGCTAATAATGATAGGAGAGGCCAGTTTTCCCGGCGGTTCCATCTCCTGAGAACGGCCCCGAATCCCAACGGAAGGCCGGGCCCCGAAGGAGGAACGCGCGATGATTGTCTTTACAGTCCCGGACAACGACCGGGACGGCATGGCCTTTATGAGAGACCTGTACCGCCGGTACTCCCGGCTGATGTTCGCCGAGGCCCTGCGCCGGGTTTCCAACCGGCAGGACTGTGAGGATATCGTTCAGGACGCCGTGGAGAGCCTCTGTCAGAAGGTGGACGTCCTGCGGGAGCTGCCGGAACAGGCCCTTCCGGCCTATATCGCCTATACCGTGAAAAACAAAACCCTGAACTTTCTCCGCCACCAGTCGGTGGTGGACCGGCACACGGCGGACCTGGAGGACGTGGAGTCCCCGGCCCCCTCGCCGGAGGAGCTGGCGGTTCTGCGGGAGCGGACGGACGGCCTGGCCCAGGTCTGGCCCCTGCTGCCGGAGGAGGACCGGGAGCTCCTTTACCGGAAATACATACTGGGACAGGACAACGAGGAGCTGGCGGAAGTCTTCCGCTGCCGGAAGGACAGCATACGGATGCGGCTGACCAGAGCCCGGCGGCGGGCGGTATCTCTGATGAAGGGAGGGTGCGGTCATGACAAGGCGGGAACGCTTGCTTGAGCAGTACGAGGACGCGTACTTCGCCCTTCTGATGGAGGATGTGATGCTTCAGGAGGGCCAGCGTCTGGAGGAGTGGAACCAGCAGCTGCTGGAGGACCCCGGCGCCGCCGTGCCGGAGAGCCTGGACCGGCGGTGCGGGAAGGTCATGGACCAATTCGCCTCTGCGCAGAGGCGGCGGTCCGCCTTCCGGCGGACCGGAAAGGCCTTGCGCGTCGCCGCGGTCATTATGGCGGCGGCCTCCATGCTGTTCACCTCCACCTTCGCCGTGTCCGAGGACTTCCGGGCGGCGACGATGAATCTGATGCTGACGGTGACGCAGCGCTATACGGAATTCAAAATGCAGCCCGGCGGCGAGAGAGACGGCGTCGTGATGCAGGAGGGCTATGCCTATTTCTGGGACCTGGACGTCCAGTGGCTGCCGGAGGGCTTTTTGCACGAAGACGGCGTATACAACGAATTTGCCATGTTCAAGGACGGCGCGGACGGATGGCTCCGGATTTCCATCGAGTCGGAGGAGACCTCCGCCCGGGCGGACCTGGAAAATGCGGACAGCGTGGAGGAAGTGACCATCAACGGCATTCCGGCGCAGTGCATCCGGAAGGACGGCGGTCTTTACATCGTTCTTCCGGCGCTGGAGAACGGGCTGGTTGAGATTGCCGCCTCCGATGCCCTGCCGCTTGAAGACGTGAAGGCCGTCGCGGAAAACATCCGGGTCCGGGGGTCCGAACCGTCGGGAATCTCGTATTTGAAGAATGGCGAAATCGACTGGATTCCCCAGGGATTTACCTATAGGGACGGCAGATACGATGAAGACTTCGCTTCATTTGAAAATCCGTGGGACAGCTGGTTTTATGTCACTCTGCAGGAAGGAAAGGGCTCCCTGAACGTCGATACGGAAGACGCGGATGTGGAGGAGATCGAACTCAACGGATGCCCGGGCCTCTGCATCGTAAAGGAACAGGAGGACGGCGGCTGCATCCATGTCGTTACCAGCGGCCCGACAGAGGGCAAGTACATTGAGGTGGCGGCCTCCATAGACCTCACGGCTGAGGGGGTCAAGAAGATCGCGGAGAACGTCCGCGTCCGGAACGGCCCCCCGGAGGGGGACCGCCCGGAGGGAAGCGAGTACTTCACCAACGCCAGAATCGGCTGGCTTCCGGATGGGTTCACGTATAGAGACGGGATTTACAACTATAATGCCGCGTTTACAAACCCGGCCGGTGAAGAGGTTTGGATTTCGATCATGGAGACCACCGGTTCCGTCCTTTTCGACACCGAGGACGCGGACAGGCTGGAGCGGCTTACGCTCAATGGCTATGAGGGCCTCCTGGTGGAGAAGATGGGAGAAATCCGCTTCTGCGCGGCGGACCTGGAAAATCAGGTGTATCTGTCAGTGGACGTCTCGAAAACGCTGACCTTCGATGTGCTGAAGCGGATTGTGGAGAACCTCCGGATTTTTGAGTCCCCGGGGCCCGCCGGGGATGAGCTGTTTCAGAACCTGGATGTCACATGGCTTCCGGAGGACTACACTTATAAGGGCGGGTGGTTCGATGCCAGCGCGAAATATAAATCCCCCACAGATTCCCCCCATATCTGGAACGAGCTTTCCATCGAGTGGTATTACAGACAGCTCCCCCAGCCTCTGGAGGGCATGCGGGAGGCTGATTATAACGGCTGGCCCGGGCTGTATAAGGAGGACGGCGCGGTGAGCCGCGCAATCGTGGCCTATCCGGAGTACAACTGCTATGTGTCCGTTCAGGGCGCTCCCGCCGTCGCGCGGCGGGTGGCGGAGGGCATTGTTCCCACCGGCCCGGCGAAGGAGCCCCAGGATTACAGCCGGGAAGGGGTATGTTTCCCCCATGTGAAAATCGGCTGGCTTCCGGATGGCTTCCGATGCCTCGAGCGGTACGGCAATCAGACGCGTTTCGGCGATGCCTTTGGGCGGGAATTCCTGCTGGGAGTGGCCAATACCCCCGTCAACATCTATCCGGAGAACGGGGGAGAGGCGGAAAAGCTGACCATCAACGGAAATCCTGCGGAGTACTTTTACTATGGCGGCCTGCTTCAGCTTGCCACAAGCGATCCGGAGAGGGGGATTTGGATTACCATTTCCGCCTCCTGGGAGATGCCGGTGGAGATGGCAGCGGAAATTGTGGAAAATGTTTCTGCTTTAGATGGTTTTGGCGAAGAAACGCCTTGAATGCTGCTGCAAAATGGCGCTGGACATGGATTTGTCCGGCGCCGTTTTATTTTTTTGAAAAATTTTCTGTTTTTTTGTGTTGCGTTTTTCCAGGATAGGGGTTCTATGTTACAGAGGGCCCAACCGGCCCGGCCACCGGATTTTTCCGGAATACATTCGAAGAGGAGCGTTTCTATGAAAAAAATCAGACACATTCGGTCCTTCCTGAGCGGAGCCGCTGCGGCGCTGGCGGCTGCCGCCTGCCTGACCACGGCTCTGGCGGCTTCCGGCAGCGTGAAGTACAACTTCGCCAACGTTGCCCTGGATGGACAGCAGAAAATCACGGCGGGACAGGACATCACCGCCGCCAACGGGCAGAAGGTCCCCGGCTCCATTCTCTACACCGACGAAGCCGGCGGCAAGACCAACTATCTCCCCATCCGCACCGTCAGCGAGCTCCTGGGGGTGGAGATCGGGTATGACTCCGCCACAAAGACCATCCTCATCGGAAAACAGGCTGCCCCCGCCGCGCCCGCCGCTCCGGAGGCGGGAGAGGTCATTGACCTCAGAACGCCCAAGGAGGTGCCCGAAAATCCCCGGCGGGGAGACGCGGAGCTCATCAAAAGCCGGGGCGGCACGATTCTGCCGGATGAGGACTTGACCTCCTACGTGGGGAACGACAAGCTGTTCAGAGATAAAAACGGAGAGCTCCGGCGTGAGTATCTGGTGGGGAATAAGGACGCCCTTCAGGAGATTGACAAGAAGGCGGCGGAGTGGTCTCTGGTCAATGACGATTATCCCAAGAACAGCAAGGGCGAGAGCTACGGCTCCATGCTGCTGGCGGATTATGTGGGTCACATGCCGGACCTTCATCACTTGGCCGCCTATCCGCCGGAGGGCCGTCCCGAGGGGTACATCCGGGAGGCCGAGCTGCAAAAGGGCGGAGAGGCGCTGAAGGGACTGTCCAAGGAGGAGTGTCCCCACTGGTACTCCATCCCCCTGTACAATTCTGAGGGGAATGTCATCGGCGAGTACAAGGTGGGCTGTGAGGGGCATTATGATACGGAAGGGCTGACCCCGGAGGAGGCCCGGGAAGTCATCATGCGGGGCCCGACCTGGTGACGGACTGTCGGGTGTACACGGAAAATCTGTAAATTTAGAAAGGACCGGATTATTATGAAGAACTTCAAATCGTTTATTTGCGGCGCACTGGCCATGGTGATGCTCATGGCCCTGACCGGCTCCGCCCTGGCGGCGGCGGGGAAGCTGGAAATCGGAACCGCCGGAGTTGTCATTCTCGACAAGGTAAAGGTGGAGCCCGGCGCGGAGTACACGGCGAACGGCGTGAAAATCCCCGCCGTCGTCACCTATCAGGACGCCTCCGGCAAGGCCCACAGCTATCTCCCCGTAGAGATGCTGACCGACTTTTTAAGCATTCCCTCCTCCTGGAGCGAGAAGCGGAACAGCGTGGTGTTGGGCGTCACTATGGAAAACGCCCAGCTGGAGAGCCATATCTACCCCGGCGGGAAGATGCCTGCCAATCCTACAAAGCCAACTCTGGGCCAGAAGGTCGGACCTTTCACGGAGGTTGCCCCCAGCTCGGTGGATACAACGGGAGGCTCCACCGGTATTGACGAGGATAAAACCAGAGTCCAGACGGTGACAGGCTTTACCACCGGAGGAGTTTACATTCCCGAGAATGGAAAGCACATCGTTCTCACTATAACAAACAACGGTCAGACGGCCATTTCCTGTCTGGTTGGACGGGATAAGGTGCTGGGGAGCTTTGAGAGATTCCCCACGCTGGACATTGAGCCGGGAAAGACTCTGACGAGAGCCTTTGAGATTGCGGACGGAACGACGGAAGAACAGGCCGGTTTTACCTGTGTGGTGCAGGGCGCGGACCCCAGAGACGCCGCGGATGTGACGGTTTCCCTGATGCAGTACAAATAAGGAGAGAGAGAACACCATGAAGCGAATGTTTCCCGTTTTCCTGGCGCTGCTGCTGGCCCTTCTGCCGGGGTGCGGCGGGTCCGGAAACGCTCCGGATCCGCCGGAGGAAACCGGGGCCTCCGCCGCGGAGGACAGCCCCTTCTGGGTGCTGCGGGACGGCGTTCTGACCGTCGGCGGCAGCGGCGTGCTGACGGAGGTCCTTCAGGACCCCGAGGCCGTCTGCTCCATTACGGAGGTCGTGATCGGAGACGGGATTACCAGCCTGCCCGCCTCCGGCTTTCAGGGCTACAGCGCCCTGACCTCCGTGACCATGGGGAAGGGCGTCGCCTCCATCGGCGCCGGAACCTTTGCCGGATGCGCGGCCCTGGAGACGGTCTCCATTTCCTCCGGCGCCACGGAAATTGGAGAGGGGGCCTTCGAGGGCTGCGTACGGCTGACGGTCCTGGCCCCCGGCGGAAGCTGCGCGGAGACCTACGCCAGGGAGAACGGCATTCCCTTCTCAACGGCAGAGGAGGCGGCATAGAACCGCCTTTCTCCGGCCCCGGAGTCCCGGCGAAAAGACAGGCCGCTCAGACCGGCCTGTCTTTTTTCGCGCCTCCAGAGGGGGAGCCCCTTCCGGGACTTTGCCGGGGGCTTGGGAATTTTCCCACGAATTTATATTTTCCTGTTGAACCCCGGGGCGTCTTTTTGTATAATAGGAAAGTCAGACGCTGAGACTGAACAGGAGGAGGCGAAATTTCATGCACAGAAACATCCCTCATATTCCCCCGGTGGAGGAACGGATTGAGCGGAGAATTTCCGCCGTCACCAGCCTCTCCATGTGCGCGCTGACGGTCATCGTTCAGATTGCCACCTCGCTGGCCCTCTCCCACGTGCTCAAGGAGTACTCCAGCTATGTGTACGCTCTTCTGCTCATTGCCGGAGCGGTTTTGGCGATACGGGTCTACCTGCGCCCCGGAAGCCCCACCTACAAGCTGGTCTGGATGTGCCTTCTGCTGGCGATGCCGGTGTCCGGCATGATTCTCTTCTGCCTGTGGGGCGGGACCCAGCAGGCCAAGCAGCTCAGCCTCCGGAAAGTCACTCCCATTCCCTGCCGTGACAGCCAGCGCATGGCCAGTGAGGTCAACCTGGCCCGGCTCCGGCGGAAGTCCCCGGCCTGGGGCCGTCTGGCGGCCTATCTGGAGCGGCGGGGCTTCCTGCTCTACCGCAACACCGGCGCGGTGTATTTCAAAGAGGGCGCGGACTTCTTTGAGGACCTGATTGCCCGCCTGGAACAGGCGGAGATCTATATCTTCCTGGAGTACTACATCCTGGCCGAGGGCCAGCTGTGGGACCGCATTTTCGCCGTCCTGAAGGACCGGGCCGCCGCCGGGGTGGAAATCCACATCACCTTTGACGATTTCGGAAACCTCACCCGCTTCTCCGACGAGACCCTCCAGGCCCTCCAGAACGCGGGCATTGAGGTGCGGGCCTTCAACCCCGTCCACCGCTACGTGAACCGCATTTATTTCAACTACCGGGACCACCGGAAAATCGCCGTCATTGACGGGCAGTACGCCTATACCGGCGGCATCAACATCGCCGACGAGTACGCCAACCTGGTCGTCCGCTTCGGCCACTGGAAGGACACCGCCGTCCGCATCGAGGGCGAGGGCGTCTGGGGCTTTGCCACCCAGTTCATGCAGATGTGGAAGATGATGGGCGGCACGTTTCACAACGAGGACGATTACTACCGCCCCCGCCATGAGCTGGAGAACGCCCCGGGCTGGTGCCAGCCCTTTACCGACGGGCCCCTGAACAATCCGGACAACCCCATTGAGGAGACCTATTTGCAGCTCATCGCCTCGGCCCAGAAGATGCTGTACCTCACCACGCCCTATTACGCCGTGGAGGAATCCATGCAGAAGGCCCTGTGCATCGCCGCCGACGCGGGGGTGGACGTGCGGCTGTTCATCCCCGGCATTCCGGACCACCACAAATTCACCTATATGGTGGCGGAGACCTATTGGGGCGAGCTCCTGAGCCACGGCGTGAAAATCTATAAATACACCCCCGGTTTCCTCCACGCCAAGAGCGTCATGGCGGACCGGGAGGTGGCCCTGGTGGGCAGCACCAATATGGATTACCGGACCTTCCAGCTCCACTATGAATGCGCCGTGCTGCTGTATCACATGCCGGTGGTGGAGGAGCTGCTGGAGGACCTGGACGGCATCCAGGAGCAGAGCTGCCCCTATACGATGGAGGACTGGAATCAGCGCCCCTGGTTCCGGAAGATGTGCGCCTCGCTGTTCAAGCTGGGAGCGATCTGGCTGTGAGAGCGGAGAAACCGGGGGATATCCCCCTTCAGGCAGGAGAACGAGAACCATGTCCCGTGAGCTGAACCCCCAAGAGACTGCGGAGCGCAGCCTCATCAAAACTTACCGGAAATCCCTCTGGAACCCCTTTATTGCCGCCGTGAAGCGCTATGAGCTGGTTTCCCCGGGGGACCACATCGCCGTGTGCGTCTCCGGCGGGAAGGACTCCTTTGTCCTGGCGAAGCTGATGCAGGAGCTGCAAAAGCACACCGAACAGCCCTTCCGCCTGACCTTCCTCGCCATGGACCCGGGGTACAACCCCGCCAACCGGCAACTGCTGGAGGAAAACGCCGGGCGGCTGGGCATCCCCCTCACCCTCTATGAGAGCGGCATTTTCGACGTCACGGTCCAGGTGGAGAAAAACCCCTGCTACCTCTGCGCCCGGATGCGCCGGGGGAGCCTCTACGCCAGAGCCCAGTCCCTGGGCTGCAACAAGATCGCCCTGGGGCACCATTTTTCCGACGTCATTGAGACCACCCTGCTGGGCTTGTTCTACGGGGCCCAGCTTCAGGCCATGCCGCCAAAGCTCCGAAGCAAGAACTTCCCCGGCATGGAGCTCATCCGCCCGCTGTACTGCGTCCATGAGGACGCCATTGTCCACTGGCGGAACTACAACGGCCTCCGCTTTCTCCAGTGCGCCTGCCGCTTCACCGAGGCCCGGGACGCCTCCGGCGACGGCGTGGGGGAGAGCAAGCGCCAGGAGATCAAGCTGCTCCTCCGGGAGCTGAAGCGGACCAATCCCAACATTGAAAAGAGCATTTTCCGAGCCATACATGGCGTCCAGCTGGACACCTTCCCCGGCTTCAAGCACCGGGGGGAGGCCCATGGCTTTACCGATATATACAACAGCTCCCCCGGTTTTGTCGGCGGAGCGGATGCGTAAGGGAGGAACACCACATGGATTACTATCGCTGTGAAAATCCGGACTGCGGCTTTGTGGACGAAAAGGAGCCGGACGTCTGCCCCCGCTGCGGAGGCACCTTCTTCATTTCTCTGACCGAGGATGAGATGACCGCCTCCGACTGGGTCAGCATGGGCAACCAGGCGGTGGACGAGAAGCGGGAGACCGACGCCCTGGCCTGCTACCAGCGGGCGGCGGCGCTGGACGACCCTCTTGGACTGACCAATCTGGGCTGGTGCCTGGAGGCGGGCATCGGCGTCCCCGCAGACCCCCGTCAGGCCGTGATGCTTTACGCCCAGGCGGCGGAGCGGGAATACATGCCGGCGCTGACCAATCTGGGGTACTGCTATACATACGGCATCGGCGTGGAGACGGACTATGACAAGGCCCTGAAGTGCTTCCAGAAGGGGGCGGAGCAGGGCTTCCCCAGGGCGCAGTTCCTGCTGGCCGAGGCCTGCCGCCGGGGCTTCGGCATGGAGGCCGACGAGGCCGAGGCCGCCAAGTGGTATCAGTCCGCCGCGTGGCTGGGGTATCCCGGGGCGCAGACGGAGCTGGGCCGCTGCCTGGAGTTCGGCGTGGGCGTGGGGCAGGACCTGGAGCAGGCTGTGAAATGGTACACCGCCGCCGCCGAGCAGGGCAACGCCCCCGGCATGTGCTGCCTGGGCTTCATGTATGAGAGCGGCCGGGGCGTGGAGCAGAGCTGGGAGAAGGCCGTGGAGTGGTACCGCAGGTCCGCCGACAAGGGCTATCCCAGAGCCATGTGCAACCTGGCGTGGTGCTATGAGCACGAGGAGGGCGTCAAGCAGGACTACGCTGCCGCCATCCGCCTTTACCGGGCCGCGGCGGATCAGGAGTACCCCCGGGGACAGCTCTGCCTGGGCCTGTGCTATGAGCGGGGCCGGGGCGTGCCGGTGGACAAGGCCGCCGCCGTGGAGTGGTACCGGAAAGCCGCCGAGCAGGGCGATGAGGACGGCGCGTGCTGCCTGGGCTTCATGTATGAGACCGGCGAGGGCGTGGAGCAGAGCTGGGAGAAGGCCGTGGAGTGGTACCGCAAGTCCGCCGAGGCGGGCCTTCCCCGGGGCATGTGCAACCTGGCGTGGTGCTATGAGCACGGCGAGGGCGTGGAGAAGAACCTGGAGGAGTCCTTCGTGTGGTATCAGCGGGCGGCGGAGCAGGGGGATCCCCGGGGCCTGTTCAGCGTGGCCCGGGCCTATGACTACGGCATTGGCGCACCCCGTGACGAGGTCAAGGCCGCCCAGTGGTATCAGAAGGCCGCCGACGCCGGGTCCGTTCCCGCCACCTGCGACCTGGGCGTGTGCTATGAGCGGGGCGAGGGCGTGCCCCAGAGCTTTGAGAAGGCTGTGGAGCTCTACCGCAAAGCCGCCGAAATGGGCAACGCGCCGGGGCAGTGCAACCTGGGCTATATGTATGAGATTGGCCGGGGCGTGTCCCAGAGCTGGGAGGAGGCCGTGAAATGGTACTCCGCCGCCGCCCAGCAGGGTTTCCCCCGGGCCCAGTGCAACCTGGCGTGGTGCTATGAGCAGGGAATGGGCGTGGAGGTCAACCAGACCCGGGCCTCCCACTGGTACCGGAAGGCCGCCGGACAGGGGGACCCCCGGGGCATGTTCTGTCTGGGGCTGTGCTACAAGTATGGCCGGGGCGTGGAGCGGAGCGACGGTGAGGCCTTCCAGTGGTTCCAGCGTGCCGCCGAGGCGGGCAGCGGGCGGGCTATGGCCTATCTGGGCGTCAGCTATGAGTTCGGTGAGGGCGTGGAGGCCAGCCTGGAGCAGGCGGTGAGCTGGTACCGCCGCTCGACGGAGCGGAGCGACCCCATGGGCCAGTGCAGCCTCGCCTATATGTACGAAACCGGCCGGGGGATTGCTCAGGACTACGGCGAGGCCGCCCGGCTCTATAAGCTCTCGGCGGAGTCCGGCTACCCCAGGGCCATGTGCAGCTACGGCTTCTGCTGCGAGGCGGGCCAGGGCGTGAAGAAAGACTTGGCCGCCGCCGCGGAGTGGTACCGCCGGGCCGCCGAGGCCGGGGACGCCACCGGGGCCTGCAACCTGGGCTATCTCTATGAGACCGGCGAGGGCGTGGAGCAGAGCTGGGACCGGGCGGCGTCTTATTACCGACAGGCGGCGGACCTGGGCCAGGCCCGGGGGCAGTACCTCCTGGGCTGGTGCTATGAGCATGGCAAGGGCGTGGCTCCCAGCGTGGAGCGGGCGCGGGAGCTCTATGCGGCCTCCGCGAAGCAGGACTTCCAGCAGGCGGCGGACGCGCTGGAGCGCCTGAAGAACGCCCCAGAGGAGCCCTCCCGGGACAGCAGGCGCCCGGAGCGGAAGACGCCGGAAAAGAAGGAAAAGGGCGGCTTCCTGAAGGGGCTGTTCGGCGGACGGAAGTAAGCTCCGCTGGACGGATGAGAAACCGAGGAGCCCGAAATCAGGCAAACACCGGGAGAGGGACCCCCATGGGTCCCTCTCCTTTTCATGTTCTCCGGATGTGAATCATAAATTTTTTCAAAAACCTCTTGACATTTCCTGAAAATGTGCTATTGTATTAATTACATAAGACAACGGCACAAACACAGGAGGTGCATACCATGGAATGGCAGTTTTCCAACGACGCCCCCATATACACCCAGCTGATTCAGCAGGTCAAGGTGGGCATCGTCACCGGCGCGTTCCCCCCTGGGGAGCGATTGCCCTCCGTGCGGGACCTGGCGACGGAGGCGGGGGTCAACCCCAATACCATGCAGCGGGCCCTGTCGGAGCTGGAGCGGGACGGACTGGTGTACAGCCAGCGGACTGCGGGAAGATTTGTAACGGAGGACAATACGATGATCAACGCGGCAAAACGGAGCCTTGCAGAGCGGCATGTGAAAACCTTTCTGGAGGCCATGCTCCGCCTGGGCTTCCAGCGGGAGGAAATTATCAGCCTGATTACGCAGGAATTGGGAGAGGAGGAAGCGAATCATGCCAGTGCTTGAGTGCAAGGGACTGACGAAGCGGTTCGGCCGGGTCGCGGCCCTGGACGAGGTAAGCCTCACCGTGGAACCGGGGCGCATCGTGGGCCTTCTGGGCCCCAACGGCAGCGGCAAGACCACCCTGATCAAATTAGCCAACGGCCTGCTGACCCCGGACGAGGGCTATATCGCCGTGTGCGGCGCCGCGCCG
Organism: Oscillospiraceae bacterium 38-13; assembly: GCA_041223955.1. Classification (GTDB taxonomy): domain Bacteria; phylum Bacillota; class Clostridia; order Oscillospirales; family Oscillospiraceae; genus Oscillibacter. The sequence goes on along the minus strand of JBCLRG010000029.1, from coordinate 13,926 downwards.
GGCCGGGAGAGCCACCGTCAGGTGAGCTATCTCCCCGAGCGGATGGCCATTCCCGCCTGGATGACGGCGAAGCAGCTGATGGACTTCTACGGGGACTTCTACCAGGACTTCCGCCGGGACACGGCGGAGGAGATGCTGGCCCGCCTGAGCATTCACCCCGGCCAGACGGTCAAGCAGATGTCCAAGGGCACCCGGGAGAAGGTGCAGCTCATCATGGTCATGAGCCGGGCGGCAAAGCTGTATCTTCTGGATGAGCCCATCGGCGGCGTGGACCCCGCCACCCGAGATTACATTCTCTCCACCATCATCGGAAACTACAATCCCGAGGCGGCGGTGATTCTCTCCACCCATTTGATCTCCGATGTGGAGAAGGCGCTGGACGAGGTAATCTTTATCAATCAGGGACATGTGATGCTCCAGTCCTCCGTGGACGGCATCCGGGAGGAGAAGGGCATGAGCGTAGACGCGCTGTTCCGGGAGGTGTTCAAATGCTGAGGAAGCTGATTAAGCACGAGTTCCGTGCCACCGGGCGGATTATGCTGCCCATGTATCTGGTCCTGCTGGTGACAGCCCTGGGCTCCAATCTGGCAGGCCGGGGGATGCTGGGAGGCCGGTATGCCGCCCTGAGAACGCTGGGCGTGCTGATTATCATGGCGTTTGGCTTCGCCATCTGCGGCGTGCTGCTGATGTCCTTTGTGCTGATGATTCAGCGGTTTTACAAGAATCTTTTGCAGGACGAGGGCTATTTGATGTTCACCCTGCCCGTCTCCGTGCATCAGCACATCTGGTCAAAGCTCATCGTCTCCGCCGTGTGGTTTGCGGCGACGGTGGCGGCGATTATCGCGGCCAGTGTGATCGTGGCGATACAGGAGGGCTTTCTGCGGGATTTCATCGCCTTTCTGAAAGAGTTTCTCCATGGCTTCCAGCTGCTGAAAATCAACGAGGCCCTCAACGGCACCGTGGTTCTGATTGAACTGGCCGTCCTGATGTTCCTGGCGATGGTGGCCTTTGCCCTCCAGTTTTACGCGGCTCTGGCGGCGGGACACAGCCAGGCAAACCACAAGATGCTCTGGTCGATTGGGTGCTTCTTCGGATTTCAGGCGGTGCTGCAATTCGGCGGAACCATGCTGGTGATGGGGCTGGACAGAGCGGATGCGTTCCGGTTCCTGGATTATCTGTACGACTGGAATCCCTCGCCCGTCGTCGCCATCCATGTGGGGCTGCTGATGGCGATTGGCGTCACGGTGATCTATGGAGCGATTTTTTACGCCGTCACTACATTCTTCTTGAAAAAGCACCTGAACCTGGAGTAAACTGTATTCCATAATGACATTCATTATGGAGGAGACCTATGCTGTTCTCAGAGAGCTTTCTTGAAACGATGACCGGCGAACTTCTGATGACCTTTCTGGTGGCCATGGCCCCGGTGATTGAGCTCCGGGGGGCCATCCCGGCGGGAATTTCCGTGGGACTGTCCCCGGCGCTGGCCTGTGCCGCCGCTGTGGCGGGGAATCTGGTTCCCGCGCCGTTTATCATCGTGCTGGGCCGCCGGGTGGCGGACTGGCTCCGGGGCACCCGCTTTTTCGGCCCGAAGATCACGTGGCTGGAGCGCCGGGCCCATCTGAAGGGCCGTCTGGTGCGGAAATACCGCCTGGCGGGGCTGGTGATTCTGGTGGGCATTCCCCTGCCGGGAACCGGGGCGTGGACCGGGGCGCTGGTGGCTTCGGTGCTGGATATCCGGATGCGCCATGCCCTGCCCGCCATTTTCCTGGGGCTGCTCATCGCGGCGGGGATTACCACCGCCATCACCTTGGGGTTATTCAATCTGCTGATTTGATTAGAGGAGTAAATGATGAAAAAACGATTCGCGATATTCTGCGCTCTGACCCTGTCCATGGCTCTGTTGTCCGGCTGTATGCCCGGTATCGTGATTGCACCTTCCGGCGGCGAAGAGCGGGACTGGGTGGACTCTATGGCGGATTCCATAGAAGAGGCCGCCGGGGATTGGGCGCAGGACTGGGAAGCCGCCGTTGACGAGGCCGTGAAGTCCTGGAGCGGCCGGGATGAGAACGGAGTGGAAAAAGACCACTACTGGAAGATCCTGGACGCGGAGGGCCAGGAGGCCGGGACCGTCACGGACCCGGAGCAGGTCAAGGCCATTGACGATCTCCTCAGCGACGACGGCCATTGGGGAGACCGGTTGACCGAGGATCCCGAAGATCCTGCCTACAGCTACGCATACTGCCAGCAGGAGACCTTGAAAGCAGGCCAGAAGAAGGAGGATCGGAAATATGAGGAGCTGGTCCGCTTCACCGTCTCCGCGTCGGAGGACGTGGTGACGCTGGTAATTCTGGAGGACCTGCCCTCTCTGACGCATGTGGATTTGGGAGACTTCCTGACCTTCACCATCGATGTTCCGGCGGAGACGGCGGAGGCCCTGCGGGACCCCGGGCAGTTTTTGGAGTGAGTTGTTGAACAAAGGAGTATGTGATGAAAAGACGGCTTGCTATTTGTTTTGTTCTGGCGCTCTCCCTGTCGCTGCTGTCCGGCTGTAAAATCACCTCCCCCAACGACGAGGAGTTCCGGCGGGAATTCCGGGAGTCCCTGGAGGAATCTCTGGCGGACCGGGAAGAGGATGCCCGTGAGGAGTGGCCCGCTCTGGAGAAGGCCCTGGAGGAGCTGGAGAAGAAGGCGGAGGACTACGCGGAGCGCGTGGAGTCTCTGAACACCGGAGACGAGGAGCACCACTGGCAGGTGCTGGACTCCGGCGGAACGGAGCTGTACGTTATCGACGGCGAGGAGCAGGTGGACGCTCTGGACGTCCTCCTCAACGGCCATGGCGCCAGATGGGCCATAATTACCCGCGCCGGGACGGCGGAAACGCCTCTGTATACTTATGTGTTCTGTCAGAAGAAAGCGGCGGATGGAGACCCCGGCGTGGAAGAGGAGTATGAGGAGCTGGTCCATATCCAGGTGTATGAAGCGGAGGACGTGCTTCAGGTGGACGTACTCCCCGGCGCACCGCCGCTGCTTGGCGGTGCGGAGGAAGGCCCGCTGCTGTCTGTGGCGGTCCGCGTCGATGCGGAGACGGCGGAGGCCCTGCGGGACCCCTCCCGGTTTGCGGAGACATGATAAAGGGACGCGCCGGCGGGGCGCGTCCTTTCTTTTGCCTTCCACCACCAATCCCCTTGACAAACCGGAGGAATTAAGGTAGATTAGCCTTGGAAAAACCACCAGTAAACAAAAGGAGAAAAACGTCATGCATTGTGTACGGAATATCACATCGGATATCTTCCTGATCGGCGGGTCCGACCGGCGCCTGTCCCTGTTTGAGAACGTCTTCCCCGTCCCCCGGGGCGTCAGCTACAACGCGTATTTAGTGCTGGATGAGAAGACCGTTCTTCTGGACACGGCAGACTCCGCCGTTGGAGCGCATTTTTACGAGAACCTGGAGCACGCCCTTCAGGGCCGTCCCCTGGACTATGTAATCGTCAACCACATGGAGCCGGACCACTGCTCCACACTGGGGGCGGTGCTCCGCACCTATCCCTCCGCCCAGGTGGTGGCCAGCGCCAAGGCCATATCCATGATCGGCCAGTTTTTCAACGCCGACATCACCGGCCGCTGTGTGACGGTGAAGGAGGGAGACGTCCTGTCCACCGGGCGGCACAGCTTCACCTTTGTGATGGCCCCCATGGTCCACTGGCCGGAGGTCATGGTTACATATGACACGGCGGAGAAGGTGCTGTTTTCCGCCGACGCCTTCGGCACCTTCGGGGCGCTGAACGGCAACATTTTCGCCGATGAGGTGAATTTCAAGGCCGAATGGCTTCCTGATGCCCGGCGGTATTATACCAACATCGTGGGCAAGTACGGCGCACAGGTGCAGACTCTGCTGAAAAAGGCGGCGGGACTGGAAATCCGCCACCTCTGCCCCCTCCACGGCCCCATCTGGCGGGAGGATACCGGCTGGTTTGTGGAGAAATACCAGCGCTGGAGCAGCTACACGCCGGAGGACCGGACGGTGGCGGTTTTCTGCGGCTCCATCTACGGCAACACGGAGAACGCCGCTGAAATTCTGGCCGCCTGTGTGGCGGAGAAGGGCGTGAAGGACGTGCGGCTTTATGACGTGTCCCACACCCACGTCTCCGATCTGGTGGCGGAGGCCTTCCGCTGCAGCCATCTGGTCTTTGCCGCCGCTACGTACAACGGAGAAATCTACACCCCCATGGACAATTTCCTCCGGGACCTGAAGTCCCACGGACTCCGGAACCGGACGGTGGCCCTCATCGAGAACGGAACCTGGGCCGCACAGTCCGCCAAGCAGATGACGGAAATCCTGGGGTCCATGAAGGATATGACCATTCTGGAAGGCACCGTGAGCCTGAAATCCGCCGTCAAGGAGGCCCAGCGGGAGGGCCTGGAAGCCCTGGCCTCCGCGCTGATGTCCACCCTGTAATCCCAAGGTTTTCGGTGACAAGGAAGTAATTTCAGATTAGGCGGTATAGCCCCGATTATAAGGGCTGTACCGTCTTTTCGAGTTCCTATGCGTCTTGCCGTTTCGGTCGCGTGACAGAAAGGAAATTGATTTCCCCTGCAAAGTTGAAAACAATATCTACTTTCTGTACCCGTTTCCCATCCGTCTTTTCCGGTGCATGGACTATGATTTTCTAGATAAATTTATTGATGATTGCGGGGATAAGTTCCTTTATCCCCACATACTTACGGATAATCGCGGCGAAGCTGTCAAAGTCGCTTTTGCTTTGTTCGTAGATACCGACTTCCTGCTGGTGCCTTGACCTTTTCTTCCAGTTCCTGCTGTTCCGCTTCATACTCTGCGGACAGTTTCAAAAACCTGTCGTGGCTGATTGTGCCGCTTATATCGTCCTCAGAGAACTTTTGTCAAGGGTAAATTTCAAAGCGCAGGCCATTTGTCTCTGATATGACAAATAGCCTGCGCCTCATATTTTTGCTATATTACATTTGCCGCAAACTCTTTCACTACGTACTTTCAGCTCCCGCCCACTGATACGGCTGGTCAATGGGTCAGGACAGTCCTAGGGCGGGAAGCTCCAACGGCTGCTCGTCCTCCATATAGTACCAAATATCCAGCACGTCCGGGTCGCCGCCCTCACCGGTGAAGCCCTCCTGCAAGGTTTTCTGGATGCTGTCCAAAACCGTCTCCGCAAGCTGGCCCACATCGTACATATGAAATTCCTCCCTCTGCGGGTCAGGCGGGCCGGTAAACAAAGCCGATTCGCTGGACAGGCACACGCTCATGCCGCCCTTGCCGGAGATTACCGGCTCGGCCAAAGTCAAGTCCCAGCCGGTCAGGTCGGCGATGCCCTGAATCAGCTTCTCCGCCGACAACTCCCCCTCGCAGGTCATGGGGTAGCCGGCAAAGCCCCCGGCCTTAGTTCCAATATACACCATAGCCGCTTGCCCGACCTCTGGGGCCGTTGGTTCGACGGGTTCCTCCGGTTCCGTAATGATAACCTCCACTTCTGGAATTTCCTGCGGTTCAGAGGGCCCGCCGCCCTGGGGCGGGGCGGGCTGGTTACAGCCCGCCAGCGCCACGCAGAGGGCCAGCGCAAAAAGGATTGCAAATTTCTTCAAGTGCTTTCCTCCTGGTACTCAATAAAATTCTTCAGCATCTGCGCCACCTGCGCCCGGGTAGCCTGCCCCTGGGGACCTAACCGCCCGTCTCCGTAGCCGTTCAAGATACCGTTCTCCACGGCCCAGCGCAGAGCCTCCAGCGCAAAGCCGCTGATTTCGCCCTCGTCGCTGAAATGCAGCTCCTTGCTGGTGGCGGCGGGACTGCCGGAGTGCCGCCAGAGCATAACCGCCAGCTGTTCCCTTGTGATGGGGTTATTCGGCCCGAACGTCCCGTTTCCATAACCGCCCACGATACCCCGGCTTGCCGCCCAGCGGATGGCCTCGGTGTACCATGCCTCACTCGCCACATCGGGGAATGTCAACAGGTAGTTCACTCCCGGCCTCCCCTCCTTATTAAATAGAATCTGCGCCAGCTGGGCGCGGGAGAGGGTATCATTCGCCCCGAACCGGCCATCGCTGTAACCGTTCATCAGGCCTCGCTCATGGACGAACCGCACCGCCTCATAGTACCAATCGCTCTCGGACACATCCGTAAAGGGGTTGTTCCAGGGCGTTTCCGGCGTTTCAATGGGTTTATAGGTCACCTCAATCGTCACCTTCCCGCTGGGCTGCTTGAAGGTGTACGTCCCGTCCGACTTCACCGTTACCTCCACGGGCTTGCCGTTTTTATCTGTGACGGTGATTTTGTCCACCTCATAGCCGCTGTCCGGCCTGGGCTTCACGGTCACGGTGTCGCCCGGTTTGGGGTTGGAGGGTGTGACGGTGGGCGTACCGCCGCCCTCGCCGGGTTTGCTCACATCGGGTTTGTAGGTGGGCGGGGTATAAGTGCCGCCGCCGCCATTCCCGCCGCCGGGATTGACGGGATCACCGCCGCCGCCCTGGGCCTTCGTGATTTCAAAGTTGACGGCCAGCCGTCCGATATACGTGGGGTCGGTGTCCGCCGCCCGGAAGATCACGGAGTAGGTCCCCACCTCGGTGGGCGGCTGAGTACCCTTATAGGAAGTGCCCAGCCTGCCGGTATAGGTGATCTCCAGCTCCGGCGTCACCGGATTGCCGCCGCTGTCCTGAACAACCAGCTCCCCCGTGTAGCCCTTCACGGGCTGGCCGGTATAGGGAACGGTCACGCCCGTCACGCCGCTGAAGGTCACCGCCTCTTTGTTGCTGGCGCTCACCTCGATGGTATTGGTGAAGTCCCGGTAGTTGTCGGAGCGGATTGTGACGGTCACCGTGCCCACCTGGCCCTCTGCCGTCACGTCGTTGAACAGGATGGGCAGGGACAGTGTGTTCAGCGCGCCGCTGGGGCCGGGGATGATCGTTGCCGTGTCCGCCGCGTAATACCCCTCCTGGGTGAAGGCGACCTCCGTCAGCTCATAGGTCGCGTTCTTCCAGTCGGCCCCTTCCGGGAGCTGGGGCCGCAGGTTGGACAGCAGGACCGTATAGGTTTTCTCCAGGTGGTTGGCGATGTTCAGATGCTGGGGCGTGGCGGCGGGGGGCTCGGCCTTCTGCACGGTCAGAGTGGCCGGGTCGCTTGCCGCCGACCCCGCGCTGTTGGTCACGACACACCGATACCGCCAGCCGTTCATGCTCATGGACGCCGCTTCCGTGGTGTAGCTGCTTGCTGCCGCGCCGGGGACATTCTCCCAGCCGCTCCCGCTGTTCACCTGCCATTGGCAGGTTGGGGCGGGGGTGCCGCTGAACACGATGGTAAAGGCCGCCCGTTGCCCGATGGAAACCGATTGATCTTCGGGCTGTACTGTAATCGCGGGCGCGGTGGGCCGGATGACGGTTATGCCGCCATCAATCGTTCCGTTGTTGGTCAGCTCGTCGGTCCCCTTGATGGTTCCGTTGCCGGTAATGCCCAGATTTTTGCTGTTGTTGACCAACGTGCCGTTGTTGACCAGCGTGCCGCCGCTTTCAATGGTGAGGGTGCCCTCGTTGGTCAGCGTCACGCCCTTGCCGATGGTCAGGGTCTGGTCTGCCCCGATGGTCAGGGTCATATCTGTCGGAATCGTCGCGTCGGTGTCGAGGGCGATGGGGCTGTTGTAGACCCTGCCCTCGTCCCCCACGAAAATCACGCCGCTCCATTGATTTTTGCCGACCTGATTCGGTATACTGGACGCCACAATAAAGGCGTGGCCGTTTTGCCCGGTGCTGAAGGTGCCGTAGTCACCCCCCAGCCGCCGCCGCCGATGCCCGTGCCGTTGCCCTCGCTGGTGGCCGTCACCGTGCCGCCGCTGATGGTGATCGTGACGCCGTTGTGGCCGTAGCCGCCGCCGATGCCCGCGCCGTAGCCTTTGCTGGTGGCTTCCACGGTGCCGCCGCTGATGTTGATCTCGCCGCCGTCACCGCCATTACCGCCGCCGATGCCCGCACCGCCCGAGCCGCCTTCGCCGCCGCCGCCGGTGGCCGTCACTGTACCGCCGTTGATGGTGATCTTGCCGCCGTCGCCTTCGTAACCGCCGCCGATGCCCGCGCCGGAGTAACTGGTGGCCCCCACCGTACCGCCGTTGATGGTGATCTGGCCGCCGTTACCGCTGGCACCGCCGCCGATGCCCGCGCCCTCAGCGCCGCTGGCCATCACCGTGCCGCCGCTGATGTTGATCGTGCCGCCGTCAACGCCGTCGTTGCCGCCGATGCCCGCATCGCCGCTGAAGCCGATGGCGTACAGAGTGCCCATGTCGCCCTCGGTGGACTGGGCGTAGATGGTCAGGCTGTTGCCTTTGCTTACCTGGATGCCTCCGCCGACCTTCAAATTACAGGTGTCCGCCAAAATCAGGTGGACGTCCCCGCTGATGGTGACGCGGTTCACAATTCCCACGCTGTTCTCCACCACATACCAGCTGTTGCTCCATTCGGTGTCATCTCTGGTAGCGAGGGTGTACTTCTCGCAGGACTGCTCATCTCCGTTTTCGTCCAGATAGGGGATACTACTGTCCTCCGCCAGGGCCGCAGGGCACAGGCTTGCCAGCATCGCCCCGCACAGCAGCAGACTGAACAACCGTTGTTTCCATTTCCTCATGATTTCCTCCTGTCCGGCAGAGGAGGATTTTGCCCCGCAGGGTTCCCTGCGGGGCAAGGGGGTTTACCCCCTTGCCGATTCCTTCTTGATACCCCGCGCAGTCAGCCAGGGCGCATGATTCCGCCTACACCATAGCAAAAATCCCCGCTTCCCGCAATAGGTTTTGCACGAGTGGGCGAAAAACCCGCTCGAGTGGGCAGCCGGACCGGTTGACAGCCCCCCTTTTTGAATGATACGCTATGATCAGAAACGTGCCGGGAGGACTGGAGCATGAAAAAATGGACGTGCCTGTGGGCGGCGATTCTCACCCTGACACTGTGCCTGATGTTCGGTGTTCTGCTGCTGAACTGTATGAAACCGATGGAGAACCGGGCCTATGACCTGTCCCTGATGTGGGCGGGGGAGGCCGTGCCGGAGGACTGGGCCTACGATCAAAAGGGCTGGACCGTGTTCACCCGGGAGGGGGATGCGGTGACGGAGCTGGCCCCGGACGGGTTCGGCGGCCTTGACCGCCTGGACGAGCTGGGGCAGACCTTCTATTTCTCCCGCGTCCTGTCGGAGGAGGTGGACAGTCCCACCCTGCGTTTGGACGCAACAATCAGCTCGGCGGCGGTTTTTCTGGACGGCGCGCTGATCTACACGGACTGCCCGGAGCTGGATAACCGTATCGGATACCTGCGCCTGCCCATGCTGGAGTGGTATCGGGAGGAGCCGGTGCAGGTGACGCTGCCCCAAAACTATCAGGGAAAAATCCTGACCATTGCCCAATCCACTGACCCGTCCGGCGGCGAACTGGCGGAACCCACCACAACTGTCTGGCCCTGCGCCGTGGTGCTGTACTGCGGCTATGCCTACGAAAGCGCACTGGTGGCGGGGAGCTTCCAGACTGCCGTCCCCGCCGCCCTAGCCTATGCCGCCGGGACGCTGCTGCTGGCGCTGTTCCTCTGGCAGGTGTTTCAGGGGTGCCTGGCCCTGGACGCGCTGTGCGGCGGGCTGACGGCGTTTTTCTGGCTGGCGGGGCGGCTGGCCCTGACGTTCCTGCCGAATGCCCAGCTTGGCCCGCTGCCGGTGGACGTGTCGGCGCTGGCCCGCGAGCTGTCCATGATGCTGCTGCTGGTGTTCCTGGCCTCCCGGCTGACGGGACGGCGGCGGAAAGCGGTTGGATTGTTTGCCGGGGCGCAGGGCTTGGCCGTGGCGGCCCACATTGTTATGCAGATCACGGAACGGCTCACCCTTTCTCAGGCGCTGGCGCTTCCCGCGATTGGCCTTGCGGGTCTGGCGGCGGCGCTGGCCTGCGGTGTTCTGGAGTGGAAACAAAATTGGTTTTACCGCTGCTTCTGCCCGCTGACAGCGGCGGGGGCCATTGCCTGGGCGGTGCTTGGGCGCTGGCAGTTTTCGGGAAACGCGTTGGGAATACCGGGACTGCTGCTTTACCCCCTGGAAAGCATCATGACAGCGGCGGCGCTGGTCACAGCCCTGGCGGAAGCAGTACGCCGGGAGATCACTCGCCGGACGGAGGCCCGTCTGCTGGCCCAGCGGGGCGAGCTGGCCCGAAACAGCTATGAAGTCATGCGGCGGCAGAATGAACAGGTGATGATGCTCCGCCACGATATGGTGAAGCATTTCCGGGTTCTGCGGCAGACCGTCACCGATGAAAAGGCGGCGGCGTATCTGGACGAACTGATTGGAGAGAACGAAAAAATCCGCCCTGTGGTACAGAGCGGAAATGAGATGCTGGATGTGATTTTGAACAGCAAATTGAGCGCCGCGGCCGACGCTGGGATTGCGGTGGAAATTGCCCGGATGAAAGCGCCGGCCACGCTGCCCCTGACGGACGCGGAATTGTGTTCCCTGGTGATGAACCTGCTGGACAACGCGGTGGAAGGCGCTTCCGCTCCCGGGGTGGAGCGTCCTTATTTCAAGCTGGATTTTTCTGTGAAGGAACATTTCTTTGCGATTTCCTGCAAGAATTCCTCGACGATGGAACATATTCAAAAAGAAACCGCGCCGGGGCGCGGTTTGGGCCTTAAAATTATCAAGCAGATTGTGGCGCGGTATGATGATCTTCTGGAAACGGAACATGGAGCAGACTATTACTGCGTAAAGATGGCGATTCCGCTGGACTAACCCTGCATATATCCCAGCAGCCTCTTTTTCAAATCAGAAACGCGATGCTTGCTGACGGGGAGTATTCTTCCGTCGGCAAGTTCTATTTCACAGGAGCGCAGGTGCTTGATAAAGGAGAGGTTAACCAAGATCGTCCGATGGCAGAAGGTAAAACTCCTCTCCGGCAGCATGGAAGCCAGCTCGGAAATTTTGACGGAGGTTTCGATTGGCCCGCCGGTGAGCTGGAGCCTTGATCCGCGCTCCCACGATTCCACATAGATGATGCTGGAGGGAGCCAGCTTGCTCTGGCCCTTTTCCGTGGGCAGCAGGTTTTCTTTTTTCTCGCAGAAGGTTTTGTAGCAGTACAGCAGGGCCTCCCGGAGCTGTTCCGCCTGGAGGGGCTTTGCCAGATAGCGGGCGGCGGAGACCTCGTAGCCCCGCAGGGCCATCTCCCGGTTGGATGAAATGAAGATGATGGCGGTGTCGTCTCCTAATTTCCGCAGGGCGGCGGCAAGCTCCATTCCGTCCAGGCCCTCCATCATCACGTCCAGTAGAAGAATGTGGAATTGAGCGCCGTCCTGAATGGCGGCGAACAGGGCCGTGGCGCTCTCAAAGCCGGAGGCGGAACAGGCCAGCCCCTCCGCTTCCATGATCTCATGGGTCAGGTCTGCGGCCTGTTGGCGGTCCATAGGTTCATCGTCGCAGACGGCGATTTGCAGTTTCAGGTTGAGGTTTTCCGGCATGATATGGTCCTCCCGGATCGTTTCCTCTGTCCAATATACCACGGATTCCCAAGGGCGCAAGAGCGGCCTGCCCTATTCTGCCGTATAGTGGGGCCTATACTATTGTTGGAGGTGTCTGCCCCCAAACAGCGGTAACACCCGCGAGGCATACCTGTCCTCAAAGGTTTGCGGTTACAGGAGAAGCAGGGGGTCCGATGGAATGGGCAAGCTAGGCTCGGTATATACCGACCCCAGCTTGTTGGTGGCTGACCGCCCCCAAGCCCCTGTAAATCCGGGCGCTGGTGCGCCCGGTTTTTTAAGCCGCCTTCGGCGTCTGCTGTTACCCGCAGGGAGAGAAAAATCATCATCTCACCTCCTGCTGGCGGTCACGATTCTTCTCTTTCTCCGTCACGCCCAAAATCCGCTCCACGTTGTTTTTGGCAGTGAGAAGTTCTATCATTTTTTCTCGCGTTTGCTTATACTCTGGATACCGTTTTTTGTTCTCTGCCTGCAATGTGGCATACTCCTGTTTCAGCGATTGCATGGACGGCAGCTTTTTCAAACCTAGAGAATCAAAGTACCGCTTGGAAGCCATGCGGATACTGTCTATAACCGGCGGTTTCATGGTCTTTGCCTCCTTCCTACGCACTGGGCCGCTCCGCCTCCGGGGACGGGGGAACAGCGATTTCCCGGTGTGCTTCGTTCAATCCGATGATTACACCTTTGACAATACACTGTTCCGCCTCGGTCATCGTGCTCAAACTGGCGGCAACTTCATCCGGCGTTTTGGGGATTGTGGTTTGCTGTAGCATTTTATTCACCTCCATCATTTCTTTTGCATAACATATTATTTTTTTTCCATTATATCAAGATTATTTTATTCATTAGGAATGTTTTTCTTGACATCATTCCTAATCCATGCTTTAATATGGAAAAAGGGGGCGGCTTTTTTGAAGACAATTAACGAGCGTATTTCTCACTGCATCACAGTTACCGGGCTAACAAAGACAGCTTTTGCAAGAAAGATAAACTTATCTCAGCCCCATATTTCCAAAATTGCTTTGGGGCACACGTCCCCCACTGACCGCACAATATCGGATATCTGCCGGGAATTTAATATTTCTGAAACCTGGTTGCGTACCGGGGAAGGAGAAATGTTCGCCAGCGTTCCGGAAGCGACGGCAGACAGGCTTGCGAAAGAATATGGCCTTGACGATCTGGGCCGCCAGATTATGTCCGCATACTTGAAGCTGGATGAAGGCGACCGTTTAGCCGTGGGCCACTTGATTCAAAATATCATAGGCGAACGTGCAGCCCCTGCGGACACCCGTTCCCGGGAGGAAAAGCCGGTCACGGAGTGGACGGAGGAGGAGATCAACGCGGAGGCGGAAGAATACCGACAGTCCCTCCTTGAGGAGAAGAGACGGGCGGGAAGCGGGTCAGCTTCCGCCAGTCCCAGCTCCAGCGGCACGGCTTGAAGAGACCCCAGCGCAAACAAAAGCCGCTCCCCCGGAAGGGAACGGCTTGACAAAATGATATGAGGCGGTTATACTGAGCATATAATGGCGTTGCCGGTAGACGGTTGCCCCCTGTGCTTAATTACTCAAAAAGAAGTAACCGCGGCTTGGGGAAGCAGGGCGGTTACTTCTTTTTGTATACCTGAATGAACAGGCCGCAAAGTCCGATGATAACCAGGGAGTAAGCAAAAAGCTCACTATATGTAACCATAGGGCAGCCCCCCTTTCCGAAGATCAGAGGGCAAGAAGTTGCCCCCTTGTCGAGGGCCAACCGTCCACCGTCAATGGCAGCGCCAAAGACACCATACCACACTTCGACACAAAGCGCAAGCCCGGACTTCCTTCGATTGTGTCCAAATCCGTCAGCGCTGACGGATTTGAGCATAAAGAAACCGCCCAGGAGCGGCAACCCCTGGACAGCTTCGGAACTATGACCGGGACAGGCCCGATAATAGCGCCCTGGAACAGCGTTATTATAACACCTGTCCTTGGTTTTTTGCAACCATTTTTGAAAGGACAGGTGATTTTTTATGGCAAAGGCAAAGAAGGGGGCCAAAGGCGGCGGAACGATCCGAAAGAAAACCGTCACGCGGGGCGGGAAGGAATACATCTATTGGGAGGCCCGAATAACAACAGGCCGGGAGACTTTCTGAAAGCCAAAAACAACCCCGCGCTTCTCCCCATCCAGATCGCCTACTACACCGGGCTTCGTATTGGCGAGGTCTGTGCGCTGACGTGGCAGGACATTGACTTGAAAGAACAGTGCCTGACGGTTCGCCGCAGTATGCGCTACAACGGGACGAGGCACAAGCTGGAGGTCGGGGCCACCAAGCGAAAGAAAATCCGAACCGTGGACTTCTGCAACGCTCTGGCGGATATTCTCCAGCAGGCGAAGCGGGAGCAGGCTCGGAACAGTCTGAAATATGGGGCGCTCTACCGGCTCAAC
>JBCLRG010000028.1:0-37672 GCA_041223955.1 Oscillospiraceae bacterium 38-13 | reverse complement strand
TTCAACTGGAACGCGCCCCGGTCATAGTCCCGGTTCATGCCCCGGTCATGGAGACGGGCAAAGCTGATCTCGGTGGCAAGGGCGGCGAACACCTGCCCGGTGCTGTACTCCGTGTTGATTTCCAGAATACATTCACGCTCATTGTAGCGCACAGGAACGTCCAGCCCCGTGTTCTCAATGAAGCCCACGGGGGCGGTGTCCAACAGGGCGGCAAAAGCCGCGTTCATTCTGTCGCTGCCCTCGGCCAGCGGTTCCGTTTCTTTCAGCGGCCTGCCGGTGGTCTGACTCACATCGTAGTAGCTGCCCATAAGGTAGCCCCGGAAATTAGTGTTGCGGGGCGGTACAAAAACCGCCGCGCCCTTGCTCATTTCCTCGTCCATGACATAACGGCCCTGCTTATGCCAAAAATCGGTGGTGCCGATCTTGGTGGGGTCTTTCATCTGAGACAGGGACAGGGCGATATTCCCGGTACTCAGGCCGATATTGTCCGCCTGCAAAACGAGAAAACGGGCGTAGAGGTCGGGGTTAGTCGTGATGGCCATCAGCGCCCCGTCCCGCATTTGGGACAACTGCTCACGCTCGGCCCTGCGGCTCTCGGTGCGCTGCTGCTTCATTTCAGCCTTACTGTTGAGGATTTCACTCAAACTTGCCATATAGTTACCTTACCTTTCTGTTCGATTTCTCCGGCCCAGGGCGGGACTGTGCCGCCAGCCGCTGTAACTGATCCAGCTTCTTCTTGGTGGGGGAGTCCGGTTCAACAGCCGCCGCAGTCGTCTGAGACGGTTTCAAGCCACTCCCGCGCTCTGGCGAGGATTTCTTTTGTGGAGCGCGGGACTTCGCTTTTTTTTGCGTGTCCTCCTCCTGTTCCTTTTGGGGAATGGGGTAGCCCAACTGCTGCATGATGGCGTTGAGCAGGGCGGCGTAGTTCTCATGCCCTGGCCCTGCTTCTTCCGCTCGATCAGACCGACGCCCTTGCCGGTGTCCAGCTCGGCCAGCAGCCTCATGGCCTTGTCCCGCCCGCAGTTCAGATTGTTGCATACCTCGTCTACAGTGTAGTAAATGTAGACGCGCCCGGTATCGTCGTACCATTCGTTTTTGATGGACAGGCTCATACGGTCAAGCAGCATCCCGTAGAGCAGCTTGGAGTCTGTGGACAGGTGCTTAAATCGTGGGTGGGTGATAAGCTGGCAGGGGATGCGGAAATAGGTAAACTGCATCGCCTCATCGCCGTAAAAATAGCTTGGTAATTTCATATCCGGCATAGTTGCTGCCTCCTTTTGGGCATGAAAAAAACACGATTGTCAAATCGTGTTTTTTTCTGGATGTTCGATTTTGTCACAAAGGATTAGTTTTTTGGTGACTGCTCGTAAATATTGTCGTTTTATAAATGGTTCTTTACGAGTGTAAATCCAAGGGTTTCCGGAGTTTCCTGGTTCGGCCCGGACACGCTGTCCAGATCCGCCTCCGGCGCCGCCGCAAACCGGTCCTTCCACTCCAGCAGCGCCCGAAGCTGGTCTTCCGGCACATCCAGAATGCGGGATGCCGTCGTTAACACCACCAGGTCCTCCGGGTCCCGCCCCATCTTCCGAGCCACGGTCTCCAGCTGGAAGAGGCGGACCCGGAGCTTCTCCGGCAAAAGGACGCCGCCCCAGCTCGCCGTCTTCTGCCGGACCGCGGTTTCCTTGGCGGCACGGAGCTTGATCGCGTGCAGGAAGTAGTGCAGGAAAGGTCCCTTCTCCGGGCAGTAGCTCCCCAGGCAGCTCCTGGTGGTCTCCACCACCTCCAGTCCCATGTCCTCGTAGCGGCGGCAGTTCATCTCGCAGACATAACGATACAGATTTTCCACCAGCACCAGCGCCAGTTTCTGATAGGTCTCGGGCGCGTCCGACCGGTTCATCCGGAAAATCTCAGAGTCCTCGATCTGCCGTTCCAGTTCCTCCATGTGGGAAGCATCCCTCCGCATAGGCTGTCTCTCCCTCCGGTGTTATAGGCTCAGCATCATCTCCAAGCTGCGCTTCGCCTTCTCCGGCGAGTCACATTGCAGGGTATAGATTAGAGAATTCAGATACAGCAAATAGGAAAGATCGCAGAGCCGTGGTTCGGTGGGTACGCCTTCCTGAAAGTACACCTGGCCATAGAGCAGATAGTCCAACTCGCAGTGCTGATGCCTCATGGCGAAGGCCAGCGCCGCCAGAAGCACTACCGGCAGGCTTTTCGGCCCATAGGTGATATCGGCGGCAAGCTTCGCGCCGGGTTCGCAGATGTCCGCAAGTTCCATCAGCAAGCGGCTCGCGGCGGATTCGCCTTCCGCGAACTCCGTGTTCACTACCACGCATGAGGCCTGGTCTTTCAGTGCGCCGCACCGTTGCCGGAACTCCTCCCGGAAATGCTCCACGTTTCGCAGATACCGCTCCTGAGGATCACACCTGCACAGGAGCACCAGTTTCACGCTGTCCTCCGGCTGCAGATATCCGCTCAGAACCGACATGATCGGGTAGGCAACCGGTGCTGCGTCCACATCCAGGGAGAGACTTCCTTTTTGATACGACAGGGGCGTCAGCTCCTCTTTCATCGGAATATTGCAGAATACGATTTTACGCATAAATATCTCCCATTTCTTTCAGCTGTGTTTTGGCTCCTCTGCTTATTCCATAGTCTTCTTTTTCTCCAGGCTTAACATTTCTTCCCGAGAATTTTTTGAAAGGGATATTCCTTACGCCTGAATCTGGGCCACCTTCAAGTGGTGCGGCAGAGAGCCTACCACAATTTTCCGCTTCACCTCGTCGTAGAGAAAGTAGATTCGGATAAGGTTCCCGCTGGTGTTTCCCACCTTCAAGTGATCCGTCAGGGGCGTTTCCACCAGCTTTCCATTGACGCCGGTTTTATACTTGATTTTGTAATCTCTGGGGTACATCTCGATGGAAGTCGTTCCACAGGAGGAAATCTCAAAGGGCCTGCCGTATTTTTCCGAACTGCGGCGGCCCGCTTCGTCCCGGCTGATAATCCCGGCCCGCTGGTCCCGGTACTCCCACGCCAGATATTCCAGGGCGTCGCACAGCAGCTGCATATCAACAGAATTCGGTGCCACGTCCTGAATCTTCTTCACGGCCTTCGCGTGCAGCTCCAAACGGCCCGCAAAGCGTTTCTCCGTCCATTCGGGGATATCCTGGGGCGTTTTCGGCCGCCTGGACAGGCTCTCCAGATATTCCATGCGGCTCCGCATGGCCAGCTGTCTGTTCTCCGCCTGGGCAACCTTCTCCTGGGCCTGTCGTCGAATCTCCTCGCCCTCTTCCTTTGCCGCCTCCAGCTGATTTTTCAGGCGTGTAATCTTACCGGCCTGTTGTTCAATACGCTCGTCCTTGCTCAGAAGCTTCTCTTCATACTGAGTTTTAAGCAGAACCTGCCGTTCCTCATAAATCCTGGCAGTTTCCTCCACGCTCAAGTTCTCTGCCTTGGCCCGCTGGGTCCGCAGCAGCTTCGCCTCCGTCACGAACATCACCTTGTCATATTTCACAGACTTTTTCCGCAGATAGTCTCGGCTCAGCTCCATCAGGCAATGAAAAGTATCCTTTTCCCGGCCTTTTTCGTAAGGGAAGACCCGATACCCGCCGCCCAGGCCGCGGGGTTCCATAAAAATGACGCACCCGTTCTCGGGACTGATTTGAAACGCTTTCTGGAACAGCTCGAACTGGTTTGCCGGCAGATGAAAGCTATGGACATACGACATTCGGGCAGAGATAAACAGCTGCACGTCATAGGGGATTCTCCTCTCTTCCGAGACAGGCAGCGTCTTTGTAGGCATTGTCTTCGCCAGTGGTTCCGGTTTCATGGGCATCAGCGGCCTTGGAGCGGTCCAGTCAAAGGAGGACCGGTCTGCTGACCTCAGGATGGCTGTTGGTACCGCCGCCGGTGCCGCAGGACTTTCGGTGTAGTCACAGAAGATTATGGCAGGCAGATTCCCGGTCTGGATATTGTTTCGGAGGTTCTTCATCGCCTCCCTGGAGTTCAGCTCCCACAGACGCTTTTCCAGAGGCCGTCTGCTGAACAGGCCCACCAGCGGATTGACTGCCAGTCGTTCCACTACGGCTGGACGCAGCACACGGCACAGCTCCGTTGTGTTTTCCGGCTCCGAGACCACTACATTTATCCCGCAGTGCAGGGTCGCTCCCACCACCCGGAAGGCCAGATTTGTCTCAAAGAGCCTTCCAGGCACGGCGGTGCTCACTTCCCGCGCCGTCTCACGGTCCCATCGCACACTGAGGTCCGGTTCAACCAGCCGGAAAGCCCATACCTTTTCCTCTGGAATGCACACAGTCTCCACGCTGTATCCGGCGTTGATGTGGGCGCTTTTCAGATCTTCCAGCCGTACCGCTTGATAATTCTCCGGCGGCGGGGTCTGAAACTCATCCGGTATCTCAAATTCCTGCAATTTTGTGCGAATCCACTCCAGAACAGATAATGCACAGATTACCAGTTGTCTCTCCGGCGATTCCTTAGTGCTGTCTGCCGTGGCGGACAGTTGGTATGTAGGGTATCGCACACTTTTTCTCAGCGCTCTTGGCTGACTCCTTCGCTCCATATGTTTTCCTTTCCATATTTGTTTTCCACAGCATCCAATCTGCAATGCAGTGAGCCGGCAGGCACAAATTGCTCATCTTTGACCTTTATATACCTTTACTGACACCGTTTTTAAATTTTAACATAGTGATGATGTATTTTCAAGGTCAACCGCTCGTCTACTAGAGTCTGTTTGAAAACCGTCAAAGTAACCAGACAACCCCCGTTTGTCAACCAGAACGTTGTCAGCGTCCATATACAAGACTTCCCCGGCCTGTCTGGCAAGATGAAGGGCAAGGGCGCTTTTAGGAGGTAGCTTTATCCGACCCCCTTCGTATGGGAAACGGACGGTCCCGTCCGTTTAACGGATGTAACCCCCTGCCGGAAATTTCCGGCACCCTAATGGGTCCAATTTGGGACCGAGCAACCAGCGCAATTTTATGCCCGTCAAAAATGACATTCGTTTGATAGGCTTATCAAATGAGCTCAATTTTGAGCCGATCTACTGAACCCAAAATTGGGAACCAAAAGCGCGCTCATTTTTGAGTTCGTTATACGAAATCCGTAGAACGGATTGCCCGCCAAATCCGGCGAACAAAAATCCCCGTGCCCTCAAATGGGAACGGGGCATAATAAAAAGCGGCACCGTTTCCGGTACCGCTATGTATCAGATTTTCGGGAGGGGGAGGCGCTGGGCCTCACTGATCTTGTCGGACCACTCCAGCAGCGCGTTTACACCGTCGCGGGTGATCTCATGGGAATCTTTGAGTTCGGCAACATCTTCCTTGAGTTCGGTTACATACGTCTGAAGCTTGTCCATCTTGCCTTCTAGAGTATCAAGCCGACCATTGATTTTCTTGAGTTCTTGCAAAACTAATTCCATACTCTCCATATTCGTTCCTCCTTTTCTGCATTATACGGGGCCTTCCCCCGGTTGTCAAGGGTGGGCGGCTGTAGTAGGCACCATTCGGAACGGCACCGACTTTTGTCATGACCAGTCCCGCCACAAGAGAGATTTTAGAGGGAATATCCAGATCGTTCCTGGCCCGTCCGCCGCAGCTCTCTTGTTCCCTCCTAACATGATCTTTATTATTATATCTACACAGATATATCAATTGGCATGATATCTATATCTGTACAGATATTTCTGTTGATATTGTATATTTACATAGATAGACTTTTGTGTTATATTATAGCTATACTAGGGGAGGAGCGCTTATCGCCGGGGTCCCCGGAAAGGAGAAAGGACCATGCCAGCATCAAAAGCACAGCAAAAAGCGGTTAATAAATACATGGCTGCAAATTATGACCGTGTAAACCTCACTATGCCCAAAGGCCGCAAAGGCGTTGTCCAAACCCACGCCGCCGCCCAGGGTGAAAGCGTCAACGGCTTCATAAACCGGGCCATTGACCATGAAATGGAACGTGATGCCTCCAGAAGCCCCGCAGAGGTCTCTATAGCGCTTTCTACAAAGGAGGCAGTATATTTTTTACCTTCCGGCACCATCAAAGCCGCCAGAGGGGCCGCAGAGGCAGCAGGAGAGACCTTGCCCGTATTCGTGACAAGAGCCGTGGAGACACAAGCCCAGCAGGACGCGCTTTCCCGTAAAATGAAAGGAGGTGACCAAACGTGAATATGCAGGAGAATGCAAGGCTTATTCTTGGTCTTCGCGCCGCCGGATGGAGTGAAAAGAAAATCAACGATTTCATTCTTTTTATCGAAAGCGGCGAAGAACAATACAAGCCTACCAGGGAAACCGAAGACAAGGAATAAAGCAAGAGCCGGGGACCTCTCCCCGGCTCTTTTTTGGCTTCGTCTACCAAATAAGCTTTTTATTCTCCCGAATGTTGGCAACCCACGCTTCCAAATTCTCCAGGGCCAGGGGCCCGCTGTCGTCTTCCCCCTCTCAGTTCAATTCCGCCAGGAAAGCGGCCTTGCCCAGCTCGTCCAGGTTAAGCAATTCAGTTTCAAAGTCAAAAAGTCTTTGCAAAAGAGGGTCAACCGGCCCCTCGCTGGCGAACTGTCGCCGCCGGAGCTCCGCCTCCAAAGCGGCAAGCCGTTTTTTAACACTGTCCATTTACTGTGTCCTCCAATTCTTTCAATCTGCCCAAAACGTTAATCTGCTCCGTAAGGCGCAAGCTGTATTCCAGCAGGGACCGGGCGGCAGATACCCGGACCTGCCCCTGTTCTTCCCCGTCCTCCACAAGCTCACGCAGCACCTGGAGGGCCGGAGCTATGCTCTGTTGCGCCCGTCGAGTTGCGTCCTCCACAAGCCCGCCGAAGGCCGCCCGATAGGCTTTTTGAAACTCGGGGTCCTCAAAATATCGGCGCAGCGTGCGGGGATTAATTCCAGCAGCGCGGGCCGCTTCCTGCTTTGTTTTGTGGGTCAGCAAAGCCGCAAGGGCCTTTTCCCTCTTTGGTGTCAATGCTTCACTCCCTCTCTAAAACCGGGCGGAATCGGACAGTTTCGGCCTCTTAGCCGTCCACAGCTGCGCAGAAATCGGAGATATCCTTTGCAGACGGTACCAAATCCTCGCTTCGGACGCCATCGGTAGTATCCGCCCCTTCCCGGGGGACCGGGTTAAAGTGCCCGCAAGAGTACATGCAGTATGTAACGTCCTTTGGGACACGCCGATCAGCGGCGGCAAGGCCCGCTTGGAGCAGTTTGCGGGCGGAGTGCTCCAGGGTGTCAGTCTTATTCAGAATGTACGCAATTTCCCGCTCTTTTTTATACCGGAAACCGAGTATTTTATGCTTGTCCGCCAGGTCGGCCAGCACCACCAGCGCTGTCGGGCATCCCTCCATCTGCCGCACCGACTGGTCCAGTTCATCCCGCCTCACACTCTTCCGCATTTGCAGGACGTTTAGCAACGCCGCCTGTTCCGGCGCGGGAGGCACAAGGGGACGGTTCTTCCGTGACTGACCAGCAAATCCCGGAAGTTCATCCGGGGTCTTGCCTTGTCTCCCCCTGTTCCGCGCTCCCGGCTTCTCCAGATCCCGATAAAAGGCATTGAGGTGTTGGGGCCTGATCTCCAGCAGTTTCATATGTCCAAACGCTGGGACAATCCGCTCCATGAAATACTCATACATTTCGATTGTTCGCTTGGCGGCTCCTCTCTGCTCCCGCAGTTGGATAACGTATCGGGCATATTGCTCAAAGGTCTGCCTGTTGTCCACCTGATAGCCTAACTCAATCTCACGCTCAAAGTCCAGGGCTACGCGCTGAGCTTCCTTCTCCATCTGGCGGGCGGTCATGGGGTGATCTGGTGTCCAGGTCTTGAAATGTCGAATCTTTTTCCCCTGGACGTTGACACCTTGGGTTACAACGATCTTGTAGCTTGTCCCCGCTTTGCCCTCGATCTTCTTAATGCTTGCCATTGGGCACCTCCTTTCAGATTTTGGAGGGTGGGCGGTCAAGTCATCTTCAACGAATCATAGGGCACGTCCTGTCCCCGGCGTTAGGTACGGTCTTGACTTTCGCGGGACTTTCGATCTCCGCCGCCCTGTCCTCTCCTGACACGATCTATATTATCATATCTATACAGATATACCAATTGGCGTGATACATATATCTGTGCAGATATTTACGTTGATACTATATATTTACATAGATAGACTTTTGTGTTATATTATAGCTATACTAGGGGGAGGAGCGCTTATCGCCGGGGGCCCCCGGCTCCACGATGATCTCCCCGGACCACCCGCAATAACGTTCCCGACAGCGGGCCAGCACTCCCCGGCATACGGCCCCGGCCCGGAGGGGATGTAACTTCTTTCCACAACGTGGGCAGCAATACCACCAACGCCCGCCAATTTCTCTTATCATGCGTTCACACTCCTTTTGG
Source organism: Oscillospiraceae bacterium 38-13 (assembly GCA_041223955.1). GTDB lineage: Bacteria > Bacillota > Clostridia > Oscillospirales > Oscillospiraceae > Oscillibacter. Next base: position 29,269 of record JBCLRG010000028.1, on the reverse strand, counting down.
GTACCGGACACCAAACGGACACCACGGATTTTAGTTGGGAGACTTTTTCGTCCTCTTTCTTGCTTTTGTTTCCAATATTTCTACTATTATCAAATTATATTTGTCACTATGCGCATACCGTTATTTTCACGGCAGGAACCAATCAGGCCGTTTGCATCGTAGGCAACAAAGATCCGGATCTGGCCGTCTTCAGGCCAGAAGCCAAACCCGCAAGAATTGCTGTGAATGATCGCCGCGCACGCCGCCTGTTCCAGCATTTCCTTCGTGTTAATTTCCTCATAGGGGGAGCCTGAAATAGCCGCCGTTCTTCGTGTAGAAATCCGTGCCGCTATCTTCATCACAAACAAGCTGCTGCGTTTTGTCGCTGTGATCGCGGGAAACGGGGTTCTTGTAGCCGTCCGCCGCGCTGTACCATTTCGCCGTGCTCCAGCCAGGCTTCACGGACTGGCGGTATGCTTCCGTTTTGCTGGTCAGCCGGATAACCGGAATACTCACAACGTCCGTTACCAGGTAGCGCACTTCCTTTTTGCATAAAAAATAGCTTGCTTGCTGGCTGGTCGCAAGGTACTTGCTTCTTGCTCTCTGCAAACTAATAGTAACGGCTGTCAATTCCGCTATAGATTTCTTTTGAGGACTGTGATATACTATTTTATATACGCCATCCTCTCCGGCGGCAAAGATTCTGAAAACACAGTCCCTTCCCCCTCCGGGACTGAAAGGAGCCCTCCATGATTAAAATTACCACCGACAGCACCTGCGATCTCCCGGCACGGCTGCTGGAACAATATGATATCACCGTCTTCCCGCTGGGCATCGTCAAGGCTGGGAAACTCTACCACGACGGCGTGGACATCCATACGGCTGATATCGCCGCCTATGTGGACTCCACCGGGGAAATCACCACCACCAACGCCGTCAATGCTGCGGATTATGAGGATACCTTCCGCGCCCTTGCCGAGCGGTATGACGCCGTGATTCATATCAACATCGGCAGCGGCTTCTCCTGCTGCTGCCAGAACGCCAAGCTGGCGGCGGAGGAAGTCCCCGAGGTCTATGTGGTGGACTCCGCCAACCTGACCGTGGGTCACGGTTTGATGGTCCTCGCCGCCGCTGAAGCCGCCAAGGCAGGCAAGTCCGTTTCCGAAATCCTGGACCTGCTGGACGGCATGGTCCCCCGGCTGGAAACCAGCTTTGTTCTCGACCGGCTGGACTATATGAAAAAGGGCGGGCGCTGCTCCTCTGTAACCGCCCTGGGCGCTAACCTGCTGAAGCTCCACCCCTGTGTGGAGGTCATCGGCAACAAGATGTCCGTGACCAAAAAGTACCGGGGTACGATGACCAAGGTGGTGGCCGACTATCTCCACGACCGCCTCCTGAACCGCTCGGATCTGGATTTCAGACGGGTGTTCCTGGTGGACACCTGCCCCGATGACGAGCTGGCCGGTATCGCCCGGGAGATTTTGATGGAGGACGGGCGTTTCGGGGAAATTCTGGAGGCCAAGGCCGGGTGCACCATCTTCTGTCACTGTGGGCCCCGGACCCTGGGATTGATCCTTTTGCGGAAATAAGCGTTCACGCCGGCGGGATGTTTTCCGGCGGCGCGTTTTAGAACCTGTATGCACTACCGCCGAACGCCGTCTGCGCGGTCTTTTTCCCGCCCATCCGGCATTCCCCGGTTATGCACGCAGGTTCTCATTGCCGGACCCCCTCCGGCGGAAACGGAGGCTCTATGAACCGAACCGCGGGAATCCTGCTCCCCATTTCCAGCCTGCCCTCCCGGCACGGCATCGGCTGCTTTTCCCGGAGCGCATACCGCTTCGTGGACTGGCTCCGGGAGGCGGGGCAGGCCTATTGGCAGATTCTCCCCCTCTGCCCTACCGGCTTCGGAGATTCGCCTTACCAGTCCTTCTCCACCTTCGCCGGGAACCCCTACTTCATCAGCCTGGAGGCCCTGATTCAGGAGGGCGTCCTCACCCGGGAGGAGTGCGCCGCTTCCGGGGACACGCCCGGGCGGGTGCGCTACGACGTCCTCTACCGGACCCGGTATCCCCTCCTGCGCAGGGCCTGGGAGCGCAGCGGAATTTCCCGGAATCCGGACTATCTGGCCTTCCTGGAGGAAAACCGCTGGTGGCTTGACGATTACGCCCTCTTTATGGCGGTGAAAAACCGCTTCGGCGGCGCGCCCTGGTCCCAGTGGCCCGAGGATATTCGCCTCCGCCGGGACTGCGCCTTGGACGCTTTTCGCCGGGAGCTGCGCGCCGATATCGAGTTTCAGCACTACATGCAGTTCCAATTCTTCCGGCAGTGGCGGGCCCTGAAGGACTACGCCAACCACCGGGGAATCCGGATTATCGGGGACATCCCCATCTACACGTCCATGGACAGCGCCGACGTCTGGGCCCATCCGGAGCTGTTCCAGCTGGACGGCCGGGGCACGCCCACCGCCGTGGCGGGCTGCCCGCCGGACGGCTTTTCCCCGGAGGGACAGCTGTGGGGAAATCCCCTGTACCGCTGGGAATATCACCGGGAGACCGGCTATGACTGGTGGGTCTCCCGCCTCTGCCACTGCTTCCGTCTCTACGACGTGACCCGCATCGACCACTTCCGGGGCTTTGACTCCTACTACGCCATCCCCTATGGCGCGGGCACCGCCGCCGGACACTGGGAACCGGGGCCGGGCATCGGGCTGTTCCGCCGGGCCGGAGAGGTCCTGGGCCCTCACGCGGTCATCGCCGAGGACCTGGGCTATGTGACGGACTCCGTGCGGCAGCTGGTGCGGGACACCGGGTTCCCCGGCATGCGGGTGCTGGAATTTGCCTTTGACTCTAGGGACACCGGCTCCGCCAGCGACTACCTGCCCCACAATTACCCGGAAAACTGCGTGGCCTACACCGGGACCCACGACAACGAAACCCTGACGGGCTGGCTGGACAGCATCTCTCCGGCGGAGCGCCGGGCCGTCCGGGACTACCTCTGCGACCGCCATACTCCCCGAGAAGAGCTCTTCCGCTCCCTGATCGCGCTGGTCATGCGGAGCGCTGCCGGAACCTGCATCATTCCCATGCAGGACTATATGGGCCTGGACAACCGGAGCCGGATGAACCGGCCCTCCACCGTGGGGACAAACTGGCTCTGGCGTCTGCGGAAAGAGGACCTGACGCCGGAGCTGCGGGAGGATATCCGGGGCATGACGGAGCGGTACGGCCGGACGAACCACGTTTTTTAGTCTTGACTTTCTTCCGGGGACGGGTGTAGAATGTTTCCGGTATATGCCGGTAACGTTCTGAGAAAGGAGACGCCGCTATGGCCAGACCTACCCGCTGCCGCCGCGTCTGCGCGGAGCCGGACTGCCTCGGATTCTCCCCGCAGACCGGGAACGGCGCGGGGGAGGTCGTGCTGACCGTGGACGAGTACGAGGTGCTCCGGCTGGTGGACTACGAAAAGCGGACCCATGGACAGTGCGCGGAGCAGATGGAAATCTCCCGGTCTACGGTGACGGAAATCTACGAAAGCGCACGGTTCAAGCTCTCCGACAGCCTTGTCAACGGGAAGGCTCTGGTGATCTCCGGCGGACATTACCGCGTCTGCCGGGGCGATCCGTCCCGGGGCTGCGGACGGAACTGCCGGTGGGCCCTGCAAACATACGCCTGTGAAAAAGGAGAAGCTGTTATGAGAATTGCCATACCTTATGAAGACGGCCAGGTGTACCAGCATTTCGGACACACCCGGCAGATGAAGCTCTACGACGTGGAGGACTCCCGGATTGTACGGGAGCAGATTGCCGGCACGGACGGAAGCGGCCACGGCGCCCTGGCGGGGTTCCTCTCCGGGCTGAAGGTGGACGTGCTGATCTGCGGCGGCATCGGCCCCGGCGCTCAGGAGGCTCTGGCCCAGGCCGGAATCCGCCTCCTGGGCGGCGTTTCCGGTTCTGCGGACGCCGCCGCCGGGGCCTTCCTGGCGGGGACTCTGGCCTATGACGCCAATGTGCAGTGCACCCACCATGAGCATGAACACGGGCACTGCGGCGGCCACAGCTGCGGCGGTTCCTGCGGCGGCTGAGCAGACGGGCCGACGGACGGCGGGGAGGTTCAAAATGGATTTTGCAAGCGGGTTCCCCGTGTGGAATCAGCTGACCGGCAGTCAGAAGGAACGGCTTCTCGACGGGCTGGCGGAACGCTCCGTGAAGAAGGGCGCCCTGCTCCACGGCGGCGGGGCCGAGTGCACCGGGCTGCTGCTTGTCAAATCCGGCCAGCTCCGGGCCTTTATCCTGTCGGAGGAAGGGCGGGAAATTACCATCTACCGCCTGTTTGACCGGGATATCTGCCTGTTTTCCGCCTCCTGCATCATGCGGAGCATTCAGTTCGATGTCGCAATCGAGGCGGAGCGGGACACGGAGCTCTGGGTTATTCCGGCGGAGGTCTACCGGCAGATTATGACCGAGTCCGCGCCGGTGTCCAACTACACCAACGAGCTTATGGCCGCGCGGTTCTCGGAGGTCATGTGGCTTATGGAACAGGTGATGTGGAAGAGCATGGACCGGCGCGTCGCCGCCTTCCTGCTGGAGGAGGCCTCCATCGAGGGCTCAAACCGGCTGCGCATTACCCATGAGGCCATCGCCAATCACCTGGGGACCCACCGGGAGGTCGTTACCCGGATGCTGCGCTATTTCCAGAACGAGGGAATGGTGAAGCTGTCCCGGGGCACGGTGGAGCTCTCCGGGCCGGAAGGGCTGGAGGCTCTGCGGGACGCCTGAAGAGGCGGGTAAACCAAAAAGCGCCCCTCACATTTCAGGATGTGAGGGGCGCTTTCCGTCAGTTCTGGTCCATGCCGCAGGCCGTCGAGGTTTCAATCAGGCGGCGGTCGTTGACCACCGCGTCATAGAACCGAAAGCCTCCGGAGAAGTTATAGGTCTCATACCCGTACCCCGCCAGGATGCGGCACGCGATGTAGCTCCGCAGGCCGCTCTGGCAGATGACATACACCGGCTTGCCCGCCTCGATCTCCCCCAGGCGCTCCCGGAGCTCATCCACGGGGATGTTCCGGAAGCCCTCAACGCGGCCCTGGGCGTACTCCCCCGCCGTCCGGGCGTCCAGCAGCGTCACGCTGCCGTCCCGGGGCAGGCGCTGGATGTCCTCCAGGCGGAACTGCTTTACCACGCCCTCCGCCAGGTTCTCTGCCATGAAGCCCGCCATGTTTACCGGGTCCTTTGCCGAGGAGTACGGCGGGGCGTAGGCCAGGTCCAGGTCCTTCAGCTCCGGTGCCGTCATGCCGGTGTGAATCGCCGCCGCAAGCACGTCAATGCGCTTATCCACGCCCTCATAGCCCACGATCTGCGCGCCCAGGAGCCGGTAGGTCTCCTGCTCGAACACCACCTTCATGGTCATCAGCTTTCCGCCGGGGTAGTAGCCCGCGTGGCTCATGGGGGACAGGACCACCGCGTCCGTGCGGAGCCCCGCCTTCCGGGCGTTGGCCTCGCTGACGCCGGTGACGGCCGCCGTCATGTCGAACACCTTGATGACGGAGCTGCCCTGACTGCCCCGGTAGCGGCTGTCCCCGCCGCAGATGTTGTCCGCCGCAATCCGGCCCTGCTTATTGGCCGGGCCCGCCAGGGAGAGGAGGGCGTCCTGCCCGGTGACGCTGTGGCGGACCTGTACCGCGTCACCTACGGCGTAGATGCCGGGGACGGAGGTCTCCATCCGGTCGTTTACCACGATGCTGTTTTTTATGCCCAGCTCCAGCCCGGCTTCCTTCGCCAGGGCGGTGTCCGGCGTGACCCCGATGGCCAGGACTACCATGTCCCCGTGGAGGGGAGCTTCGTCCTTCAGCAGCACGTCCACGCCGCCGTCCCGCTCCTCAAAGCCCTCCACCGTCCGGCCCAGGACCAGCTTTACGCCGTGCTTCCGCATCTCGGCATGGATGAACGCCGCCATGTCCGGGTCAAAGGGGTTCATCAGCTGCCGGGGCCGCTGGACGATGGTCACGTCCATCCCCAGATCCCGCAGATTCTCCGCCAGCTCCAGGCCGATGAAGCCGCCGCCCGCCAGCACCGCCGACCGGGGGCGGTTCCGCTGGATATACTCCTTGATGCGGAAGGTGTCCTCCACCGTCCGAAGGGTGAAGAGCTTTTCCAGGCCTACGCCGGGAAGGCGGGGCTGGGTGGGCTTCGCGCCGGGGGAGAGGATGAGTTGGTCATAGGACTCCTCAAAGGCCTCTCCAGTGTCCAGATTTTTCACGGAGACGGTCTTGCGCTTCGGATGAAGGGCCGTTACCTCATGGCGCACCCGCATATCCACCCGGAAACGGGTGAAAAAGCTCTCCGGCGTCTGGAGGGTCAGGGCCCCGGGGTCCTGAATGGCCCCGCCAATGTAATAGGGCAGGCCGCAGTTGGCATAGGAGATGTACCTGGAGCGCTCAAAGACCACGATCTCCGCCGTTTCGTCCAGGCGGCGGATACGGGCCGCCGCCGTTGCGCCCCCCGCGACGCCGCCTACAATGACTACCTTCATATCAGTGCTCCACCTTTCCTGTGTAGGCGGCGATGCCGCCGATGTTCTTCACGTTGACATAGCCCATCCGGGCCAGCGCCGCCACCGCCTGACGGCTCCTGCCGCCGGAGTGGCAGTACACAAACAGCGGCGTGTCCCGGCTCTCCGCCGGGGGCTCCGCCGTTCCCAGGGGGATATTCCGGCTGCCGGGGATGTGGCCCGCCCGGTACTCCTGGGGTGTGCGAACGTCCAGCAGCACCGCGCCGGGCGTCGCGCCGTATTCCAGGACGCCCTGATTGATGTCGGGGCCCTTCAGAAACTCGAGAAATCCCATAACCGTACCTCCTTACAGCAGCGCAAGAATCTGGCTCTTCGGTCTCGCGCCCATGGCCTGATTCACAATCTTTCCGTTCTTCATCACCACCAGCGTGGGGATGCTCATGACGCCGAACCGGCTCGCCAGCTCTGGCTGCTCATCCACGTTGATCTTGCCGACCTTCATGTCGGGGCGCTCCTCCGCGATCTCCTCCACAATGGGGGCTATCATCCGGCAGGGGCCGCACCAAGACGCCCAGAAGTCCAGCAGGACGGGCCGGTCGGAGTTCAGTACTTCCTCTTGAAAATTGCTTTTGCTGATATGAATGGCGGACATATGCCGTTCCTCCTGTTGTTTGAATTTGACCATAGTATACCCCTTCTTTCCGGCGGCTTCCGTGATGTTGTCACACAGGCGGGAATTCGGCGAAAAATTTTTTCTCCCGGCCTTCTCCAAACCGCCGGGAATGTGCTACAATGGGAAAAAGGCCCTCTTCATTTTATCCGCAAGGAAGGCGATGTTATGTGGATTCTCTTCGCGTTTTCCTCCGCATTCTTCGCGGGCGTCACCGCCGTTCTGGCCAAGTGCGGCGTCCGCCGGACGGACTCCACCCTGGCCACCGCGATTCGGACGGTGATCGTCCTGCTCTTCTCCTGGGTGATGGTTTTCCTCACCGGGGCCCAGGCAGGGCTGAGAAGCCTGTCCGGAAAAACCCTCCTCTTTCTGGTGCTGTCCGGCCTGTCTACGGGTGCCTCCTGGCTGTGCTATTTCAAGGCCCTTCAGCTGGGGGACGTCAATAAGGTCACGCCCATTGACAAGAGCAGCACCGTGCTCACCATCCTGCTGGCCTTCGTCCTCCTCCGGGAGCCGGTGGGCGGGGCCAGGGCTCTGGGGGTGCTCTGCGTCGCTGTGGGGACCTTCCTGATGATCGAAAAAAAGAAGGGGCAGGAGGAACGGAGCGGCCTCTGGCTCCCCTTTGCCCTGGGCTCGGCGGTATTCGCCAGCCTGACCGCTATCTTGGGGAAGCTGGGCGTCTCCGGCGTGGACTCCAATCTGGCCTCCGCTGTCCGCACCGGTGTAGTACTGGTCATGGCCTGGGGCATGGTGCTCCTCACCGGGAAGGGACGGCAGAAGGTCCCCCGGGAGGAGCTGGGCTTTATCTGCCTGTCGGGGCTGGCCACCGGCGCGTCCTGGCTGTGCTATTACCGGGCCCTTCAGGACGGGCCCGCCAGCGTGGTGGTCCCCATCGACAAGTTGAGCATTCTGGTCACGGTGGCCTTCTCCGCCCTGGTGTTCCACGAACGGCTGTCCCGGAAGGCGGCGGCGGGGCTGGCGCTGATCACCGGCGGCACGCTGGTGATGCTGCTCTGATGCCGGGGAGGGCCGAAAAACGGCGTCCGGAGGAACCTGAGTTCTTCCGGACGCCGGTCTGTTTTTGCGGTGATTGGCCTTAGAGCCTGTTTCATATCTCCCGGTGCGGCGGATGGGCCGGGAATTTTTCGCCCGGCAAGGAAAAAAGCGCAGGAATACTGGATGTATTCCGAGCATTTTTGACGCAGCTGGACGGAAAAAGACCGGTTCAGTCGGTGTGCCGGGAGATTTTAAACGGGCTCTTAGAACAGGCTGGTCTGCCCGTCCCGCAGAGAAACCGCGCTCCGCTCCCTTATCACGTCCTCCGGCCCGGGCACACCGCAGAGAAGGGGCGAGTTTGGGTCGTACAGCGCGGTCTGCCGCTCCACCAGCGCGGGGTTGAAGGTGGCGTAGCAGTAGAGGCAGCCGTTGCGGCAGGTGTTGTAGGCGCCGATGTCGATGCTCTCGAAGCAGCCGCACTCCAGGCGCTGGTTCTTGTCCTTCCCAGCCCGGAGGCCGCAGCCGGTGATCTCCTCAATCAGGGCCTTGTCGATGCAGCTGCCGTGCCGGATGCCCGCCGCCTGAAGGTCAATGCGCTCCGCGCAGGACTCCACGGCAAAGCCGTACCGCCCCGCGATGCCCGCCAGACGGCCCGCGAACTCCAGCAGCTCCCCGTCTCCCGGAGGCGGGCTGAGGTTCAGGCCGGCGGTGCTCCTCCGGGTCTTGGCGTAGAGGTCCACAAAGCTGATGACCACCCTCTCGCCGTATCCCTCCAGCCGCTGGGCAATCTCCTCAAAGGCGCGGAGATGGTATTCCGGTGTGTACCGGCTGCTGAAGAGAATGGGGTCATAGCGCCAGACCACCCGGCGGGGGCCCAGGCGGCGGGAGAGGTCCTGAAAGACCGGTATCAGCACCGCCTTCTTGTCCGGCAGGCCCGGCTCCACGTCCTTTCCATAGCCGGTGATGGTGTATTGGAAATAATAGGAATAGCCCTCCAGCTCGTCCAGGCGCTTCGCCATGGCCGAGGGATTCTTGCTCCAGAAGACGATGCAGTCCACCACCTCCGGCGACAGCTCAATCCGGCTGATCTGGCGGGCGTTTATGGGATTCCGGACGTAGACAAAGCCCTCCTCCAGGCGGCGGAAAAACCAGTCCGTCCAGTAATTGGGAATGTCCGTTCTCCGGCTGGCGCTGAGAATCACGCGAAGTCCCCCTTTCTCTCAAACAGCAGGGCCTGATAGCATTCATAGCCCGTGGTCAACACCGGGTCCCGCTTCCCGTCGTAGTCCCCATAGGCGTTCATCCCCAGCGTGACGAAGCCGGGATAGTAAAAGCTGCTGTCCGCCCGCATGATGGCCTGCCGCTCCTCCGCCGTGACAAAGACGTCCTCCGGGCCGAAGGCATGGAAACCGGCCTGTGTCAGGCCCTCCCGCAGGAAGGCGCACTTCTCCCGGTCCTCCTTTGCGAAGCCGTCGCTCCGGGGCAGGGAGAAGAGCATCCACACCCGGTCCTTGGATGAGGCGCGGAGTATGTCCCGCAGTCCGTCCCGGATGGCCTCCAGCACTGTTCCGCCTACGGTCTTCCGGCCGTCGAACTCCCCGATGGATTTGGGGAATATGTAGATGTCCGAGGCCTCCCCGCCGGAGGCGGCCTGTTCCCTCAGATAGGCCGCCGCGTCCGCCCGGACGAACTCCGCCCGGTCCCCCTCCGCCGCCCGGATGCGGAACTTCCGGGACCAGACGCTGAGGTCCACGCCGGTGTAGTCCACCCCCTCCGCCGCGCCGGGACGGCTGGACAGCGCCGCGCGAAGGGACCAGTAATCCACCAGGCTGCCGCAGCCGATGGAGGTCACGGAGAGGCGCTTCCCCCACGGCTTCATCTGGTCCAGCACGCTCAGATACAGCTGCTTGTATTCATAGGCATAGCCGTACAGATACCGGAGGAGGTACAGGGCCTGGGCCTCCTCCCGGGAGTAGTCCGTCCCGTCCTGCCGGAAGGAGATGTCCCGGCCCAGGCGGCTCAGCGCCTCCTTCCGCGCCTCCAGGCTCTCCAGCGTGTCCAGGTACGACTGGAGGTGCTGAAATACCAGGTGCAGGAGTTTCCACACCGGCATGTCCGCTTCCGGAAGGGGATAACCGTTGAGGAGCTCCAGGACTTTCCTCTGGGCCTGGGGCGGATAGAGGGCGTTGCCGTACAGCGTGCCCTCTATCCGCTGAAACTGGATGCTCTCTATGATTCCCAGCCTGCGGCCCTTTTCGGTGGGCGCAAGGGTGGGACGGGAATCGCCGCCCAGGGATACGCAGGGCCGCTTCTCCACCAGCCCCTTCTCCAACAGTATGCCCACGGCGGCGGAGACAGCCGCCCGGTCCGGCTCCAGCCAGTCCCTGACCAGCACGGTGGTGGATTTCAGGGGGACGTGGTACGACGCGCCGCCCTCCGGCTTTTGGAGGCGGGCCTCCAGCAGCTCCTCTATGGGGAAATACAGGGCCTTCCACTCCTCGGGGGCGGCCTCCCACAGCTCCGCGGTTTCCAGGCATGTGCCTCCGCCGTCGGACAGCCGGAGGAAGGTGAAGGAGCCCTCCGCCGTCACGGGGCCCCCGGCGCGGGCGTTGCCCTCGCGGCAGTCCGCCCCCAGGACCTCCCGAAGCAGGCGGTCCTTGGCGGCGTCCCGGATTCTCTGCCGCTCACCCTCCCGGCCCGGGTCCCGGTGGAAGCTGCCGTCCACCTCCAGGGTCAGCAGAATCCGGCCGTCCAGACACAGCACGAAGTCCAGGTGTCCCCCGTGCTCCAGCAGCTGCGCCATTTCCTGGCCGTCCTCCGGCAGAGCCGGGGGGCGGCCCCACCGGTCCCGGATGTCCTGAAGGGGCACGTCCCGCAGCAGCGTCAGGGAGATGCCCTGCTTCTCCCGGATTTCCCTCATCATTCCCACCAGCGCCATCTCCGCGCAGAGCTCCGGCGTCCACGGGTTCTGTTTTTCCGTCATGTCCGTCTCCTCCTGATTCCGCCGCCCGGATTCCCGAACCGTCCTGAGCCAGGGCTTCCGGTCGAAGATGGAAGCCCGGACCGAGCGGTGGAAGCCGAATTCATACCCGCTCTCAGGATAGCCCGCAAGGCCCGTTTCCGCCTCCAGCGCCTGATTCTCCTCCCGGACGTAGCGCACCAGCTTCTGGAGGAACCGCTGGTCCCGCTCCCGCTCCGGGTCCGTGTTCCGGCGCGGAGAACTCACGGGCCGCCCGGTCAGCTCCGCCTGCATGTCCTCCTCCATCAGAATCGAGGACAGCACCAGCCGCAGCTCCTTCCGGGCCCGGGAAACCGCCACGTTGATCAGCCGCTTCTGCTGGGACCAGGGCCACTCCCAGTCTCCATCCTCCACGGGGAGCAGGTACACAATGTCATACTCCCGGCCCTGGGACTTGTGGATGGTCAGCCTCACCAGGCCGCCGCCGTCCGGCTCCAGGTCCTCTTCCAGGGTCAGGTCCACGTCCTCCTGCCCGCAGGCGGCCAGGTCGGCCCGGATGGCCCTGTCCAGCTCCATCAGCTGGCCCCGGAAGGGGGAGAGTATGCAGACGCTGAGCGGCTTTCCCCCGGCTTCCTTCGTCCTCGCGAGGCGCTCCCGCAGCTGGGGCCACTCCTCCTCCAGGAAGCAGAGGAGCTGCTTGCGGTTGTGCCGGGAACGCCTTCCCCCCTCCGGAGAAACCCAGGGCTCACAGTAGTCCCCCTCAAACCACAAAACCCGGATGGGCGTGCGCGCCGAGGCGTCCCAGCCGGGAGTACAGATCTCCAGCAGCTCCTCCTGATAGATCTCCCGGGCACAGAAGCCGATGATGCCCGGGTGGCAGCGGTAATGGGAACGCAGCACCGTCCGGGCGGTCCGGTCCCGGAACACGTCCAGGCAGACGTCCAGAAAGCTCCGGTCCGGCGCGGCGGCGTGCTCCTGCGGGATGGTCCACCCCTTCCGCCCGGCCAGCTCCGCCATCTCCCGGATACAGGCGGCGGGAACCACCGGGGGCAGCTGCTTCGGGTCCCCCACCAGCACCAGATGCCGGGCGCAGCTCATGGCGGCAAGTCCCGCCACCGCGTCCGTCTGGGAGGACTCGTCCATAATCACATAGTCGTAGAGAAAGGCCGTGCCGTCGGAAAAGCAGTTTTGCAGGGAGTGAATGGTGCTGGTGACGATGGGATACGCCGCCAGAAAATCCCCCGCCCGGATGCTCCGCTCCCGGCTCACGGTCAGAACCTCCCGGTCCGAGGGAACCGAAACCGGCTGGCTGGAGAACCGGAAGACGGGAACCCCCTCCCCGGAGACGCCCTGAAACTGCTTCCGCCTCCGCGAGCCGCCCAGGCGTGCAAAGTGCCTTTTCAGCCAGCGCCGGTTGGGCTCCTCCTCTCCGTACTCCTGTATCTTCTCCCACAGGTTGGTCAGAGCGGAGTTGTTGCTGGAGACAATGGCCACCGAGCCGCCTCCGCCGGACCGGGCGGCACAACAGGCCAGATTGAGAATCGTGGCCGTTTTCCCCGTCCCCGGCGGGCCCTGAATGAAGGTCAGCGGAGCCGCCAGGGCGGAACGGATGGCCCCCCGCTGGCTCGCGTTGGGAGGCGGGCCCTCCAGCAGGAAGGACTCCCAGTCCTCCGGAGGGCTCTCGTTCCAGCGCAGGAGCTCCAGGGCCTCTGTGTCCCCCAGGAAGCCCCGGACCAGAGGATTCAGCTCCAGGGGGTCCTGCTGGAAAAACCAGAGCAGGGAATACGGCTGCTGCCCGGCCTCCCCCGGAGACGCCCCCCGGACCTCCGCCTCCGCCTTGTAGTACTCCCACAGGATCTGCGCGGCCTGTCGTTCGTCCATAAAATCGCTCCTCCCCTCCGGTTTCCACATGGGCAGTATACCATGTTCCGCCCCTGACGGCAATCCTTCTCCGCGATTTCCGGCGGGGTACGGAAGGGCGGATGAAAATAAGCCCCAAGTTCCTGAAGAACTCAGAGCTTATCATGGTTCCCCCGTCTCCGGGAAACGGCGGCGTCACGCCAGCAGCGCGTTGATCTCCTCAATCTCCAGGTCCTGGAGGGCCCAGTTGATGCCGTAGCCCACCACCTTGCTCAGCTCCCGGACCTGCTGGTCCACGTCCCGCGTCGTGACCATCAGGGGCTGCTTGCCCTGGCGGAGGCGGGTCTCATCCAGCTCCGGAATCCCGGCCTCCTCCAGCAGGTCCGCCGCCAGGGTGGCCGCGTCCACCACTGTGGGAATCCCGATGGCAAACACAGGGACTCCCAGCGTCTCCCGGTTCAGCGCCGCCCGGTGGTTCCCCACGCCGGAGCCGGGGATGATGCCGGTGTCGCTGAGCTGGACCGTGGCGCACATCCGCCCCACCCGCCGGGCCGCCAGGGCGTCAATGGCGACGACGAAGGCGGGCTTCACCTGCTCCACCAGCCCCCGGACGGACTCGGCGGACTCCACGCCCGTGGTGCCCAGCACCCCGGACCGGAACACCGCCACCGGACGGAACCCGGCGAAGTGCTTGGGCATGGCCGCGATCAGGTGCCGGGTGACCAGCACGTTGTCCGCCGCCAGAGGCCCCACGGCGTCCGGCGTCATGGCCCCGTTGCCCAGGCCCACCACCAGCGCCGGGCCCTCGGAGGGAAGCATGGCCTTCAGGGGACTTCCCACCGCCCGGACGGCCCGCTCAAAGAAGTCCGCCTTCCGGGCCCAGAAGCTGGAGAGGTCTATGGTGAGATAGGAGCCCGGGGGCTTCCCCAGGGCCTCCTCCCCCCGCTGGTCCAGAATGTCCACCCGGGTCACCGGGTAGCCCTCCTCCCGGGTCTTCACGGCCTTGACGCCGGAGAGCCGGGTGGTCTTTTCCGCGGATTCCTGCCAGAGCTCCCGGGCCTCCAGGGCCAGGTCTGTACGTTTTGAGAACATAAAGCCGCCTCCTGTACGCAGGGCTCCGCCCCGAAGGGCGGGAATCTTTCGGCCTTATGATTTGCGGAAAGCGGCGGAATATGCGCGGAATTCAGGTTCCCTCCATCTCCAGCGGAAGGTCCACAATGGGAATCCGGCGGCTCATGGCGTATTCCATCGTATAGCGGGTGCCGCCGGGGGTGCCGTCGAACACCGCAATCAGGAGGGAGGCGTGGTCCACCATGTACCGGTCCCGCCGCTGCATGCAGTAGGGGGTATAGCTGGCGGACACCAGCGTCTCATAATCACAGGCCTCCACCAGCCGCCGGTAGCGGGCCCGCTGGTCCGGGGGCCACCGGCGGTCCTGGCCGGGACAGGGAACCGCCGCCTCCAGAGACACGTCCGGGCAGCTCTCCCGCAGGGCCAGGACGGCTTCACAGAAATACAGGTCGCACCCCAGGGCCATGCCGCACAGGAAATGCCGGTAGCCCTCCTGATAGGCGGCCTCCACCACGTCGGACAGCCGCCGCTTCAGGGCGAGGCAGCGGGGGTCCGACTCGTCGTCCCTCCAGGGCAGCTTCCCGGGCCGGTGGCCGGTGAAACAGCAGCTGATCGGTCTTGCCCGCATTCCGGGGCCTCCTTTCACAGGCGGGGCCGCTTACAGTCCCCGCCAGGCCTCCGGACGGAGGCGGGACAGGTCCTGCTCCGCCCGCCGGATTTCCGCCAGCATGGCCTCCCGGTCCTGATTCAGGGTCCCCCGGAGCACCAGGTAGTTGCTGGCGTGGTTCATGCGGAACACGCTCCCGGGGCTGTCCAGGCCCTCCACCAGAAGCCGGGTCTCCTCCAGCACCTGGGGCTGGGTCAGAAGCTGGAAGGTCCCCTGGCGGACCCAGTCGTACAGCGGGGTCTCCGGCTCCACCATCAGCGTCAGCATGCCGATATACTCCGGGTTCATGGCGTTGAAGGCGGCGGCAGTGTCCCGGGCGTGGCGCTCCAGCAGCTCCGGGCCCCCCAGGCCCGTGATGGCCGTGACGGACAGGGCGATTCCGCACCGGCGGACCTTCTGCCCCATTTCCACGATCTCCTCCACCGGGTGGCCCTTGCGCATCTTCTCCAGAACCGCGCCGCACCCGGACTCCAGGCCCATATAGACCATGGTCAGCCCCTTCTTCCGCAGGGTCCGGAGCTCCTCCTCCATCCGAATCCGGATGGAGGAGGGAGAGGCGTAGCTCGTCACCTGACGGCACTCCGGGAACAGCTCCCGGACCGTGTCCAGAATCACATACAGCTCCGAGGCCCGCCGGACCAGGGCGTCCCCGTCGGCCAGGAAGACCTTCTCAACATGGCGGTAGGCCTGCCGGGCCATCTGGAAGTCCTCCAGCACCTCCTCCAGGGGGCGTACGGCAAAGCGCTTCTCCTTATACATACTGCAAAAGGCACAGGTATTGTGGCTGCACCCGTAAGTCACCTGAACAATCAGGCTCCGGGCCTCGGAGGGCGGGCGGTACACACTGCCATAGTATCTCATAGTGCCAGCCTTTCCAGCGCCGCCATTTTCAGGCACACGCAGAGGACGGCAATCGCCTGCTCCAGCTCCTCCACCGGGGGGAGGGAGGGGGCGATGCGGATGTTGCTGTCCTCCGGGTCCTTCCCATAGGGGAAGGTGGCCCCGGCGCCCGTCATGGTGACGCCCGCCTCTTTGCACAGCGCCAGCGTCCGCTTCGCCGTCCCCGGCATGGCGTTCAGGGAGATGAAATACCCGCCCTTCGGCCGCTGCCAGGAGGCGATTTCCAGCGGGGCGATCTCCCGGTCCAGCGCGTCCGTCACCGCCCGGAACTTGGGGCCCATGACCGCCGCGTGCTTTTTCATCAGCTCCAGCGTATGAGCCTTATCCCGGAGAAAGAGGACGTGGCGCTGCTGGTTGACCTTGTCAAAGCCGATCAGCTGAATCGTCAGCAGGGCTTCCATATGGGCCATGTTGGCCTCGGAGCAGGCGAAGCAGGCCACCCCCGCGCCGGGCAGGGTCATCTTGGATGTGGAGGCGAATTCGAAGACCATATCGGGGCGCCCGGCCTCCCGGCAGAGGGACAGGATGTCCGGGAAGGGCACGTAATCCCCCTCGAACTCATGGACGCAGTAGGCATTGTCCCACATGATGGTGAAATCCGGGGCGGCGGGAGCCAGGGCCGCCATGCGGCGGATGGTCTCCTCGGAGTAGATGATGCCGTCGGGGTTGGAGTACTTCGGCACGCACCAGATGCCCTTCACGGCGGGGTCCTTCACGGCGGCCTCCACGGCGTCCATGTCGGGGCCGGAGGCGGTCATGGGGATGGTGTCGAGCTCAAAGCCGAAGGTCTCCGTGACCTTAAAATGCCGGTCATAGCCGGGGGAGGGGCAGAGCCATTTGACCGTCTCCTCCCGGCACCAGGGCCGGGGGCTGTGGAGAAGGCCGTGGGTATAGGCCTTGGAAATGGTGTCATACATCAGCTGGAGGCTGGAGTTCCCCCCCACAAAGACCTGCTCCGGCTTGCAGCCCAGGAGTTCGGCAAAGAGCCGCCGGGCGGCGGGCAGGCCGGACATCTCGCCGTAGTTGCGGACGTCGATGCCGTCGGAGATATAGTCGCCGGGGTCCTGCATCAGCTGGAAGATGCCGCTGACCAGGTTCAGCTGGGCCTTCCCGGGCTTGCCCCGGGCCATGTTCAGGCTGAGGCCCTTTCCTTTCAGGACCTCCAGTTCGTCCTGAAGGCGGGCGTATTCCCCGGCGCGCTCCTCCGGAGTGAGCTGAGCGTAAGGTTTCATAAAGACCATCCTTTCTGTTGAACACTTCGATAGAGCATAGTATACCGAATCTGCGGAGCGGTTTCAAGTTTTATTTGCGAAGCTCCGGGGCCCTTTCCGGGGCCCTTGCGGCGAATTTCGCAAGAAAACCCCGGGAAAGCGATTGACGGTTTCCGGCGGGTATGGTAAACTGAAAAAGATGCGTCAAACGGCAGGACGCCGGTTCCAAAAATTTTGACCATGACATGATTTGGGAAAGAAGGAAGCATATGTACAAAATTGTGAGAAAAGAGGCCCTCCGCCCCACCGTCACCCTGTACGAGATTGAGGCCCCGCTGATCGCCAAAAAGGCCCAGCCCGGCCAGTTCATCATCCTTCGGGTAGACGAGAAGGGCGAGCGCATCCCCATCACCATCAACGCCTATGACCCGGGAAAGGGCACCGTCACCATCATCGTCCAGACCGTGGGCGCGACGACGGAGAAGCTGGCCCACCTGAACGAGGGCGACTGCCTCCAGGACTTCGTGGGCCCCCTGGGCAAGGCCACCGAGACCGAGGGCAAGAAGAAGGTCGCCGTTGTCGGCGGCGGCGTGGGCTGCGCCATCGCCTATCCCGTGCTGAAGAAGTTCCACGACGACGGGGCCGAGGTCCACGCCATCGTCGGCTTCCGCACCGAGGACCTGGTGATTCTGGAGGAGGATTTCAAGAAGTCCAGCGACCTTCTGGTGGTCTGCACCGACGACGGCAGCTATGGCCGGAAGGGTCTGGTTACCGAGGCCCTGAAAGAGCTCATCGACGCAGGGAACCAGTATGACGAGGTCTTCGCCATCGGCCCCATGGTCATGATGAAGTTCGTCTCCAAGACCACCGAGCCCTACGGCATCCCCACCACCGTCTCCATGAGCCCCATCATGATCGACGGCACCGGCATGTGCGGCGGATGCCGCCTCAGCGTGGGCGGCGAGATGAAGTTCGCCTGTGTGGACGGCCCGGACTTCGACGGCCACAAGGTGGACTGGGACCTGGCCGTGAAGCGGAACCAGATGTATATGGAATTCGAGAAGCACAAGCACGAGGAGACCTGCAACCTGTTCAAGAAGGAGGCCGAATAACATGGCCAATATGTCTTTAACCAAGAACCCCATGCCCTCCCAGGACCCCAACGTCCGGAATAAGAACTTCCAGGAAGTGGCCTTGGGCTACACCGAGGAGCAGGCCCTGGACGAGGCCGCCCGCTGCCTGAACTGCAAGAACCGGGCCTGCATGCAGGGCTGTCCCGTTATGGTACACATCCCCGAGTTCATCGCCGAGGTCGCCAAGGGCGATTTTGAGGCGGCCTATCAGATCATCTCCAACACCTCTGCCCTCCCCGCCGTCTGCGGCCGGGTGTGCCCCCAGGAGACCCAGTGCGAAATGTACTGCGTCCGGGGCAAGAAGGGCGATCCCGTGGGCATCGGCCGCCTGGAGCGCTTCGTGGCCGACTGGCACAACGCCCACAGCACCGAGGCCCCGGAAAAGCCCGCCTCCAACGGCCACCGGGTGGCGGTGGTGGGCTCCGGCCCCGCAGGATTGACCTGCGCCGGAGACCTGGCCCGGAAGGGGTACGAGGTCACGGTGTTCGAGGCCCTGCACCTGGCAGGCGGCGTGCTGGTGTACGGCATCCCCGAGTTCCGTCTGCCCAAGGCCATCGTCCAGAAGGAAGTGGACGGGCTGAAAGCTATGGGCGTCACCATCGCCACGGATACGGTCATTGGCCGGACCATCTCCATCGACGAGCTGATGGAGGAACAGGGCTTTGAGGCCGTGTTCATCGGCTCCGGCGCGGGCCTGCCCATGTTCATGGACATCCCCGGCGTGAACTACCGGGGTGTGTACTCCGCCAATGAATTCCTGACCCGCATCAACCTCATGAAGGCCTATCTGCCCGACTCAGACACCCCCATTCAGCGGCCCAAGAAGGTGGCGGTCGTAGGCGGCGGCAACGTGGCCATGGACGCGGCCCGCTGCGCCAAGCGCCTGGGGGCCGAGGTGTACATCGTGTACCGCCGGGGCATGGAGGAGCTCCCCGCCCGGCGGGAAGAGGTGGAGCACGCCGAGGAGGAGGGCATCATCTTCAAGACCCTCTGCAATCCGGTGGAGATCTTCGCCGATGAAAACGACGACGTGAACAAGATCCGCTGCATCCGCATGGAGCTGGGCGAGCCCGACGCCTCCGGACGGCGGCGGCCCATTGAGGTCCCCGGCAGCGAGTTCGACTTGGATGTGGACTGCGTGATCATGTCCCTGGGCACCAGCCCTAACCCCCTGATCAAGTCCACCACCAAGGGCCTGGAGATCAACCGCAAGGGTGGCATCGTGGTCAACGAGGACGGCCTGACCTCCCGGGAGAAGGTCTATGCCGGAGGCGACGCCGTCACCGGCGCGGCCACGGTCATCCTGGCCATGGGCGCGGGCAAAACCGCCGCCAAGGCCATCGACGAGGCCCTGAGCATGTAATATCAACAGAAACGCCACCGGCATAGCTGCTCTGGCGTTGGCGCTGTGCCTCCTGTTCGCCGTCTGCGGCGGGCAGGAGGCTTTGCCGTCCGAAGCGCCGCCGGTCCCCGGTCTTAGGAAAATCTTCACCGTTTTTTAGGAAAAGGCTAAAGAACCGCAAACGCCTTTCTGCTACCATAGGACAAAGCCAAAAAGGAGGACGCCCATGCCCCACAAAATTCTGGTGGTCGACGACGAGGCGGAAATCGCCGACCTGATTGAAACCTATCTGGCGGACGAAAACTACACCATCTTCAAATTCTACTCGGCGGGAGACGCCCTCGCGTGCATCGAAACCACGGACCTGGACCTCGCCATCCTGGACGTGATGCTGCCGGACATTGACGGCTTTGCCCTGTGCAAAAAAATCCGGGAAAAACACACCTGGCCCATCATCATGCTGACGGCCAAGGACGCGGAAACCGACAAAATCACCGGCCTGACCCTGGGCGCCGACGATTACGTAACCAAGCCCTTCCGCCCCCTGGAGCTGGCCGCGCGGGTAAAATCCCAGCTTCGCCGCTACAAAAAGTACAATCCCGCCCACGCCGGGGACCCCGCCTCCTCCGGGGACGCGCTGGTCCACGGAGAGCTGGTCCTGAACCGGAAGGCCCACTCCTGCACGCTGGGGGACCTTCCGGTGGAGCTGACCCCCACGGAGTTCGCCATCCTCCGCATCCTTCTGGAGAACCGGGGCTCCGCTGTGGGCGCCGAGGAGCTGTTCCATCAAATCTGGAAGGACGAATACTACAGCAAGTCCAACAACACCATCACGGTCCACATCCGCCACCTGCGGGAGAAGCTGGGGGACCGCACGGACAAGCCGAAATACATCAAAACGGTATGGGGAGTGGGATACAAAATTGAAGCGGACGTATAAGGACGAGTACACGGTCTTTCACGCCAAGCTCACCCGGCGGGTCTGCGGCAGTGTGGCCCTGTCGGTCCTCATCGTCGCGGCGCTATACCATCTGCTCTGGAAGCGGCGCATGGGGGATATCATTGTCTGGTTCCTGGTCAACGTCCTGAGCATGAGCGCCCAGGAGGCCTTCTACTTTTACAGCGGCCATTTCCGCCTCAACAAGGACCTCTTTTTCTGCGGGGCGGTATTCCTGGTCTTTGCCGCGATGCTGTGGCGGGTCTTCCGGGGGATGAGCCGCTATTTCAGCGAGATCAACCGGGGCATCGAATCCCTGCTGGCGGACGACGGGGCGCAGATTCATCTCTCGCCGGAGATGCTGCCCTTTGAGCGGAAGCTGAACACCGTCCGGCAGACTCTGGAGGAGCGGAAGGAGGCGACCGCCCAAGCGGAGCGCCGGAAGGACGAGCTGGTCATGTATCTGGCCCACGACATCCGGACGCCCCTGACGTCGGTGATCGGCTACCTGACCCTGCTGGAGGAGGAGCCGGAAACCCCGCCGGAGCAGCGGGCCCGTAGGGTCCATATCGCGCTGGAAAAGGCCTGCCGCCTGGAGACGATGATGAACGAGTTCTTCGAAATCACCCGGTACAATTCCCAGCAGATCACCCTGTCTATGGAGACCGTAGACCTCTATTACCTGCTGGTGCAGCTCACGGACGAGCTGACGCCGGTCCTGGCGGCGCGGGGCAATTCCGTGGCCCTGCGCCTGGACGAAAACCTCACCGTCCGGGGCGACGCCGAGAAGCTGGCCCGGGTATTCGGGAACATCCTGAAAAACGCGGCGGCCTACAGCGCCCCGCACACGGAGATCATCATCTCCGGCGGAATCGAGGGACAGGAGGCGGCGATCCGCTTCCAGAATGTGGGGGCGGACATCCCGCCGGAGAAGCTGGAGGCCCTGTTTGACAAGTTTTACCGCCTGGACCAGTCCCGGTCCACCGCCACCGGCGGCACGGGGCTGGGGCTGGCCATCGCCCGGGAAATCGTCCTTCTTCACGGCGGAACCATTCGTGCCTCCAGCGAAAGCCACACGGTCGCCTTTACGGTCCGCCTGCCCGGGGCGGCATAAAGATCAAATCTCAAGAAAATCTTAAGAATTCGACAAGCCCTTCTTAAAGCATGAAGCGCTTCTGTCTGGTAGTATTTACACCAGCAGAAGCGCTTTTTTACTTACCGGACAATACGGCTAGAAAGGACGATTTACTATGGAAGACCGGAACATTCATCTTGAAACCAGACAGGCCCGCCGCCGGGAACGCCGCCGCCGGCAAATCTGGAGGGCGCGGCTCCTCCTGATCGCCATGCTGGTGCTGACCGCCGCCGGACTGGCCTTCCTCGGGCGGGAAACCCTTTCCCTGCTCCGCCGCCTTCCCCAGCTGCCGGACAGCCCGATTTATGACATGGCCGGACCGGCGGGAGGCGGACAGGGGGAAGACGCCCGGTTCCCGCTGGACGGCGAGACCCTGCGGGCGCTGCGGGACCTGGCGGAGCAGGACCCGCGGGTCCAGGAGGTGATCGACCGCTGTGAGGATTATCCGGCGGACCTGGTCAAAATGCTGTCCCGAAATGTGGAGATGCTGGATTTCGTGCTGGAATATCCGGAGAAGCAGGGCCAGGTCTTCGCCGATACCATCGGCGATGTGACGGCCGGGGAGATCCCGCTGCTGCTGCAGTACGACCAGCGCTGGGGCTATGGGGCCTACGGGGCCAGCTCTGTGGTGGTCAGCGGCTGCGGGCCGGTCTGCCTGTCGATGGTTATCGCCGGGCTGACGGGGGACAATACGGTCACACCTTACGACGTGGCGGAGTACGCCGCTCAGGAGGGCTATTACGTCTACGGCGCCGGGACGGCCTGGACCCTTATGAGCCGGGGCGCCGCCCACTTCGGCGTGACCGGCGAGGAGCTGCCGCTGATGAAGTCCAGGATGGAAAACGAGCTGCGGGAGGGCCGCCCGATTATCTGCGTCGTGGGGCCGGGGGATTTCACGACCAGCGGACATTTTATCGTTATCACCGGAGTGCGGGACGGGAAGTTTACCGTAAACGACCCCAACAGCACCGAGCGGAGCGGCATGCTCTGGGATTATGAGACGCTGGAGCCCCAGATCAGCAACCTGTGGGCCTTCCGGCCAGGCCTCGCCTGAAAAAAGCTAGACAAGGTGCGGGGACCTGTGGTATTTTGTTGTAGTCCATACAATCACCCCCGCCGTTCATTCCGGCGGAAATCTGACAGAAGAAGGGAAGCGCAGTGATGACGGTACAGGAGATGAGACAGGCGGTCTGCGCCTGGGCCAGGCAGTGCTATGCGGAGAAGCTCTTCGCCGGAACCAGCGGCAACCTCAGCGTCTATGACCGGGAACAGGACGTGATGGTCATTACCCCCACGTCCGTGGCCTATGAAACCATCACGCCGGAGGACATGGTGGTCCTCCGGCCCGGCGGCGAGGTTCTGGAGGGGACGTTCCGCCCCTCCTCGGAGTGGCGGATGCACGCCGCGGTCTACGCGTCCAAGCCGGAGGTCTCCGCCATCATCCACACCCACTCCCCCTACGCCACGGCTTTCGCGGTGAACAACCGGGACATCCCGGTAATCCTCATCGAAATGGTACCGTTCCTGGGCGGCGGCGTGCCCCTGGCCCACTACGCCACTCCCGGCACCCGGGGCGTGGGAGACGAGGCGGTGAAGGCGCTGGAGGACCGGGGCGGCTGCCTGCTGGCCAATCACGGCGTCCTGGCCGTGGGGAACAGCCTGGAACAGGCTCACCTCCGGGCGGTGTACATCGAGGACGCCGCCAAAATCTGCTCCATCGCCATGAGCAACGGCCCCATCGTGGTCATGAACGAGGACCAGATCGCGGAAATGAAAAACACCTAATCGGAATCAGAGAGGAGGAGAGGACGATGAAACGGGCAGACGAGGGCGTGGGCTTCCTGCTCCGCTATGAGAACGTGGCCTGGTACGAGGACGGCGCGGTCCGTATCCTGGACCGGCGCATCTACCCCCTGCGGACGGAGTATGTCACATGCACCCGCCACCAGGAGGTGGCCCAGGCCATCGCGGACATGGTGACCCAGAGCGGCGGGCCCTATCTGGCGGCGGCCATGGGCATGGCCCTGGCGGCTTATGAGGTCCGGGACCTGCCGGAGGCGGAGCTGCTGGCCCATCTGGAACAGGCGGCGTATACCCTCTCCCACGCCCGGCCCACCACCGCGGCGAAAATGGCCCGGATAACGGAGCGGGCCCTGAAGGCCGCCAAAGCCGCCCTGGAGGCGGGACGCTCCGGCCTGGAGCTGGTGGAGGCCCTTCGGGAGAACGCGGTGAACCAGATCAATGAAAACTACATCCGCTACACCGTCATCGGCAAGCTGCTGGCGGACCGGATTCCCCGGAACGGAACCATCATGACCCAATGCTTTGCCGAAACCGTTATCGGCACCATGCTCCGGGAGTGCCGGGAGCGGGGCAGCGCCGTCAAGGTCATCTGCCCGGAGACCCGGCCCTACTTTCAGGGGGCCCGGCTCACCGCCAGCGTGGCCTGCGACATGGGCTTTGACGTGACGGTGATCTCCGACAACATGCCGGGCTATATTCTGCGGGAAAAACAGGTGGACCTCTTCACCTCCGCCGCCGACGTAATTACGCTGGACGGGCACATCGTCAACAAGGTGGGCACCTTCCAGATTGCCCTTGCCGCTCACTACTGGGGCATTCCCTACTTCGTCACCGGTTCGCCGAATCCCAGCCATCCGAACGTCCGCTCCGTGGTCATCGAGGAGCGGGACCCCCGGCTGGTGCTGGAGGCCATGGGCGTCCCCACGGCCATGGAGGGCGTGAAGGGCTGTTACCCGGCCTTTGACATCACCCCGCCCAAGCTCTGCGACGGCGTTATTACGGAAAAGGGTATTTTTTCACCCTTCGACCTGAATCGGTATTTTGAGGCGTAATTCCCCGAAAAGTTCGGCCTTGCCGCAAATATCCTATCATTTTACTATGTTTATTAGAAATTTCTTGTAATTTCAGCGCCTTTGCTGTATAATACTGGAAAACAGCGGCGAAGGGCCGCCGTACCCGGGCATCCGGACCGGCGGGAATCAAAAAGGCGGTGGAAAACAATGATGATTTCAACCAAGGGACGTTACGCGCTCCGGCTGCTAATCGACATCGCGGAGCATCAGCGGCAGGGCTACATCCGTCTGCGGGACGTGGCCCACCGGCAGGGCATCTCAGAAAAATACCTGGAGATCATTGTCCGGACGCTGGTTCAGGAGGACTACCTCACCGGTGTGCGGGGCAAGGGCGGCGGCTACCGGCTGAGCCGGGACCCGGAGGACTACAACATCCGAAAGGTGCTGGAGGCGGCGGAGGGCCCTCTGGCCCCGGTGGTGTGCCTTGTGGAGGGACAGGACTGCCCCCGCATGTCCGGCTGTCCCACCCTGCCCCTGTGGCAGGGACTGGACCAGGCCATCGCCCGGTATCTGGAGGGCTTCACCCTGGCGGACCTCCTGGGCTGCACCCGGAACGAGGACGCGCCGCCGGAGGCCGCTCCGCCCACGGAACCGGGGGAATGAACGCTCCGCGCATCTGCGCGGGGCGTTGTTCGTTCTCCGGGGGCATACGGAGATTTTTTACTTCGCGCTGATATTTTACAAGCCACTCCGCCGGAAACCTGTTATAATAGGCCTGTCGAAAGGAGGGGAAGCCTGTGAAAAACGAGCCCGGAACGGCGGTCTATGACCCGGGGCTTCATCTGGAGGCCTACCGGTTTCACCGCTGCTTTCCCAAACACTTTCACGACTACTATGTAATCGGCTTTGTAGAGGAGGGACAGGGTTCCCTGATCTGCAAGGACCGGGAGTACCGGGTTCAGGCCGGCGATGTGGTCATCTACAATCCCGGGGAAAGCCATTCCTGCGCGGAGAGCGGCGCGGCGCTGGATTACCGGGGGCTCCACATCCCCCGGGAGACCATGCTGAACCTGATCGAGGTCCTTACCGGGCGGCGGGAGCATTTGGTTTTTCCCCGGACGGTCCTCTCCGACGGGGAGGCCGCCTGCCGCTTCCGGGCGCTTCATGAGCAGGTGATGGGCCTGTCCTTCGGGCGGGAGGAGGAACTGCGCCTTCTTCTCTCCCGGCTTCTGCGGGTCTGCGGACGGGCTCCCGCCCCCTCTTCGCCGCCGGGAAGCGCGGTGGAACGGGCCTGTGCCTTCATGGAGCGGCACTATGACGAGCGCATCTCTCTGGAGCTCCTCGCCCGCATGACGGAGCGGAGCAAGTCGGCCCTGGTCCGGGCCTTCACCCGGGAGCGGGGCGTCACGCCCTACCGCTATTTAGAGAACGTCCGGATCGGCGCATCGAAGCGGCTCCTGGAGCAGGGCGTTCCCCCGGCTGAGGCCGCGCTGCGGACCGGTTTTTCCGACCAGAGCCATTTTACCAACTACTTCAGCCGCTACATCGGCCTGACCCCCGGAGCTTATCGGGAGCTTTTTCTGAACAAGGAGGAACCGTTCTGTGAAACCTGATTCAACGGCGGGCCACCTCTCGGCCCTCTTCACCGTGGCCGTCTGGGGCACCACGTTCATCTCCACCAAGATTCTTCTGGAGGACTTCCAGCCGGTGGAAATCCTCTTCATCCGCTTCACCCTGGGGCTTCTGGCGCTGGCGCTGGCCTGTCCCCGCCGTCTGCGGAGCGCCGGGCGGCGGCAGGAGCTCACCTTTGCCGCGGCGGGCCTCTGCGGCGTGTGCCTTTACTATCTGCTGGAAAATATCGCCCTTACATACACGCTGGCCTCCAACGTGGGGGTCATTATTTCCGTGGTTCCCTTCTTCACGGCGGCCCTGTCCTCCCTGGTCCTGAAGGAGCCTCCGCCGGGGAAGAGCTTTTTCCTGGGCTTTGCCGTGGCGATGTTGGGCATCTTCCTCATCAGCTTCAATGGCGCACGGCTGGAGCTGAATCCCGCCGGGGACCTGCTGGCGCTGCTGGCGGCGCTGGTATGGGCCTGTTACTCCGTGCTGACCAGGAAGATCAGCGCCTACGGCTATCCCACCATCCTCACCACCCGGCGGGTCTTCTGTTACGGGCTTCTGTGGATGCTCCCGGCGCTGTTTCTCTTTGAGTGCCGCCTGGGGCCGGAGCGTTTCGCCAGTGCGGTGAACCTGGGGAATCTCCTGTTTCTGGGCTTTGGCGCGTCGGCGGTATGCTTTGTCACCTGGAACTTCGCGGTGAAGATTCTGGGGGCGGTGAAAACCAGCGTGTATACCTATCTGGCCCCGGTGATTACGGTGGCGGCGTCGGTGCTGATTCTCCGGGAGCCCATCACGACTCTCGCGGGACTGGGAACGGTCCTGACTCTGGCCGGGCTGCTCCTGTCGGAGTGGAAACCGTCCCGGGAAAAAGCTCCCGTGTAAATCCGGCGGGCCCCGAAGGACCCGGCATGAAGCGTTTTGTTAAGTGTTTTTTTGACTCATTGACGCAAGCTTTTCAGTGTGATGCGAAGCGGGAAGAACGGGCGCAAAACGTGCCTGTGGACGGTTATCAGCCAATTGGGGGGGCAGGGTTGTAAAATCCTGTCCCCTGTTTTCGCCGGAGAAATGGCAGAGGCAAAAATTCAGACGGTCAAGGGGGTAAGAGCGGAGATTTTTTTCACGCCCTGTGTGAAAAAATACTACTCGGCCCTTGACGGTCTGGATAGGCGGAACGGACATAGGACGGGGATTGTTTTCAGTG
Source organism: Oscillospiraceae bacterium 38-13 (assembly GCA_041223955.1). Taxonomy (GTDB): domain Bacteria; phylum Bacillota; class Clostridia; order Oscillospirales; family Oscillospiraceae; genus Oscillibacter. Next base: position 2,269 of record JBCLRG010000028.1, on the reverse strand, counting down.
TTGAAGTGTGCTATGCTTTTTAAGAAAGCGGATAAACATATCGCTTCGATAATTGGCACACAAGGAGGGCGCACATTATGAGTGATTTTGGGGACGAAGTGCTGTATACCTTAGACGGGGTGCGGGAGATTGCACAAGACCTTGGCTATCTTTTGAAAAACCTCCCGTCTATCGCTTCCCATCAAAGGAAAATCAAGAAGCTGCGCCGCTATTTTTTGGAAAATCTGCCCGAGAAGTTCACAAAATCCCCACAATATAAGGCCGATATTGTCTGGGACATGGGAATGTTTATTGGCGTTATTACCTTGGATGTTACCGAGGAGGGCGTGGACTATATTGCGGACTATACCCAGGAGGACGATGAGAAAATGTGTGCACGGGCAAAACAGATCGTGGCGGAGGTTCTGCCCAGTGTGAGTAACCCGCCGTTTCTTACTCATGTCATGTTTGAAGTTCCGTTTCCAAACGTGAGATACAATGTAGACGGCGGTAAGCTGCCGCATACGGAAAAGAATGCTTGACTGAAAAGTGAACAAGGCGGCGGTTCACTATCCCGCCGCCCTGTTTGCTATCACTCCATGGGAAACGCCGGGCCCGTATGTTCGGCCCGTCAAAAGACAGCAGTTAGCGGCCCGGCGTTCCCTTGTTTTGTGCGGCGGCCCCAAGCGGCAAGCGGCCAGCTTGTCCCTCGCGGATCGTGGCCGTGGGGCTGGCAGGTTCCCCACGCGCGGCGGTGGTGTTGGTCGCTCGTCCTCCCGTGGGAGAAGTCACCGCGCACCCGCCGCCCGGCTCCCCGCGTTCACTCGGGGCCGCCCGCTATTCAGTTGTGGAGAAGAAAAAACTTCCTCTCATATACCACCAGAAAAGCGGAGCAAATGGAGGGGCAATCAAGAATTTTTTTGCAAATATTTTTTCATGCTTTTCAAACCGCCGTTTGGTGTTCGTTTTCGTTTGGGGCGCGTCAATAGCCAGCCGCCATCCAACGGTTTTTTATATGCCGTTTCCGTTGGCGGCTGAATGCTTTATTAAAAATTGTATCTATATCAAAAGTATGGTCTATTCACTCCGCGCAAAACTCTATGTAAACGAAAGAGCTGTTCTTGAAATTTGCAGATAAAAGTTTACATAAAAACATTCCAAAGTAGCTGGCGGTCAGCGGGTCGCGCAGGAGGATGTGGAACTCGTCAAAGTAGCACCATGTTGCCGCCCCGTTCTGGTAGTTGGTATGCACCGCCGAGGTGACAAACTCGTTGGTGACGTGCATCGCAATCTTGCGGAGGTTCTCCCCCAGCCCTCTTAATACGATGCACACCACCCGGGAACTCAAGTCCACGTTGGTCGGGTGGTTGAACAGATTGAGGGAGCCCGTACAGTAGAGCTCAAGGGCCGTTGCCGTAAAACCAACTGTCCGCCTTTTTGTTCTTTTTCAGCCAGACAAGGCCCACGGACTTATAGTGAAAGCCCCACGCCTTGATGAGCCGCAGGGCCTCCGGGAGCTGGGGGAACGTGGCCCACAGAAAAAGAACGCTGTCCGGGGCCGCCAATTCCGCCACGGGCAACGCGCATAATTCCTCAATCCCCATTGTGGGATAGTGCCGCTCCGCCGCACCTTGCAGGCCCTTTTGAGCGTACCGCCACGGCGGGTCGGCGTATATCACGGAATACTTACCGATAGTCACACCCCCTTTCCGCCAGCGGCCACAGCCGCCCGCGCCTGCGTGATACGCTCCGTGGCCGGGCCGAAAAAGGCCGGGGCCGTCTCAAAGCAGATAAACTCCCGGCCCGTGTTCAGCGCGGCGATGGCCGTTGTGCCGGAACCCGCGCAAATGTCCGCCACCACCTCACGGGGGCTGGTGTATGTCTTTATCAGATACTCGCACAGCTCCACGGGCTTCTGGGTGGGGTGGACGGTATGGGCCACGGTCTGGAATGAAAGCAGGTTCCCCGGGAACCGCCGCCCGTCCTCCGAGCCGTTGCCAGAGCGGACAAATTTTCCATAGTTGGGGCTCTGGTCGCGGTGGGACGCGATTTTCTTATAGGGCTTGCCCTGCTCAAACCGCGGGTTGTAGAGTGGGAGCCTTTGATAGAACACCAAAATATTCTCCGTCTTTTTCAGCGGGGCGCGGCGGGCGTTGAGAAATCCCGTACAGCGGCTCTTATACCATACCCATTCATAGCGGAGCATGGAGAGATTGGACGCGCCGAGGATTTTGTCATAGGGGCACTGTGCGAAGAACAGCACCGCCCCGGAGGGCTTGACCGCCCAGCG